>NZ_JBHVSZ010000009.1:0-264733 GCF_042884885.1 Arthrobacter sp. NPDC058097
CCTGCTGTGAGGACGCGGAATCGCCGCGGTGATCCCGGAACCAGCCGATCAGATCAGCCATCGGGAACGACGCGGATCGGTCGGCGGCAGTCCCCCGTTCCTTGACAAAGAGGACTACAAGGGCCGGAACGTCGTCAAACGGAACTTCAATAACTTCCAGCGGTGTCTCATCGTCATTGCAACCGGGTAGAGATTTACAGTCCACGGGAAAGGCGTCCGCGGTGCTTCTACGGGCAAATGTCCTGGAGCCGCCTGATGGCCGCGCGTTCAACGAGTACGGGGACCATTGTCCGCACCGGGCCCGAATTGAAGGCCGAGTACTCTTCACAGACCGCGTCCTCAATGTCGGTCCGGGAGCGTCCGGGAAATCTGCAGGCAAGGGTGTTAATTACCGACACCACAGCATGCTGCTCTTCATTGGTTTCCATCGCTCACCTCATCATCGAAATGTCTATGGGGCTGCAGCCCTTCCGGCAGCTTGAAAGATAAGCATGCTTTCTATTATTGTCGGAGTCAATCTTCTTCGCCTGTCCCCCATCAGGCGGAGTGGTTGCCAGGAAAGCCCTGCAGCTCCACGTGCTGTGGGGCTTTTCGCTACCCGCGCTACGCGGCGGGGGTCATATCGGAACGGCAGAGGGAGTATGCAGTGGCTCAGGGTGACATTGAGACGTACTACGAAAACGGTGCCTGGAAGAACAAGCGCGAGGGCACCGGCCGCGCATTCGGCGCCGGGTACGGCACCAAAGACGAAGCGGTAGCTGCGGGCCGCGAGGCGGCCCAGGCCGACAAGGTGGAGCACGTCATCCGGAACCAGGACGGCCAAATCGGTTCCAAAAACAGTTACGGCAACGATCCCCGGAACGTCCCGGGCTGAATCAACACGCCGGCACCGGCTCCGACGGTTAACCCGGAAAGGAGCCGGTGTGCCGGCTCCTTTCGGGTTTCTCTGCAAGAAATCTAGGGTCAGTCTAGCTGAAGTGATGGCCGCATTCTGTCCCGACCTCATTGCCGGAGCGCGGCACCTGTCCTGTGTTCCTGCTTGCTGGCGTCGGACGGCGGTCCGCCGCTGGTGGGTGGCCGCTGTGGTGCGCCCTGGGCGGCGGACCGCCCGACTTCTGGAAGGTTCCTTGCCCGGGTGTGGTGATTGGGCCGGGGGCCTTGCCGGGCGGTCGGTCCGCCCGGCAAGGGGTTCATGTTTAGGCGGCTGTTTCGGTCTTTTCGCCGCTGTCGATGATGATCTGCTCGACCTCGCTTGCGGTGTATCCCCAGAGGACCAGCTGGTTCAGGTAGTCGCGGTGGGTTTGGCTGGGTGAGCGCCACGAGTCTTTTTGGATGGTCTTTTCATACCCGGCGCAGATCAGGGCGATCAGTGCGAACTCTGGCCGTGTGGTGGTCTTGGCGACGTGGTCCCGGAGCGGGTTCCAAGCCCACTGGCTGGATTCTTCGAACGTCACCCCGATCATCTCGGCGGCCACGTTGCCGTCGTAGCCGCTGGCGGTTTCGGAGTGGTGGGTGATCGCGTGGACGGTGAAGTACTGCCAGCCCTTGGGGGCCTGCTTCTTGGCCAGCAGGTTTTTGACCCATTCGCGGCGGACGGTCGTCGCGGACTGCATGAGCTTGTTGTTCTCGATCAGGGTCTTCCGCTCGGCTTTCTGTTCCTCCGTCATGGGGCCTTTGGGAGCCGATGACGTGCCGTAGCCGCTGTAGTAGCGGAGCGTGAAGCCCAGTTCTTTCCAGCCGGTGACCACGGCGACGGCGGAGTGCCCGCCGCGATAGTCCGTCTCGATGTAGACGGCGTTTCCGTCCTCGTCGGTGGCCGGTTCCCCGTCTGCCCTTTTCAGGGACGTGACCCGGAGTGTTTCGCTGTCCTCCCCGTACCCGCATTCCGGGACGACAATGGTTCCGGCCGCTTCCAGCTCGGCGGTGAGGGCGGCCAGCGCGGCGGCGCGGTCGCGCTTGTCGCGCAGTTGCTGGGTGACGTGCAGGAGCATGTCGGGTTCGTCCATGATGACTGACTCGATCTCAGCCGTGGCGTCTTCATCTGACTCAAATTCCGCGAGGATTAGGGCTTCTTCGATGGTGTAGCCCTTGCCCAGCGCGGCGGCTCCGGTGTCGGTGGACTTGGCTTTGAGGGCGGATTCGACGATGGTCTTGGTCCGTCCGGTTTTCTTGGCGATCGCGGCGGCCGGGACGCCGATCAGGGACAGCTGGTGGTAGGCGTCCGCTTCGTCCGCTTCTGTAAGTTCGGCGCGCTGGATGTTCTCGACCACCTGGGTGACGATGCGTTCGGCTTCCTCGGGGGACTCGATGATCATGACGGGAATCAGGGGGCGCTCGGCTTCGACGGCGGCGCGGGTGCGGCGCTGTCCCATCAGGACGTGCACGGCCCCGTCGTCCTTGCGGTGGGCGATAACCGGTTCCATCACTCCGTGTTCTTTGATGCTGGCGATGAAATCGGCGGTCAGGGCGGCGTCCTTCCGGACGTTGACGTCGACGGTCAGGGTAGCGGGGTCGAGCATTTCGAGCGTGGGTGTAGCGTTCATGGTTTTTGTCCTTGCAGAGACGTGGGGGTGTGGGGCGGCCCTTGGTGACCGGCCAGCGTCCCCTTCTCCCCCGACGCTTCTATGTCTGTCAAGCGGGTGGAAACGGTGCGGGCGCGGACCAAGTTGTCCCTTGGGGCGGTTTAGCGACCGGCCAGCTTCCCCTCTCCCCCCCTGTTGTTTTGGCTGCTGGCGAAGCTTGCGGAGCTGTGGCCGACGGAGGCCTGTCTACCCGCAGGGCAAGGGGCGGGAAATTCCCGGAGGAAATCAGCGACGAAGGAGCGCCGCAGGGACATTTCCTGCACCGCAGGCCCCGACGAAGGAGGGGCTAGACCGGCCGGAGCGGACACGTACAATCCGAAGGACAGCAGCCAAAACGTCGTAGACAACACAGGGCCAGGGACGGCGGAGCCCTGCGGAGCCGGCACTGGCCCCACAGCCGGCCGCGCCAGCGGACGCCCTTTCCTGGTGAGCCCTGCGAACCCTCCATTAGCAGCCCGGGTCTGCTTTCGGCCTCCTTAACCTCGGCGACCGCGCCGCCCCCAGTCGCCGGCACTGCGTGTAAGTGCCGCCACCCAAGGTCCCCGTAAATGCCTAAATGACGCCGTAACAAAGGCCCCTCTCAAAACCCCAGGACTACTTCCTAGGCCGCGAGAAGGGCTTTTTTATTTTTCCCAGATAAGGTGCAGAAACATCTCGTATTTCATATTGGGGGAACGATGAAAAAGCATGTCACTGCCGCTGCCGCTCTTCTGCTCTTCACTGCCTTGTCCGGCTGTGGGGCTGCCGCTGAAAGCTCCAGCACCGCCGCCACTACCAGTACGGCCTCGGCGCCGACACCTACTGTCACTAAGACGGTCACGGTCACGCCAACACCGACACCGGCGCCGATTAAGACGAGCGGTTCTTACAAAGCAGACCTCGCCGCCCTCGGCATCAAGCCCGACAACGTCCAGAACTTCGCCGACTTCATGAAAAAAGAGATTTGCGATGAGACCGGGACAAACCTCGGCGTTAACGTCCGCTCAATCGGCGGCAACTCGACGGGCGGCGGTCCCGACGGCGTTCGGCTCACAGTGGCGTACTTCTGCCCGACTAAGTCGCAGGAAGTCGAGTCTTACTTGGACTACTTCGATCAGTAATTAGGGCACGGAAAATGACCATTCCACGCGGCAAGAAATTCCTGGGAGTCGCCAGTCAGGCGCGCATCCAATTTCAGGACGCTAGTGCCGACCTAAGAAGCTTCCACGCGATACGGCAAATGTTGAAGGAACGCAAAAGAGCCAACCGCCATATCAACAAGGTATCGAAGGGTGTCCACGTCCTTATCGCGGCGACATGGGAAGCCTACTGTGAGGACTTGGCTCTCGAGTCCGCACGCTTTCTAGTGGAAAACGTCGCCGACTGGGAACAACTTCCCCGCCCCCTCGCCAGAAGGATCGCGAAAGAGCTTCGCGAGGATAAGCATGAACTAAGCCCTTGGAAATTGGCTGGGGAGGGCTGGCGAACGCACGTCCTAGAGAACCTCAGCAGCGCTCCCCTGTTCAACGTCCCGAAGGCGGAGAAAATAGATGACCTCTTCCTTCGGGCGATAGGCATAACTTCCATTTCAGAAAGCTGGGTCGACCCCGACGACGGCGTGGACCTCCGCGCCCGCCTTAGGCATCACGTCGAGCTTCGCGGCGCCATTGCCCACGGCACCCCGCCTGAAACGGAAGTCACGCCCGCCGTTGTCTCGGAGTTCTATCAAACGGTGATGCTACTCGCCCAGCAGACCGACGAGGCCGTAAGAGCCTTTCTCGAATCCTCGATCGGCTTTACACCTTGGGAAAAAGAGGGACTGACTCCGGCGGCCGTCGATGTTCTGTCGGAGGACCAGGAGTCCACGCCCGACGCATATACTTGACGGTTCTGGAGCCGGTATCGGGTCGGGGGCGGAACGGGGCGGGAGCCCTGCGGAGCCGGCACTGGACCCCGCAGCCGCCCGCGCCAGCGGACGCCCTTTCCTGTTTTTAAAAGGGCTGAGGCCGGCCCCTCGGGGCCGGCCTCGGTTTTTCCCTCAGCAAAAGGAAATCCAGTCATGCAGCGTCATTGCTGCATCAAGTTATAGGTCCAGCGGGGACTTCTCCCAGGAGATATCGATGATGGGCGTGCCTGGCTGCGGCATGGTCAGCATCGATAGCTCGAGGATGTCCTGGGCATGGGTGGCATCGCCAGGTGCTGCGTCGTCGTCCGTGAGGATGTACTCGTGGCTCATTTGCTGCCCCCAGGCTCTTAGTGGATCGTGTTCCTTTTCCACTGTAGCCCGACGTCCGGCTGGTTCCCGATTGTGTTGCTGCGCCCGCGGCAGCGTGATCGGCGGCCGGAGGAGCGCATGCGGGGGAGGCCGCCACCGCACCCAAGGGGGCCGGACCGGTTTCCCGGCCCGGCCCCGTTTGTTTAGCGGTGCCGCTTGTAGGCGGTTGCCTCGTTCTTCGCAACGGGGGCGATGGTTCCCCGGCTCACCAGCTGGTCCATCAGTTCGGCAAGCCGGTAGCCCGGTGTATCAGCGAGAGCCAGCTCGAAGTGGTCCGCAGCTACTGACGATTGGCCTTTGAGGTACGCCAGCCATCCGATCAAGGTCAGCAGGGGCGCCCGGTAGCCTTCGGGCGCGGCGTCGATGAGGTCCCGGGCGGTTTCCTGTGCCCGGTCTACGCGGTCCCAGTCCGGGGCGATCCCCTCCCCCATGAGCAGGTTTCCGCTGTCCTTGGCGTCCGGCAACTCGGGGTCGATCACGTTGCAGAACAACGTGTCGCGCAGGTCCGGGCGCTGGAGGCACGCCAGCAGCTCCACCGCTGTCTGCGGATCCGTCCAGCCGTCCCGGGTTAGGGCCTCGGCCCACAGTTCCCGGCCGGGGCGCAGCTCGGCGCCGAGCACTCCCGGAAGGGCGTGGCGGATCTGCTCCTCCCGGTCTGCCGGGCCTGCGAACGGGGAATAGCTGGTGCCGGGCGTTTTTTGGTAGCTGCTGCCACGGAACACCAGTTCCGCGTTGAGTTGCCCGTCGGTGATGGATTCCAGCGATTCCGGTGGGCAGCACCCGGCGTCGCTGTCGCACAGCAGGTTTTGCCAGTGCGACGGGGTGATGAGCCACGCGTCCTGCAGCGGGGTGCCTGCGCTGTCCAGTGCCTCAATGACGGCCTCGACGTGGTCGTGGAAGGGGCGGGCCTGCCCGGGCGCGGGGGTGCTGGCCGTGTAGACGGCCAGCAGCACCGCCGTGGCCTGAATGTCCAGCGCGATGTAGTCCACCATGGAACGGGCGAAACCGGCGGGTTCGGCGAACGCGGGGGCGTCGACGCGGAGTGTCGCGCCCAGCGTCTTGCCGCGCATGGTCAGGAACACGAAGGATTCACGCGGTACGAACCCGAGGGAGTGCGGGATGAAACCGAGGATGTCGGCGGGGCTGGAGATACGGATTGCGTCGTTCATGTTGAAAGTCCTTTGCTGAGGAATTTGGTGGGCGGGGGCGGTTCAGGTGACCGGCCAGCGTCCCCTCTCCCCTCCGTTGTTTTGGCTGCTGGCGAAGCTTGCGGAGCTGTGGCCGACGGAGGCCTGTCTACCCGTGAGGGCAAGGGGCGGGAAATTCCCGGAGGAAATCAGCGACGAAGGAGCGCCGCAGGGACATTTCCTGTCACGCAGGCCCCGACGAAGGAGGGGCTAGACCGGCCGGAGCGGACACGTACAATCCGAAGGACAGCAGCCAAAACGTCGTAGACAGGACAGGGCCAGGGACGGCGGAGCCCTGCGGAGCCGGCACTGGACCCCTCAGCCGGCCGCGCCAGCGGACGCCCTTTCCTGGTGAGCCCTGCGAACCCTCCATCAGCACCACCGCTTTTCCTTTTCGGCGCCCCTGACTCCGGTGGGCCGCGCACCCCGGTCCCCCACATGAGTCCTGGGCGGTTGGCGGTCCGCCGCCGCCGACCCACAGCGCAAGCCGGGCACGACGGCGGACCGCCCGCGGTGACCGCCCCGCCAAGGGGACGGCCACCTGAAGGGACTAGCTGGCGAGGAGTTCGGCCACTTCGGCCGCGTCGGACACCAGCACCGCCGCGCCTTCCTTCAGGAGCCGGTGGCATCCTGCCGAGTTGGCGCTGTGCACGCTCCCGGGGACGGCCGCGACATGCCGGGCAATGGTCTCCGCGTGATGGGCGGCGTTCAGCGCCCCCGAGCGCCAGCGGGCTTCCACGACACAGGTGACCCCGGCGAGGGCGGCGATGATGCGGTTTCTCTGCAGGAACCTGTACCGGGTCGGGGCGGAACCGGGCGGAAGCTCTGAGAGCGTCAGGCCGTTAACGCGGATCGCGGCCGCGAGGTCAGCGTTCCCGGACGGGTAGTCCCGGTCAAGGCCGCCGGCCAGTACCGCGAGGGTCGCCGGTCCTTCTCCCTGGCTTCCGGCCAACGCGGCCCGGTGCGCGTGTGCATCGATGCCATAGGCAAGGCCTGAGATCACGCAGATTCCACGTTGGGCCAGCCCGTATGCCATGTCTCCTGTCACGGAGGCGCCGTAGCTGGTCGAGTCCCGGGATCCGGTCAGGGCCACACACTTCGAAGGTGCGGGGATGCCGTTGTCGATGTTTCCCCGGTACCACAGCCCGTACGGGGCGTCGGGCAGGTCATCCAGGCCTTCCGGCCAGTGCTCATCTCCTGGGATGAGGAACCCGCCGCCCAGGCGTTCGATGGTGGCCAGATCCTTCTCCGGGTCGACCTCCGGACCCCTCGGAGCCCATCGTGTCAATGCTTCTGACAGTTCCTCGGCCGTAACCTCCGGGAGGGCGTGTACGGGCTGCACGCCGGTGGCAAGCCGCAACGCGGCGTACGCGCCGAGCCTGCCCACGAGGGCACGGCCGATACGGTCGCCGGGTTCGAAGAGTCGGGTCAGGGCAGCGCGTGCAATGCGATCGTTCATGGTTTCTCTCGTCCTTTGCTGAGGATCCGGCGGGTGGGGCGGCTCTGGTGACCGGCCAGCGTCCCCTCTCCCCGGGCGTTTGTTGCCTGCTGGCGGAGCAGCGCGTAGCTGTGCCCGACGGAGCCGGGGCAACCCGAAGGGCAAGCAGCGATGGGTTGTGGGAGGAAATAAGCGAAGCGCCGACACAAGGCATCGGCTGCGCAGCCGTCCGCAGGACGGTTGAGCCGGTGGAGCGGGCACGTACGATCCGAAGGACAGCAGCAAAAAACAGAAAAACGCTTCAACAGCCCGAGCAAAGCGAGGTCCGTGCAGTGGACCCGGGTGCTAGCTAAGCGAGGCCGGAAACCGGAGTCTTCAGGCGCCGCTTAGTTTCCGGGCTAGGTTGTGGTGCTCTCGCGTGCAGCCCGGGCTTGCTGGTGGCGGTAGAGCGTTGCGCGGCTCCAACCAACGAGACGGGCGGCGTCCTCGGCAGTGCGCCCCTTGGCGCGGGCGTCCTGGGCGATCGCGAGCTTGTCTGCGATGACGGCGGGGTCGGACAGCGGCCGGCCGAAGCGCGCGTGCCGTTTTGTCGTGCTGCAGAGATGCCGGCGAAGGCAGGATAGGTTTCTCGGAACACAGCCCTTGCCTCCCTGACAATAACCCTCTCGTTCTCGTGGTTTGCGTGGCGGTCACCCACCCCAAACTCTCATAGAAGCTACACGAAATTCTCTTCATAGCACCCTGTCAAGGCCGCGGAATCAGCTTCATGATTCGGCTTCACCGAGTCGCGGGTCATATCGCCTAAGGGAGGATCGGGTTTGCGTTCATCAGGATCGTGCTCTACCTCCCTTACTGGCGCCCTTGCTCAGAGGTCGCAATTTATCGCCACGATCCGCGCCTGCACTTTACTAACTGATGTAATATCAGTTAGTAACTGATCAAGGAGGAAACGGTGCTGTACCAAGCCCCCACTCTCGAAGACGTGGACTACCAAGTGCTTGGGGCCGTCGACGGGCTACGCGAGAAGCTTCGCTTTCAAGTTCGTGAGCCCCGCCGATGGACTGGTCTTTTGCGGCGAGTGGCTCTCGCTCGGGCGATCCGTGGCTCTAACAGTATCGAGGGCTTTCATGTAGACGTGAACGATGCCTTTGCCGCTGTCGGAGAGGAGGAGCCGATGACTGCTGACCATGCCGCCTGGTCGGCGGTCAAGGGTTATCGAGATGCGATGACCTATGTCCTGCAATTGGCAAACGAAGAGGACTTCGAGTACTCGGATGCGCTCGTTAAGAGTCTTCATTTCATGATGCAGCACTACGACCTCACCAAGTGGCCCGGGCGGTATAGGAAGGGCCCGATTTACGTATACGACGAAGACCAAGACATGCAGGTTTATGAGGGGCCAAACCCCGAGATAGTGCCAGCACTGATGCGAGAACTAGTCGTAGCTGTCAACAAACAGACCAAGACTCCCGCCATCGTCCGAGCGGCCATGGCGCACCTGAATTTAGTCATGATCCATCCCTTCAAGGATGGGAACGGGAGGATGGCGCGGTGCTTACAGGCACTGGTTCTAGCCCGAGAAGGTGTCCTTGCGCCCGAATTCTGCTCGATCGAGGAGAACCTTGCAAGAAACGAGCAGGCGTACTACAAGGTCCTCGCTGACGTCGGCAAAGGGAGTTGGCACCCAGAGAATGATGCCATCCGCTGGATTCGATTCTGTCTGACTGCACACTACCGGCAAGCGCTGACGGTACTCCGTCGCACCCAGCAGGCAGAGATGCTTTGGGGTGTTGCTGAACGTGAAATCCACGCAGCTGGACTAAACGAAAGGTGTATAGGCCCGTTCTTCCACGCGCTTTCGGGGTATCGGTTACGCAATCAGACATATAGAGAAATCGAAGATGTCTCCGTGAATTTGGCGAGCCGTGACCTAGCAGAGCTTGTGTCGGCGGGTCTACTCGAAGCTTTTGGCGCAAAGAAAGGGCGACATTACGAGCCTGTAGAACGGCTCAAAGAGGAAAGCTTGGAAGTTAGGGCGAAAGTACGCCGCGAACATCCCTTGGATGCAGACCCCTACGAGGCACTCGCTGAAGGAGGACGGCTAGAAGGCGCCACGGAAGTTTTTGAGCCGAGACTGTTTTAGCTGATCCTCTCTGTTGGTCGAGCAATAGATAAGCTCCGCCGCGCCGAAGTTCCCTGCTATTCAACCCCCTACCTCTATCTGGATTTACATCATGAACGCACGGCTTATGGTTTCACCACCGCAACTACGGCAGAAGCTCAATGAGGCTATGACCCAGGGCTCAAACCTCCTCGCCACCGACGCCAGAGATGACTTGACTGTCCTCTCGGCCGGCTATCAAACCTGGGACAAACGAAATCAACTCATCTTGGAAGGCAGCTTCGAAAACAAGTCGTTTTTCCAATCCGGGCCAAAAGCTGATTACTTAGACTTCCGCGGACTTTCGTACGGTTTCGGGCTGGACCACGTCGAGGAGGTCAGTCCCGAAGGATTGCGAAATGACATCGAGAAGAAGATTCAGAGGCTCGCCGTGATTAGAGACAACTTGGACCTTTACAGGTATGAATCTGTGACACATGACGATCGAGGCGCCGCCCGGGAGTCACCTTCAATTTTTCTAATCCATGGCCGGGCGGAAGCACCCCGTCTCCAGGTCCAGAATCTGTTGCTCCGCGCCACCGCTCACGAAGCGGTAGTGCTGATGGAGAAGACCAACCAAGGTGCAACAATTATCGAGAAATTGGAGGAACAGCTAGGCCAACGGGCTGGTTTCGCGGTGGTGATCATCACCGGAGATGATCAGGGCGGCCTGGTTGGCTCGCCAGAAATGCAACCGCGCGCCCGTCAAAACGTGATCTTGGAACTCGGTTATGCAATGGGCCGAGTAGGACGACGCAACGTCACAATTCTCTACGAAGAGGGCGTGGAACTCCCCTCAGACATAGCAGGAGTGGCGTACTACCCTCTCGACTCGCATGGTGGCTGGCAGCGTCACCTGCTCGGTGACTTGAAGGCAGCCGGATTCCACGTGAGTTCAGAGGCTTTGCTGTCGTAAATTGCCTGACCTGCTCCCCACGCAAGCGGAGCCCGAGTTTCTCGCCCGCAAATGACGATGATCCTATCGGGGTCCTTCCCAGATGAGCGTGGTTAGGGCGGTCCGAGACTGCCGCCAGAGCATTGGATACGCTGCTCGGTGTCAAGGGCGTCCACATCAGCTCTGTCACCGTGGCCGGGGCCAGCCTGGTTCTGAGTGCGGGATGATGTCACCGACTGTCCGGACTGCGGTGTCGTTGCCGTGGGCCATGGCCGTCGTCCGGTTCGACTCCGTGACATCCTGTGTTTCGGCCGGCCGGTGCGGCTCCCGTAGGCCAAACGCGTCTGGCGATGTCCGGACCCGGACTGCCCGAGAACTACGTTCATCGAGGAGCATCCGATGGCACGATCCCGGGCGAAACTGACAGCCACGGCAGTCGGGTGGGCGACCGATGCGCTGCAGCGTTTCGATACCTCCGTTTCCGCTCTGGCCCACCAGCTCGTCGTTTCCTGGAACACCATCTGGGACGTTGTCCGAGTGGAGGCAGCTGTCCAGCTACCAAAGCCATACCCGCCACCCCTGAGTAGCCGCGACCCTACAAACGGCCGAGGAACTGATGCCGGTGACAACATAAGGACAGCAGCCAAAAAACGTCGAAGACGTAGACAACGGGTTCAGGGTGTGACGGAGCTCTGCGACGGGCGCGCCCTAAACCCCGACAGCCGGCCGCGCCAGCGGACGCCAGATTCCCGTGCGGGCCCTGCGCCTCGGGGCCGATGGGCTTCCAAAGGCCCCCGGTTTACCAGGATCGGGAAGACAGGCTTGTGCCGTCCCACCTAGCTACGCTCACGGACAAAGGACTGCGGGCCCCGGCGCCGGGGCGCCCGGACTGTTCGCCATACAGCCGGGCCGGCGGAAAGGCATTCCCTCGCACCCGCGACCGCCACGAGTGACAAAGGGCCGCAGCAGCTCGGTCAGCGGTGCGGGTGGCAGGATGGTGCCGTGATGACCAGGCGGCGTACTGCGGCTCCGAACGCGGAGTGGGTACTGATGTATCGGGGCGGGCTCACCCGCTCCCGGATCGCCGCGCTCACCCGGGCGCCGGCCGCGACCGTCGGTTACCACCTGTCCGTGGCACGTGGCGCGGACCCGGGACTGCAGGCCGCCCACGAGCAAGCCGCGGGCCCACCGAGAATGCGGGTGGGCGGGCAGGGGCTGGCGCGGATGCGCCAGCTCGTGGCCCTGGTCCAGGAAACGGGTCGGTACCCTTCCCGCACCGCAACCGACACGGATGAGCGGAGGCTGGCGTCCTGGTTGGAGCGGCGCCGCCGCAACGCCGCGACTGGGACACTCGCACCGGCCTACCGTGACGGGCTGGCCGCCCTGCCGGACTGGCAACGGCCGCCGCGGTCCGTGGCCGATGAGGCCAGATGGCAGGACCGGCTCGCCGCCTTGTCGCGGTACCGGGCGGCAGGGCACGACTGGCCCCGGCATAAGGCCGTCGTGGCCGGCGAAGAACACGACCTCGGTGTCTGGTTGCATTTCCAGCGCCAGAAGGCACGCCGCGGCGAGCTCGAACCGGCCAAGGCAGGCGCGCTGGATGAAATGCTGCCGGGCTGGCGCTTCGGGCGGCAACGGGGCCGCAAACGCCGCACGGGCACCGTGTAACCGCGACTTCCGTCACTGACAGCAGGCAAACCACCAGGACCGGGTAAACGGGTTGTGCCCACTGGGGGCAGGTGGAGCCCTCCGGACAGCTCAAAGCTGTTCCCATTGGCGTGCAACCTGTACCGTCCACGCCGGGACAAGGGCCTCGTGCGTCCCGATGGCAGTTGGAGGATTCCTTACTGTCCGACCCCGGGTCTAAACTTGGAATCTATCGAACATATATTCGAAAAAGGTGTGTTGTGGCCGTCATTGTTGGTCCCCGTGTGCTAAACGCGGGCGTGTCCTTGTTGTCCGTGCTGGTCTCCCCGGTCCCGGTCGCGGCCGGGTACCCGTCGCCGGCGCAGGACTACTTCGACGGCCGGATCGATCTGAACGAGCACCTGATCAAGGACATCACCAGCACCTACGTGGTGCGGGTGACCGGGGACTCGATGGAAGGCGCCGGGATCAGCGACGGGGACGAACTGATCGTGAACCGGGCCCTGGAAGCGCAGGACGGCTCGGTCGTGGTCGCGGTCCTGGACGGGGAGCTGACCATCAAGCGTTTGCGGATCACTCCAGCCGGGGTGGTGCTGCAGGCGGAGAATCCGGCGTACCCGGACATCCAGGTCCCGGCGTTGTCGGACCTGACGGTGTGGGGCGTGGCGACGAGGTGCCTGCACCATGTCTGAGGAAAGCAATGTCTAAGCCCGTGGTGATGCGGCGGATGCCGCAGATCGCCCATGTGGACGTGAACTGCTTCTACGCCTCGGCCGAACGCGCCTTCAACCCGTCGCTGGAGAACCGGCCTGTCGTGGTGCTCTCCAACAACGACGGCTGCGCGGTGACCCGCTCCCCGGAAGCGAAAGCCCTGGGCATCCCGATGGGTGAACCCTGGTTCAAGCTCGCCCCGCGCGCGAAGGAATGGGGCCTGGTTGCGCTCTCGTCCAATTACGAGCTCTACGGGGACATCAGCGCCCGGGTGATGGAGCTGCTGGGCCGGTACTCGGCCTGGCTCGAGGTCTACAGCATCGATGAGGCCTTCCTCGGCGTCAAAGGCTCCCCCGCCGAACTCCTCACCCTGGGCCAGGCCATGAAAGCCGCGGTCGGCCGGCACGTCGGCGTGCCGGTCTGCGTCGGGATCGCCCCCACCAAAACCCTGGCGAAGCTGTGCAACAAGTGGGCCAAACACAACCCGGCCTTCGGCGGGGTCTGCAACTGGGACTCCGTCCCCGCCCCTGTACGGGAAGCACTGCTGGGGAAGTTGTCCGTGGAGGAAATCTGGGGCGTCGCCGGCCGGCTGACCAGACGCCTGAACGCCATCGGCATCCACACGATCGCCGACCTCACCTGCGCGGACCCGGTCGCGATCCGGGACAGGTTCTCCGTGGTCATGATGCGCACCGTCCTGGAACTGCAGGGCACCCCGTGCATCCCGATGGAGGAAGAACGCATCGGCCGGGACCAGCTGATCTTCTCCCGCTCCTTCGCCACACCCGTCACCACCGCCGCCGGGCTCCGGCAGGTCCTCTCCGTCTACGGCCAACAGGCCTCAGCCCGGCTGGGTAAGCACGGGCTGCAGGCCAAGGTCCTCACCGCATTCGCCGGCACCTCGCACTACAACCAGCACCAGAGCTCCTACCCGTCTGTGTGCGTGGCACTGCCGATGCCGACCGCGGACCCGGTCCTGCTCACCCGCGCCGCGCACGCGCTGCTGCCCGCCATCCAGGAAGGCACCAAATACGCCCGCGCCGGGATCATGGTCACCGACCTGCGCTCCACCGGCAACCAATCCCCTCTTGAGCCCTTCGAGAACCCGCACGAGGAACGCCACATCGGAACCCTCCTCGAAGACGTCACCCGCCGGTACGGGCGCGGCGCCATCGGCCTGGGCCACGCCGGCATCAAAACCGGCCTGGACTGGACCATGAAACGCGACATGCTCTCCCCCCGCTACACCACCCACTGGGACGAACTCCCCCTCGTCAAAGCCGCCTAACAAACACCCCCGACGACCAGCACCAACACGAAAGACAAACGAATGACGATCACCCACGAACCCTGCACCACCAGCCCTGCCGGCCCCACGCTCAAGACCCCACCCGCAACCGCGACAACGAAGCCCGGCGTGCCGGTACAGGTCCGGTTCAACCCCGCCGGAACTCCCCTGGCAGTCCGCCACGACGGACAGATCTGGGCGGTCGCGGCCGAACCGGTGCACTGGTTCGAACGCTGCGACTGGTGGCACACCGGCACCCGGGCCGCCATCGGCTCCGGGGACCTGGTCAGCGTCGAACACTGGCGCGTCCAGGTCCGCGCCAGCACCGCGGCACCGTTGCGGACGTTCGAGCTGCGCCGCGATCCGCTGTCGGAGCAGTGGCTCCTGGTTTCCATCACGGACGGGTAAGGGGCGATCGTGGGTGGGTTCTCCGGCCCGGTGCCGGACGAGATGTGGGCGGCGCTGCGCCGTGAGTTCGGACTTCTGCCACTGGAACAGGTGCGCGCCCGGCTCAGTGCACTGCCGGATCCGGAGCCGGCGCTGCGGGCCCTGGTCCGGGTGTTCATCGACGACGGGACCTTCTGCCCGGGCTTCCAGTTCACTACCGGGGGCCAGCTTGATTCCCGGGTGACGGCGCTGTTCCGGGCAGCGCTGGAGGCGAAAGTGCCGCACAACTACTTCGCCCTGTGGAAGATGACCCCGGCCCGGGAGCTGTCCTGGGCCCGCCCGGTGGACCGCCTGGACGAAACCAGCCAACTCGTCCGGCTCCTGCAGGCTGGCGCGGGGGCTGAGGCTATGGAGCGGAGCGTGAAAGGCCTTCTCTTTGTCAGGGGCGCCTGACACAATCGCTGTCAAGGATTCCTGACAGGAGGCGTTATGAGTTGGTCGACGGACTACAGCGAAGGTCATGAGGGGTGGGCGGCCAGCGTCACCCCCGATGGACGGCGCACGGGCAGCTCAACGGGCCAGGGAATGCTGGTCGAGGGGATCACCGGCCGCTACGAACGGGACACCACCCTGCCGGACTACGAGGTGGTTCCGCACCGGGAGATCATCGGATGGCAGGGCCAGTGTGAGTGCGGCTGGCAAGGAGAGCTCTGGGAACGCGTCCCCTCGGCAGAGGAAGCCGACGCAGGCCGGCGCAAAGTTCACCTTCCCTTGGAAAAGTCCGCCCATGCCCCGGAAGCGGTCGAAGATGCCATCGGCGATGAATGGCTCGAACACGTCGCGCCCTTCGGCGCGGTGGCTGGGGTGGAGGCCGCCGCCCGCGACTACGCCCAGGCCGGACGGCGGCTGGACAAGACCGTCGCGGCCGCCAAAGCCGCCGGGGCGACCTGGGCGGACATCGGCCGCGCCGCCGGGATCACCCGCCAAGCCGCGCACGAACGCTGGGCAGACAAATAGGCGGCATCCGGGGAACACGATCCGGCCCGCACGCGCGGTGCCTGGCGTAGCCTTTGGGCCATGGGACCGATGTACGACGATCCGCGGCTGGCCGCGCTGACCCTGCTGCGCATCGCCGCCGAGGAATCCGAAGGTCCCAGTGAACTGACCGGCCGGATGCACGCGGTCCTGGACGACCTCGTGAAGCGCAATGGCGCCGGGTATCTAGCGGAGCTGGCCATCGCCCTCGCCCGGACCGGGTTCATCGCCCTCGATGAACACGCCCGGGCCACCGGGAACAGCACCGCCGAAATCCTGGACGCCGTCGAGATCGACACGATAGAAGGCCTCGATGACGGATTCTAGAGTCGGTGCGGGATTGCCCTCGGGGCTTGCCCCGCCGGTGAAAGTCGCCCTCGCCCGTCCCGTCACGAAGTTGCCCCGCGCCCAGCCCGGGAACCTGCTGTACGAGGCCAAATGGGACGGCTACCGCTGTATCGTCGTCCGGGAGAATGACGGGGCGACGCTGCGGTCGAGGCAGGGCAAAGACCTGACGAAGTACCTGCCCGAGCTCATTCATGTCTTGGAGGCTGCCGTCCCTCCCGGGTGCGTGATCGACGGCGAGGCCGTGATCTGGGCCAACGGCCGCCTCAACTTCACCGCCCTGCAACAGCGCCTCAGCGCCGGCCCGAAAACTCTTCCCGGACTGGTCCGGCAGACCCCGGCCAACTTCGTCGCGTTCGATGTCCTCGCCGTAGCCGGACACGACGCCCGCGGCCTGCCGCTGCACCAGCGAAGGGCCCTCCTGGAAGAACTCGCCACCGGCTGGGAGCCACCACTGTCCCTCTCCCCCACCACCACTGACCCCGATGAAGCCGCCCGCTGGTTCGAAGAACTGCCCCACACAGGAGTGGAGGGGCTCATCATCAAAAACACCAACGAGCCGTACACGCCAGGCGTCCGCTCCTGGCTGAAGCTGAAGCACAGAGAAACTGTAGACGTCATCTGCGGGGCCGTGATCGGACCGATCACCCGACCCTCTGAAGTCGTCGCCGGCCTGATCCTCGAGGGTGAACTGCGGATCGTCGGCCGGTCCACCCCCCTGAAGACCGCTGACGCCCGGGACCTTGCCCGATGGCTGAAACCGCCAAAGAATCAGCACCCTTGGCCGGTCAGCGTGAAGGGCACGACACTGGACAGGTTTAACCGCGACAAGGAACCCGTCGCCCTGACACTTGTGGAACCCTTGGTCGTGGAAGTCTCCGCCGACACCGCCTGGTCGGGCCGGTCTTTCCGGCATCCCCTCCGGCTGCTCCGGGCCAGACCGGAACTGTCGCCCGCCGATGTCCCCCCGCCGGGCAGGTCCACACGGGTTAGCGGTCAGTGCGGATGGTGATGAGCTTTTGTCCATCTTGAAGACGCGCGTAGAGGTCATCCCGAGCCTCTTCGTAACTGTCACCTTCGACGTCGAGGTATCCGTAGCTGCCGTCGGAGTTAGTAATGGTGCCGGTGGGTTTCACTGCTTTGAGTCTATGTGGCTGCAGGTTCGACGGGCTCGATGAGTTCGGGTCCGTTGTTCCGCACACTGTTCGCGCGGGGGCTGACGATCCGGGGTATCAGGGTCGGTTCGGGCAAGGACTCCAGCAGATGCCGCACAGCGTTCTTGTCGGTCAGGTCCGGGTCGAGCCATTCCGCGAAGCGGTCCCTGGGGATGATGACCGGGGAGCGGTCATGCACATGGCCCAGCGCGTCCTGCGTCGTCGTGGTGAGCACGGTGCAGCTAAGCAGCCACCGGCCCGGGTCGTCCTCGGGCAGGGATGGGTCCGCCCACCACTCGTACAGCCCGGCGAAGCCCAGCAAGGGCTCCTTCTCCGAGTACAGGTAGTTCGGGATCTTCTTCCCGTCCTCGGTCTTCTGCCACTCGTAATAGCCCTCGGCCGGCACGATCGCACGCCGCTTTACTGCAGCCTTCCGGAAGGACGGCTTCTCCAGGATTGACTCACTGCGGGCGTTGATCAGCTTGGAGCCGATCTTGATGTCCTTCGCCCAGGACGGGACCAGACCCCAACGCGCAATGAGTAGATGCCGGTCAATCGTGCCCTCATCCAGACGTTCAGCAACGATCGGCACACTCTGGGTCGGCGCCACATTCCAGCTCGGAGGCGGCGGGCTCCCCTCCACCTCTTTGGCCTCAAAGTGGCTCAGAAGGTCACCAGTGGCTTTGGACATCACATATCTGCCGCACATGAGGCCATTCTGCCCGAGAACCCTCGGGAGCATCGGGAACGGACTGCCAACAATCCCAAGACGAACCATCGGCCCGGCATTGCACCTAAATGTCACATGCTCAGACTATGCTCCGCTCATGACTATAGATGCAGTAACAGCACTAGTTCTCGCATGGTCTGCTTCTCCATTGGGCGTTGGTGTTCTCACGGGCGTCATCGTTGCCGCCGTACTTTCTCTGCCACGCCTCGTCCGTTGGTTCATTCGAGGAATCATCAGCGCCCTAAACCTCATCGATCGAAGAACCTCAGCCAAGCATCCGGGCCTTCTTTAAAGAAGGCTCAATCCCAGGTGGTCCCGATCCGTTCACTCTCCACCGGGCTGCAGACACTTCAACTCCTGCGGTCGAGGGACCAACGCGCAGCATGCAGCCTAACCGCCGCCGTCATTTACAAGCAGATAAGGTGCGTGCCAATGATCCGAAGCGCGTTCTCATGAAACAAATGAACATTCGGTACGCCGGAGGCTGTCGGCTCTGCGGCGTCTCTCTTCCGGCCGGGACAAAAGCAGGTCGTTCGGGACCTTGTCGGGGATGTTCCGGTCACCGGGGCGCTGTGCTTCATCGAAGCAGACTGGCCCCTGATCGGAGGAGCGTTCTCGACTCGCGGCGTTCACGTGCGCTGGCCGAAACGGCTAGCCAAGGTGCTTGCAGCGGAGACAGCCGGCGATGTTGATGTGGCCAGAACGCGCGAGTGCATAGCTTCGCGGTTCAAGCCTGCGTGACATCAGGAGCCGACGTTCAAAGCTGCTCGGGAAGCCCATTAAGGGATCTACCTGCGAATCGAGCGATTGACCGCGAGTACTGACCCTCGCGTAGCCGGTTATGTTCCTGGACACGTCAGAAACCCTCCCATCCCCCTTTTGACCGGTTTTCTTTTCGGCAACGAGTTTTGACTAAGCGTCGGAGTACTTTTTCGACGTGTTGCTAAGGCTCGCCGGCAACAGGTCAGAAACTGTCGTTTTTGACCATAGTCTTTAGGATCCCCATGGCTACGGACGGCATCGCCATGCTGAACGCTCCAGGCCGGCCTTCCAAGGGATGTCGGCGTAGCAAGGCAAGATGCTGGTATGAGCAAGTTGAACCATGAATGGGCGATCAAAGAGATTCACCAGTTCCTACACGTGACCGACCAAGTCGGCTACGACAATAGCGGCGGCGGAGTCGTAATGCTTGGAACACACATGCGCGGGTCAAAGACTGAAGCATCACAGCGCGCACACGTGGTGGAGCAGATCCTTGATCGTGTTCTCTCTGGTTGGAGACAGGATCGGCCGGAGAAGGACATGAAATTTGTTTGGCTCCGGGACCGAGCCTCACGGGCCAAGGCTGCGCTGCAAAGGGCCGCGGAGCTTGCTGAGAATCTAGGGGATAACGCCCCCGATATGGATGCTGCCAACCTTCACCCATGGGCTTGGGAAAACGGGCGATCCTACTGGAACACAGGGCATTATCACCAGGCCGTAATGCAGGCGACTATCCGCGTCAACGCCGAGACGCAAGCGAAGCTAGAGCGCATGGACGTGTCTGAGACAGCGCTTTCAATGAGGCGTTCTCATTGGATGCGCCAAAGGACGGTGCCCCTCGGCTGAGGCTGACAGTAGATGACGGGGGCAAGACTTATCAGAACCTTCACCGAGGTGCTCGATCATATGCCGACGGGCTTTACACAGCGATCCGTAATCCCGGTATGCATAAGCCGCAGGAAAATAGCGGAGGAGAAGAGCAGCTTGCCCTAGAACAGCTGGCAGCCTTCAGCTTGCTGGCCCGTTGGATCGACCAGGCCGAAGTACGCCGGGTATAAGTTGTTGGGCCGCCAGGGTTGGACCGGGCCGACACGTGTAGGTTGTTATAGCAAAGCCTTTCACGGAGGCAGCCACTTCCAAATGCAATTAGGGGGAGACCGTGGCGAAAAATAAGCCGAAGAAGAGCTTGGCATCGTTGAGGGGATCAGCCGAGGAAAAGCTGGAGCGCTATACGTGTCGGACCCTTGGTTACGCCTTCAATACATACGACCACTTAGGTGAGGTGGACACACCCATTTCGCCGGGCGATGTGCTGATGGCAAACCTACTGAGCTTGAAGCTCAGTGCCGCTGAAGTCATCCCCCTATTTGCAGACGGTGACGGTCCTGCCCAGCAGCTCCGGAAGGCACTCGACAACGCTTTGGTTAAACTGCGCGACGCGGACAACCTGGAGTCATACGCCGACGTATCCGAATTGGAACGAGCGGTGGAAAGCTTGGCCGCAGCCAACAGAGCAGCTTTGGAGGTAACCGGGTGGACCGCAATAACAGTTTCTAAAGTTCTCCACCGTCGCCGCCCGCACATCGTGCCCTTGATCGATTCCCGGGTATACGACTTTTACGGCACGAGGTCTCCAGGTGAGGTTCGTACATGCCTCAACGAAGACATCCGGACGAACGTCGACTGGCTAACAGATTTGGCTGGGACTACCGTCACTCCTGATGGACGGGCACTGTCACTCCTACGTCTGGCGGACATCCTGATTTGGACGCCCGCCCAGTCGTGAACGGGCAGCTCATTTCCGGTACACCCAAGAAGCAGTCTGTAACGCGCTTCGACAGCGGCGCCCGAGAGGGAAGCCTACAGGCGGCCCTACCAGGCACGGTTTCCCACACCCTCGTGACAGCGGCCAACGCAGATTCGCTGAGAGAGATCTCCTTCCCCGTGGTTGCCTCGGCAACCACCGTCAAACAAGATCAGTTCGCCGCATCCAGTAGACCCAGCAGATTCCAAGCCGACTCTGGACGATTGCGTCAAGTACTTTTGGCTCCGGAAGGACAACTAAAACTGGCCCCACCCGGCATATTGGTGAGCGTCGGAGCCGAGTTGGAATGACCGTGGGCCCCCTTCCCTAACCGGTGCAGGGGCTTCGGGACTACGGCGCGATGCGGCGCTAAGTGCTGCTCTGCTATCAGATTTGAGGTTAGCGCTCTACACTGTGCAGCATCACTTACAGGCCGTGGGGCATTTTGATTTCACGCGGGCTTTGCCTGGTCATCGAGGATGATCAGGACATCCAGGATCTGGTCACGCTGATCCTGACACGAATGGGCTTCGATGTTCATGCCGTATCCACTTGGCGTCCAAGGGGTGACGGCGGCCTGGGAACACCAACCGGTTCTGGTCACGGTGGATTTGAACCTGCCGGACATGGACGGCCTCGACGTGGCCCGGGTATACCCGGCAACGGTCGGATGCACCGATGCTGTTCGTTACCGCCCGATCCGAGCCTGAAGATGAAATGGCCGGCATGGCCTCCGGAGCCTCGGCATATCTGACCAAGCCCTTCCGGGCCTGGCAACTGACAGAAGCGGTGAATAAGCTCTGCCCTGTCGGGAGGCCGGTTCAATCCGAATGACCATCGGCGCCCTCCTCCCCCACAACCCCGGGCCAATTAGCGCCCGCCATTCACTTACTGGCAAAGATCTTGACCAAAACCTTGGATAAATCTGCGGAAATACTCATCGGTTCTTCATCGGATCGTTCGCGTGCTCTACTAAAGTACTTTTGTCGTAAAGTACTCATCCAGTCGCCAATGGGACTTGTTCCGGCGAAATCAACCTAGTCCCGAGGAGTCCACAAATGAAGTGTGTCAAGTGCACCAGCGACAATGTCAGTGTCGAAATGCTGCAGTCGGGGGGAGGCACTCGAAAGCACGGAACCGGCCTTGGCGGAAATGTGAACAATGCGGCCCGCGGCTTGACAGCACTTTCAACTCTAGGGATGTCAAACCTAGTTTGGAAAAAATCAAAGGGAACTGAAAAGACAAAGTTCAAGACACAGAAGAGGGCCATTTGCCAAAGCTGCGGCCATGACTGGGCGATCCGTTAGCAATCCGTCGCTGTGGCAAAGCGTATTTGCGGTCTGACGGCCTTCGTCGACACGCTGGCTCGGTCCGGCGCAGTGATCCACCGTTCAGCCTCATGAAGCAGATGAGGCTTCGGTACGCGGGGGTGTGCAGGTCGTGCGACGCTGCTGTTCCGGCGGGAACCGAAGCGGTCTATGAGAGGGAGACAGAGACCGTCCGATGCTTGGAATGTGCCTCCGAGGCTACAGACGCCATGCCGCGCGGTCTCGAACCACCTCGTGGTGAGTCGTCCGCTGTGGCCGGAGTGGCCGGGTCGTCCGCCCGACGTGAATACGAGCGACGCAAGGCGAATGATGAGGCAAGGCTCCGTCAGAAGTGGGGTCGTTTCGGTGGCATCGCAGTCGCCCTCGCTGACGAGCGCCAAAGCACCAAAGCGTGGGATCGCGGTGCGGTCGGTGAGGAACGCCTGGGCGTTCGGCTGGATGCCCTGGTCACCAATGACATCTTGGTTCTTCACGACCGCCGTATCCCCGGCTCGAAGGCGAACATCGACCATGTTGCCATCACCCGCGACGGAATTTGGGTGATCGACGCCAAGCGGTACAAGGGGCGACCCGAGCTGAAGATCGAGGGCGGCATCCTCCGACCACGCGTCGAGAAGCTCCTCGTAGGACGGCGCGACTGCACGAAGCTGGTCGACGGCGCACTCAAACAAGTCGAACTCATACGCGAGCTCGTCGGGGACGTGCCGGTCACTGGGGCGCTGTGTTTCGTTGATGCCGACTGGCCCCTGATCGGCGGCGCGTTCGCGACGCGTGGCATTCACGTTCTCTGGCCGAAACGGCTGGCCAGAATGCTTACAGAAGAAACCGACGGCGACATCGATGTCGCCGCCGTACGTGAGTCGGTAGCTTTGCGGTTCAAATCCTCATGACGTCCTTCTCGGCTCCCCCGCTTCCGGCAGCTTATGCACAGGCCTCGGCAGGTAGGCTCCATAGGGCTGCCATACTTGGTGGCGGACGCTGTTGATACTTGCGGGCCCGGCTGCTCCTTGTAGCCGGGCTCTTCTCTTTTGAGCTGGACCAGCGACGACACTATGGGGAGGGCGGGCGGATGTTGACGACGTGGGGACCTTCGGGATTCGGGAAGCTTGTCACCGGTTCTGGCAATTGGGAACTGACGCTTGACCATGACGGTCTGACTGTCCACGAACAGGGAACATCATTTCGTGTCGGTCTGGAGGCACTGGTATCGCCGACAGTGCTACCAGGCGTGTTGTGGTCCAGCCTGGTAGTGCCGTACGAGGGCCGAAGCATCGTGCTCCGGGGTATTCCCTCCCGATCCGCCCGTGTACTCGCGCGGGCTGTCGAACTGCAGCTGCGTGTCGCTGAGGTTAAGGCCTGGGCCGCAGGGTTCGCCGACACTATCCTGCCCTCTGCCGGCGGGCGGCGATGGCTCAGCCGGGACTTTCGGCTGCGGTGGGAAGAAGCGAAACCCGGAGAAGGGCTCGGCGACCTTCTGCGCGACCCGCTCCTTGCCGGCCACATTGCCGCTCTCGACCACACTGCGCAGGAAGCAATCCGGTTATGGAGTGCCGACCTGGGAGAACACATTGCGGAGTTAAACGCGGAGCATGTGGTTTCGGAGCTGGAATCCTGTGCTTACTTGTTCGACCGGGTTGAGCGTTCACCCTTAACCCGGGAGCAGGCCCACGCCGTGATCTGTTTCGACAACCGCGTACAGGTCATCGCCTCGGCCGGTTCCGGGAAGACCTCCACCATGGTCGCTAAAACCGCATACGCCCTGCACCGGAACCTCGTTCCGGCGGAAAAAATCCTGCTGCTTGCCTTCAACAAGGACACAGCCGAGGAACTCAAACAACGCGTCAAAGACCGTCTGCATCCACTGGGGCTCGACGGTGACCAGGTCGCCGCCCGCACCTTCCACGCATTCGGACTGAAAGTCATCGGTCAGGCCACCGGCCGAAAACCGGCCCTGGCCCCGTGGCTGGACAGCGGACAAGACCATCATCATTTGATGCGCCTCGTCGACGCGCTCAGAGATACCAATCCTCGCTTCCGGACCTGGTGGGACCTTTTCCGTATCGTGCTCGGCAGGGACCTGCCCGAATTTGGACAGGAACACGACGATCCCGAAGACTGGGACACCGTCACGAAGACGTCGGGTTTCCGGACCCTGCAGGGCGAGATCGTCAAAAGCCAAGGCGAACGGATGATTGCTGACTGGCTGTTCTATAACGGGGTCCAGTACCGGTATGAAGCACGGTACGAACACGACACCACCGATGCCGAACATCGTCAATACTGTCCCGATTTCTACTACCCCGACATTGACGTCTACCACGAGCATTTCGCCTTGGACGCAAATGGGCGCCCGCCCGCCACCGGGTTCGAAGGCTACCTCGAGGGCGTCGCATGGAAACGTGCAACCCACCACCAGCACGGAACAACCCTGCTGGAGACCACCATGGCAGGAATATGGGACGGCACCGCGTTCCACTACCTGGAAACAGAACTCACCAGCCGCGGCATCGCCCTCGACCCCGACCCCGGCCGGCCCATCCCCGGACGCCCAGTGATCGAAAGCGCAGAGCTGGTCCGGACGTTCCGGACCTTCCTGATCCACGCGAAAAGCAACCGGCTCGATGACGCCGCCCTCCGGGACAGTCTCCAATCCCGGCACGGACTCAGGAACCGGTTCCGGCATTCGATCTTCCTGACCCTGTTCTCGGCGATCCGCAACAGATGGGACCAGGAACTCGCCGCAGAGAACTACATCGATTTCGAGGACATGCTCAACCACGCCGCGGACCACATCGAAGCCGGCCGGTGGAACAGCGGATACCACCTGGTCATGGTCGATGAACTGCAAGACGCCAGCCACGCCAGGGCCCGGCTGGTCCGGGCCCTGGTCAACCAGCCTGATCGATACCTGTTCGCCGTCGGGGACGACTGGCAAAGCATCAATAGGTTCGTCGGCGCTGACCTGTCCGTCATGACCGACTTCCACCAATGCTTCGGCCCTGGTCAAACCCTGCGCCTGGAACGAACGTTCCGGTCCACCCAAAGCATCTGTGACATCTCCGGTGCTTTCATCCAGAAAAACCCGCGACAACTGCCCAAAAAAGTCCGATCCCGGACCCCGGAATTCGGGGCCCCTGTCAGAATCGTCGCGGTCGCCGGCGACGCGAGCCGGTTCGCCAACAACGCCGACAGGTTCGCCGGCGCCGTGAACACCTACCTGGAACAGCTGAATCATGATGTGAGTGCGGGGACCGTACCAGCCGGCGCCGGAGGCAAAGTTCAGGTCCGTATTCTGGCCAGGTACCGTCACATGCTCACCAGCATTCCCCGCGGCTACGGAAACGGCTGGGACCACCTGAACCTAAAGATCGGAACTGTCCACAGCGCAAAAGGCCTAGAAGCTGACTACATCGTAGTCCTCGGGATGACCCAAGGCAGATATGGATTCCCCAGCAACATCACCGATGACCCTGTGCTCGAACTCGCGATGCCCTCCGGCGACGCTTTTCCGCTGGCAGAGGAACGGCGCCTCTTCTACGTCGCCCTGACCCGTGCCAGACGATCAGTGCTGCTCCTCACCGTTGAGCACCAGGAATCCCCCTTCATCAAGGAATTGGTACGGGATCACGGCCTCACCGTGCAAAACCTCAATGGACAAACGATGCCTTCGGTGATCTGCCCCGCCTGCGGCAACGGTTTCATGACCCAACGCTCCGGTAAGTACGGCACCTTTTACGGCTGCAGCGAATACCCCGCCTGCACAGAAACAATGAACACGGCCAACTACGCCAAAACCACCACCAACGTCCAGAGACACAAACACGCCAACGGCCCACAGGCCAACGCTGGAACTCCTAATGCTCGATGAGCCAAAGTGGCACCATTGGTCATGGCGCAGACTCGTCCAGTCCATGTCCCAAGCTGCCTACCGTAATCTCACTCAGGGAAAACCCGCCGAGCCCCCATCGGCTGGGTTTTTCATGCATAAAGCTGCCACTAATCGGGGTCTGACGGAATCAATAGCGGGTCAGAACAGGTCGTTATTGACATGCTCGGAGTCAGCCTAGCTTCGAAGGAAATCTTGGCCCCGACTCATAGACTCCCCCACTGCGCCCAGCACTGCCTTCAGAAACGGTCGTTTTTGATTTGCTGCGCCATGAAAACCCATCAGGAGGCAGGTGGGGGTATATCGAAACTTGCGCCTCCACGCGCGTTCTGGGACGTGCAGTCCGGAAGGAGGTTTGGACCACCATCCGGAACTGGAAGTTGGAGGCCACTGGGCCGAGCGCCCTCGTCCGCCGGGAGCCGGAGCGGGTGGAAAGGAGGCCCCGGCCCGGCTCAGACAGCAGCAGGCAGGGGCCCCCGGCAAGGCAGCTCTTGGGGGAAAGCTGCACCGGCCAGCATTAAAGCTACCGGCCAGTAAGAAGCCGCTTTTGCCTCAGGCACGGGTTTCCGTCATTCTTGAGCCAATCTTGAGCAGGGCTTTGCCGAAGGGCGGCCTGGTGTGCCGACGATGTGTTCGCGGACCAACGCCGGCATAGCCGTGAACTGGATGCTGGTATGGCTTTGGATTTGGATTCGTATCCGTCGAAACTGGCCGGGCGGGATGCTTTGAATGCCGAGGTTGCCGGCAGCCTGTCGACAAGGAGACCCTCACCAACGAGGAAACCGAGACTGGAGACGGTCGCAAGGAACGTGTTGAGCCGACGGTTGGGACCAGACCCGCGGGTAAGCACCACGCCGCTGACGTTGACGCCATGAGGGGCCACTGCCATGTGGCCCCTCATGATGCTTTTGCGGTGGAACAGCCAAGGCCCCCAAGACCTAATTGGTTACGACAGCTGGTTGATGTCCACTTGTTCAGCTGGGGCAGGCTGCTCCGCGTCTGTCCGTTCCCTGGCGGATTCCTGCTCGGATGAACGAAGTGCCTGCCAGAGGGCGACACCGCCGGTAATGGTCGCCGCGGCGACTGCGGCGACCAGCCAGGCCTTCCGGGGTGGTTTGACAGGTGGTACGGCCCGAGCCGGGACCGCCGCTTCCGGAATGAGCCGCGTTATCCTCTCATGAAGCCGGGGCGTTGCGGCTTCCACTCCACCGGCGAGCTCGTCGGCGATCGTGCGCAGGCTCGCCTGCAAGCGGGGTGATGCGGCTTCCAGTCCGCTGTCTATTCCCGTCAGCATGCGTCGCAGCGCCGCTTCGATGCCTGGTGTCGCCCATTCCCTGCCTTTCGCAAGGCGCAGAACGAGAGCATCTTGGAGCTGCCGTGTCTGGGCTGCACGGCTCGTTTCTACCTCAGTACGCATGAGAACCTCCCGGTTGGATCAGTGAAGCTTCGACTGGATACGCAGCCACGGGACGCCGCCGAGAGGCGCCGCGCTGCTTCTGGTCTACATAGCCACGTGCCACAGGAATTAGCAAGCATGCTTACGATTCGGGGTGTCTCCCGCACGCACGCCACGAGTATTGAAGATGGCGATCACCGAAACGGCTCCTAAACGCCAAATGCGGCCAAGGGCAAGTCTTGACCCTCCTGCCACCCGTCGGCCCCTTGCACCCATCCGATAAAGCAGGTGCCAGCGGTTGACTTGCACGAATGGTCCGCCCTTCAGGCCTGGGCGGACCATTCGTGGTTCACCGTGCCGGGATCGCTCCCGGGTGGGACTTGTGTCTAGCGGTTGGTACCGCCGTCGTCATCGAGTTCGATGTTTTCCTTGCGGACTTCCTCGGTGACGGTGTGTTCGTCGGTGATGGTCTCTTTGTCCAGGCGAACGCGTTCGACGGGGACGGCTTCCTTCTGCACGACGGGGCGTTCTTCGTGGAGAACGACTTCGTGTTCCTCTTCGCTGATCGCCGGCCCGTCCATGGCTGCGCCGATGTTCGCGTCGGTGATGGGTTCGCGTTCGATCCGGACCTCTTCGCGCTCGACCGGGACGGTGGTGGTGACGTTCTCGGTGGTGACGTACTTGCGCAGCCGTGCCTTGCCGGTGGCCTGCTTATCGGTGCCGACGTGCAGCTGTTCTTCGGACCGGGTCATCGCATCATCGGTTGTGGGGCCGGACGTGTCATGCCCGACCGTGCCGTGTCCGGCCGTGCCGGTGGTGTCCTGGGTGCCGGCGAACCCGTTTCCGCCGGTGAGTCCGTAGTAGCTGTAGAGGCGGTTTTCTTCGTCGGGTTCCAGGTGGCCGTCGGGGGCGACGCGGGGCGCGTCCTTGACCTTGTCCTTGCTGTGCGGGAGAACGATGTCGTTGCCGTCCTGGGTCGCGCCGTCGAGCGGGGCGAAGGATTCGTGGGTTCCGAAGAGCCCGGTCTTGACGGTGACCCACGTCGGTTCGGAGGTCTGGTCGTCGGCGTAAATCTGGCCGATGGATCCGATCTTGCTGCCGTCGGAGCCGATGACATTGCCGCCGGCGGCGGTCAGTGCGGAGAGGTTTTCGGTGCTGATCATGGGTGTACTCCTTCTTACTTTGGGATGGGCCGTGCTGCTTACTGGGGACGGATCTTGGGCCGTTACTTTCGTTGGGGATTGGCGCCGGTATGGGTCTTGGCGGTGTCCCGCGTTGTGGTTAGCGGGTGGCCGTACGGGTGGTGCGGGTGTTGCGGGAAAGCATGATGGCCAGGGCGATCATGCCGATTCCAAGGATGAAGTGCAGCCAGTTGTCAGCGGTGTTGACCGGGACGAAGTTGACCGGGGTGTCATGGCCGGTGATCAGGCCGTAGAGCCACAGGACGAGGTAAATCACGCCGCCGTAGAGCAGGTAGCTGCGGGCCTGTCCATGGGTGCGGGACATCAGGATGCCGGCGACGCCGAAGAGCAGGTGGACAATGTTGTGCAGGACCGAGACCTGGAAGATGCCCAGCAGCAGCGCTCCGGAGCCGTGTCCGGCAAACGAGAGCGCTTCATAGTTGCTGGTGATGCCCGGGATGAAGCCGAGGACGCCAACCAGCAGGAAGACTGCGCCGACTGCCTGGGATGCTTTTTGAAGGGTGGTTTTGGCTCCGGCTGCCCGGTTTGTTGTAGCCATGTGGTTGCTCCTGTTGGTCGAGATGGGTGGTTTCGCTGTTCCTGCCCGTGGCCGGAGGCCGGCCCGGTTCGTGCCCCCCGCCCGCTTTGTCCCCTGCCGGGCGGCGCCGCTTGGTTCTCTGTTCCTCAGACGGAGGGTGGGTTGAAGTTCCGCAACGGCCCCAAAGGCGCCCAGCCCTGAGGTGGTGAGTTTGTACCTGGCGAGCCGTTGGTTGAGCACGGCTTTCGGGAAGCCGGGCCATGACAGTAACCAGCCGGTGCCTAGTCCGCTGCTCCACGCCCGGTCGGGGCCGCGTACGGTTGCCGGCGCCGGGCCCCGGCGGGGAGTTGCTGGTCCGGGTCCGTGAGCCGCCGCACGGGATGCTGTGCGGCTCACGGCCCCTTGTCCTGGCCGCTCATGTGTTCTGGACGTTGTCCTTGGCATCGATGGCATGGTCTTTGACATCGGCCGTGGCGCTTTGGCCTTCGGCTTTGACGTTCTGGACCGCGTCAGTGGCGGTGGCCTTGAGGCTTTCCACCGCTTCCTGGGCCGGTTCTTTCAGGTCCTGGACCACGTCCTTGGCTGCCTCGCTGACCTTGCCGACCAGCGGCTCGGCCGCCGTTTTGAGTTGCTGGGCCGCTTCGCGTTCCTTGGTGCTGGCCGGGATCAGAGACGAAAACAGCATTCCGGCGCCGAATGCGATCAGCCCCGCGGCCAGCGGGCTCCCCTGGGCCTGGGCCTTGACCTGCGCTGGGGCGTGGGAAATAGCGGTGCCGGCGTCAGAAAGCTTGGTGGCCACCGTGTCCTTGGCCCCGTGCAGGGACTCCCCGCCTGCACTGTGCACGGCGTCCCCGGTGCTGCTGGTGCCCGAGGAAACCTTGTCCTGGACAGTGGACGTGGCCGCATCGGCTGCCCCCATGACCTTTTCCTTCACACCGGCGACGGCGTCCTTGACGTTGGACTTCACCTTGTCGGTTTGACGGTGGACGATGTTGGACGGGGTGACCTTGTCCGCGACCGCGTCGACATTGGTGCCCATCCGTGCGCGGGTTTCTTCGATTTCCTGACGGATTGCATCGGGGTTCTCGCTCATCGGTTTACCTCACCTGGTTTAAGGGTTGGGGGAATTTCAGAGAGTGTTTCGCCTGTCTGCGGCAGACCCTTGATCTGGTTGAGTTCCTTGCGGCCCTTGGCCGCCAGGACAGCGGCGATGATCGCCCAGATAATGGCGACAATCACCGCGGCCCAACCCAGAGGCATTAGCGCGCCGAGGGCGAACATCAGGGCCAGTGACAGGAAGACCAGGACGAAGTGCCCGGCGACGCCGGCGCCGGCGAGCATCCCGCCGCCTTTCCCGGCGCGCGTGGCGGACTGCTTGGCCTCGGCCTTGGCGAGCTCCACTTCCTGGCGCATCAGCGTGGACAAGTCCCGGGTCACATCCCCCAGCAACTCCCCCAACGAGGCGTTATCAGCCTTCACATGCGCCTCACTGGTCGCCGGCTCCGGAATCTGGCTGCTCACAGGGCGCGTCCTTCGGCCGGCTGATAGGGGTCATTCTCGAACCGCAGAGGCGTATCTTCCGCCGTTCCTGACGGCAACGCCGTAGTGGACGCAGGCGCTGCGCCGGTGACAACAGGCTCCTCGTACAAATCGGCGCCGCCGCCTGTGGGGAACGTTTCCTGCGGCAGCGCAGCTGCCTGCGGAGCCCGGTCCGGCTGGACGGGCCGGCCGCCGTTTTGTGACGCCGGGGCCCCTGCGGCGAGGCTACGGGTGAGCCGTCCGGCCACAAGGCCGGCGCCTGCGGCCAACAGCAGGAAAGCACCGGGGCGGTTGCGGGCGAAGCCCTGCACCTCGTTCAGGAGCTCACCGGGCTCCTTGTTCTCAATCCAGGAAGCCACCGATGAAGAGCGGTCCGCAGCCTGGCGGATCAGGTCACTGGCCACGCCCTGCTGGCCCGGTGCATCGGCCATGGCCTGCAGCTGGCCGGAAATGGTACGGATCCCCTCGGCAGCCTTCTGCTGCTGGGCGCCGGCCTGGCCGGACAGACCCGACGCCACTTGGGACAACAGCTCCTTCGCGCTGGACTTCCCCTCCGCGGCGACGTTGGCGACTTCATCCTTCGCCGTCTGCGCTACCCCCTGTGCGGCGGTGGCGGCATGCCCTGCCACGTTCGACGCCTCTTCCTTCACCGCGTCCTTCTTGGACCCGGCCACTGCGTCTGACGTGGCGTCCGGGGTCGTCGGGATGATCGTGGTCGCCTCCGGATCCCGGGAGGAGGACCCGGTGACGTTGCTCCCCTGATTTTCCGTCATCATGCTCTCTTTCCTTCGCGGTCAACTGCTGGGACGACCAGCACCGACGCAATACTAAGCATGATTACTAATTTTTAGTAAGCAATCTTCCTAAATTTCTGTACCGACCGGTCTGTCTCGCTTTGGCGTGTAGTGTCTGACTAGTGATGGAACACGCTCACGACCCTTCAACTGCCGCCGATGACGCCCCTGCCCTGCCACGCCTGAGGCCAGGTGGCAGCCGGGATCGGATTCTGGATGCCGCTTACGAACTGTTCTTACAGCGCGGTATCCGCGACGTCGGCATCGCTGAGCTGATATCCCGGGCCGGGGTGGCGAAAGCAACCTTCTATGCGCACTTCACTTCAAAGGATGAACTGGTCCTCGCCTACTTGGAGCGTTGCCACCAGGACATGACGGTTGAGGCAATCATCGCCGAAACCGGAAGGCGGACCGAGAACCCCACGGGCCGGCTGATGGCCATTTTCGATGTCCTCGACGGGTGGTTCCGCGAGGATGACTTTCAGGCCTGCGCCTTCATCAGCACCATGCTCGAAATGGGCCCCGCACATCCACTGGGAGTTACATCAATCGAGTATCTGGCACAGGTCCGGGCCTTCATCCGCGCGCTGGCCGTCGAGGCCGGCCTCGAACAACCCGACGTTCTTGCCCGCTCCTGCCACATCCTGACCAAGGGTTCGATCATTTCCGCGGTAGAGGGAGACCGGGAGGCAGCAGTAGTCGCCAAGCGCATGGCCGCTTCCCTCATCCGTGACCACGGCGGCGACCCCATCGCGGCCGACTGACCCTCCATCACCAACACCCGGACATTCAGTTCTCAGTTTTTGACGGACGGTTCAAGGAGCCGGCGCATGCGTATCCACGTTTTGAGGGACTCGCGCTCTTGGCGCTGAATTCGTCCAGTCCATGTCCGAAAACGGTTCCCGTACGGTGGGCAACAGGAAGCCCGCCCAACCCCCATCGGCGGGCTTTCTTCTTGCCCTCACGAGGGCTACTTCGCTTCCCTGCCCAGGCTCTTCTTCCAGATCCGATTCGTGTCCGGAAGCTTTCCGCCACCAGACCGACCTTAGCTATATTAGCAAGCCGGTTCGCGAAGAGTTGGGACGGTTCAGGGCCGGGACGAGACCGTGACAGGGTCAAGCTGGCCTGTCTGCGGTTACGCCAGGGCTTCCAACGACCACCTCTAAATGCCACTCTGCTATCAGATTGAGGTTAGCGCTCTACACTGTGCGGCATCACTTACAGGCCGAGGGGCATTTTAGTCTCACGCGGGCTTTGCTTGGTCGTGGAGGATGACCAGGATATCCGGGATCTGATCACGCTGATCCTGACACGATTGGGCTTCGAGGTTCATGCCGTATCCATGGGCGCGCAGGGGGTGGCGGCGCCCTGGGAACACCATCCGGTTCTGGTCACGGTGGACTTGAACCTGCCTGACATGGACGGCCTCGAGGTGGCCGGGTATATCCGGAAACGGTCGGACGCGCCGACGTTGTTCGTTACCGCCCGAACCGAGCCTGAGGATGAAATGGCCGGCATGGCGTCGGGAGCCTCGGCGGCCGGGTTAAGCCGACGGGGTTAAGCCGGCGGGGTGTTGCCAGACTGCAGGCCAGCCACGATTGGCCAACTTGCCACCACGACGGCCCGCCTGCCTTCATGCATGAAAGTGTGCTCGGTTGCAAATTGGCATTCCATCCTGCAAGGAAGGAGCCAAAGGCAATGGAGTAATCAAAGACACATGACGCTGGCCACCCATGCATTCATGCATGAAAGAAGGCAGCCATCACTCACGCAGCCAGACGTGGCGGCCTCCAGGAACTTCAGGGAAACGAACAAACGCCAACCTTTCATGCATGAATGCATGGTGGATTGCACGAACGCATGTGTCGGGATTCAGTCGAGGGCGCAGGCTGTCGGCAACGCTTGCGGTCATGCATGAAAGAATGCCTGCCGTCACGCCATGCAGGAGGGCGCAAGCGGCTGATGCGATTTCCAATCCCGCTGCCGTCCACCGTGAAGCGTGCAATCAAACATGCATGAATGCCTTCTGGATGGCGGACATGTGAGAAGAGCCGCTGGTGGCTCAGACAAGAACTTCCCTCTTCCGCCGGGACATGCATGAATGCTTGCAGGCGTGCAAGACGGAAAGCCCGGTTGCAGGCACGCATGTATGGATAGATGATGCACGGTCAGTGTCAGTGTCAATTAACTCACCCCGGCCACGTCCAGGTGGGGACCTTCGCCGTCAAGGAGAGGCTTGCGCGTATACATGCCCGTAGAAAGCCCCAGCGGTCATTCATGCATGATTGAACGCAAGAACAAGAAGAGGAAAAGCCCCCGGCCAGCCATATGCAGCCTGCATGCTTACCAGCCAGCTTTCATGCATGCATTCCAGCTCGCATGCTGGCGGAAACAACTAGGCTCCCATCGGGACGACATGCCATCTTCCATCCAGCCCTGCAAGCATTCGTTCATTCATGCATGCCTCCGAGCCTGGCTGCGTTCTACCGCTAATAGAAGGGTCCAATCCAGAGCGGAGGCTAAATATGCCAGCATCCATCCCTGCCAGCTTGCATCCATGCATGAAGTCACCGAGCCCAACGCCACTCCGATGCGAGGGGCCACCATGGGCCGCTGATACGTTCCGACCGCCGGAAACAATGCCCTCCACCATTCATACCTGCCAGCGCGCAAGCTTTCCTTGGTGCCAGAAAGCCAGCCCGCCTGCAGGCGCGCATGAATGCATGAAAGCATGAAGGCAATTGAGTAAAATAATCGCCCATAGCCCCATATACATGGCCACGATCCGGCGGCGTCAGCCGCTCTCGACCTTAGCGGGCCCTGCGGGCTGCGGGGACCTAGCCTGCATCCCCACAGGCTGCCCTACTTTCATGCATGAATGCATACACACCCGCGCTCAGCCCTTCAAACAAGGCCCACAGAATATCCGATCGGCGGGGGAGGGTTGTGAGTCCGGGGGCGTCGGGCTGCCGCTAGGCGGCCCATGAGGGGGACACCAACCAGCCTGCAAGCGTCCTTTCTTTCATGCATGAATGAAAGCAAGGCGCCATGCCAGTTTGATCACAGCGGGGAGTGCTCGGCGTGGCTCCTTGTAACGCACACGTGGCCCCGGAAAGCTTGGGGCCATGCAAACAATCATGGTTTACAGCGAGTCAGGTGGCGCCACCAAGACGACATCGGCTGTATCACTTGCCGCTGTAACAGCCGCTTCGGGCCGCAAAGTCGTTCTCGTTGATCTCGACCCGCGTGCAGCTGCCAGCAAATGGATAGGTGTCGAACCGAAAGAGGAGGGCCTGCACGTGGGCGCCATCCTGGGAGATCCAGACCCCGAGGGATGGGCCGAAGACCTGGCCGTCGAGTCCTCCTGGTTCCCCAACCTACGTGTCGTTCCGTCCGCACGAAGCGTCTCTAACCGCGAAGCCGACCGGGCCGACCACGCGGAGCTGCGCCTTCGGGCATCCCTAGTGGGCATTGACGCTGACGTCGTCGTCATCGACTGCCCGAACCGCCAGGGTGGCCCGCTAACCCTCTCTGCTTTGAACGCCGCGGACACCATCGTGTACGCCGCCGGCGCCACTGTCGACGGGGTGGACGGCGTCGCCGGCGCCCGCCGCAGCGTGGACCAGTTCCGCATGTCGCGCAAGAGGATCGGGGCCCCCGACAACCTCCACGAAGCCGGCATCATCGTCGGGGCTGTAGCCTCCACCGTCATGTCCCGGATCGCGGTCGCCAGCATCGAGGAGCTGCGCGAAACCGGAATGCTGCTCACTCCGCTGGTTCCGCACCGGACGATTGTCCAGGAAATGCGAATGACCCAGGAGTGGTACGGGGAGTACCGCAAGGGCCTGCCCGTCGTAGAGGCCTACACCGAGCTAATGAAAGAGATCGTCCGATGACCGAGGCAAGCATTATCAAAGATCGTCCGGCACAGCTACGGCGCAGGCCGCGCCCGGCGCCGGATGAGACCGTGGATCCGGTTGACTACACCCCGTCCAATCCTGTGCCGGCGCCGGCGGCCGCGCCTGTTCGGTTGAAAAACGACCCGACAACCGGTGAGGGAGTGGAGCCTGAACCAGTTCCAGCGGCCGCCGCTGCCTCGGTCGAGGATGCGCCGGCTGCCGCAGCGGTCACTGAACCTGCAGCTCCTGCCGAAGTGGCTCGGGTCCAGGACGAACCTACCCCGCCTCCTGCAGCTACAGAACCCCCAGCTGCTACCCAAGCCGCTCCAGTCCAGGAAACGCCAGTGCCGGTTCGCGCCTCAGCACCCACAGGCCCTGCACCGGCCAAACAGTCCACTCGCGCAAGCAAGTCGTCCAAGTCGACCAACAAGAAGTCCTCGCGCCGGGAGGTCACTTTTCCGTTGAGCACCCGGGTGTCGCAGGACATCCTGGATCTGCTCTACGACGCCCAGGAGAACGAGGGGGTCACACTGCGGGACGCGATAGAACAGGGGATCAGGATGCGCTGGAGCTAAAACACCTACGCCGTCCCGGGCCATGCTTTCCTGCTTTCATGCATGAAAGCATGGCCCTCCTTTTTGCCCGCGAAGGGTCACCCGGTCTGACCGAACGCCATGTCTGCCAAGGACCATTCATCGGGCGGCCCTTCGAACATCTCCCATGGATAATCCTCGCCGGGGGAGAGGAGCTCCGTGACGGTGGTGACATTCTTGGAAAGCCATTCCCGCCAGACGATACGCTCGATCCGGTAGCGCTGCATCTGCGCGGCAACCGCCTCCAGGACCCCGAAGTATTCGGCCAGTTCCTTCAATGACGTGGACGCCACCACGGACCAGACTCTGGCTGTGCTCCGGCTGATCATTTTCCAAGCAGCCAGGATTTCAAGTGCTTCGGTGACAGCGGTGCGAGACAGCTTAGTTAGGCGCACGAGCTCCATGGTGGGCAGGGGAGTGGGGGACTGCTCCAAGGCCTCGTAGACGAACGCAGCCGGCAGACCCAGTTCCCTGAAAACCGGCCGCAGCGCATAAATCTTCCCTTTCCTCCAGGTCAGGTCTTCTGCTGCCGTCTTCAAATCCTCCGGGATGGTCAGCATGTACAGATCGCCTTTAGTCCCGCGGCCCTGCTCAACCAGGGTAACCAACGGATTGTTCTCAGAACGCAACGCCCTCAGGTGCGAACCCACGGTCGTGTGGTCCAACCCAGTAGCCACAGCCAAGGACCGGTCGCCGAACTCGATGAAGCGGGAGGCAGTCATGTGTGCAGCCTCCCCCAACGCCCGCAGCACCATTCTTCGTGCCAAACCTGTTCTGGAGTCGGTGTACGCCGGCTCTTTCAAACGCAGCGCATTTCGCCATGTCCTGATGTACCGGTGTTCAGCATCGGGATTCGAGGAGTCGATCGATTCTTTTAGAGCTATTAGGGCCCCCGCCTGTGTAGGGGGCTGGCTTGTGGGGGATATATGGACGCTGTTCTTTTTGGCTTCTTTTCCTTGGCTTTTTCGCAGGTGGGCAAGTGCGTTAGCCCAGTCGCGCTTGAGGGCCGGCATTCTGTGGCGGGAAGGGTAGCGTGCGTAGAAGGACGCCAAGCCCGGCCAGATGCCCTGCAATATGCGGCGCTCGACATCCACTAGCTCCATCCCGGCAGCCGCAGCATTCACGATGACTGCCTGCCGGGCGTCGGAGTCCGTGGCGTAGCGGTTGACGTCGTAGAGACCTGTGAGTGCCAGCTGCTGCATGGGCCGCGACATCCTGCCGGCAAGCCGCGGTGCCTTGGGTGTTTCAGTAGTGGCCGGAATGAACGACTGCTCGAGACGCAGAGCCCGCACGGCGGCAATCTCAGCCGCCAAGTCTGCCGTGAGGTTTGCCCAGATTTCCGGGCTGTTGGGGCGGCGGACGACGTCGTAAGCCATGTTCAGGCTCATGGCGAGCTGCTGGTGGCCGCCGCGTTTGTGCGGTGAGCCGGGGGTGCGCATGCAGCCATGCAGGAGGTTTTGGTGCGGGGTCTTGTCCAGGCTTCGGTGGCGGGTGCCCAGGGCCTCGACGAGGTCACGCGCTTCCGTGAAGGTAACACGCTGTTCGAGCGGAATGTAGACGTGCCGGCCGCCGCTGGGGGAGTAGTCCTCGATCCAGCGGGCGCCGCAGGAGTGCAGCCAGGTCTGCAGGGCACGGACATCAGCTTCTACCCAGTCCGCACCGGCGACTGAGGAGTCGAAGTCCAGGAAGATGGCGGCGCAGGTCCCGTCTTTGCCGAAGATGCGTACCGCCGCAGGAAGCGTGGGGAGGGCGTCGGTGAGGTCCCGTTCAAACTTCTGCGGGTAGGTTTTTCCGGCGTCACGGGAGAGACGCACACGGGGCTGCCCGGCCAGAAGAGGCGCCAGCGCTGACCACAGACGTGCGGGGTCGCTTGATTCGCGCGACACGCCAGCATCGTGTATGGCTGGCAGCACGCGCGCGTGCTGATGTACGATGAGGACAATCCTTTCGGGGAGATCCTGTTGCAGGGATAACAAAGGGCCGGCCCGCCAAGACCGGTTTCATACAAAAACCAATGGTCGACCTGTGAAGGTCCACCGCCCGACTTACAATCTGTCAGCCGCCAAGCAAATCCAGAATGTAAGTCCCAAGCTCACGACGGCCCGCCTTGTGCGGGCCGTCGTTATTTATGAGGCCAATCGGCCAAGAGGCAACTCCTCCTGCTGAGATATTGCGTGCAGTTTGGTGTTAGCCAGGCGTTCGTCGACCAAATCGGACAGCCAGTCGCTGACATACTGGTAGCCCTCTGCCTTGGCAATCTGGTCCATTGCGTCGGCTTTGGGCGTTGCGATGCGGAATCCGACGAATTTGCGGTCGCCCTTAGAGCGCCTGCCTGTACGTGTAACTGGAGCCATCATCCCTGTCCTTTGAACTCCGGTGACCCTGGCCAGCCACCGCTACTTCAATAGATTGGTCGAGCCAATTGCCTGTTGGCCCTGAGTCGGTAAATGCTAGGCACTCCACCCTTCTCTGAAACTGAAACTACCACCGGCCTCGTCAGCGATCCGGCATTGAAACAGAAACACCTTTCGGCGTGTTGAAACAGAAACAACATCCGCGTGAGCTGGAGGGACACGCGATTTCATGAGCTTTGGTTTGCACCTGGCGGCAAGTGCTCGCGAAGTCCAGCCTCCAGGGATCATGCCGACCGAGCGGTATCCACCGCCACAAGGTCCTCATCCTTGTTCAGGAGTTGAATCTAGCGGCGGACCGGCGGGGGAGAGAAGACGCCGTTTCCTCGCGATCCGGTCTGGCAGCCCATCGGTCGGTGCAGGGAGGCGTAGTGGCGTTGTCATCTTCAGAAGCCCTTTGCTACGGCTGCTGCCGCGGCGAGCCATGCGCGCTGTGTTGCCGGTTGGAGGGCGTCGTAGCGGATGGGTCCGTTGACGAGGGCGGGGTCGTAGGGGATGCGGACCACGGCCTGTACATGGGGTGCGAAGCCCTCGGCGATTCTTTGGGCCTCGTCCTTGGCGCGTTTGAGCGCGTCGCCGCTCATGCTTCGCTTGGCGTCGGTGGACTCGGAGACGATGACGACGGCGTTGCGGGCCAGTTCGGCGTCGTGGCCGCCGCGGGATTCGAGGGTTTGGAGGGTCAGGCGGGCGGCTTCGGCGCGGTCTTCGATGGCTGTCACGGGGACCACGAGCTGGTTGGTGTGGTGGATCATTCGGCGCCAGTTGGCGGCGCGGGCGGTGTTGCCGGAGTCCATGACGATGAGCCGGTAGTAGCGGGTGAGTACCTGGTGGGCGATGTCCACTTCTTCGGCGGTCACTTCGTGGTCGCCTTCGTCGTTCTCGTCGGAGCGCAGGACGTCGAACTTGTCGGCGGTCTGGTGGTGGACGAACCGGGCGATCTGTGCTGCTTGGGCGCTGGGGGAGAGCAGGGCCTGGGAGGAGTCGATGAGGTCCAGGACGCTGTTGTTGTGGCCGCCCTGTTCGGTGCGCCAGCCGAGGGTCCCCTGTGATTCGTTGTTGTCCCAGGCGACGGTCGCTGCGCCGCTGTAGCGGGCCAGGATGGCGCTGAGCATGACGACGGTGGGTGTCTTGTTAGCGCCGCCCTTGCGGTTGACGACCGCGACGGTGCGGGGCCCGGGCCAGTGTTGGCTGACGGTGCGGATGTCTTCGCGTTCGGCCAGCTCCTCGGGCGAGGGGTCCATGCGGAAGCCCAGGCGGCTCAGAGCGCCGCGCCAGCCGCGCGTGGCGGGCTGAATCACGGGAGCGCTGATCAGGAATGAGGTGTCTTTGAGGCTGCGCCTGGTGCCAGGCTCCTCAGCGGCTGGTGTGGCGGCCGGTGCGGGCTCCTGTGCTGCGTCCGTGACGGCTGCACCCAAGGTCACCGGCGCAGCGCCGGCTGGATGCGCTGGCGTTTCTTCGGCCGGAGGGGCGACGGGCGCCGGAGCCGGCGCGGCTGTGGCTTTGGCCGTTTCAGGTGCAGAGGCGGCCTTGACGGGCAGGGTGTCCTGCGCCTGCCGGGAGGCGAGCTTGATGGGGGTGGCTTCGCTGACGACACCGTCGGGGGAGACGATGATGAGGCCCTGCCCGTCCGGGTCGGTGGTGCTGACGCGGACGGGTCGGCCGAGCTGGATGGCGGTTTCGGTGATGATGCGTAGCGCGTCGGTGAGGACGGCGGCTTCGTCGGCGGCTTCGATCGGATGGGAGGTCCCGTTGATGGTGACTTCGCCGGTTCCGTTGGTGCGGAGAACGGCGTTGATTTTGGGGAAGTCGAGTGCTTGGGTTTCCATCATCTGTCCTTATTTTTTGCCGTTCGGGGGTGTGAAGCGGTTGACTTGCCAGGGCTTGTGGGCAGCTGTGCGGAGCAGCTGCACTTCATAGTCGCCGGCATCGGTGGGGAACACGACATGGCAGCCGAAGCCGTTGCTCTCATCGATCTTGAGCTGGCCTGGTCCGGTGACCTTGGTGGCCGGGATGTTGGCTGGGTCAACGTATTGGTAGTCGGCGGTGGCCTGGGCGGTCAGGAGTTGGCCGAGGTCCTGGATCCAGACCTTGTCCGCGACCGTGGGGCGGGCGTAGAGCGTCATGGCCTGGGTCGCGGTTTCCAGCGCGGCTGTTTTGCTTGCCTCGTCCCAGGCAATGCCCAGGGTGGCCGGTGCTGTGCCGCCGGGTGCCTGGGGCTTGCCGCCTGCGCTGAGGGTGGCCGGCGCTGTGGACGCCGGGGTGGTGGGAGTGCTGGGTGTTGGTTCCTTGGGCGTTGTGCTGGATACCGGCGCGCAGGCTGTGCACATAATCACAGCGGCCGCGAGGGCTGTCAGGGTGCGTTTCATGGTTCCTCCGGTGAGTCACTGCCGGGCAGGTAGAGAAAGGCGCTGGGGATGCCGTTCTGTACGGTGCGGGTGTAGTAGGTGTGGTCGTTGGGGGCGGGGTTGCCGTTGTAGCCCTCTTCGAGGAAGCTACCGTCACCGTTGACGGCTTTGACGATGGCGACGTGGCCGTAGGTGCTGTCTGCGCCTCCGGCGCCGGGGGAGTACCAGACGACTGCGCCGACACGTGGTGTTGTGCCGGTGGGCCAGCCTTTGGCATCCCAGCCGTCCTTCCACGTCAACGCGGAGCCAAGCACGGCACCGTCGGGCCGGAACGTGCCGTTAAGGATCTTGTACGGGGCGGTGGTGCTGCCCAGTTGCTGGTTGACGCGCCAGAGGGCGAAGTCAACGCATTCACGGTTGAACATGCCCAGAGGGGATGGCTCATAGATCGTGGCCGTGCTCCACGGCAGGTCATCCTCTTTGCCGGACTGGCCGGGGATACCGCAGGAGCTTTCGCCGCCGGCACCGGTGATCTGTACGTCCCCCAGGGCGGCGACGACCTCGACGGCGGCCGCCCAGTAGGGCCGGTAGTGGAACGGGTCCGCGTTGCGCTGGACCCTGTGCGCGGCCGTGGTGGGTTCCAGCTGTTCCCAGCCGTCGATCTTCTGAAGGGCCTTGAAGAAGTTGGTCGCCGATGCTGTGGGGTTCATCCGGTCCTGATAAGTGCCCCAGACGCCGTTGCCGCGCTGCTGGAACAGTCCCCGGGAGTCAGGCCCCGGTCCGTCTCCGTGGTCCAGGACGCGGAGCCCGGACTCGCCCATGGCCGTCATGACACCGATAGTCTGCCCCCGGGCAGACAGGCCAAGGGCTTTGCCCGCGTTGATGATCAGGGCGGCGTTCTTCAGCTGCCCGGCCCCGTAGCCGGCGACAGCGACCTTGGGCAGCTGGCCTGCGTCAACGCTGACGCTGGACCCGGTCGGTGAGCAAACATCGGCCGCCGCCTGGGAGCCCCCGCCGAACAGGATGATGGACAGCACCAAGCCGACGGGCGCAAGGACGGCACCGGCAACCAGCACGGGCCCGTTCCCCGATGATGTCATGTGTCCCCCTCACATCTGTCCAACTGACATTTGTCCCGACTGCTTCGCCCTAGGGCTGGTCCTCGTTCACTTCCGGTGTCGGGCCCTTCCTCAAGGTGTTCCGGTTCTCCCAGACCCAGTCCTTGACTTGATCTCTGGCGATCAACCATGTCTTCTCGACTTGGTAAGCAGGAATCACTCCGGTTTGGAGCCAGCGGTAGACGGTGTTCCGGGACAACCCGAAGATCTCTTCAAGGTCCTGAGGCGTCAGACGCTCCGGGTACTTGGCGAAGAGCGCTTCCAGGTACTTCGGGTCCACGCTCAGTCCGTCCCACCGCATAGAGCCAGCATAGACCACAAATTGGTACTGTGGTGTACTGGAAGTGATTGAAAGGTACTAAAGCTGTTATTGGGAGTCACTTATGGCCTTTCGTGTCGGATGGTACCGATACGATCTTTGCGGACATTAGTAGGGGATGTGAAATGCCGGTCTCAAAAAATCGCTGGGTGACGCTCGGCGCAGAAACACTCGACGAACCCGTTCCAGCGACCCCGGAAGAACCGCCTTTCACCCCTACGGGGGCTACCAGGCCGCAGCTCAGTGTTCCGCAGCCGGACCAGGCGGACCGGCTTCCCCGCAGGAACGTCACGGGAAGGGAACCGGAATTCTGGTGGCTTGGCGTGCACGGCGGCGCGGGCGAAACGTCGCTGGCACGGCTGGGCAGGGACACCAGGGCAGCCGATCATCACTGGCCTCTGACGGCAACCGGGTCCGTCGTCGTCCTGGTCGCCCGTTCCAATATCCCCGGCCTGGCCGCGGCACGGTTGGCGGCGCGTGAATGGGCTTCACGGTCACTCCCCGGGATCCAGGTCGCCGGCCTGGTGGTCATGGCCGACGCCCCCGGACGCCTCCCCAAAGAAATCCGCGACTTCTCCCGCATCGTCGGCGGGGGAGTGCCCCACATATGGCACTTTCCCTGGGTGGACGAATGGCGCTACGGCCACGACGTTGCCCCCGAAGAACTTCCCAAAGAAGCCCGCACCGTCCTCGAGCAGGTACCCCTCGCAGTAACTGCCACCGCCGCACTCACGGCCAAGTAGAAAGAAGAAACCCCTATGTTGTTCTCCAAGGCCATGGAATGGTCCAGCATTGCCATCACCGAGATACCGAACCCGGGCACCGGTGAAGCACCTCCCGGCTCCGAAGGATTGATCACAATCCTCAAATGGATCGCCTGGATCGTCTTCGGCCTCGCCGTCGCAGGCATTCTGATCACCGCCGGAACGATGATGATCAACAACCGACGCGGCGAAGGCGGCGAGCACGCCGGCCGCCTGGCATGGGTCCTGGGCGGCTGCATCCTCGCAGCCTCCGCCGGCGGTGTCGTAGGCGCCCTGGTCTAAGGAACCCAGCCATGACTGAACCGACTATGAACGAAGACCAGAACCCCCTGACCAAACCTAAGTTCATCATCTCGGCCGTTGTCGTGGCGATCATAGCCGCGCTCGGAATCATCCTGGCCCTGCTCCCCAAAGGGGGAGGAAACCCTGCAGCCGAACCAAGCAACTCCGGATCCCCCACAGCCAGCACACAACCCAGCCAAGAAGCGGCCGCAAGCATCTGCGGCCTGCCCTCCGGCGACCAGGCCAAACCAGCCACCGCACCGGCTGATACCAAGTGGGAGTTGGTTGGCAAGATCGCTGCACCGACATCGCCTACCCAATTCGGGCCCGGTAAGACCGAAGCCAACGGCCTCCGCTCCTGCTTCGCACATTCACCAACCGGGGCGCTCTACGCCGGGGCAAACATGATTGTTCTCGGGAGTTCCGGACGTCCCGACCTATTAGCCCAGTATCTCGTGGCGGAGGGACCGGAACGAGACAAGATGCTGTCGGAACCGCCGACCAGCGCCCCGACGACGGCACCGTTTCAGATCGCCGGCTACAAGGTCGTGGACTACACCGGTGATCGAGCCGTCATTGAATACGGCCTTACAGCAGCAAACGGCAGCGTAGGTTCAGTGCCCGTTGCAGTGCAGTGGCAAGGGGGAGATTGGAAATGGGTTCTGCCGGCCAGTGGCATGGCGGAAGCACGACAGCTCTCTGATTTGAACGGCTTCATTAGTTGGGCGGGTGTCTAACTTGCTTCCGGCCAACGAGAACGGTCAGCCCTGCAAACCGTGGGAAGTTGGCTGCGTCGTCTCAGACTGGGCGAATGATCGTGCCAATGACGCGGTCAAGAACATGGCCCAGGCAGTCGCAGACGCTGTGGGGAACGTAGTCAAGACGCTTGGGACGTTTTGGGTGAATGTGGGGACTCCCGCTCTAACCTCAGCCCCGGGTGGGTCCGCGGCGAGTGATCCGGTGTTGTTCCTGCAGAACAGCCTCTATTTTTGGACAGCGTCGCTGGCTGTGCTGTCTGTCCTTGTGGGTGCGGCAAAGATGGTGATCGAGCGCAGGGGCGCACCCTTGCGTGATCTGGGGCGTTCGCTGGCGACCCTGGTCGTCGTCTCTGGCGCGGGGGTAGCAGCCGTGGGCCTTCTGACGGTCGCGGCCGATAAATTCTCTGCCTGGATCATCGAGAGTTCCACGGAAGGGACGTCGTTTAACGAGAACATCACGTCCCTGTTGAAACTTTCAGCTACCAGCCCGATCGGCTCGATCATGATCATCCTCCTGGGGCTGATCGCGATCCTGGCCTCCGTGATGCAGATCGTCCTCATGATCGTCCGCGGTGGCCTGCTCGTCATCCTGACCGGGATTTTCCCTACGGCTGCAGCCTTTACGAACACCGAGGCCGGCAAGGGCTGGTTCCAGAAGTGCACCGCCTGGCTGATCGCCTTCATTCTCTACAAGCCCGCGGCCGCCATCGTTTACGCCACGGCCTTCCAACTCAGCGGAACCAAAATTTTCGGTGACGGCGGAGATGGAAAGGACTTCGGCTCCGCACTGATGACGACAATTACCGGGTTGGCCCTGATGGTCATTGCCTTGTTCGCCATGCCCGCGCTGATGCGCTTCGTGACTCCGATGGTGGGTGCCGTCGCCGGCGGCGGTGGAGGACTGGCGGCGGGAGCCGTCGGCGCACTGGCTTCCGGTGCTATCAGCATGGGCAGCGCCGGCCGCGGCGCTGGCAGCGGCGGTTCGGTTGCTTCCGCACCGGCCAGCAGCTCCAGCGGATCAGGGGGCTCCGAGGGGCCATCAGGGGCCGGTGATTCTGGAACGGCCGGGTCTTCAGGGACACCGGGCGAGACCGGGGGAGAGGGCACCTCCGGGGGCACCCCATCCGGAGCCGGCACAGAGGCTGCCGCAACAGACACCGCCGGCAGCGGTGCCACGGCAGCCGAGGGCAGCGGTGCCGCGGCGGCCGGTGGCACCGGTGCCGCCTCCGGCGCGGCAGCAGCAGGCGGGGCAGCCGCAGCAGGCCCTGCCGGGCTTGGCGTGGCCGCGGCCCAGAAAGGTATTGAGGCCGGCCAGGCTGCCGCCGGTGCCGTGAACACCATGACCGAAGACTCAACGGGGGGTGCCTGAAATGGCAGCGATCGAGAACACTTACAGGGAACCGACCTACGGCAACTGGCGACGTCCGCGGAAAGCCGGTATCGGTACTCTTGGCGGGCTGGCCACAGCAGGACTGTTTGTTGGCCTCATCATCACCGTGATCTGCTTCTTCGTCGGCGGCTGGTTCGCCGGGCTTGTTGCCCTGCTCGTCCTTGGGTTGGCGCTGGCCGTCGTCTCGGTGACCGACAAGCACAACAAGTCTGTAGGGGAGCGGTTCTTCGGCCGTCTCGCGTTCGGCTTAGCGCGCCGGAGACGCGCCAACATCTACCGTTCCGGCCCGTTAGGTCTGACGCCCTGGGGCGAGTTCCAACTGCCGGGAATCGCCGCCGGCTCCAAGCTTTACGAGTTCACGGACTCCTACGGTCGTCCCTTCGCGTTGATCCACCTTCCCTCCACCGCCCATTACACCGTTGTCTTCGGGACGCAGCCTGACGGGGCGTCCCTGGTCGATCCCGAACAGATTGATGCCTGGGTGGCGAACTGGGGCGGCTGGCTGGCTTCGTTATCGAATGAACCTGCCGTCGTGGCTGCCTCCGTCACGATCGAAACCGCCCCCGATTCCGGGGCACGGCTCCGCCGGGAAGTCGAGTCGAACATCCACGACGGCGCCCCTGACATTGCCAAGGCCATGCTCCGGGAGGCCCTGAGAACCTACCCGCAGGGGTCGGCCACCATCCGGGCGTGGGTCGCGTTGACGTTCAGCGCCGCCGCCCGGGCAGGCGGGAAGCGACGCACCGCCGACGAGATCGCCAAGGATCTCGCCTCACGGCTTCCCAGCCTCACCGAGCGTCTGGAATCCACCGGCGCCGGTGCCTGCGCGCCGTTGAACGCCAAGGAACTGTGCGAGGTCGTTCGGGTCGCATACGACCCTGCAGCTGCCCGGCTCATCGACGAAGCCCATTACCAGGGCACCCCCGTTGACCTGGACTGGAGCGACGTCGGACCGTCCGCCCACCAGGCCGACTGGGACGGCTACCGCCACGATTCCGGCCACTCGGTATCCTGGTCAATGACGGGTGCACCCCGCGGCCACATCCTGGCGTCAGCTTTGGCCCGCCTGGTGGCCCCGCACGGGGAGATCGCGCGCAAACGCGTCACCTTGCTGTACCGGCCGATCGAAGCCGGCCGCGCGGCCGCGATCGTGGAGTCGGACCAGACCAACGCCCTCACCCGGGCGTCCTCGACCAACCGGCCCACCGCCCGCGCCCTGGTCGACGCCCGCGCAGCCCAGGCCACCGCGGCCGAGGAAGCCAAGGGGGCCGGGTTGGTGAACTTCGGCATGGTCGTCACCGCCACGGTGCTGTCCTCCCGTGACCTCGATGACGCCGTGGCCGTGGTGGAAGGCAACCTCGGCCCGTCGGCACGCCTCCTGCTGCGGCGCGCTTACGGGTCGCAGGATTCTGCCTTTGCCGCGTCCCTGCCGCTGGGACTGGTCCTGCCCAAGCACCTGAAGGTTCCCGAAGAGATCCGCGAGGCCATGTAATGTTCAAAAGCGGTACCAAGCGCCAGCGCACCCAGCCCCCGGCCACCAAACAGGGCCCTGCCGCCAAGCAGGCCCCTGCCACGAAGCTCGCGGCCGCGGTCGCACGCCGCCCGGGCCTGCGGGGCTGGCGCGGCCAAGGGCAGGGCGAAGCCGTCTACGTCACGGCAGCCGACGAATGGCGCGGAACCTCGGTCCAGGTCTGCGGTCTCTGGCCGTTCGTGGGCGGCAGCGGGACGCCGATCCTGGGGGTGCCGATCGGCGTGCACACCGACACCGGGGCCCCGTTCGGGGCCGACCCGATCAGCTGGTTCATGCACGGCATGATCAACAACCCCTCCATGTTCGTCCTCGGCCTGCCGCACTACGGCAAGTCCACCCTGGTCCGGCACATCGTCCTCGGCCTGGCAGGCCGGAGCATCAACCCGTTGATCCTTGGTGACCTGAAGCCCGACTACGTTGACCTCATCGAAGCCCTCGGCGGACAGGTCATCAGCCTGGGTCCCGGACGCGGCCACCTGAACGTCCTGGACCCCGGCGAAGCCACCGGCGCCGCGGCCCGGCTGCGCGCCTCCGCCGAAGAACACCGGACCAACGCGAACCGGGTCGTGAACGATCCAGATGGTGACCAGGCCGCGGCCGCGCAGTCGCTGGCATCGGCGGTGAAGGCGGAGAAGCTGGCCGAACAGCTGATGGCTGACTCGCACAACCGGCGCCTGAACATGATCACCGCTTTGATCACCATCGTGCGGAACGCCAAGCCCAGCGCCCACGAGGAATCCCTGATCGACCGGGCCCTGCACATCCTGGACGAGCGCCTGGACCGGGTGCCCCTGATCGGGGATCTGATCGAGGTCATCAAAGACGCCCCCGACGAGCTCCGCGCGATCGCCCTGGACCGTGGCGACATGAGCCGCTACCTCGACGCGACCGACCAGCTGCGCCAGTCGCTGTACTCCCTGAACGGCTCGGGCCGGTTCTCGGACATGTTCTCCAAGCCCACCGACCAGCCGATGGACCTGACCAAACCCGTGGTCTTCGACCTCTCAGGCATCTCCGACACCCAGCGCGACATCCAGGCAGCCTGCCTGCTGGCCTGCTGGTCAACCGGGTTCGCCACCGTCCAGGTCGCCCACACCCTGGCAGACGCCGGGCTGGAACCGCGCCGGAACTACTTCGTCGTCATGGACGAACTCTGGCGGGCCCTGCGCTCCGGCGAAGGCATGGTCGACCGGGTCGACTCACTCACCCGCCTTAACAGGACCGAGGGCGTCGGGCAGGCCATGATCACCCACACCATGAGCGACCTCGAAGCCCTGCCAACGGAAGCCGAACGGATGAAAGCCCGCGGATTCGTCGAACGCTCCGGCATGGTCGTCTGCGGCGCACTCCCCGGAGCCGAAATGGAAAAACTCAACAAGGCCGTCACCCTCTCCCGGGCCGAACAGGCCCGCCTCATCTCCTGGGCTGACCCCGGCTCGTGGACGGACGTCGGCGGATCCCGCAAACGCGTCCGCCCGGGCCTGGGCAAGTTTCTCTTCAAAGTCGGCGGCCGCCCCGGCATCCCGGTCGCCCTCAAACTGACCAGCGTCGAGGAGAAACTGCACGACACCAACAAGCGCTGGACGATCAGCCGGGCCAGTGAAGGGGAGAACTGATGGGTGCACCAAGCAGCGGCAAACGTTCACAGCTCGACACCGAAACAATCCTGCTCTGGGTCTTCATCACCCTGGTGGTGCTCGGCGTCGGCTCAGTCACCGGCGCCGTGCACCTGGGGTCCATGCTGTCCCATGACGGGCAGAAGCTGCCGGCCAACCCGTTTGAACTGGTCTTCGGCCTGATCTCGCACAAGGTCACCTGGCCTCCGGCCGCCACCGGGGTACTGATCGGCTTCGGCGTCCTCATCATCGTCCTGGCCGTCCTGGTGGTCCGCGCGGTGCTGCGCCGGCGGTCCAGGCGTTCCCGCGTGGACGCCGCCGCCCAGCACATGGCCAAGGGCCGCGACCTGCGCGCCCTGAGCCTGCGCGGCGCCACGGCCACCGCCGAACGCCTCGGGGTGAACGGATCACCCGGCGTCCCCGTCGGCAAGACAGTCCTGGGCGGCCAAATGGTCTACGGTTCCTGGGAAGACATGCACATCGACATCTGGGGCCCCCGCACCGGCAAAACCACCTCCCGGGCCATCCCGGCAATCCTCGCCGCCCCCGGCGCCGCCCTGGTGACTTCGAACAAGCGGGACATCGTCGACGGGACACGCGACGTCCGCGCCGTCGCGGGCCCGGTATGGGTGTTCGACCCGCAGTCCGTCGCTCTCGAGGAACCCACGTGGTGGTGGAACCCCCTGTCCTACGTCACCGACGAAGTGAAAGCGGCACGCTTGGCCGATCACTTCGCCGCCGGTTCCCGCGGCCCGGACGCCAAAACGGACGCCTACTTCGACCCTGCCGGTCAGGATCTCCTTGCCGGGCTCCTGCTCGCCGCCGCCCTCCACGGTCGGCCGATCACCCAGGTCCATACCTGGCTGACCCGTCCCGCCGACGATGAAGCGGTGGACATCCTCAAAGCCCACGGCTTCACCCAGACCGCGAACGCCGTCGGCGGCGTCATCAACGCCCCCGAGAAGCAGCGCGGCGGCGTGTACGGCACGGCGCTGCAGATGGCTTCCTGCCTGACCAACCGCCAGGTCGCCCGCTGGGTGACGCCGCAGGGCGACAACGACTCCCGGCCGCAGTTCGACCCGGCAGAATTCGTCCGCTCCAAAGGGACGCTGTACAGCCTGTCCAAGGAAGGCAAGGGCACCGCGGGTCCGCTGGTGACGGCTTTGACCGTGGCCACCGTCGAGGCCGCCGAAGAACTCGCCGTCCATTCGCCCGGCGGCCGCCTGGCCACGCCCATGCTCGGTGTCCTGGATGAAGCAGCCAACGTCTGCCGCTGGCGCGAACTGCCCAACCTCTACAGCCACTACGGCTCCCGGGGCATCGTCCTGATGACCATCCTCCAGTCCTGGTCCCAGGGCGTGGAGGTCTGGGGCCGGGACGGGATGCGCAAGCTCTGGTCCGCCTCCAACGTCAAGGTCTACGGCGGCGGCGTCGCCGAAGCTGAATTCCTGAACGAGCTCGCACAGCTCGTGGGGGAGTACCGGTACTCCAACATGACAAGAAGCCGCTCCAAGCAGGGCACCTCCTACAGCCACGACGACGACCGCAAGGAACGCACCCTGGACGTGTCGGACTTGGCCGCGTTCCCCCGTGGGCGGGCCATCATGTTCGCCTCCGGCGCCCCAGCCGCGCTGCTGGAGACGGTGCCCTGGATGAACGGCCCGCACGCTGACGCGGTACGGGCCTCCATCGCCGCCCACGACCCGGCGAACAAGCCGGCGGCCGCGGCCGGGAACCGCTGGGTCACCGCGGGTACCTCTCATGAGTGAGGGCCTGGGGGAATGGGACGACGAACTGGAAGACACCCCTGCAGCCGCGGATCCAACCGGGGAGGACTCGGAAGCCCCTGAGCTGTTCTACCCTAACGTCGCCGAATTCGTCAGCGGCAAGCTGGCCACCACCTACCGGCGGCAACTCAACGTCCAAGGCGGTGTCACCTGGTGCCCCCAGTGGTGGAAACACGCCGAAGCGATCAGCCGCCTCGAAGCGCTCTGGCGGGCCTGGGAGTTCCTGCGCCTGGACGGCACCACGGGGATGAGCGTGTGGTGGCGCGACCACGCAGACCACCACATGTCAGTACTGCTCTCAACCGATGGGCCGTTCAAAGGCTGCACACCGGACGACGGCCACCGCCCCAAACTCGCCCCTCTACCCTGCGAGGAACCCCCCGCAGGCCTGTTCTAAACCGGACGCTGTCAGTCAACGACTCCGGGTGAGCATGCGGGCTGTCCACAGTTGGAGTCGATCAGGTTATCCACGGCTGGAAAACGGGAGCCATCGGGAAAGCTCCCTCAGCCGCAGTAGCGGTGGATAACCCATCAGGATTGTCCCCGGCTGTGGGCAGCATAGCCAATTGTCCAGACGGTCGCTGGGTAACCGCAACTTTCGACTCATGCCCGATGTCTCGAAACGCTAGCGTTCCGAGACACTTGGGTTATGACACAGCCCGCATCGGATGGGAGAACGGTTCCGTAAGGGGATCGCCACCGGACGCCACCAACTCTTATGCGTGCGCGGACCATGTCTAGTTCTTTCACGACATCGGCGTCGACGACAGGTTGGTGCACAACCGCCGTCACCTTGGAACTTAGAATGTCACCCGGGAGCAATAGACCTGTTAGCGGCTGCCGCGGCGGTTCTGCAACCAATGAGCGCTGCTCCACCCAACGCCGCCGTGCCACCCACTGCTGCGGTGTCAAACTTTTACATGGGGGACCTTTGACTGCTGAACCGATTGCCCGTCCGCTCACCTTCCTCAAGGGTGGTAGCCACTACAGGGCAGGTGAGCACGATGCTGCGCGGCGTTCGCCCTTTGAGATCGCCAAGAATGACTTCAACGAAGTGCTCTCATCGAAGAATCTAACGTTCCTCTTAGGCTCTGGGTGCTCGTCGCATGCTCCTAATCGGGATGACGAGCATGGCATTCCTACGATGGCCCCACTGGCGCAAGGCATCTTGGCCGAAGCCAACAGGTCGGTGGCCGCCCGATACGGTCTCACGGACGTCGTCAGGGAACAGTTGGCTAATGAGCTTGGGATAGATCTGAGCGATGATGATTACGCGTGGAATCTTGAGCGCCTCATGGAGGTTTTGTTTGGGTTCCAGTTCGCTCTGGCGAAAACGAGCAACAGCGCGTTATCCGAGGCAAAAGTCTCGTTAGACGCCGCGATTGAGGCAATCAAGAGATACGTCTTTGATGCGTGCAAGGCAGGGCAAGATGGGCCCTCCGCAGAAACCGTCGTCTCCTTCTACCAGACCTTCTACCGAAAGCTCTCGCAAAGGTCTCGCTCTCTGCCTCGCCCTACCATCGCGACGACAAATTACGATCTTTTTAACGAGATCGCGATGGATCGCGCCGGCGTCCCCTATATCAACGGTTTTCTCGGCTCGGTAGAAAAACGGTTCAACCCGGCGTCATTTCGCTACACAATCGCGCAGCGCCTTGATCTGACTTCCCAGCGCTGGACGTCGCTCGACAACCTCGTCTACTTCCTGAAGCTTCACGGCTCTCTTAACTGGCATGCGGTGGAGAAGGGGCTCTTCCCGGTGGCCGAGCGACCGCTAAGCGAAAGTGGGGACGGCAAAGCCATGCTGATCTACCCAACGCCAGCGAAACAAAACGCAAGCTTCGCGGCTCCCTACTCGGATATGTTCCGGGAGTTCCAAACCAAGGTGGTACAGGAGCAAAGTGCCCTGGTGACCCTCGGCTACAGCTTCGGCGATGAGCACGTCAACAACATCATCTACCAGGCCCTCACCATCCCAACCTTCCGGCTAGTGATCTTCGCTAAACCTGAGTTCGGCACTGAAACCTCGAATGAGCACGTAAGAATGCTTCAGGACCTGAACGATCCACGCATCTGGGTCATTGGAACTGAGGATTCGGGCTCGACGTGGAAAGCTCATTACTTCAATCAATTCGTCGCAGACATCATGCCTTCGGGCGACAACGACCCCGCCGAGAAGGCCATCGGCAACGTGATGGACCTCTTCGCTTCCTTCCAAAAGGGTGGCAACCATGGCGACAACTGATGCACGCCGCAGGCGACTTGGGACAGTCGTTGACGTGAACGCAGAGCGGTTCAGGGTGGAGATGACCGAGGCTGCCGACGGATATACACTGGTCGGCTTCGATGACCAGCATTACGTGGCGCGCATCGGCTCCCTTGTCCTGATTCCGCTAACAAACCTTTACGTGGTGGCCGAAGTCACTGGGCTCCAGGAGCGTCCTGACGCTGGCCCGGTTTCCAGTGCCTCGAAATCGATGGAAGACATTACCCAAGTCTCATCACGCCAGCTCTCCCTTACGCCTCTTGGCAGCCTTCCGTTCGACGAGACCGGAAATTTTTCCTTCGGCGTTTCGGAGTTCCCTCCTCTATATGCAGACGTTCTGCACGTGGAAAACCGGGACCTAGACCGAATTCTCAATGTGGCGAACCAAGAAATCGCGATTCCACATTCTTCTCCGGAAGCGACGATGCTTAGGAGCCTCACGATTGGTACATCGGTCGTGTTCAACGACTACGAGGTCAAGATCCGGATCAATGAGTTCTTCGGCGCCCACTCCGCCATTCTTGGTAACACAGGCAGTGGAAAGTCATGCACTATTGCCAGCCTCTTGCAGGCATCACTCGGTAAAACAACCCAGGCTCCGGCAGGTGGAAGCACTTTCATCTTGTTCGATACCAACGGCGAATACCGTAGGGCTTTGTCAGGGCTCCCCGATCCGATCCACCGCACATATGCTCGAATTTCCCACAGACAAGCAGCGCCCCTCGACCCGGCCGATCAATCCAACGATGGAGAAGAGTCGCAGGAGTTCCAGCTCCCTCATTGGCTCCTCACTCCTGAGGAGTGGGAGCTCCTACTTCAGACGAGTGATCGTGTTCAACGCCCAGTGCTACGCAACGCACTCGGACTGACCTCGTTGTTTGCTGAAGAGTCAGCTGGGGATTTGAAGGATCTCAAGAACCACATTCTGGCTTCCTGTCTCCAACATCTGCTTCGTGACACTGAGAATCACACCTCAGCCAAACACCGCATGCGCTCCCTCCTAAACGTGTACGGATCGGATGAAATTTCCGTACGCGGTGTTCTGCGCAACAGGCAGGTCAGATACGGTCTTTTTGATGATGCGGACATCGCGGATATTGAGAGCACGCTGAAGTCATTCATACTGCAGGATGCGGAGATCCCGGCGTACCGACAGCATCCTTTCAAATTTTCAGACCTTGAAACTGCCCTCGACATGGCGATCCTCTACGAAGAGAGCCACGGAAACAGCCGGGTCCGCGATTACTGCTCAACCCTTCTCACCCGGGTCAAGGCTCTGCAATCGCGCGACGAGTTTGAGTTCCTGCGGGCTGATCCTGGCCAGGACCTGATTCATGATTCTCGTGACAGCTTCGTTAACAACCTTCTCGGCATTGGCCGGAACGGAAGTCAGTTGATCAAGCGCGCGCAGGTATTCATCCTTGATCTCAGCACCGTAGACGACGAGGTAGTAGAGGTTGTGTCTTCCGTCGTCACCAGGCTCGTCTTCGACCGTCTCCGACGAAGTAGCATCAGAAACGCTTACCCCGTGAATCTGGTTCTCGAAGAAGCACATCGATATGTCCCGAGCCAGCCGGCCTCTGCAAGCACTCTCGACGCTACGAAAATTTTCGAGCGTGTGGCCAAGGAGGGGAGGAAATATGGGCTCTTCCTTATCCTTTCCTCGCAGCGGCCGAGTGAACTGTCTGGAACGGTCCTGTCCCAGTGTTCGAACTACATGATCCACCGCATTCAGAATCCTGAGGATCTTCACCACATACGACGGATGACTCCGTTCATATCGGAATCAGTACTGAATAGGCTGGCCTCGCTGCCGAAACAGCACGCGCTGGTGTTCGGAACGTCGGTTAGTATCCCAACTACATGCAAGATCCGAACTGCTTCTCCGCTGCCCCACAGTGATGACGCGGATGTAAGCACCTACTGGTACAGATCGCCGGGCGAAGTGAGTGCTCTGCCTGTTTAGGGGCCTTCGCAGATGAGCGTGGTTGGGCCTTTGACGCCGGGGGGCAGGAGCGTGTCCTGGTGCCGCTGCGGGGTGGTGCGGGAGGAGATAGGTCAGGGCCTCTTTGATTGGTAGCGACCTAGCTTCCAAATAAAGAGACCTGCTCCGGGCAGAAACGTCAGGTTGGAATGTAAGACGTTCTCGACGGCGTGTCAGGAAATCCCGGTTCGGATCCTAGTCTGACTGCACTTCGGCTATGTGCCTGACGTCAGGTTGGGGTGTGCTCCCGGCTGATACATACTCGACTCCGCAGCACTCCTGCTGAAGCCAAGCCGAGTTACTTTCGTCTACTTGGGCCCATTAAAGTACGACGGCGGCCCCCAAGGTTCAGGGCTTGGGGGCCGCCATCTCTTTGACAGTTCTCGGATACCAGTGCCTTACTTTTCCGGAACTGTCAGCTTTGGGTACCTGGGCTAGAAGCCGAGGTAGGCGTGCTGCAGGTGCTTGACCTGCGGTGGGGCGGCGAAGTGGGGTCCGACGAGTTCGCGCCATTGCTGGAAGTCCGGGGATTCACGGAACCCAACGATGTGGTCTTCAAGGGTGGCCCAGCCGACGGTGAGGGTGTATTCGTTGGGGCTTTCGATGGTGCGGTCCAGACGCCAGCTGAGCGCACCCGGTGCTTTCTGGAACAGGGGCACGGCCTTCGCGGCGGCGGCTTCGAAGTCCTTCTCCCGGCCGGGGGTGACGGTGAGGGTAGCGATTTCCTGGATCACGCGTTTGCTCCTTCAGTGACGGGCGGCTGGTTGGCCTGTTCTTCGTCGATGCGGTTCCGGTCGGTGGTGCCGGCCATGGTGCGGGTCGCGTCGATGGAGGCGTAGGTCCAGAAGATCTTCATCTCTTCGGTGTCGGAGGCGTTCCGGAACCGGTGCACGATGTTCGCGGGGACGAAGGTGGTGTCGTAGGTGTCCAGGTAGTGCTCGGTCCCGTCGATGTCCACGTACGCGGTGCCTTCGATCACTGCCACGGATTCGACGCAGTTGTGGGAGTGGTGCCCGATCGCCGCTCCCGGGGCGAAGGTGGTGATGCCGTTCAGGAACGTCGTCGCGCCCAGGTGCGCGCCGACCAGGGGGACGGTGGACGCGCCGTTGCCGCGGTCCTTGCGGGGCAGTTCCTTCGGACGCAGGATGACCGCGTCGACTGAGCTGGTGCTGGTGCTGATATGGGTCATGATCGGTTTCCTTAGTCGGCGACGGCCGGGGTGGAGGTTGTGGATGGCTGGCCGGTCCAGAAGGTCTTCATGTTGGTGAATTCGCGGATGCCATAAGAGCCGAGTTCCCGGCCGTATCCGGACTTTTTGATGCCGCCGAAGGGCAGGCGCGGGTCGGAGGCGACCATGCCGTTGATGAATACCGCACCGGCATCAATCCGGGGCAGCAGGTCACGGGCCGCGGTTTCGGTGTCAGAGGTCCACAGGGCGGCGCCGAGGCCGTACTCCGACTGGTTGGCCAAGGCGATGGCTTCCTCGGTGGAGGAGACCCTGATGATCGCGGCGACGGGGCCGAAGGTTTCCTCGTCGAACGCTGCCTGGCCCGGCTTCACGTGGTCGATGATGGTCGGCTCATAGAAGTACCCGGGACCGTCTACCACGTTGCCGCCCAGGACCAGCTTCCCGCCGGCCTCCACTGTCCGCTGCACCTGGTCGTGCAGTTCGGTGCGGAGGTTTTCCCGTGCCATCGGGCCGATGGTCGTCGCTGGATCCGTGGGGTCGCCGACAACGAGTGCCCTGGTGTTGGCGGTGAACTCGGCAACGAACTCGTCAGCGATCTTTTCATCGACGATGAAGCGCTTGGCGTTCACGCAGGACTGGCCATTGTTGGTGAACCGGGCCTTGACCGCGACCTTCGCCGCAGCCTTTATATCCGCATCAGCCAGGACGATGAAGGGATCGGACCCGCCCAGTTCCAGGACCTGCTTCTTCAGCGCGGCCCCGGCCTGGGACGCTACGATCTGGCCGACCTGTGTGGACCCGGTCAGGGTCACGGCAGCGATACGGTCATCGGCGATGAGGCCGGCAACCGCGGAGGATTCGATCAGGACGGTGGAGAACAGGCCCTTGGGCAGGCCGGCCTTGTCCATGACGTCCTGCACTGCCAGGGCGGCCTGCGGGACATTGTTCGCGTGCTTCAGGATCGCCCCGTTGCCCGCCGCCACGGCCGGGAGGATGAAGCGGAAGAACTGCCAGAAGGGGTAGTTCCAGGGCATGATTGCCAGCACGACACCCAGGGGGTCGAACACCACACCCGACTCCGCGGCGCTGGACTCGATGGCCTCCGGAGCCAGGTGCGCGGCAGCGGTCTCGGCGTAGTACTCGGCTGTGAGCGCGCACTTTTCGATCTCGGCCTCGGCTTCACCGACGGGCTTTCCCATCTCCAGGGTGATCAGGGCCGCGTACTCGGCCTTGCCTTCGCGCAACACCTTGGCCGTGTTCCGCAGGACCTGGACGCGGTCTTCGACGGGCACGGTGCGCCATTGCTGCTGGGCGGTGACGGCTGCTTCGAGTACGGTCTCGACCTGTTCCGGTGTGTGGGCGGGGAAGGTGGCCGTGGTTTCACCGGTCACCGGATTGATCGTGGCAATCATTGGTTCAGGGTTCCTTCTGGTTGGGTGTTCTAGAACAGGGGGTAGGCGGCGAAAATGCCACCGACGAGCAGCATGACGAGGGCGACGATGAGTCCGCGCCAGATGACCTTCTTGAAGTGGTCGCCGAGGTTGACGTTGGCCAGGCCGATCAGGAGCAGGAAGGACGCAACGAGCGGGCTGGACTGGTGCAGAGCCTGCCCGACGAGGGAGGCGCGGGCCATTTCCACCGGTTCGATGCCGAAGTGGCCGGCGGTTTCGGAGAGGATGGGCAGGACGCCGAAGTAGAAGGCATCGTTGGTCATAATGAAGGTCAGCGGGATGCTGAGGATACCGGCGATCACGGCCATGAACGGGCCCATGAAGTCAGGGATGATCTGGACCAGCCACCCGGCCATGGCCTTGACCATGCCGGTGCCGTTCATGACGCCGGTGAGGACGGAAGCGGCGAAGACCATGCCGACCACGGAGATGACGGATGAGGCGTGGGCCTTGATCTGTGCGGACTGCTCGGTGACGCGGGGGAAGTTGATGACCAGGGCGATGCCGACGGCGACCATGAAGATCAGGGCCGGGGCGACGATGTCCATGACCAGTGTGGTCATGACGGCCATGGTGAGGATGAAGTTGATCCAGATGAGCTTGGGCTTGGCGTTCGGGCGCTGGATGAACTTGCCGTCTTCGGTGAAGGAGGCGGAGAAGTCGTTGGTGATGATGACCGAGGAGCCTTCCTCCCCGGCGTTGCCGCCGCTGGCCTTGCGGGAACCGCCCGAGGGGCCGCCGTCGGCACCGACAAGCACGCTTTCACGCTCAACGATGCGCTGGCCGAGGACACCGCGGTTGTCGTCGAGGAACACTTCGCCAAGGCGCTTCCGCTCGGACCGGCCCAGAATGTAGGCGAGGACCAGCACGGCGGCGAGGCCGGCGACGATGGAGGGAATCATCGGGACGAAGATGTCGATGGGGGAGACGTTCAGCGCGGCGGCGGCCCGGGAGGTGGATCCGCCCCAGGGCACGGTGTTGAGAACGCCGTTGGACATCGCGGCGACCACGGTCAACACCACGGGGCTCATGCCCAGGCGCAGGTAGAGCGGCAGGAACGCTGAGGTGACGATGATGAAGGTCGTGGACCCGTCGCCGTCCAGGGAGACGATGGTGGTGAGCAGGGCGGTGCCGATGACCAGCTTCATCGGGTCGTTGCCGGCGAACTTCAGGATCGCGCGGATCAGCGGGTCAAAGAGTCCGACGTCGATCATCGTTCCGAAGAAGATGATCGCGAAGAACAGCAGCGCCGCGGTCGGGGCGAGCTTGCCCACGGACTCCATCACCATGTCCCCGATCCCCAGGCCGGCGCCTGCGAACAGGCCGAAGGCAAGCGGGACCAGGATCAGGGTGGCAATGGGCGTGGCTTTCTTCGCCATGACCAGATACATAAACAAGGCAATCATCAGAAAGCCGAGAGCTACGAGCATCATCGCTCCTTACTAAGTACAAGAAGGGGGGACCGCCGAGGGGCGGAGTGATTGGGCACACACCAAAGGTACATGTATACAATTCAGTGCACAAGTCAGTACGCACAATGGCATCTATACTGGTAGGCATGACGGAACAAGCGGGGGCAAAGCGCGTGGGCAAGACCGAGGCGATCTACCTGCAGCTCAAGGCGGAGATCGAGAACGGCGACTTCGAGCCGGGGCAGGCGCTGACCGAGTTCATGCTGGTCGAACACACAGGGGCGTCCCGCACGCCCGTCCGCGAGGCACTGCGCCGCCTCGCCGCCGAAGGCCTTGTCGACATCGCGCCCAGGGTCGGCGCCACCGTGGCCCGCATTTCCCTGCGCACCGTGCGCGAACTCTTTGACTACCGCAGAGTGCTGGAGCCGGCCGCCATCCGGATGGTCGTGGATGAAGCATCCGTGGACCCTTCAATCGCGGCCAGATTCGCTGATATTCATGCGCGTTTTGCCCGCCTGGCTGAGACACCGCAGTCCGGAACGTTCACCACCGAGTACCGGCAGCTGGCCGATGAATTCGACCTGACCCTCATTGACTGCACGCCCAATGGGCACCTGTCCCGGGCGATCCGTGACCTTCGGCCGCACACCGCCCGGCTTCGCCGGATAGCCCACGCCAACCGCGCCCGCCTCATGGACGCGGTGGGCGAGCATCTGGCCATGTGCAAGGCAATCGTCGACGGTGAAGCCGGAGCAGCTGCCGAGGCGCTCCGGCTTCACCTGGTCCATGTCGACGAGGCGATCTTCAAAGCTCTGCTGTCCGGGCGGGACAGCCGGGGCAGCGACATCGACCTCGTCTCCTGAGTTTCTATTCGACCCAGGTGAAGGTGTTCAGCAGGTCTCCGCTGACGTTCACCTGGCTGCCGGGCACGACAACCCGCGCCGAGACGTCACGGTAGGTGAAGTAGTGGGGGGCCTGCTTGTGCTCGTTCTCAAACGCGTCCCGATCCCGGTACACCTCATAAAACGCGAAGCGGTTGGTGCCTGAACCGCCGAGTTCGATCACGTCAAACCGGAAGCATCCTTCCTCATCCCGCACGGACGCCCGCGCATTCTCTGCGATGGCCTTGAGGAATTCCCCGCGCCCTTCAGGGGTGACTTCCAGGGTGACCCAGAGGCTGAACATAACTTTCTCCTTTTCTCGGATAACAGGTCCATGCTATTGTATACATCTAGGTGTACAGGAGGGTGTGCCGCCAATGAAGGGGCCACCTGCTCCAACGAAAGGAAATAGCCAATGCCGGTTACCGAAACCAAGGTCAGCCAGGACCATTTGGTCCCCGAAAACATCGTTGGCCTTGCAGCCGACATCCTTCTGGCCCACGGTGTCCCGCGGGACGACGCCCTGCTTGTCGCGGACAGCCTGGTGCAGTCCGACCTTTGGGGCCACCAGTCCCACGGCGTACTCCGCCTGCCCTGGTACGTCGAGCGGATCCGGCAAGGCGCCATGAAAGCCGTCACCGCCCCCGAAACCCTCGTCGACACCGGCGCACTGCTGCTGCTCGACGGCAGGGACGGCATCGGCCAGGTCATCACCGAACGCGCCCGGGTGGAAGCCGTCGCCCGGGCCAAGGCCCACGGCGTGGGCGCCGTGGGGGTCCGCAACTCCAACCACTTCGGCACCGCAATGTACTTCACCCGCCGCGCCGCCGCCGACGGCTGCGTCGCGATCCTCACCACCAACGCCTCACCGGCCATGGCACCGTGGGGCGGCCGCGAAAAGCTGATCGGAACCAACCCCTGGTCCATCGCCGCCCCGTACGGCGACTCTGCCGTCGCCGTCGACATCGCCAACACCGCTGTAGCCCGCGGCAAAATCTACCTCGCCCGCCAGCGCGGCGAAGCAATCCCCGACACCTGGGCCCTCACGCCCGAGGGTGCCCGGACCACGGACGCCGCCGAGGCCGTCGATGGCGTTATCCTGCCGATGGCCGGCCACAAGGGCTACGCGATCTCCTTCATGATGGACATCCTCTCCGGCGCCCTCACCGGCAGCCAGTCCGGCAAGGGCGTGAACGGCCCCTACGTGGCCAACAAGCCCAGCGGCTGCGGCCACATGCTCATCGCCATCGACGTCGCAACCCTCGGGTCCCCGGACGAGTTCCAGGCCCGGGTCCGGGAACTGATCGTTGACGTCAAGTCCACCCCGCTGGCGCAGGACGCCACCGAGATCTTCTACCCGGGGGAAATTGAGGACCGCAACAACGCCCGCCACCGCGCCGAGGGAGGCCTCGTCCTTCCCGAACAGACCCTCCTGGACCTGCACACCCTCGCGGAGCAGTCGGGCCTGGACGCCACCGCCGTCCTGGGAGAGCGGCCATGAGCGTTGTGCAGGACTGGGCGCGACTCGAAGCGGGCGACCGTGTAGTCGTCATCGACGACGGCGTGGAATCCCCGGCAATCGTCGCCGCGAAGATGGACGACTCCACCGTGGTGTGGGTGCTCGGCGCGGCCGGCCGGCATAGGCGGGCCATCGACTACCGCGAAGGCGTGGTCCTGGTTCCGACCTGATCAGACCATAACTTCAGCCCAATACCTAAGGATGGTGCTGCCGGATTCCTCCGGCAGCACCATCCTTTTTCCCGTTCATCGTCTTGCTCCACTTCAGCGCGGCCGGGACAGGACGCGGACCGGCATGCCCGCCGCGGTGACGACTGGAAGTTGGCGCCATCGGAAGCCTTACCTGCGGCGTAGATTCCGCTGGAACTCATCGATACGAGAATCGACGGTTCCCGCGCGGCAGGGCCGGCAGGGGACGGAGGCCCCGCCTGCCGCGGGCGCGGAGATGTCCTTGTACCCACTGGCAAACACAAAAGGGAAGGCGCGGCCGGATTCCCCCGGCAGCGCCTTCCCTCTCTTCCTTTGATTTCGCCTAGTCGGCCGGCGCCGCCCGGAACAGGATGCAAACCGGCGACCCCGTCCTGGCGATGATGCCTGCCTCCCGGCGGACGGCCCCATCCTGACCCAATTCAAAGGCCGCGATGCTGTCGCTGAGCTCGTTGGCAGCGTAAAGAACGGCCCCCTCCGAATCCGTGCCGATGAAGCGCGGCCGCAGCCCACGCGTGGAGTAGACGCCCGCAACAGTGGGCAGATAGTCCTTGCGGCCCAGTTCCAGCACGGTGACGCTGTCATCGCCGGGGCCCGCAGTGGAGGCGCCTCCCGTGCCGGAACGGTTGGAGGAATACACGTGCCGGCCGGAGGGGTGGATGGAGATTTCTGCGCCGGTCATGTTGCGAAGGTCTGTGGGTGGCGCTGTCCGCAGGGCATGCAGCGGCGTCAGCGCCCCCGAAGCCGCGTCCCACCTGTAGGTGGTGACGGAGCAACTGATCTCGTTCACGACGTACGCGTGGGATCCGTCCGGATGGAAGACTAAGTGGCGGGGCCCGTCTCCCGGGCGGGTTGGCGTCGACCCCACGAGACGGAGGACACCTGTGGAGGAGTCCAGCTGGACGCGGTGAATGGCGTCCTGGCCCCTGTCCGGAACGAGGATCCACTTGCCGGTAGGATCCCAAGGCACGTGGTGGGGGTTGGGACCGTCCTGCAGCCCCCGGGTCCGTCCCGTCTGCCCCGGGAGGGACAGCCTCGACGACACGGTCCCCAACTGACCATCAGATCTGATGGAAATGGCGCACAAGTCCCCGGGCACGGCGAAATTCGCCACGACCAGCCACTTGCCGTCCGGCGACACCGAAAGGTGCACCGGATTCTCATGACCGGTACCCACCGTGTTCAAGTGGGTGAGCTTGCCGGTGGACGGATCCACCGCGAATGAACTGGCGAGAGCGAGGTCGCCATGCACGCAGTAGGCGCGGCTCCCGTCCCAAGAGAACGTCAGGAAGCTGGGGTTCGCCGGGATTCCCGGCCGGCCGGTTCCGTCGTCCGCTGTCACGGTCTGTAGGAGTTCCCAGTCCGAGCCGGACGAAGAAACCCTCCATACAGTGATTCCCGCCCCGCGGGCATCACGGGCTGCGGTGGTGCGGGAACCCACATAGGCCAGCTGCGCCCCACCCGACCTGCTGCCGGCAAAAGCCACCCCAGTGCCGGTGGCCGGCACAACGGTGGCCGCGAGGGCTCCAGCGAGCAGATGCCGTCGTTGAACATGCTTATTGAGCATCCTTGCTCCTTCAGGGACTGGTGCCGGCATCACAGTGTCGGCAATGGAACGCCACCCGCATTTCCCGGGGCGGCCGTCTTGCTGAGTGTCGCGGCCATAGTGACCGGGACCACGTCAGGTAAACAAACATACTTGTATACACTTCAGTGCACAACTAAGAACACTCGCGATCGCCCTCCGGCAGCTCAAATCGTCTTTACCCGTAATTGCGTTGAACGGAGGTGCGGGCACTGCGCTGCAACCTGAGGTCGGCCCGATGTCCTCATCTGATACGCGAAGTTCGATGCAACGATTTGCGCGGCGTCAGAATAGAGCGAAATTCCCCTTTATTGACGGTGGCTCAACGATGTTCTCAGACACCACCCTGACAGTTGGAGGGGCGGGAAAGCTAGTTGCGGTAGCCCGAGAAACAGCGAAATACTCCTAAGAATTGGGGCCTGAAGGAAGTCGCTTGGCGTAGGCGCCGTCGATGTCACCTCTTGTGGCTCGCAGGTGCCTGAAGAACCAGACAGGGAACTCCACCGACAGGCGAATCCTCCCTAGTCACACGCTCCGACGTCAGGTTGGGGTGTGCTTAAGTCGGACTGATCCGATCGCTACAAGCGCTCCGGGTAGTCGTTTGGCTCCACGTCAGTATCTTCTCGTCTTCGAACGCCGGGGCGACATTGCGAAATGCCCGGAAGGATAATTCCTTCCGGGCACTTCGGTATTTGCGATGCTTTTGGGGGCTACTTACTGCCGGCGGATACGTGTTCGAATTCGTCGAGGACGCCGACTTCCTTGGCGGTGCGGCGTTCCCAGCGTTTCATGACCTGGGGAACGATCGCGACCAGCACCACGACGGAGTAGGCCACGATGGAGAACGGGGAAGAAACCAGGGCAGTGAAGTCTCCGTCTGCAATGGACATGGCACGGCGCAACTGGGTTTCCGCCAGCGGCCCGAGGATCGCGCCAATGATGAGCGGTGCGATCGGGAACCCGTACTGCCGGAGGAAGTACCCAAGGATTCCGATGGCCAGCATGACGTAGACGTCGAACACTGAACCGTTGATGCTGTACGCACCCAGGAGTGCAAAGGTGGCAATGCCGGCGTACAGGTACGGAGTGGGGATCAGCAGGACCTTCGCCCACAGGCCGACCAGCGGCAGGTTCAGCAGCAGGAGCATCACGTTGCCGATCAGCAGGGCGGCAACCAGGCCCCAGACCAGTTCCGGTTCCTTCTGCAGCAGCAGGGGTCCCGGCTGGAGGCCGTACTGCTGGAAGGCGACCAGGATGACGGCGGCCGTTGCCGACGTCGGAAGTCCCAGGGTGAGCAGGGGCATGAGGGAGCCGGCGGCGTTGGCGTTGTTGGTTGCTTCCGGACCTGCGACGCCTTCGATGGCGCCCTTACCGAATTCATCCTTGTGCTTGCTGAGTTTCTTTTCCAGCGCGTACGACATGAAGGTGGGGATCTCCGATCCGCCGACCGGAATCGCGCCAAGTGGCCAGCCGATTGCCGTGCCACGCAGCCAGGCGGGCCAGGAGCGCCGCCAGTCCTGCCGGGTCATGCCGGCCCGTCCCTTGAGCTGCATGAGCTTGGGCTTGGTCTTGCGCATCTTGGCCGCCAGGTAGATGGCCTCGCCCATGGCGAAGAGGGCCACGATCAGCACCACGGTATCGATGCCGTCCAGCAACAGCGGGACGCCGAACGTGAACCTGGCCGAGCCGCTCTGGGCGTCGAGGCCGATGATGCCGATGACCAGGCCGATCGCCACACTCGTGAAGCCGCGGGCTGCGGATGATCCGAGGAGGGCACCTACGGTCATGAAGGCCACGACCATGAGGGCGAGGTAGTCGGCGGATCCGAGGCCGATGGCGATGTCCACCACATACGGCGCGCAGAAGGCCAGGGCCACGGTGGCGATGGTGCCGGCCACGAAGGAGCCGATGGCTGCGGTGGCCAGTGCCGCGGCGGCACGGCCGGCCCTGGCCATCTTGTTGCCTTCGATCGCCGTCATCATCGACCCGGATTCACCGGGGGCGTTGAGCAGGATGGAGGTGGTGGAGCCGCCGTACATGGCGCCGTAGTAGATGCCGGCGAACAGGATGAACGCTGCGGACGGGGGCATGTTGTAGGTGACGGGCAGGAGCAGCGCGATGGTCAGCGCGGGGCCGATGCCGGGCAGAACACCGACGAACGTTCCGGCGATGACGCCGAGCAGGGCGAAGAGCAGGTTCTCCGGAGTTGCCGCGACGGCAAAGCCTTGGATGAGCCCGTTGATTCCTTCCATTAAGGGACTTCCTTACAGGATCCCGGCCAGCACGCCCGGCGGCAGGAAGATGCCCAGGGGTCGCGTGAACAGGAGGTAGATGGCAAGAGACAGGGCAATAGAGGCGATGGCAAGACGCCAGCTGAACCTGGCCCCGAGGGTCACGGCAATGCCAAAGAACGACATGGTGCAGGCGATGACGTAGCCGGCCGGTTCGAGCAGGACGGCAAAGGCAAGGACGGAGGCGAGCAGCAGGGCCACCCGCTTCTTATCCATGGGCAGGCTGGGGTCCACGAGCTCGCCGTCTTCGGGGGAGGCACTGTTGCCGCGGATGACATCGATGACGACGAACGCCGACGCGGCGGTCAGCAAGGTACCGATGACGTACGGGAAGAACCGCGGACCCACATTGCTTGCGGCGACCGGTTCGTTGATGAACGTGGTCCCGACGAGGATGAGGATACCCAGGGCGAGGGTGAGCCCGGCAAAGACGAGCTCACCCCTGCTCTTGACGTTGACGGTCATGCCAGTCCCAGCGTGGTCAGGATTTCCTGGGTGCTGCTTTGCTGGGTCTTGAGGTCCTCGGCGAACTTATCGCTGTCCAGGTACTGATCGGACCAGCCGTTGGTCTTGAGGGTCTCTTTCCAGGTGTTGCTCTGGGTCAGCGTGGAGAAGACGTCGGACAGGGCCTTGCGGTCGGCGTCGCTGACGCCGGGAGGGGCGAAGATTCCGCGCCAGTTGACCAGGACAGCGTCGGGGTAGCCGGCGGAGACCACGGTGGGAGCGTCGGGTGCAAGGTCAAGGGGCTTGTCCGAGGAGACGGCGAGGATGCGGAGCTTGCCGGCTTCGACCTGGTCGGCGAATTCACCGTAGCCGGCGATGCCGGCGGCGACCTTGTTGCCGAGCAGGGCAACGAGCGCCTCGCCGCCGCCGGAGAAGGTCACGAAGTTGACGTCTGTTGGCTTGACGCCCGCGTCCTGCACGAGCTTGCCGCCCCAAATGTGGTCGATACCGCCCTGGTTGCCGATAGCGATCGGGTTCGACCCCGGCTTGGTCTTGAGTGCGTCCAGGAATTCCTTGAGCGTCTTGTACGGCGAGGCGGCCGGGACCACGATGACTTCGTATTCGCCGATGAGCCGCGAAACGGGGGTCAGGTCGCTCAGCTTGTTCGGGGCGGAGTTGGTGATGGTGGCGCCAACCAGGGACAGCCCGCCCAGCATGAGGTCCTTGGTGCCGCTCTTCTGCACGAACTGGGACAAGGCGACGGTCCCGCCGGCACCCTGGGTGTTCCGGACTTCGATCTTATCGCTGAGCTTCTCGCCCTTGAGCGCCTTCTCCAAGGCCCGGGCGGTCTGGTCGTAGCCGCTGCCCGGGCCGGAGGGGGCATCGATGGTGAGCTCCTTGGCGACGGAAGCGCTACCCGCAGCGTTTGGGTTCTGGGCTGCCGGACCACATCCGGTCAGGAGTACGGCCGCTGCGAGGGCCGCGGCAGAGCCGGCGAGAAACTGCCGGCGGCGAGGGGAACTGATCTTCATTGATTTTCCGCTTTCTTGGTCAACGAGCGTGACGAGCACAACAAAGCATGACAAGGAGAGTGGTTTTTTGCAACCTAAAAAACCAACATTCGGCTTTTTTGTGGCTTAAAAGGCCAGCAGCCCTCCCTTATCTGGGCGGGCGGCTCGGCTCTCAGGGCTGAAAGGGCTGGATTTTTAGCGGGATTTCTCGCTGCCCACGGTGGAAAGGTGCAGGCGGAGATGGTCGGAGGCAGCCTCCAGCTCACCCTCAAGGAGTAGCCGTGCGAGCTCCACATGCTCCGCGCAGCGGATGACGGCCCGTTCCGGGACTAGGGCTTGGCGGTACTCGATCAGCCGGCGCAATCTGTTGATGCGCGCCAGGCTTTCGATAAAGAAATCGTTGTTGCTGCAACGCGCAACTGTTTCGTGGAACCGGGTGTTGAGGTCGAACAGTTCCGAGCCGGTGATCGACCAAATCCTGCCGTCAACGAGCTCCTGCTGCTCGGCCATGCGTTCACGTACAGCCTCGCGGTCCAGGACAAACGTGTCCTCCAAAATGGCGGCCGGCTCTACGACGAGGCGAAAGTGGTAGCTGTCCCGGTATGACTTCACTGAGGTGAGAACCGGAAGGAACTCCCAGCCGTAGCCCGGAAGGGGTGCGATCCAGCCCTCTGCAGAGATCCGGAGCAGGAGTTGGCTGACCTGGCCGCGTGTGAGGTCATAGCGGCGCATCAGCCCGCTCTCGGTCACCCTCTCCGGTAATCCTCCATTGAGGCGGTCTGTTGCGATCCTCATGTAGGCGCTGTCGTCGGCCTGCTCGGAAGGGGCTTCAGTCACGTGTACATCGTGTCCCGTTCTAGCCACGACATACCCCCCGGACTCTGTTCGGGTAAGCGTCCCCTCCCGCTGCAGTTCCTGCAAAGCCTTCCTGACGGGGGAGCGGGACACTCTAAGGCGTTCTGCGAGGAACCGTTCCGTGATCCGCTCGCCCACCGCCGGGTTTTCCTCCCGCAGGTAGGTGCGGATCTCGGTTTCGATCATGGAAGTCAGTTCTGTACTTCCGGCTGCGCTTGTTGGCACCTGCACTCCTTTGTTCGGCCTATTGTTTCCAACCTGTCGAGGCTGGCGGCCGCGCCCCGGACCCTTACTGGTACTTTACCAACCCAAAAACCGCAGTGTGGTTTTTTCGTCTTGCAAAAAACCGGAGCGCTTGTCATGATTGTTGTGTTCGTCACCGACGAGCGCCACACAAAGCAGTGAGGAAGTTCCCAATGTCCGATGTGATCCATCGCGTAGTGCCCGAAGGGTCGATCGACACCCACGTGCATGTTTTTGACCCGGCGTCATTTGCCTACGCCGATGACCGTGACTACACGCCAGCAGCAGCTGATCTGGGTGACGTGCAGGCTTACGGAAAGAAGCTGGGGGTGGAACGCTTCGTGTTCGTACAGCCCAGCGTCTACGGCACCGACAACTCCGCTTTGCTGGCTGCGTTGAAACTGCACGGCAGCTCGCGGAGCAGGGGGGTTGCGGTCGTAGGATCGGAAACTTCCGAAGGTGAGCTCGCAGCGCTCGTCGCCGCCGGCGTCCGTGGGCTGCGGTTGAACGTCAAGTCCAACCCCGATGGCGGTAAAGCCGACATCCGCGAGCCCCTCAAGGCACTCATGGCCCGGGCCGAACCGCACAACCTTGCCGTCGAGCTCTTTTGCAGTGCTACATCGCTCGCGCAGGCCGGTGACCTCATCGCCGCCTCTCCGGTCCCGGTCATCCTGGATCACTTCGGCGGCATCAAGGTGGGCGCCGACGGCGCGGTGGCCGGACTCGAGCAGGTGGCCGAACTGCTGTCCCTGCCCCACGTTTGGGTCAAACTCTCGGCCCCCTACCGGGTGGCAGCCGAAGGCGCAGCTCCGGGGGCGATCCCGGCCATTGTCAGCTATCTCATCGATACCCGCCCGGACCGCCTCGTCTGGGCCTCTGACTGGCCCCACACCGGGGGCGGGTCAGACCGTAAGCGTCGGGGACCCGGAGCCGTCGAACCCTTTCGGGATATCGACGACGTTGCCGAAACCGGCAGCTTCGTCTCCTGGCTCCAGTCCCCCCAAACCGTTCAGCAGATTCTGGTTGACAATCCGGCCGAGCTTTTCGGTTTCAGCCCTGCCACCCATTAATCCTTCCCCAACAAACACACCCGAGGACGACGATGTCTACTCACAAGACAAAAACCACACCCCAACCGCCGGAAACCAAGGAAGGCGTCATTCCCAAGGGCCGCGCCTTCTGGTGGAAGCTCATGGACACCGATGTCGGCATCATCCCGCTGCCGTTCTACCTGCTTCTGATCATCCTGCTCATCGCCTTTACGGCAACCAAGGGGGTCACCGGCGAACTCGCGATGGTCATCGCGATCTCTGCCGTCTTCGCCTTCACGCTGGGAGAGATCGGCAACCGACTCCCTCTGGTCCGGCAGATCGGCGGAGCAGCCATCCTGGTGACCTTCATCCCGTCGCTGCTGGGTTACCTGGGCCTTGTCCCTGAACCGATGAAAAAAGCGGTCGGCGACTTCTTCTCCAGCAGCAAGGTCCTGAACCTCTTCATCGCAGCGGTCATCGTCGGGTCCATCCTCAGCATGGACCGGCGCGTCCTGATCAAAGGCTTCCTGAAGATCTTCGTTCCGCTGCTGGCCGGCAGCGTCCTGGCCATCGTGTGCGGAACCGCCATGGGCACACTCCTGGGCCTTGGGCTGCACGACACGTTCTTCTTCACCGTGGTACCGATCATGGCCGGCGGTGTGGGCGAAGGCGCCATCCCGCTGACCATCGGCTACTCCCAGATCCTGGGCATGGACCAGGGCGAAGCGCTGGCCCGCGTCCTGCCTCCGATCATGGTTGGCAACCTCACCGCCGTGCTGCTGGCAGGCATCCTGGCACTCGTGGGCAAGAAGTTCCCGCACCTGACCGGCAACGGCCAGCTCCAGCCCGGTGGCAGTGACCTGCTGGACGCAAAGGACGAAGAGAAGCCCGCCGGCCTGGACCTGAAGGCCATCGCCGCCGCCGGTATTGTCGCCGTTTCCCTGTACCTCCTGGGTGTCCTGGCCTTCGAGCTCCTCGATTGGCCCGCTCCCGTTGTGATGCTCTTCGCCGCCGTCCTGCTGGCCCTGGCCCACGGCGTATCGCCCCGCATCCAGGCCGGATCCAAGGTCGTCTACAAGTTCGCGCTAACCGCTGTCGCATTCCCGATCCTGTTCACCTTCAGCCTCATCCTCACCCCGTGGCAGAGCCTGATCGCAGGGTTTGCCCCCGCCAACCTCATCACGATCGTCACTACCGTCACCGCCATGGTCGCCGGAGGCTTCTTCGCAGCCCGCTGGGTCAAACTCCACCCGGTCGAATCCGGAATCGTGACCAGCACCCACAGCGGCATGGGCGGGGCAGGCGACATCGCCATCCTCACCGCCAGCAACAGGATGCAGCTCATGCCGTTCGCCCAGATCGCCACCCGCATCGGCGGCGGACTCACCGTCGCCGGCGCCCTCATCCTCGTCAGCATCTTCCACTAGTTCCTCCCGCGTACCTCCCTGAAGTTTTCTCCTGAAAGGCACCACCAACATGAAGATCCTCGTACTCCCCGGCGACGGCATCGGTCCCGAAATCACCGACACCACCCTCGATGTCCTCAAGGTCGTTGACCAGGTCCACGACCTTGGCCTGGAATTCGAGCAGCAGGACATCGGACTGAAGAGCCTGGCCGAGCAGGGCACCACCCTTCCTGACGCTGTCATGGAACGCATCCCGCAGGTGGACGGCGTCATCCTCGGCCCCGTCTCCCACTACGAGTACCCGTCCAAGCAGGAAGGCGGCTACAACCCCTCCGCTGAACTCCGGGTCCAGTTCGAACTGTTCGCCAACGTCCGTCCGTGCCGTTCCCGCCCCGACCTGAGCATCCTCCGCACGCCGATGGACCTGGTGATTGTCCGCGAGAACACCGAAGGCTTCTACTCGGACCGCAACATGTTCGCCGGCACCGGCGAATTCATGCCCGACGAAAACATGGCCCTGAGCGTCCGCAAGGTCACCGCCAAGGCCTCCGAGCGGGTTGCACGCGCGGCCTTCGAAATCGCCCAGAATCGGAACAAGAAGGTCACCGCCGTCCACAAGGCCAACGTCGTCAAGCTCTCCGACGGGCTCTTCCTCCGCGAAGTCCGCAAGGTCGCCGCCGAATTCCCCGACGTCGAGCTTGAGGAACTGATCGTCGACGCCGCGGCGGCACTGCTGATCCGCCGCCCGCACACCTTCGACGTCATCGTCACCACCAACATGTTCGGCGACATCCTCTCCGACGAAGCCTCCGAACTCTCCGGCAGCCTCGGCCTCGGCGGGTCCCTCAACGCCGGGGAGAACATCGGCGTCGCCCAGGCACAGCACGGCTCCGCCCCGGACATCGCCAACCAGGGCATCGCCAACCCGACCTCCCTGATCCTGTCCGCCGCCATGCTCCTGGACTGGCGCGGCCGCCGCGACAACAACCCGGCACTGATCGCTGCAGCAGCGGACATCGAAGCCGCCGTCGAAAAGGTTCTCTCCAACCCCCAGACACGCACCGGCGACATCGGCGGCACCCTGGGCACCCGGGAATTCGCCGACGAGGTCATCGCCGCACTGCCCCGGGAACGCGTCAGCCAAGCCACGGCCTAAGCCATCCCAACAGATTCAAAGGAGCACTCATGATTTCTACGATCAATCCCGTGAACGGTGAAACCACTGCCACATTTGACGCCCATTCGGATATCCAGGTGGACGCTGCGCTGACAGCTGCAGCGGATGCCCAGCAGGCATGGCGCCTCGTTCCGGTCGAGGAACGCGTCCAGGTCCTGCGCAACACCGCCAAAGTCCTGCGCGAAGGCAAGGCCGAGTACGCCCGGAACATCACGCTGGAAATGGGCAAGCCCATCACCGAAGCCGAAGCCGAGATCGAAAAGTGCGCGCTCACGGCCGAGTACTACGCCGAAACCGCCCCGCAGCACCTGGCCCCGGAAACCATCGAATCCAACGCCCTGCACAGCGGTGTGACGTTTGAACCCCTGGGCGTGGTCCTGGCCATCATGCCGTGGAACTACCCGTTCTGGCAGTTCTTCCGCTTCATCCTCCCCGCCGTCGCCGCCGGCAACGGGGCAATCCTCAAGCACGCCAACAACGTCCCCCAGTCAGCCCTGGCCGTGCAGGACATCATGGACAAGGCAGGCCTGCCCGAAGGGCTGTTCGCCACCGTCCTGGTCGAGGCGAACCGGGTGGCCGGCCTCATCGCCGATGACCGGATCGCCGCCGTCACCCTCACCGGATCCACCCAGGTCGGGCAGATCGTCGCGTCCCAGGCGGGCTCCGCCTTGAAGAAGCAGGTCCTGGAACTGGGCGGGTCCGACCCGTTCATCGTCCTCGCCGATGCCGACATCAAGGCCGCCGCGAAGGTCGCCGTCAAGGCACGGTTCACCAACAACGGCCAGTCCTGCGTGAACGCCAAACGCTTCATCGTCGATGAAAAGATCGCCGATGAGTTCGTCGCCGAGTTTGTTGCCAACACCAAGGAACTCGTCGTCGGAGACCCGACCGATCCGGCCACGACCATCGGCCCGATGGCGAGGGAGAACCTCCGTACCGAACTGCACGACCAGGTCACCCGCACGATCGAAGCCGGCGGGAAAGTCCTGCTCGGCGGAGACGTCGTGGACGGTCCCGGGTACTTCTACCAGCCCACAGTCATCGACCACGTGGTTCCCGGCCAGGCAGCGTTTGACGAGGAAACCTTCGGCCCCGTCGCCGCCATCATCAGGGTTTCATCCACGCAGGAAGCCATCAACCTCGCAAACAAGACGGAGTACGGCCTCGGCGCCGCCCTCTGGACCTCCGACACCGAAACCGCGGCGCGGGACCTGCTGCCCCGGATTGATGCCGGTGCGGTGTTCATCAACGGCATGGTCGCCTCCGACCCGCGCCTGCCCTTCGGTGGCATCAAGAAGTCCGGTTACGGGCGGGAGCTGGGCTCTTACGGCATCCGGGAGTTCACCAACATGAAGACCTTCTGGACGGGCCAGCCAACCACAACCTCCACCCCGGCCGTCGCCGACTAAGGAAACCGACCATGACCCATATCAGCACCAGCATCAGCTCAGTGGACGCGGTGATCCTGCGTCCGAAGGAACTGCCCCGTAAGGACCGCGGCAACGGCGCGTCCACCGTGCCCCTGGTTGGAGCGCACCTGGGCGCCACCGCGTTCCTGAACGGCATCACCACCTTCGCCCCGGGAGCGGCGATCGGGCACCACTCGCACAACTGCGTCGAGTCCGTGGCGGTGATCGAAGGCACGGCGTACGTGGACATCGACGGGACCGAGCACTACCTGGACACCTACGACACCACGTTTGTCCCCGCGAACATCGTGCACCGGTTCCGGAACGCTTCGGAAACGGAAGAGATGAAGATCTTCTGGACCTACGCCTCGATCGATGCGACCCGCACCATGGCCGGCACTACCGACCGGAACCGCATCGACGAAGAACAGGCCAACCAGCCACCCGTCACCGAAGGAGTGAACGCGTGATCCAGGAAATCGCTACCCTGACCATCACCCCCGGCGCCGAGAAGGACTTCGAGGAGGCGGCGGCGAAGGCTGTGCCGTTGTTCCAAAAACAACCAGGTGCGCTCAGCTGGCGTCTGGACCGCAGCATCGAAAGCCCCAACGAATACACCCTCACCGTTGGCTGGGCGACCCTTGAAGACCACATCGTTGGGTTCCGTGAATCCCCGGACTTCCAGCAATGGCGGGAACTCGTCGGACCCCACTTCGCCGCCCCACCGCAGGTCAAGCACCTCCAGCACGCCTACGTCGGCTTCTGAACATGCGGACACCAGTACTCCACGGAACCCGGGACAAGGTGTTGCCAATGGGCAAAGTCGTACGCAACTGGGCAGACCTGGAAGCAGGTCGCTGGGTTGACGTGATGAACGAAGCAGGACAACTTGAGCGCGCGTGCGTCGATGCGGTGACTCCCGATGGCTCCATCATTTGGCTGGTCACGGAAGGGACAGGTGCCAGATCGCTGCACCTCAGCACCGATCCCGTAACGCTCTACCTGCATAGCGAATAGCGTCGGCGGGGGATGCCGGGCCGTCCGGCGGAGGCATCCCCTGCTTCCTCTCCATCCCTCTAACCGTGGCCACGGCCACCCATTGCAAGGAGCAAAATGACCATCGTTGTCGGATACGTCCCAACACAGGAAGGGGCCGCCGCCCTGGACTACGCGGTCGCTCAGGCGAGGAAGAGCAACAGTCTGCTGATTGTCATCAACTCATCCCGCGGCACGGCCCTCGTGGACCAGAACTATGCAAGCTCCGATGAAGTAAGCGGCCTTGAGGAACAGCTGACCAGGGAAGGCATTGAACACAAGGTTCTCCAGCCCGTTCGTGGCCAGGACGCCACCGACGAAATCCTGGACGCCGCGCAACAGCACAGCGCGGACCTGATCGTCATCGGCATGCGCAAACGCACCCCTGTGGGAAAACTCATCATGGGCAGCACCGCCCAACGAATCCTCCTCGAAGCGTCCTGTCCCGTCCTTGCCGTGAAGGCCGGCTGGCACGCGAACTAGCGCGACCTTCCTGTCAGGGGAGGCATTCCTCACAGACCCGCGCGCCCCCGCACGCCACTGAACACTGATCGCAGTGCCCGGACCTCAGAGGCTTGTCCGGCCAAAATTTGCACTACTCAAGGAAGAGACCAATGACGGACCACCCGCAGGAAGCCAAAGGCCCCGGAAAGAAGCAACGCATTAGCCGCCGCAGCATGCTTCAGGGCGCGCTGGCAGGGGCTGCCATTACGGCGATAGGAGCAGTCCCGGCGCAGGCCTCGGACCAGCGGGAAGCGCCCTTCTCCGCCGGTACCGGCCGGGCAGAGTACCGTGTCCTTGGGCATGCCGCCGATTGTCACATGCATATCTATGACCCGGACAGGTTCCCCTATCCCGTTCCGACCGCCGCACCTCCGCCCAAGGCGACAGTGGCCGACTATCGTCTCCTGCAGCGGAGGACCGGCACCACACGCACCGTCGTCGTCACGCCGTCAAACTACAGCACGGATAACCGGTGCACCCTTGATGCAATAGCCCAGCTCGGGCTGTGCAACGCCCGCGGCATCGCAGTCATCGATGAGAGCTTTTCCCAGAGCCAGTTACGGGACCTGGACCAGTCCGGCATCAGGGGCATCAGGTTCAACCTGACCCGTCCCGGTGGAGCAGGGGCAGAATTGATCAGGCCGCTGGCTTCACGCATCGCTGACATGGGGTGGCACGTACAAATCCACATGACTGCGGAGGGAATACTCGAAAACCTGGTATCCCTTACCGACCTGCCCACGGATTTGGTGATCGACCACATGGGGCGCATCCCAGGCGCGGCAGGAACAGCCCACCCCGCCTACACCGCCGTCACCAGGCTCGTGGACGAGGGCAACACCTGGGTCAAGCTCTCCGGCGTCTACCATGAATCCCAGGCCGGTCCGCCGTCCTACAGCGACCGGGCGGCTGTCGGCGCCGCCTTCACCGCACACGCCCCGGAACGGATGCTCTGGGGATCCGACTGGCCGCACCCCACTGCTTCCCGCGGGGAGGTCCCCATGCCTGACGACGCCGCGATGCTAGACCTGTTCGCACGATGGGCTCCTAAGCAGCAGGACCGCAGACGCATTCTGGTAGAGAACCCGGAAAAGCTCTACCGGTTCTAAACGACCCGGATGCGGGGTCAGCTGAACCTGCCCCATCGGCGGCATCACTTCGCTTCCCGCTACAGGCTAAGCCCCTGAAACACCCCTGCCTCGGCTTTTGCCGGGGACCCATGCTGACAGTTCCGGAAGAGAAAGGCACTGCTCTGACGGGAACTGTCATACGCGACGGCGGCCTCCAAGACCTGAACCTTGGGGCCGCCGCCTCCCTAACTTTATTGGTCCCGCTTACCCGTTGCTGAAGCAACAAGGCCTGCAACTGAATGAGCGATTCCCGCATCTACTGACGGCCTGGATCCAACGCCAATAATTGCGATTCTGTCGCTTTATTGGCGGAGATATTGGCGGAGTCCGGGAATTGCGAAGTCGACTTTTCCGTAGCCTGCGGACTCGATGAGTCCTGCGGCGATGAGCCGGTTGCGGTATTTGGACACGACGTTGGGTTTGGCCTTAAGGACGGCCCCGATCTGCCCTGCGGCCGAGGGGCCATCCTGCGTGGCCATGGCGTCGAGGAACTGACGGTCTCTGTCGGAGATGTCCGAGAGGGCCGATTCGACGACGACCAGGGTGTTGCGGCGTTGAGCTGTGGCGATGGCACGCTGGACGCTCGCCTTCTCCAGCGTCCATCCGGCTTTGTCGGCTTCGAGCCAGAGGTAGTAGCCGACCAGTTGGATCAGGAACGGGTATCCCTCGGTTGCCTCTGCCGCTTCGCTGATGAGGTCGGGGGAGATGGTGATGCCTCCCTGGCTGAACAATTGGCTGTACGAGGTGGTGACTTCGGCGATGGCTGCTTCGTGAAGATTGATCCTGTCGGCCCGCCGGAGGAAGGTTGCGACGCCTTCGTTGAGGAGGTCGGACACGGCTGAGGGCAGGCCTGCGAAGATCAGGCCGATGGGCAGCCCGTCCCGGATGAAGTGCTGGACATCGGCTGCCAGTTGCGAGATCTCCGTCCGGTCGACGGCGTGAATCTCGTCAACGGTAATGACCAGTCCTGTGCCCTTCGAATCCAGAACACGCAGCAACTCATTACCCGTCCGGCGCCAATCCACGGCCCGTTCCGGAGGAAGTTGGGTTGTCAGCCCGAACCCGGCTGCAGAGAAGGCGGTGATTTTCCGGGCGGGAGGCCCGTCCCCGAGTTCCTCGAGGAGCCGGAGCATGTCATCACCGACCCGGGCCAGGAACCCCGGGGTCGCTGTCCGTGAGATCACTGCCCATCCCTGAGCTCGAGCGATGTCTTCGGCGGCGCTCAACATGACGGTCTTGCCGATGCCTCGGGATCCCGTGATGATGGTCAGCAGGCCAGGGGCACCGGAGCCTTGCTGCAGGCCGTACTCGAACTCGTCCAGAAGGCCAGCCCGCCCCACGAGCTCCGGCGGCGTCGCTCCGGCCGTGGGCTTGAAGGGGTTCTGCACCCGACCTCCCGTGGACGATAGGTGAAACTAGGTGAAACTAGGTGAAACTGGTGAAAGTGGTGAAACTCCTGCGACTATACGTCCAACTCCCCGTGCTGGGCAAGGCGGAGCGCCAACGAGATCCGCGCGAGCGGAAAGAAACCTAAGCGACGTCAGAATAGGGCGACATTCACCAATAACTGACAGTGGCTCCCGGAAACCCTAGATCCCACCCTGACAGACAAGGGACCGAAACCCGGTCCAGCTGCTGGACAAAAAGCCCCCAGTCCCCCTCGCGGCGCAGGCGCTACGGGGTCGAAATAGTCCCAAGAATTTGGACGCGACGAATTCCACCGAGGAAAAGGCCTCTGATGTCACCTGCCATGGCTCCTCGGCGTCTGGAGAACAGGACCGGACCTACGCCGGCATGCTGAATACTCCCTTGTCAGGGCGCCCTGACGTCAGGTTGGGGTGTAGCCAAACCTGGCTAGGGAGTTTCAGGGCGGCCGCATGCAGAGGGTGTGCCTGATGTTTTCTGAAGGGGCCTCCGCGTACCAAGTCTTGGTCATCCAGCGGTTGCGATGGCAGTTGAGCTGTCGCCCGAGCAGGGCGTTTTCTCGTCCTGATCCAGCACGCTCGGGCGCACGTACCCGATTCGCTGTCCAGCCACCTGCGCCCACACGCCTCGTCCTGCTAGTCTGACGAGCGCCGGAGCGCCGGCATTTAGTAAACCGGAACGGTCCTCCTGTCGAGGTTGGGGGGTCGGCGCCGCCACTGGCGAGCATACCGGCGACGCGATAGTGGAGCGCCCCCTAACGCATTAGCCCTGGCCCGCGAAGGCGGGCCAGGGTATGTTTGGGCATCACTTCCCCGGCGGCGGGGCCGTCGCTGTATTGGGGCGACGGTTACTTCACTTCAGGAGTACCGGTACAACCCAGGCTCAGGACTTTGAACTGGGACGACCAGGAATATGACTGAGGATGGACTTAGAGAAACCGCCATCGACGCAGATGTCCTGGCCGGTGACATATCCCGAGAGCGGACTTACAAGGAATTCGATCACATTCGCAATGTCCATGGGATCGCCAATTCTTGCCAGCGGGATGATGTCTTCCCTTGCCTTTTTGATTTGGGGATCGGCGTACATCTTTTCGGTCATCCGTGTGTGAGTCATGCCCGGAGAGACCACATTTGCGCGAATTCCGTCCGGCGCCCATTCCAACGCGAGTGTTTGGGCGAGCATGGTCAGCGCAGCCTTGCTCGGGCTGTAGGCTCCGGATCCGGCATGTGGCTGTTGACCGGACATGGAAGAGGTGAAACAGGCCGCACCGCGGCTCTGCTTCAAGTGTGGGTAGCTTGCTTTGGCAAGGAGCCACGCTCCGCGGAGGTTAACGGAGAACATGTTGTCCCAGTCCTCAAGGGACACGTCGCAGATGGCGCCGGGGTTAGCGATTCCGGCGTTTGCTACCAACGCGTCCAAACCACCGAATTCAGTTACCGCAGCCTCTACCAATTGACCTGGCACGTCGGGGTTACCGAGGTCACCGGCCAATGCGATGGCGGTACCGCCCATCTCTTCGATGGAACGAACGACTTCCTTTTGGCTGCTGTTCGCCTCGTGCCCACACACGGCAATCATCGGGTGCACACCCCGAGCCAGAGCCGCCTCTGCGATTCTCAGGCAGGTAGCCGCGCCTATGCCGCTGCTTCCGCCACTGACCAGTGCTCTCATCGCACTCATTCCTTTTAGTAGGGGTATCAGATGAAAAGTTTTTTAATCGTCAAAGGATGATAGAAAATTGGCAGTAGTAAAACTGATTAGCTTTTCAGTTTCGCCGGCGCCCGTTTGTCGATACCAATATGTTCGTAACAAGCATCTGCAGGTGGGCGGCATTCTACTACGCGCGGCTAATCTCCCAGATCCCAGCCTTGATTCTTGAGGTCTTCCATTGCCTTCTTGAATTCCTGCTCAGGGTTCTCTTCACGAATGATCTCAAGAACCACGTTTTCGACGCCGCATGTTTTTTTTACGGCCTTGCCTAATCCCTTCCAGTCGATCACTCCAGTGCCGATTGGGTCGTGGCCCCAGGTTTCCGTTCCTGTGTCAGAAATGTGCACAAGCCCAATCGATTCGTGGTTGGAGAGCAGGCTATCTACGGGGTCTTCTCCGATGTAGGCGGCGTTGGCGACGTCGTACACGATCTTGACCGCGTCATCGTTGATGGTTTTTACGACGCCTGCCAGGTCCTGGATGGTAGGGGTGAAGCAGTAGGGAGTGTTTTCGAAGAGCAGTCGTGTGCCAGTCTCTTTGGCCAGTGGGATGAGGTTCTCCATGCTCTCGTACATCCACCCATGGACTTTTTCAAGTGACGGCGAGATCATCGGACGCCTCGTGCCGGGGGATATCACGACTTCCTGGACGTCCCAGGCCGCGGCCAGGTCGATCACCGACTTAATGTGCTCGACGCTTTTGCGACGCATGTTGGCGGCGGGACTGGCCAGGTTGATGTCGTAGCCACCGGCGTTCAGCGACCTGATTTTGGCGCCGTATTCATTGAGTCTTGCATGAGTTGCCGAGCGCTCTTGGCCGGATATTTCATCGGGCCAGCAATGGGGTGAGCTGACCGGAACTTCAAAGTTTTTATACCCGTGGTCGACTAATTCAGCTATCGCATCAATGGCCGTTGATGACCAGAGGTAGGAGAATGTATTGATAATCATTTGGTTCACGTGAACGCATCCTCTCTGTTCTTCACCTCTGGAGAAGAAGTGTTTTGTTTATGACGCACTGCGGATTTCGATCCCGCGGAGGGGATCTCACACGCGAGCCGGGCGGCTCGACGAGACCCGGGCAGATAGCCCCTTCCTGTCTGGTCGAGCCACCCCGGCTTACTGGGTGCCGCGTGCCTACCGGGAACGCTTCGCCCCGTCGCTGGCCGGCGAAGTGCTCGAGACAAGGTGTTCACCTTCGAGTACTTCAGGGTCGGCAAGCGCGACGGTGGCACGGTCACCGCGGTTGCCAGTCTCCGGCAGGGTGAAGTAGACGACGAGGCAGAGGGCAACAATGGCGATCATGTAGACCGCGACGAGCATCGGCTGTCCGGCTCCGACGAAGGCGGCGGCGATCAGCGGCGCGGTGCCGCCGAAGACGGCGATCACGATCTGGTGCGCGAACCCGATGCCCGATACCCGTACCGCAGCCGGGAACAGTTCGGCCTGGATGGTCGGATAGATGGACTGCCAGATGCCGAGGACCACCCAACCGGACGCCGATACCAGAACGTATACGCCGAAACCTGGCTGGTTCAGCAGCAGGAGCAGGGGGTAGAAGAGCACGATCATGCCGATGGCGCCGATGATGGGGAAGATTTTGCGTCGGCCGAGTCGATCAGAGAGAGCGCCGCAGACGGGAACAATGACTACGAGCAGGGCCAGTCCGATAACGCTCCCGGCCAGGGTGGAGGCCAGGTCCCGGCCGGTGGTCAGCTTGGCGTAGGTAGGGAGAAAGGTGGCCCAGGTGTAGTAGGCGACGGCCGGGGCGGAGAGCGCCGCTGCCTGCAGCAGAGCCTTCGGGTGTTCGCGAAGCAGGTCCATCAGGCGGGCCGCCGCGGACTTTTGGTCGACGAGGGCAGTTGCCTCAAACTCCGGGGTCTCTTCTGCCCGGGCCCTCAAGATAAGGCCGACGACGCCGAGGATGCCGCCTGCGACGAACGGGATGCGCCAACCCCAGGCTGCGAGGTCCGTTGGAGTGAAGGATGAGGTCACCAGTGCGGCGGCGCCGGTGGCGGCGAGGGTCGCGAAGCCGCTGGCCATGTTGGAGAACGAGCCGAACAGGCCCCTTCGGTTGGCGGGAGCGTGTTCAACCATGAATGCGATGGCGCTCTGCGCCTCACTGCCGGCGGAGATTCCCTGGAGGATGCGCGCAAAAAGGAAGAGAACCGGTGCTGCGTAGCCGATCGTCGCGAATGACGGTGTGAGGCCGATGATCAGAGCGCCGAGGGCCATGCCGGAGATGGACAGGGTCAGGATGAGCCGCCGGCCGAAGCGGTCGGCCAGTGGAGAGATGATGATTCCGCTGAGCGGGCGCACAACAAACCCGACCGCGTAGGTGAGCAGTGCTGCGATAAGGGAGGCAAACGGGGAATCGCTGGGAAAAATCTGCGATGAGAACACCGCGGCCATCAGCCCGTAGATGTACCAGTCGTACCACTCCACGAAGTGGCCGATCGTGCCTGCCACCATATTCACGGTGCGGCGAGGGGGCTCAGACACTTCGGGAAGATCCGAAGAATCGGGGCTGCCGACGGCTTCTTTTGAGGTCTTCATTGAACTCTCCATACTTTCACGTTTGCTGGGTAAGGGTACTGGGATATTCGGGAACCGAAGCGACGTGGCGGGCCGGCCTTTGTCCGGCTTGTGTCCCGCCTCGAGGTATGGCTGGGCCACACTTGATGGCTGATGCGGCTGCCCTGCGCAATGAGATCGGTTGCAATAAATCTCAGTACTGAGATCGGTTGCAATAAATCTCAGTACTGAGATCGGTTGCTGAGATCGGTTGCAAGCAACGATACGTACGCTGCTCGGCTCTGTCAATGGGTCTTTTTTGGAATCAGAGATAGGGGAGGTCTGAACCTTTGGCCGGCACGTGACGGGAGGGCAAAGAGGCCCGATCCGCAGGAGCCGGGACCATGAGTCATCCCTGAATGGGCAGGGACTTCTCGTTGTTGAGGTCGTGGAAACGGACTCCGGACCAGGTGCAGTTTAAGCTGCCGTACGACGCCCAGTACTCGTCCCAGTGCGCAAGCTTCCACCGGTCCCTTTCCAGGCCCCGCTTGAGAAGCCGTTCCCGGAGCATGTCTGGTGAGACCTGTACCCGCACCACGGTGGTCTCCGCGGGAGGCCAGTGGAATTCTTCCGCGGCGCGCGCCAGGTAGTTCGGTACGGCAAAGTAGGCACCGAAGGGTGCATCGAGTACGACTGATCGGCCCAGGCGCAGGTTCACTCCGGCAACATCCATGAGTGTCTGGTACTCCAGGGGCAGCAGATTGTCCCGGTAGAAGTCGTTGGCTTCGCGGTCAGTGGGGTCGTGTCCTGTGGCCTTCAGTGCGAACTCGACGAGGCGGCCGCAGAGCCGGTCCTTGTCCAGGTATGCGGCTCCATGCTCTTGTGCTGTTTGCTGGGCAATGGTTGTCTTTCCGGACCCGGCAGGGCCGATGACGATGAAGACTTGGGGGGCTGTCACTGGCGTGCCTTTGCCACTGCTGAGAGGAACTCCCTGGCCGCGTCGGTGACGCGGGAGAAGTCGCCGTCGGGCTGCCATGCTTTGGTGACGTAGCTGCCGACGCCGACGCCTGCTACGCCGGCGGCGAACCATTCGCCGACGTTCTCTACGGTTACGCCGCCTGCTGGCATGATCGGCAGGTGTGCGAGCGGGGCGAGGACTGATTTGGCGTAGGGGATTCCGCCGGCTTCGGTGGGGAAGAGCTTGAGGATGTCAGCGCCTGCCTCGGCGGAGTTAACTAGCTCGGTGGGCGTGTAGGCGCCGCTGATGGTGGGTATCTGATAGCGGTTGGCTGTCCGGATCATTGCCGGGTTGAGCTGGGGACTGACGAGGAAGTCGGCGCCGGCGCGGATGCACTCGTAGGCCGAGTGCTCGTCCAGAACTGTTCCGGCTCCCACTGCTACTCCGTTGGGCCCGTGCTTGACGGAGAGCTGGCGGATCACGTCCACGGCGCCCGGGATCGACAGCGTGATCTCCAGGGCGCGGAATCCTCCGGCGATGGCAGCTTCGGCCACGCGTTCTGCGACGTCAGCGTTCTCGAGGCGGACGATGAGGACGGCGCCGGATTCATCGATGGTCTGCAGGGTGCGAAGTTTTTTGTACATTGCTGGTCCTTTCTTCTGACCCGGGCCGGTCCCTGTTCCGGGACGGCCACGGGCCACTCTTGAAGTGTCGTTGACAAACTCTCCCACCATCCATACTGTTATTGCAACCGATCTCAGCAATCGATCTCATGCTGAGCAGAACAATCGAACTCCTACTTAGCAAAGGGGCTGGCAGGGTGAGTAGAACTCGCACGATCATCCTTGGTGCTTCGCACTGGCACGTCCCGCTCTGCACGCGGGCGATCGGTGAAGAACACCAGGTCGTGGGCATCAGTGACGAAGACGTATCGCGTGTCCGGGGACTTGCCGAAGCATGGGGCGCTCCCGTGGAGGCTGATTGGCGGCGCCTGGTGGATCTGCCCGATCTCGGGCTCGCCTATGTCTTCGGCCCCCACGATGGCATGGCGGAAAAGTGCTTGGCCCTGATTGAGCGCGGCATTCCGTTCGTGGTGGAGAAGCCGCTGGGAACGTCCCTGGCGGACCTTTCCCGGGTGCGGAAGGCTGCGGAGGCGGCCGGTGTGCCCGCGACAGTCCCGCTCGTTCAGCGCGGCGGTCCCGTCGACCGGTGGCTGGCCAAGGCGGGCCGGCCGACGTACCAGAGGATGTCCTTCATCGCCGGGCCGCCCTCACGTTACCTGGACAACGGCAACTCCTGGATGCTGGACCCGGCCAGGGCAGGGGGCGGGTGCCTGACCAACCTGGGACCGCATTTCGTTGAGCTGTTCCTGCGGGCCTGTGACGAGCAAGCGGCGGGTGTCGACTCGCGGCTCTCCTCGGCCCTGCATGGCGGGACTGTTGAGGACCATGCCAGCCTCATCATCACCACCCCCGGCGGGCGCGAAGCGATCATCGAGGTCGGGTACGCCTTCCCGGGGTCGCCGTTGAAGCGCTACTGCAGCTACACGTCGGCCGGCGCGGCGGGATTCGCCGCCGTCAACTCGGACGGTTCGGCCACGTTCACCGCGTTGGACGGGACAACGGAGTCCGCCGTAATCGTCGTGGACAGCGACCCCCTCTACGATCCGTTCGTGCGGCGGGTCGCGCATACGCTGGAAGATGGATTCCGGGGACTGCCGACACTGGCCCAACTCGAAGATGTGATGCGCCCGATTTGGCAGGCATACGACGACCAGCACGGAGGAAAAGAAAATGGCCGACCTTAGTATTGACGTTGTCGCGAAGGCGGCCGGTGTCCATCGCTCAACGGTGTCCCGGGCATTCTCCCGGCCGGAAGCGGTGAAAAGCGAGACCCGCGAACACATCCTCCGCGTCGCCGAAGGGCTCGGATACACCATGAGTCCGCTGGCCCAGGCTCTGCGCCGAAAGACCAGCACCTTCATCCCGCTGATCGTCCCCGACATCACCAACCCGTTCTTTGCAGAACTTGCCAAGACCATGACGCAGGCCGCCGATGAGCGCGGCTACCAGCTGCTGCTGTGTGTCACGAACGGAGACCCGGCCAAGACGGACGGGTATTTCACCGCTATGCAGGCCATGTATGCGCCCTTCGGGATCGTCGCGCCCTCCACAAAAGTCGACACCGAGGCCCTGAAACGCTTCGATTTCGGCCACAAGGTGGTGGTGATCGACCGTGTGGAAGGCGACACCTCGGTCCCCACGGTCACCGTCGACAGCCGCCGCGGAATCATGCTGGCCCTGGAGCACCTGCATTCACTCGGCCACACCTCGATCGGCTACGTTTCCGGCATCGCCGGCACCCACACCGCCCAGGACCGTATGGACGCCTACCTTGAACTGTCAGCCGACGGCGACGGCACGCCCCTGGTGCTCGACAGCGGCTCCGATCCGGACGCAGGAGCCCGCGCGGCCAACCACTACCTGGAGATGGAGAATCCACCGACGGCGATCATCGCCGCCAATGACATGGTCGCCTTCGCGGTCATCTCAGCCCTGGGCCAACACGGCGTCCGCGTGCCGGAGGACGTATCGGTCATGGGCTTCGACGGGCTGGCTCTGGGGTCCCGGTTCAACCCGGCCCTGACGACCGTGCGCCAGCCGATCGACGACATGGGAAACATCGCCATCGAACTGGCCGAGAAGCAGAACCTGACCGGCTCGGTGGACCACATCGTCCTGGAACCCGAACTTCTGGTGCGCGCCTCCACCGCAGGACCGCGCAAATGACCGCGGCCACCGAAGCAACCCTGCGGCGGCTGCCCGGGCTGCGGCACACCGACCATGTCGGCCTGACAGTTCCGAACCTCGAGGACGCCATCAGGTTCTTCGTCGAGGTGCTCGGCGCCGAGGAGCTGTACCGCTCCGACCGTGGACCCGACCCGGAGTTCATGCCCACCAACTTCGACGTTCCTGCCGATGCGCGGCTCACCCTGGCCATGCTCCGCCTGCCCCCGAACCTGAACATCGAGCTGTTCGAATGGAGCAGCGCAGAGCGTCGCCGCACTCCGCCGCGGCACTGTGACGCCGGCGGGCACCACCTGTGCTTCGTTGTGGACGACGTCGACGAAGCGATCGCGGTGCTGCAGGAAACCCCCGGAGTGCGGGTGCTCGGAGAGCGCAAGGAAGTCGCCGGCGACAGCCCGCGCGTGGCCGGCAACCGCTGGACCTACTTCGTCACCCCCTGGGGGCTGCTGATGGAAATCGTCGACCGGTCCCGCGTCGCATCCCCACCCCGGCTCGTCGGTCCAGCGGACTGGACAGCCACCCAAGACACTTCCCGGAAGGACAATCAACAATGAGGCTTGCAGGTCACACGCTGGGCACTCCGGACCATACGGTCCCCCAGGCACTGAAGCTTTTCCGGGCGGCAGGGCTCGACGCCGCCGAAGTCATCTACCAGGACGGCTACACATCAGGCCTGCCCCGAGGGGACCGGCGCGCCGCCATGGAGGCACTGAAGGCGGCAGAGGGCGAGGGCCTGCCGATCATCGGCCTCACCCCCTACACCACGGCCATCAACTCCCTGGACGAGAATGAGTGGTGCGGGGGAGTCGACGAATTCCGTGGCGCGATTGAGACCGCCCATCTGCTCGGCGCCGACCGGGTGCGCGTGTACGCCGGGGCCTGGCACCCAGGCGACACCGATCACGACCGGCGATGGGCGAAACTGCGGGAAGCCCTGCAGACCCTGGCCCCCGAAGCCGAACAGGCCGGCGTACGGCTGTGCGTGGAAAACCACTTCGGCACCATGACCCAGACCGCGGCCGAAACCGCCGCGCTCGTCCGGGAGATTGCCCACCCGGCCATACGTGTCCTCTACGACCAGGCCAACCTCACCTTCACCCACGACGAATCATTCGAGGAGGCCTTTGCCGTCCAGGGCGACCTGATCGGTCACGTCCACGCAAAGGACCTCATCTTCACCGACCCCAACGCAGCTTTCCGCGCCACGGAAACAGCCCGAGTCAACGCCTCCGAGCGCGCCGTACGGTCCCGGGTCATCGGCACCGGTGTCCTTCCCTGGCCCCAGATCCTCGCTGCCCTGCTGCGCCACGGCTACGACGACCTGCTCAGCATCGAGTACGAATACCGGTGGCACCCGCAGGACCTCCCCGCCCCCGAGGACGGATTCCGGGAATCCGCGGCCGCACTGCGCGGAATGCTCACGGAAATCGCCGAAATGGAGAACGCCCGATGAACAGCCAGCGCCTCCGCGTCGGCGTCATCGGCGCCGGCAACATCGCCACCATCGCCCAACTGCCCACACTCGTCCAGCGTGACGATGTGGAGCTGGCAGCCCTGGTATCCCGGCGTGAGGACCCGGGAAGCCTGGTCCGGCGCTGGGGTTTCGGCGCCGCATACCGCTCAGTGGAGGACATGCTGGACGCCCAAGACCTGGACGCCGTCTTCGTCCTCACACCCCGATCCGAACACGCCCACGCCGTCCAACTGTGCCTTAACAACAACGTCGACGTGTTCTGCGAAAAACCCCTGGCCCCCGCCACCGAAGAAGCTGAGCATTTGGCCGACCTCGCCGACGAACGCGGCCGCATCCTGATGGTCGACTTCAACCGCCGCTACGCACCCGTCTACACCGCCGGCCGCGAGCTCTTCGGCGCGAAAGGCGCCACCTTCTGCGTCGCGCAAAAGAATCGCCCCGGATCCGAATACCGCGCAACGTTCGAGAACGCCATCCACATGGTCGACCTGCTCCGCTGGTACTGCGGCGGCGAACCCGTGGACGTGACCGCACACGCCGCCGGCAACGATCCCTGGGAAGAAGACGGCACCGCAGCCATGATCCGCTTCAGCACCGGCAACACCGGGGTACTCATGGCGGCCCGGACAGCAGGTGCCTGGAACGAAAAACTCGACGCCTACGGCGACGGCAAGACCGTAGAAGTCAGGGCACCGGAAACCGTCGCGACCACCGTCCAGGGAGTCACGACATCACGCGAACTCAGCGCCGAAGCCTACGGCTGGGCAACAGCGACCGACACACTCGGATTCTCAGCAGCAGTCCACCACTTCCTGGACCGGGTCGCCGACAGGGCACAGCCGCTTACCTCCGGCCGCGAAGCCGTCCACACCCAAAGGCTGCTCGATCGGATCCTCGCCGCCTCAGGCCTGCCAACCGAAGAACAAGCCGGCCGGGCATGGGCCAGCCACGCCACCAGCGCGAACAACAGCTAGGCAGCACAGGCACGTACGCGACCCTGGACCGGGGGATTGGAGACAGCAGGGCTTCAACAGTGCAGCAGGTCAGGGCACGGAGCGATGCGCACTGAAGCAGCCGCGCCCGGAGCCATGGCACACCCTTTGAGAACACCTCAAGTAAGGACCTAGAAAGATGAAACGAGCGAATCAAGTCGTCCTGGTGGCCGGATCAAGCGGCGGAATTGGCGATGCAGTCGTCGACGCGTTCACCGCCGAAGGGACCCTCGTCGTAGGTGCCGTCCGTGGCCCGAAGGAGGGCCAAGAACTGGCCGGCTTCTTGTCACCGAAGTCGTCCAGGTCCGGGCGGCTCCCGATATCTTGCAGGACAGGCTGCCCAAGCGAGGCCTCGAGCGCGACCCTGTCAAGCTCGCACAGTGGGACGAGTACCAGGCTGAGCACGGCGACCAACTCTGCTCCTGGACAGATGCTCCAGTGACGGAGCCGGGCGCACCGCGCAAACGGGCGAACCCGATGATCAGCGGAACGACGACGCTCATCGCGCACCTGGGATATCCCACGCACACGTTCAAGTCGTCTTTAATCTGCAACCCATGGTTCGAAGCGCACGCGATCGATGCAGCCGTCGTCCCCATGGGGATCAAACCGGCGGACTACCCCGACTTCTTCCGCTCCGTCTTCACGCTAACCAACATCCGAGGTGCGCTTGTCACCATGCCGCACAAGGTGGCCACCATGAACCTCGTCGACGAGGTCAGCCCAACCGCCCAGATCGCCGGTGCCACCAATGCCGTCCTCAGGCGAGATGATGGATCCCTGTTGGCCGAGCAGTTTGACGGAGCAGGCTTCGTCCGCGGCGCCCTGCGCAAAGGATTCGACCCTCACGGCAAGCGGGCCCTGGTCGTCGGCAACGGCGGCGTGGGCTCGCCAATCGCCGCCTCACTGGCCGGCCTCGGAGTTGCCGGCATCGGCTTGTTCGACCCCGATAAAAGCGCCTCCGACACGCTCGCCCAGCGCATCAGCGCGCACTACCCTGAGGTGCAGATCACCATGGGGTCCAAAGATCCCGAGGGCTACGATCTGATCGTCAACGCCACCCCGCTCGGCATGAGGGACGGCGACCCCATGCCTGTCGACATCGACAGGATCACCCCCGGCTCCTATGTCGGAGACGTCGTGCTGAAGGCCGGAATGACCCCATTCCTGCAGGCCGCCCAGCAGAAGGGATGCACAGTTCAGGTGGGCAGCGACATGCTGTTCGAGATGATCCCCGCTTACCTCGAGTTCTTCGGATTCGGCACTGCGACAGCCGAAGAACTGCGCACAACAGCGCAACTGCCCTTATGAAGAAAGAGTCGACCTAAGGCATCCCTCACCGATAAAGATCCTTTGCGGCATGACCGCTCGAAGCCGGCCTCGGGTGGCCACCCCGATAGTGGTGGCTTACTCGGTTCGGGCGATCGTCCTAATTTGCATTTCTCGGAGAGGGCACGCGCCGCTCTCACGCGCTGGTATCAGAATAGAGCGAAATTCCGCTTCCCTGACAGTGGCTCCATGATGTTCTCGGAATCCACCCTGACAGTCGCCGGAAGTTCGAAAACGGAAAGTCCATGGAGTTGCACACCTTATGAAGTCCATTTCGGGCAGTGGGCGGCCATGTCACCTGATGTAACTGGTCGGACGTCGGAGAACAACCCAGAGCTCCACCCCACAGGCCGAGTCCTCCCACGTCAGGCCGCTCCGACGTCAGGTTGGGGTGTGCCCCAATCGGACGACGCCCCCGAGCCCGGCAAGATTTACCTCGCCTAGCATTCGTTCAGCGGCGGCCGACCAGCTTGTCGATAGCAAGCCTGGCTCCGCCGGCACTGGCGTGACTAGCTTGTGGAACCCCTTACGGAACGATGCGTTCGACCCTGTAGCGGTCGAACAGGCGGATGAAGCAGTCCTGAGTGCGGCGGTAACCGCTAAAGCCAGCTAGCCGACTCTTGCTCATATCGGCAACTACTTCGATGGGACGGCCCAGGTCCGCGTCCGTGTGCCACCAGGAGGCCACACGCGCGAGGACCGGCTCGGCCAGGCCGTGCTGGGCAACAATCCGGGCCCAGCTGTCCTCGACGCCACGCATTTGCTCCTCTAGTGGCCGCGGCGCATCTTGGTAGCCCTCCCAGTCGAGCCCGAAGTAGTCGGCAAGCGCTGGCCACATTCGACGCCAGCGGAAGACGTCCCCGTTAACGACGTTATAGGCCTCGTCGCCGGCAGTCTCCGTCGTGGCGGCCCAGATCATGTGCTCGGCCAGCTGCGTGGCATCCGTCATGTCGGTTAAGCTGTTCCACTGAGTCTCGGAGCCGGGGAACACGAACGCGCGTCCGGTCTCCCGGCAGATCGCGGCTTGGGCGGCGAGGGTAAGTGCCATGTTCATGGCGTTGCCCACCGCGTGGCCGATCACGGTGTGCGCCCGGTGCACCGACCAGCGGAACCCTTGACGTTCAGCGGCGGCCCACAGCTCATCCTCCTGAGCGTAGTAAAAGTTGTCCACAGGTAGGCGCGGCTCCTCCTCGAGGAAAGGGGTGTCCGGCATTTCGCCTTGCCCGTAGGCCTCGAAGGGACCGAGGTAGTGCTTGAGCCCGGTCATCAGTGCCACGTGCTCCACCGGGGCGTGGGCCAGGGCGCCCAGGAGGTTCCGGACCATCGCGCCGTTGACCTCGATGTTCTCCTTTTCGGTGGCTTGGCGGGACCACGCAGTGAAAAACACGTGCGTGGGCCGCTCTTTGGCAAGCGCCGTTTTAAGGCTTTCGGCCGAGCGCAAGTCAGCGCTTACGTGCCGCGCCTTGCTGCCGGGCATTGGGGTGCGCGACAGAGCCACTACGTCCCAGTTCTGGGAGGTCAGTTCCTCGGTGATCGCAGAGCCGGCGATGCCACTGGCGCCTACGACCAGGGCGGTCCGGGAGGAGGTTTCAGCTGTATCCATAGGTTCCACTGTGCCATCCCAAGGTCGTGCACCGGGCGATCGACAGGCGTTCCAGGGACGCTTGGATCGTAGGATGGACAACCGCTCATGTTCTGCACGCCGGCCGTCCTGGTGCACGACTCAATAGAATTCAGGGGAGATAACCGGCCTTCCGGGAGCTGAGGACGTGCAACATCGACATTCCGGTGTCTTGCGTCAGCGTGGGGAGGAGTTCAACCCTGGTTTCATGGAGGAGCTTATCCGCTGACCGGATTCCCGGAGGGGGTCCAGCCATGATGCGGGATTGAGCGTCCTGCCTTCGATGCTGACGAGTCTGTTATGCCGTTTGCGCCAGATACCATCGATCATCACGGCTTCAATGTTCGCCAGGCTCGTCTGCATGACGACCGTGTCGATCGGATTGTGCACCGGCTGCATGTTGGGTTGCGTCGCATCGATGAGGATGAGGTCTGCCTTCTTGCCGCGGGTGATTGATCCGATGCTGTCGCTCAGACCCATCATCCGGGCGCCTTCGATGGTTGCCCAGCGGAGGGCTTCATGGGTCGTTATTGTCGTTGTTTCAGGGATGGGCGCCCCTGTCGACTTGCTGTTTCTGTAGTCGAAATTATCGAGTGCGCGCTGGTGGACGAGTGCCATGCGGGCAGCGAGGAACATTTCGCCGGAAAGTCCTGACTCTAAGTCGATCCCTAGCGATGGACGGGCACCTAAGTCCCGGAGTCGACCGGTGAGGGGGTGGCCATGTCCTTGTGTCATCTCGTTCTCGGGCGTCACCGAGAACGTTACTCCGTGATCGATGAAGGTTTTTAGTTGTTTCGTCGACAGTTCGTTTCCGTGAACGATGTTGATGTGCGGTCCGAGCAGGCCTTCCCGTTCCAGGATTAGCCAGCCCTCGGGGGCACGGGCCGGGCCGCCGCCCTGGTGCATGGAGGTGATGAGGGAGAGCTCTTGGGCAAGCCTGAAGTCAGTAAGTGCTACCTGGGGGGCGGAGTAGTGCGGGCCGAGGATGGCCATGCCGAGTTGGAGTTTGCTGTCTGTCGACAGCCGTGGATCGTTCAGAAGCCGTTCTATTTCGGACCGGTCGTGGGGAATTTCCCAGAAGGGTTTTTGCCCGGGCTGCGGATCCGGCTTTGGACTGCCGTGGAAGTAGATGGCCCGTATGCCGCTGTCATGGAGGGCGTCGACGGCGGCGTCGGTATGCGCAGGGGTGGGGTTGTTGTGGCACCAGTCAGCAAGCGTTGTCGTTCCGCAGTTGATCTGGTTCATCGCGCCGGAGAAGGTGCCCCAATAGACATCTGACGGCCGGTAGTGCGTCGCGAGCCCGGCGTGAGTCCACCGGAAGTACTCGAGAAGCGTCCAATTGCTGGCAATGCTGCGAAGCCCGGTCTGCCATGTGTGCATGTGGGCGTTGACGAAGCCCGGGATGATGATGCGTCCGGTGGTATCTATGACGTCGGTTGCGGGGGAGTGGTTGCCCAGGTCTGCGCCGACATCTTTGATGTGCCCGTCTTCGACCAGGATGTCAGCGATTGGCAGGACCCCTATCGAATCGTCCATCGAGATGACGGTTGCCCCCTTGAGCAAGGTCCGTCCGGGTGCACCGGGAGTCATCGCGGCCCGATCCGATGTTGGTTGGAGACGATAGGGTTGGTCAGCGTCCCGAGTTTTTCCACTTCGACCTCTACGATGTCGCCTGGCTGAAGGAGCCATTCGGGGGTGCGCGCGTAGCCGACTCCGTCCGGAGTCCCTGTGCAAAGGATGTCTCCGGGGTTCAGGGTCAGGGTGTGGGAAATGTGCGAGAGCGTCTCGCCTAGTTCAAAGAGCATGTCCTTTGAAGTGCCGTCTTGGACCACCGTGCCGTTGACGCGCGTCCGTATGCGAAGACCGTCACGGAGGTCCCCCACTTCGTCTGCGGTCACGATCGGTCCTAACGGGCCGCTGTGATCGGCATTTTTGCCAAGCGTCCACTGGGAAGTGCGTTTCTGTGCTGCCCGGGCCGTCAGATCATTGAATGTCGAAAACCCTAAGACTGCCGTCCGAGCTGTGTCGGCTGAGGCATCTGCCAGTGGGCTGCCGATGTCCGATGTAGGCGGCAATTTCGCCTTCCCAGTCCAGACCGTTTTCACCGGAGGGGACGGGAACGGGAGTGTCCCCTGTCGTAAGTGACTGGCTCCACCGGCCAAAAACGGTCGGGTGCGACGGCAGTTCCTCGTGACGGTGGCTTCCCTCCGCGGCATGGGCCAGGTAGTTCAGCCCGACACACAGGACTCTGGCGGACGGAAGGACAGGGGGAACAATGCTGACATCCCGCACTGGGACGGGACGTTCAGCGGGCGTTGTCGAGTCGTCACCGAAGGATACCCACCAGAAGGGGTCCGACCAGAACGTCTGCAGGTCGGTGAGGGGCTGAACTGATGCTTGGTCGCCGTTATCTTCCAGTCGCCCAGCAAAAACTGGACCGGTGTGCGAGAACCTGACGCCGACAATTCTCACCTGCGTCCTTACTGCCCGGCGGCGGGTGCTGCCGTGAGGGGGACGGGGACGAGTTCCCGGAGTTCTTCGAGCGTGCAGCCGAAGGTTTCGCGGACGGTGACGCCGTCGGGGCCGGTGAGGAACACTGCTTTGTCGGTGTAGACGCGGGTGACGCAGCCGACGCCGGTGAGCGGGTAGGTGCAGGCTTCCACGATCTTCGACGCACCTTCCCGGGTCAGCAGGGTCATCATGACGAACACGTCCTTGGCGCCCGTGGCCAGGTCCATGGCGCCACCGACGGCAGGGATCGCGTCGGGTGCGCCGGTGTGCCAGTTGGCGAGGTCGCCGGTGGCAGAGACCTGGAACGCGCCGAGGACGCAGATGTCCAGGTGCCCGCCGCGCATGATCGCGAACGAGTCGGCGTGGTGGAAGTACGAGGCGCCGGGCAGTTCGGTGACGGGGATCTTGCCGGCGTTGATGAGGTCCTCATCGATCTGGTCGCCGGTCGCTACAGGTCCCATGCCGAGCATGCCGTTCTCGGTGTGCAGGGTGATGTTCTGTTCGGGCTGGAGGTAGTTCGAGACCAGGGTGGGCTGGCCGATGCCGAGGTTCACGAACGAGCCGGGAGCAATGTCGCGGGCGACGAGCCGGGCGAGGTCGTCGCGGCCGAGCGGGGTTTCGGATGTCTGGATGGACGTTTCTACGAGGCTCATCTCAGGCCACCTGTTCCTTCAGGTCGGAGCCGGCGCCGGCGGCGGCGCCGCTGGATTCAATGCGGACGATGCTGTTGACATAAATGCCCGGGGTCACGATGTTTTCCGGGTCCAGCGCACCGGTGGGCACGATCTCGGACACCTGGACAATGGTGTGTTTCGCGGCGGCGGCCATGATCGGACCGAAGTTCCGGGCCGTCTTCCGGTAGACAAGGTTCCCGATGCCGTCGGCCTTCAAAGCCTTGATCAGCGCGACGTCGGCGTGGATCGGGGTCTCGAACACCTGGCCGCGGCCGTCGATGATACGGGTTTCCTTGCCCTCGGCGAGCATGGTGCCGTACCCGGTGGGGGTGAAGAACCCACCGATCCCGGCGCCGGCGGCGCGGATCCGTTCGGCCAGGTTGCCCTGCGGCACCAGTTCGAGTTCGATCTGCCCTGCCTTGTACTTGGCATCGAAGTGCCAGGAGTCGGACTGCCGCGGGAAGGAGCAGATCATCTTGCGGACCCGGCCTTCCTTGATCAGCAGCGCGAGGCCATGGTCGCCCTGGCCGGCGTTGTTGTTCACCACTGTCAGGTCCGTGGCGCCGGACTCCAGCAAAGCGTCGATCAGTTCGAACGGCTGCCCCGCGTTGCCGAACCCGCCGATCATCACGGTGGAGCCGTCCTTGACGGCTGAGACGGCTTCCCCGACGGTTTCAATGAAATTCAGCATCGCCTATGCCTTTCCTGTAGAAGCAGTCACGTTTTCCAGGACGACGGCCAGGCCCTGGCCGACGCCGATGCAGATCGCCGCGACACCCCAGCGCTGCCCGGAGGCCTGCAGGGACCGGGCGAGGGTGCCCAGGATGCGGGTGCCGGACGCGCCCAGCGGGTGGCCCATCGCGATCGCGCCGCCGTGCCGGTTCACGATTGCGGGGTCGATGCCCCAGGCGTTGATGCAGGCCAGGGACTGCGCGGCGAACGCTTCGTTAAGTTCGACGGCGCCCACCTGGTCCCAGCCGATGCCCGCCTTCGCGAGGGCCTTGTTCGCCGCCTCCACCGGGGCGAACCCGAAGAACTGGGGGTCATTGCCGTGCGCACCGCGGCCGGCGATCCGGGCCAGCGGCTCCAGACCCAGGATCGAGGACGCGTTCTCGGACCCGATCCACGCCGCGGAGGCACCATCGGACAGCGGTGACGCGTTGCCCGCGGTGACCGTGCCGCCCTTGGTGGCCCCCGACGCGGCGTCGTCGGCCTCGGCCCGGAACACGGTCTTCAAACCGGCCAGCTTCTCCGCCGAGGAACCCGGGCGGATGCCCTCATCACGGACCAGGTCAGTGCCCGGGACCGGGGCCACCAGGTTGTCGTAGAACCCCTCGTCCCACGCCGCGGCGGACAGGTTGTGCGAGGCAGCGGCGAACTCGTCCTGCTGCGCCCGGGTCACCCCGTACTTCTCCCGCAACCGCTCGGTGGCCTCGCCCAGGGAGATGGTCCACTCCTTCGACATCGCCTTGTTGACCAGGCGCCAGCCCAGCGTGGTGGACGCCAGCGTCATGTCCCCGGCCGGGTAGGGCTTCTCGGTCTTGGGCAGCACCCAGGGGGCCCGCGACATGGACTCGGCGCCGCCCACCAGGACCAGGTCGGCGTCACCGGCGTTGATCTGCCGGGAGGCAATGATCGCCGCGTCCAGCGACGACCCGCACAAACGGTTCACCGTCGTACCGGGGATCGAGACCGGCAGCCCGGCCAGCAGCGTGCCCATCCGGGCGATGTTGCGGTTCTCCTCACCGGCGCCGTTCGCGTTGCCGAACACCACCTCGTCGATCCGCTCAGGATCAAGCGAAGGTGCACGCTTCAACGATTCCCTGATCACATGTGCGGCAAGGTCATCCGGACGCACACCGGCAAGTCCGGAGCCGAACTTCCCGAACGGTGTGCGCACGGCGTCGTAAACAAAAGCCTGGTTCATGGTTCTTCCTTCGTTGGCGTGAACAGAGGTTGCGGGTTCTAAGCGGCAGCAGGCTTACGGGGAGTCGGCTGGTACGCCAGGAACTTCCAGGTTTCGTCCTCTTTGACCCATACGGACAAGGCACTGTTTGCAAGAGTTTTGTGGGTTCCGTTAACCGTGAGGTCTGCGTTCATCTGCCCCAATACGAGGGCGGTGTCCCCAATCAGGACGATGTCTTCGATGGGGTGGTCAATGCGGTGGTACCTATAAAAACCTTTACGAAGCTTTTCCATGTAGCTGCTTAGGGTGTCCCGGTCACCCAGCGAATGCGTGTACACCAGACGCTGGTGGCAGAGGCCTTCAAAGGCGTCGTAGTCCGCGTCGACTACGGCCTGGTAGCGCTTTGCTTCCAAAGTTTCGATCTGGTTTTTCTCGGCTTCAGCGGAGTTATCCACGGAGCGCTCTCCTTGATTGAAGTGTTCGGGGCTGTGGGCGACCTGTTGTGCATCCGCCGGCGGGCCAGGTTCAAGCGCTTCTTCACGCCGTCCAACCGCACGGTCGTACAGCCCGGGCTGATGACTCTTGGCCCCAGTCTCAGTCCAAAGTAATTGACAGCATAACCGGCTGTCAATCACTAGTTTACATCCACGGGCTGCTGTAACTTTCTGGAGTCGCTGCGTGCTCAGTTCCCGCTAGGCCACAGACGCCGGGATTCAGCGATTCGAGGGGCATTCCGCCACTCTCACTGTTGAAAACTTCCGGTTTACACCGGAAAGCATTTGTACTCTTTTACTTGACAACCGTGTGCTGAGTCACTTAACGTCGGGGCGAACCAATTCAACGGAATGAGGTCAACGTGGTCCTTAATACCGAGGTTCTGCTTTCAGTGAGCAGGATCAGTAAGAGCTTCGGCGGGGCGAAGGCGCTCAACGATGTCGCGGTGGACTTCCGGGCGGGTGAAGTGCATGCCCTGCTGGGCGAGAACGGAGCCGGAAAGAGCACCCTGGTCAAAGTGATCGCCGGCGTCATCACTGCGGACGCCGGCGAGGTGAAATTCTCGGGCGATTCCAAGAGCGCCGATGTTGCGATGGTCTTCCAGGAACTCTCCGTCATTCCCGAACTTTCGGTCAGGGACAACATGGCTCTGAGCATGCGTAGGTCCTCTGGCGTGCTGGTGAAAAGGGAGAAGCTCCAGGACCGGATGCAGTCCGCTTTGGCTGCCGCTGGGCTGGGGGATCTGGACCTTGACATGCCGGTGGAGGCGCTGCCTCTGGCCAAACGCCAGTTGCTGGAGATCGCTCGGGGACTGGTCGCAGATGCCCGCACCCTGATCCTGGACGAACCGACTGCCACTTTGTCCGACGTCGAGATCGCCCGCGTCCATGAAGTCGTGCGGTCACTTGTGGCGGCCGGACATTCGATCGTTTACATCACCCACCGGATGGGTGAAGTGTTCAAGCTGTCCGATCGGATCACCATCATGCGCTCCGGCAGCGTTGTGGCCAGTGGGCCGACCGGTGAGTTCACAATGGACTCAGTTGTGACGCACATGTTGGGCGAAGAGCACGTCGCGGGAGCGGCTATCCAGATCAAGGAGAACTTCGCTCCGGAAAACCGCCGGAAGATGGCTATCCGCGGCTTGTCCTCCGGGCACCGCTTCTCCGATGTCTCTTTTACCGCGCAGGCCGGGGAGGTCACGGCTCTTTTCGGTCAGATAGGCTCCGGGGCCGATGACTTCGTCCGCGCCCTGGTCGGCCTTGTCCCGGTCACCGACGGCGAAATTCAGCTCAATGATGTCTCCTTGTCGGCTTTGACCCGGCCAAAATCCCAGAAACACGGCATCGCCTACGTTTCGGCGGACCGCGTCCTCGAGGGCGTCTTCCTCAGCGGCAGCGTCGCCCAGAACGTGAGTTCGGGTGCTCTGGCAGCCGTTAGCAAGTTCGGGACCATCAGGGCTGAACTTGAAACAGACCTGGCCCGTTCCGTCGCATCGCAGGTGGCCTTCGATCCAGCCCGCATCCGGGTTCCGGTCGGCTCGCTGAGCGGCGGAAATCAACAGAAGATCGCCATCGGCAGGGCGCTGGCCACGCAGCCTGACGTTTTGGTTCTCAACGAACCCACCCGTGGTGTGGATGTTGGTGCCCGTGCCGAGATCTACCGGGCACTGCGGCAGCTGTCGGCGAACAACGTCATCGTCATCGTCTATTCGAGCGACATTGTCGAGCTTCGCGAGCTGGCCGATCGCGTCATCACCATGTTCCGCGGCAGGCCGGTGAGCAGCAACAGGACAACCGATGTCACCGACTCCCAGATCCTCACCGAAATCCTCCACGGAGCCAAAGCATGAACACCAAGATCGCGGCACGGTCCGCCTTGCAGAAACCCGCCGCCGCTCCACCCAAACCCGTAGCCGAAACCATCAAACGCATCAGCACAGACAGCTCCGCCATCATCGCAGTAACCACGGTCCTGCTGTTCAGCCTGGCATGCGTCTTTGTGAACGAGTTCGCCACGGTCACAAACCTCCGGGCCCTGTTCCTGTCGGTCGCGCTGGTCGGCATCGCCGCTGTCGGGCTGAGCATCATCACCATCGTCGGCAGGCTTTTTGCCCTTTCAGTCAGTGCAATGGTCGCGGTTTCGACCATTGTGTTCGCATCCCTGCTCCAGTCGGGACCTTGGGCCGCCATGGCCGCCGCGGTCCTGTTCGGGGCTCTGGCCGGTGCCATCCAGGGGTTCTTCGTGGGACGCTTGGGCACCGACCCCATCGTTACCACCATCGCGGCCGCAGCAATCCTTGTCGGCTTCGCTCAAATCGTGACCGGTGGACGCAACATCCAGGGCACAGGCGATGCCAGCGTCTTTGGACAGACCATCCTAGGCGTCCTTCCCCTCCAGGTCCTGGCTTTCTTCGTCCTCACCGTCCTCGCCTGGTGGACCCACCGCTACACAGTGCTGGGCCGACGTGTCACCCTCGTTGGCCTGAACGAAAAGGCAGCCCTCGTGTCGGGAAACCGCGCATGGCCCGTAGTGCTGTTCGCCTTCATCGTCTCCGGTGCCCTGGCCGGTCTCGCCGGCGGCCTTCTCTCCTCGGAATCGGGGCAGGGCAACCTTCAGCTTGGTGGCACATTCGGGTTTGACGCCATCACGGCCGTTGTCGTTGGCGGCGTCAGCGTCAAAGGTGGAACCGGCAACCCCGTCGGCGCCGCAACCGGAGCCATCCTCGTCGGTCTGCTCGGCAACGCACTGGTTCTGTTGGGCCTGAGCTACGAAGTGCAGCTCATCTTCAAGGGAGTCCTCGTCCTGCTCGCCGTCGTGGCAACAGGCATCGCATCAAATCGTCAATCAGGAAGAAAGCGCTGATCCCGTGGTTAGACTCTACTGGCACTTCCGGACCCTGCTGGCCTGGTCTCTGGCAGTCTTGGCCTTCATTGCCTTCGCAGTGACCAACCCGGCCTTCCTCAACGCCGGAAACCTCTACTCCCTCCTGCAGTCCTTCGCGATCCTGGCCCTGGTCGCAACTGGCTTGGCCCTAGTCATGATCGCCGGCGAATTCGACCTCTCCATCGCCGGGACGATCCCGCTTGCCGGCATGATCGCCGTAAAAGTAGGCGACAGCGCAGGGGTGCCCCTGGGCGTGGCAGCCGCTATTGCGATCGCCGTGGCAGTCGGCGTCCTCAACGGCTGGCTGACCGCCCACTACTCCGTCCCGTCCCTAGCCGTAACTGTCGGAACCCTCGTCCTCACCATCGGCATTGGCTTTGCGGTCGCCGGCGGAAAGATCGTCACCCTTACCGACTTTGAACCCGGGCTTTGGCTGGATCAGGCGTTGGGCGACGTCGTGTCCCCACGAGCCCTGGTCCACATTGTTTTCGTTGTTGCCGCTGCGTGGCTAATGGCCAAGACCTGGTCGGGCATGAAGATCCGCGCCGTCGGCAGCGACCGCCAACGCTCCTCGGCTTCAGGTCTGCCGGTCACACGTGTCCTGATCCTGGCCTTCGTCATTTCCGGCCTGTTCGCAGGCGTGGCAGGGGCTCTTCAGGGCATCACCCTGGCATCCGGCGCCCCGGGATCAGACGAGGCCACGCTTCTGCAGGCTGTAACCGCCGCGATCATCGGAGGCGTCGCCCTCACCGGCGGCAAAGGTTCCATACCCGGCGTCGCCGCCGGGGCCATGCTGCTCGCCGTCGTCGGCAACGGACTCAGCCTGCAAGGGACCTCGACCGCCATCATCCAACTCATCAACGGCGGAATCCTCCTCCTCATCGTCGTCATCGACCGGCCTCTGAACCGCGTCGTCAACAAAGCGGTCGAAACCAGCATGTCCGCTCCCCAACCCCGCGTAGCAACCAACCACTGAAGGATCACCATGGAAACCACCTCAATGAAGAGACTGGCTGTCGCCCTTTCCCTCACCTCAGCGCTGTTCCTGTCAGCCTGCGGTTCCACACCGTCAGCGGCGACGAGCCCAAGTGGTGGGGGAGGGGACGCCAAAGGCAAGAAGGTCACCCTGCTGACGGTCGCCCAGAGCTGTGACTACTGCGCCAAGCACACCGAGGAATTCAAGAAGGTCGCCGAGGCAGCAGGCATCCAGGTGACTGTCGTTGTCAACGACTTCAACGCCGCCGAACAGGCACAGCAGGTCACCCAGGCCATCAGCACGCACCCCGACGCCGTCGTGCTGTGGCCGGCCGACGCCACCGCCATCACGCCGTCCCTGCAGCGCCTTAAGCAGTCCAAGATCCCGGTCGTCGTGACCAACTCACACCCCCAGACCGAGGACGAGAGCCTGTGGACCACCTTCACCGGCCCCGATGACTACGCCAACGGACAAGAGGCTGCCAAAGCCATGATCGCCGGCTTCAAAGCCAAGGGTTTCGGCGACTCCGGATCGGTGGCCATCGTCGAAGGCGTCCCCGGCACACCGCCGGCCATCAACCGCACCAAGGGATTCAAGGACGAGCTGGCAAAGACTGCTCCCGGAATCACTGTCGCCGGTTCACAGCCCGGAAACTGGGACCAGACGCAGGCTACGTCCGCGGCAGCCAGCCTGATCACACAGTTCGGCAACAAGAACCTTCGCGGGATCTACGCGCAGGCCGACAACATGCTAGCCGGTGCCATCGTTGCCGCAGAGAGGGCCGGGCTGAAATCCTCTGACGTGACCATGGTTGGGTCCAACTGCTCCATCGAGGGTTACACGGGCATCCAAAAGGGCGTTCAGTACGCCTCTGTGCTGCAAAGCCCCATTGAGGACGGCGAGTTCGCCGCCAAGGCCGTCATCGACGTCCTTGAAGGAAAGGGCGTTCAGAAGAACAACTACCTGACCCCGAAAACCATCACGAAAGCCAACCTTGCCGACTGCGCTGCAGCAGTCGGCAAATAGCAGAGGAATGTCATGACCAACTGGACACTCACACTTCCGGACCACGTCATTGTGACGGGCACGTCAAGCGGACTGGGCTTGGAATGTGCAAAGGCGCTGCTGGAGGCAGGCAGCCACGTCTACGGTGTCGATCTGGGGAACAAGCCCGAGGAACTCCAGGCCTTCCCACGCTACCGGCATATCGTCGGCAGCGTCGCCGAGGAGGCAACCTGGCAGGAAGCTGCCGAAACAGCAACCATGGAGTCCAACGGCTCCCTCGGCCTGATCGCCGCGGCCGCAATCCTCGCTGTCGGCACCCTGGAGGAAGAGACGCTCGAGTCATGGAAGCGGACGTGGGAAGTCAACGTCCTCGGAAACGTCATGGGCCTCAGGACCCTCATGCCCCACCTCCAGAAGGCAGACCACGCAGCCGTAGTGGTGGTCACCAGCGTGGACGCCCACTTCGCCGAACAACAGCTTGGCTCATACGCCTCGTCCAAAGCCGCCCTGACCGGAGCCGTCCGAACCATTGCACTGGACTACGCCCGTACAGGGATCCAGTTCAACCTCCTGGCACCTGGCCCCATGCGCGCCGGATTGTTCGAACGCCACTTGGCCTCTGCCAGCGACCCCGAAAAGTTCCTCGCCACCCGCCAGGCACGGCAGCCACTGGGACGCATCACGGGAGCCAATGAAGTCGCAAATTCGGCGCTCTTCCTGCTCTCCAAGGAATCCTCGGCCGTCTTCGGAACCACGCTCGTCGCCGACGGGGGACTGACCACAGGATTTGATTTCCGGACAGGCTCCGAAGGATCGTCAGCTTCGGGGAACTGAAGCAGCCCCGAACACCGCACCACTGAAAGGCATACCTCATGGAACTGGAACTGACCGGCAAGAAAGCCATTATCACCGGCGCTGCAACGGGCATCGGCCGGGCTACCGCCCTGCTGCTGACCGCAGAGGGCGCCACCGTAGCAGCTCTGGACATCGACAAGTCCGCACTGTCCGAGCTGGAAGAACTGGCGGCCGACAACCCGGGCCGCATCGTGCCCTCCGTCGTCGACTTCACCCAGGCCACAGCCACCACCGAAGCCGTGACTGCAATCATCGACCAGCTCGGGGGCCTTGATCTCCTCATCAACAACGTCGGCTCCGGAGCAGTCCGAACCTTCGACGAACTGACCGATGAGGACTGGTCACGCACCATCGAGCTGAACTTCATGAGCTATGTCCGTACCATCCGCGCGGCACTGCCCGCCCTTCGCCAAGCGGCCGCTCCATGCATTGTGAACAACGCCTCGGATCTGGCCCGCCAACCCGAAGCACAGCCGGTCGATTATGCAGCCAGCAAGGCAGCTGTACTGGCCCTTACGAAGTCCATTGCACGCGCCGAGGGCCCGAAGATCCGGGTCAACGCTGTAGCACCGGGTCCCATCTGGACCCCCTTCTGGACCAAGCCGGGCGGATTTGCGGACACGCTTGCCACCGTTCACGGCATGGATCCCCAGGCAGCGGTCGAGCACGAAATGAAGCTCCGTCAATTGCCTCTGGAACGGCTAGGCACTCCGGAGGAAGTAGCACGCATCATCGCTCTGCTCTGCAGCCCGGTAACCAGCTTCGTCACCGGCTCCGTCTGGGGCGTGGACGGCGGCAGCATCCGCGGACTCATCTAGTCTCCAGCACCCTGATCGGGAGGAACCTCACGTGCCTGAACAGCATTCGTCAGATGAACAGGACATCCTGTCCCTCGAGGACAGCCGCTACGAAGCGGTCCTCAGGGCAGACTTTGAAGCCTTCGCCGATCTCTGCCACGAGGACCTTGTCTATGCGCATTCAAACGGGGACCGCGATGACCTGGACAGCTACATGGAAAAGTGCCGACAGGGTGTGTACGTCTATCACCGCATCTCTCATCCGGTGGAACAGGTCAAAATCATCGGCGATGTGGCCCTGGTGATGGGCGAAATGCAGGCCGACCTGACTATCAGGGGGACGCACACTTCGCTGGATAACACCGCCTTGGCAGTGTGGGTCCGTTCGGGGTCTTCGTGGAAGCTGCTCGCTTATCAGCCAACGCCAAGGCCCGGACCCGTTGCCCTCGGTCAAAAAGGAAAAACGGCCTCCTCGGGCTCAGCTGCATAATCAACCGGGGCCAAAATGAGTGCCGGCGACAGACGTCGCCGGCACTCTTTCACTTAATTGCCTCTACTGTTCGGAACCGCGGTCAATCCGGCCCAAGAGCCGAATCCCACCGCAGTCGCCGGTTGACACCTGTCCATAGCGCTGGTGTTGGCCCTTTGCTATAGATGGCAGGCGCAAAGGGGGAGGCATCAGGAGTGTGAGTGGCCGATCGCCGCGGAATGGTCACCGTTCGACGCGTGTCCAGCCCCAGCCAGATCCAGGGGATGAGCGAAACCCTGACGGCCCACCACGGCCCAGAGGGCGACACAGTCTTCCGAGGAGGTGTTGCTAAGACGGTGCGGCACTGTCGAGTCAAAATTCATGCTGTCCCCTGGCCCAAGAACGTCGCTGTCAAAAGACACCTGAACATTCAGCTGACCGGACAGAATGTGGATGTACTCCCAGCCAGGGTGGCGCATGAGTTCACCGGCGGGGCAGGACTCGCTGCCGGGTGTGTACGTTACCCGCAAGAACTCGACCAGAGGATCCGCGCGTTCCGTAAGCCGCTCCCAGCGGACGCCTCCCACGTTAATCTCGGGACGGTCACTGGCACGCTGGATTCCAGGGAGCGAGGCGCCTGCAGACGGGATGAACGCCGAGATACCGGGCAGCGTGGTGACCGGGGCCTTGACCGCAGTGTCATTGGGCTGGGGGGCGGGCGCCGAGTGCTCACCGCTCATCAGGGCGTCCAGTGACAGCCCCAGCTCCGAAACGATGGTGTACAGGGTCCCGATTGACGGCACGGCACGACCCAGCTCGACCTGTGACATGAAGCTCGCGGAAATTCCGACCCTCCGGGCGAGTTCCCTGAGGGAGATCTTCGCCTTCGTCCTGGCAGCCCGGAGCTGACTGCCCAGCTGGGCACGACCCTCTTCGGTAACCGGTACCGTGTCTTGAATACTCATTCTGGGCCCTTCCGGTGGTGCAACCCGGCACAGAGGCTGACCGCTGATATGTCTGTCCACCGCACAGCCACCAAGTTGGCCCGTGGATGTACAGTGTGCGCTCACACAAGTTTACCCGTTCGGGCTGCCTGTGCCCACTGTCCATCGGGTTTATTCGACCTAAACGCGCTTGGAATGCGGCCTGCCGGTCCGCCTGTAAAGCAAAACGTGCTGTATTACTTGACACTGTGCGGTGTGTCACTTTACATTTGAAGGGTGAAGACAGCGACGGCTGGCCGCGATGGAGGATCTCCCCACCGGCCCGCGTACGCCAAGCTTCCGGAAAGCGCCGAACTCGAAGCCGAGAACGGAGCGCGCCGGAGCAAGAAGAGTTCCACTGGTATATCTACTTTCTGACTAGGAGCAAATGATGGTGCAGGATCGCAAAGGCGCCTCCGCATTCAAACTGGGCCGCCGCCACGTTGGTGTCGCCATGCTGGGCGGGGCCATGTTAGCGCTATCCGCTTGCGGTGGCGCGTCCTCGGGAAGCGGCGACGCCAAGCCCACCGTCGGCTTCTCGGCGGGTGTACTTGATAACCCGTTCACGGCCGGCCTGGTCGACTCCGTTGTCACCGAGGCGAACTCGAACGGTCTGAACATGCTCCCGGCCTCCAATGCCGAAGGCGACCCCGCCAAGCAGGTGACCGACATCAACACACTGATCTCCCAGGGCATCAAGGGTCTCGTAACCATCCCCCGGGACAGCGATGCTATCGTGCCGGCAATCCAGGCCGCGAACAACGCAAACATCCCCGTCGTGACCGTGGACACCGCAGCAAACGGCGGCAAGATCTACATGAACATCAGGGCTGACAATGTTGCCATGGGCACCAGCGTCTGTGAGCAGATCGGCAAGCTCACCGGTGGCAAGGGCACTGTGCTGGAACTGCACGGCGCACTGTCGACCACGTCCGGTTTCGACCGCGACAAGGGCTTCAGCGACTGCATGAAGGACAAGTTCCCCAACATGCAGATCATCAAGAAAGACACCAACTGGGAGTCCGCAAAGGCTGTGGAGAATGCCCAGACGGTTCTAAGCACCTCCAAGATTGATGCAGTCTTCCTCGCCAGCGACTCCGTGATGCTCTCGGGCGTGCAGACCGTGATGGAAGGCCAGAACAAGTGGGCTCCCGCCGGACAGCCCGGCCACGTTCCGCTGGTAACGATTGACGGTTCGAAGGGTTCCCTGGACGCTGTCCGGTCCGGCCACGTTGACGCTGTCGTTTCCCAGCCGGTGGACCTCTACGGCAAGTACGGGGTCCAGTACCTCAAAGATGCCATCGCCGGCAAGGAATACAAGGTCGGCCCGTCTGATCACGGCAGCCAGATCGTCGACTACAAGGGCAACCTCGCCGACATGCTTCCCTCCCCGGTCATAACCAAAGCCAATGTTGATGACAAGAACCTCTGGGGCAACAAAAAGTAGCCCCCTTCCTTCCGGGCCGGGCCTGGGTGAAGACTGAATTTGAGAAAGGGTGACATCGTGGTCACAGCCAACACGCAAAACGCCATCGAGATTCGCGGGCTCCAGAAGTCCTTCGGATCGACCCAGGCGCTGACAGATGCCAACCTGATCGTCCGTTCAGGTGAATCCCGGGCCCTTCTCGGCCGGAACGGCGCCGGAAAATCCACATTAATTGCGATGCTCACAGGTCTGGTCACTCCCGACGCCGGCACCATCCGCATCCAGGGCGCCAACGGTGAAATCACAGAAGGCCCCGGATCCGATGCCATCGCGTGTGTTTACCAGAAGAGCACCCTCGTCCCCGAACTGACGGTAGCGGAAAACATCAGCCTCGGTGCCTACCCGCGCAAGCGCTGGGGAAGTGTGGACTGGCCCGCCATCCGCAAGACGGCCACCGACCAGCTCAAGGACTGGGGCTACGAGCGCATCGCCGACAAGACCGTCGCTGACCTGGAGCCGCTGGAAAAGAAGATCGTCGAAGTGTGTCGCGCGCTGTCCCGGGGACCCCGGATCCTCCTTCTGGATGAACCGACCGCCGGACTGGATGAAGGCGCATCCCACGAACTCTTCACCCAGATTGACAGCCTCCGCCAGCGCGGAGTCACCGTAATCTACGTGTCCCACCACCTGGAGGAAATCTTCAAGGTCTGCGACTCCGTCACCATCCTGCGCGACGGGCGGGACGTCATGACGGCCCAGACAGCGGACCTCACCGTCAACCGGATTGTCAACGTCATGGCCGGGGTGAGCGAGGAAGAAGCTGCCGCAGCAAAGAAAGAGACCGCCAATGAACACCGGCGGCACGACCAGCTCGGCGAGACACGCCTCACCGTTACCGGAGCCGGCGTCGGCTCCCGCGTCTTGGGAGCCAGCCTGACAATCCGCGCTGGCGAATGCGTCGGGCTGACGGGCCTCGACGGAGCCGGCCACGTCCAGCTCGCACAGGCCATCGCCGGCCAAATCGCGCTGGACAGGGGAACCGTCGAACACAACGGCCACAGCCTCGGCCAGGGAAACGTCATCAAGACCATCAACGCCGGTGTCGGTTTCGTTCCCGAAGACCGCCACGTCGACGGCTACGTCCCGGAGATGTCGGTCGAAGAGAACGCCACCCTGACCATCGTTGACCGTCTCCGCGGCGGCGGGGGACTCATCAACGCAGGCCGTCGCCGCAACCGCTTCACGGAACTTTCGGGTGCCTGGGCCATCAAGTGCGACGGACCCACCCAGTCCGTCGAAGAACTCTCGGGAGGCAACCAGCAAAAGGTCGTGCTCGCACGGGCCCTGGCCTCGAACCCGGACACGCTCGTTCTCGTCCACCCCACGGCCGGTGTGGACGTGACGGCCAAGGAATCCATCTACGAATCACTCCGGGCACTGCGGGACAGCGGAAGGTCCCTGCTGATCGTCTCCACCGACGACACCGACCTGGAAATCTGCGACCGGGTGATCGTCATGTACAAGGGCGAAATCCACGCCGAACTCAACGCCGGCTACGAAGAGTGGGAACTCGTAGGCGCCATCCAGGGAGCGGAGGAAGCGGCATGAAAACGCCCTCCCCGATCCTGCAGCCAACTCCCACAGAGCCAAAAAACCAAGGAGAACCTCCCATGTCCACGCATACCCCGACCGTTGCGGGTACGCCGACCAGCCGCCGGCCCCTCAATCTCATCGGTCAAGTCCGCACGTCCGGATGGGCCCGTGAGCTCGCACTGTTGCCCGCCATTATCCTGGCGATGGTGGTCGGGGCCTTCCTTTCCCCGCAGTTCCTGACCGCGAACAACCTCCTGAACAACGTTCTCGTCACCTCTGCCGTGCTTGGGATCGTCGTGATCGCTGAAAGCATCATCCTGATCTCCGGGTACTTCGATCTCTCCCTCGAATCCGTCGTCGGCCTGGCCCCGATGCTGGCCGTCTGGCTGGTCCTGCCCGCCGCTGTCGGCGGTTCCGGTTTTGGATGGTCGCCCTGGGCCGCCATCGCCGTCATGTTTGTCCTCAGCATTGTCATCGGCTTCACCAACGGGTTCCTTGTCGGGAAACTGAAGCTCAATGCCTTCATGGTCACCCTCGCCATGCTCACCCTTCTCCGTGGCCTCACCATGGGCCTGTCCGGCGGTAAAACCCTCTCCGGCCTGCCCGCCGAGTTCCTGGCCCTCGGCAACACCAAGTGGTTCGGGATTTCCATCCAGATCTGGCTCTTCGTGATCTTCCTGGTCGCTGCCGCTATCTTCATGCGCAGCCACCCGGTCGGCCGCAAGCTCTACGCCATGGGCGGCAACAACGCTGCAGCAGCCGCAGCAGGCATCAAGACGCTGCGCCTGACCATCGGCGTCTTCGTCGCCGGCTCGGTCATCGCCGCATTCGCCGGCCTCATGCTCACCGGCCGCATCGCATCGGTGACCGCCAACCAGGGCGACGGCCTCATCTTCACCGTGTTTGCTGCGGCAGTCATCGGCGGCATCAGCCTCAACGGCGGCAAGGGATCCATGATCGGCGCACTGAGCGGCGTGCTGCTGCTAGGCATTATCCAGAACATCCTCGTCCTGTCCCAGGTGCCCTCCTTCTGGATCAAGGCCATCTACGGCCTGATCATCCTCAGCGCCCTGATCTTCAACTACTTCGCCGGTTCCCGGAGTACCCGCCGCGTCGTCTGACCAGTCCCGCCACCCTGAAACGAGGAGCATCCAGTGAGTTCACCAGCCTTCGACGGAAAAGTCGCCATCGTAACCGGCGCGGCCAGCGGCATCGGCTACGCCACCGCCACGGCGCTGGCCGCGGAAGGGGCAGTCGTCTACGGAGCCGACATAACAGTCCCCACCGGTGAGAAAGCAGACGGAGCCATCCAGTGGCGACGCCTCGACGTTGCCGAAGAAGACGGGTGGAAGGCGCTCACGGAAGACGTGCTCCAGGCGCACGGGCGGATCGACGTGCTAGTCAACAACGCAGGGCTGGTCGGGTCCTACGACTCCATCACGGACATCGACATCCAGGACTGGCACCGGATCATCTCGATCAACCAGACCGGGGTCTTCCTCGGCATGCGCTCGGTCGCACCGGCCATGCTGGCCCAGGAGTCCGGCGCCATCGTGAACGTCTCCTCGATCTGGGGGCTCGTCGGCGCTGCCGGCGTCGCTGCCTATCAGGCCTCCAAGGGGGCCGTGACCGTGATGACGAAAAACGCCTCCGCCACCTGGGCAGCGCAGGGGATCCGGGTGAACTCCATCCACCCCGGGCTTATCACGACGCCGCTGACGGAAAACCAGGATCAGGCCATCTCCGATGACCTCATCGCCAAGACCCCCATGCACAGGGCAGGGCAGGCCAGCGAAGTCGCAGATGCCATCGTCTACCTCGCCTCCGACCGGGCCTCCTACATCACCGGCGCCCAACTGGTTGTCGACGGCGGATTCACCAGCATCTGAGCCGGCATCAGCTACACGCTCCAGTTTCCAAGGAAGGACAACACCATGAGCACCGACCTCGGCCCCGCGACACTCACCGCCGCGGTGATCGACAGCTTCCGCAACACCCCCGACGACCGGCTGCGGACCATCCTGACCAGCCTCACCACCCACCTTCACAACTTCGTCCGAGACATTGAACCGACGATCGAAGAATGGGAAACGGCCATCAATTTCCTGACCGCCACAGGCCAGAAGTGCGACTCCGTCCGCCAGGAGTTCATCCTCTTGTCCGACGTGCTGGGCGTATCCATGATGGTGGAAACGATCAACGACGCCGAAACCCCGGACGCAACCGACTCAACTGTCCTTGGACCTTTCCACATGGTCGAATCACCGAAACGGGAACTGGGCGAGAACGCCTCGCCGGAGAGCGAAGGGGACATCTGCCTGGTACGTGGCCGCATCCTGTCCGTCACCGGTGAGCCCGTCCCGAATGCTTCCATCGACATCTGGCAGGCCAATACCAAGGGCTTCTACGACGTACAGCAACCGGGTATCCAGAGCATCGGCAACGGCCGCGGCCTATTCACGTCCAACGACGCCGGAGAGTTCTACTTCCGCAGCGTCATCCCCAGCTATTACCCGATTCCGACCGACGGACCCGTCGGGGACCTGCTGCATGCCACCAACCGGCACCCGAACAGACCGGCACACATCCACTTCATCGTCAGCGCCCCGGGGTTCCGGGAACTGACAACACACATTTTTGTGGGAGGCAGCGACTACATCGACTCGGACGCTGTCTTCGCCGTGAAACAGAGCCTGATCGCCGAATTCGTCCCCAACACCTCGGAAGCTGACGCAGCCCGCTACGGGCTCACCTCCCCGTTCATGGAGGCAGTTATCGACATCGTGATCCACCCCGACCTCGTCGACCCCGACATCATCAACACCGCCGTGATGTCCCCGTCCACGGCACGGATTATCGAAGCACAGGAGAACACCAAATGAAGGATTTTCAATACCAGGCACTTCCGATGCGCGTCCGCTTCGGAGCGGGCTCCCTCGCCTCCCTCAACGATGAGGTCACCAACCTGGGCCTCAAGCGAGTCCTGGTCCTGGCCACCCCGTTCCAAGCGGACCTGGCCGAAAAAGTTTCCGCCCAGTTGGGCGAGCTCAGCGCCGGAGTGCATGCAGAAGCTGAAATGCACGTACCCATCGAATCTGCCCACAAGGCGCGTGAAGTAGCCGCAGCATCCCAAGCCGACGGGTACGTCGCTGTCGGCGGCGGATCGACGACGGGCCTGGGCAAAGCCATCGCACTTGAGTTCGGCCAGCCCATTATCGCCGTTCCCACCACCTACGCCGGCTCCGAGATGACGCCGGTATGGGGGCTGACCGCGGAGGGCGAAAAGAAAACCGGGCGTGACCCCAAAGTCCTGCCCACCAGCGTCATCTACGACCCGGAACTCACCGTCACCCTCCCGGTGGCCATGTCCGTCACCAGCGGTTTCAACGCCATCGCCCACGCCGTGGAAGCCTTGTACGCACCCGACGGGTCGCCGATCATCTCCCTGATGGCCGAGGAAGGCACCCGGGCCCTGCTCGAAGCGATGCCCAAGATCGCCGAAGACCCCGCCAGCATCGAAGCACGCTCTGACGCCCTTTACGGCGCCTGGCTCTGCGGAGCAACCCTAGGCGCGACCACCATGTCCCTGCACCACAAGCTCTGCCACACCCTCGGCGGAACCTTCAACCTTCCGCACGCCGAAACGCATACAGTTGTTCTGCCCTACGCGCTTGCCTACAACGCCCAGCACGCGCCCCAAGCCATCGCCGCCCTGCAGCGGGCAACCGGTTCAGATAACCCTGCCGCCCACTTCAAGAAGCTGAGCGTCGCTCTTGGTGCACCGTCGTCCCTGGCTGAACTGGGCCTAAAAGAATCCGACATCGACAAGATCGTTGAAATCGCGACCAAGAACCCCTACGCCAACCCGAGGGAAGTGACCCCCGAAGGCATCCGGGAACTCGTCACCGCGGCTCTGCACGGCAGCGACGTCTAAACCAGCGAAATCACTCCTCGTTGCCTGAACCCACAGAAGGAACACATCATGTCTGAGACCGTCAATGTGCGGGCGGTATCCGCAGCACCCCTGCTGGACACCGTCCCCGCCGTCCTGGTCCGCAAAGACGCCGACGGCACCATCACGGTCAAGCCGGGCACGGCGCCTGTCACCGCGCCCAAGCCCACTGAGCTGCTGATCCGCCCCGCCTACGTAGGGGTGTGCGGCACCGATATTGAAATCCTGCACGGCAGTATGCCGGAATCCTTCAAGATCAACTACCCCCACGTACTCGGCCACGAATGGTCAGGCTTCGTAGTGGAAGCAGGCGCAGAGGTTGAAGGGTTCCACCCCGGAGACCGGGTCCTCGGCCACGGCCACCTGGGCGGAAATGACTGGTTCGGAGTCACCCACGACGGAGCAGCCGCGGAACTGTTCACTGTTCCTGCAGACATGTGCTTCCACATTCCCGCCGACGTGGACATGCTCACGGCCGCTGTTATCGAGCCCTTCGCCTGCGTGTTGAACGGCCTGACCAAGATTGGCGGCATCAGCGCCGCCGACACCGTCCACGTGCACGGGCTCGGAGCCATCGGCCTGAACGCAGTCCTCCAGACAGTCACCGCAGGGGCGGAAGTCGTTGTCTTCGACCCCAGCCCGCTCCGGCGTGACACCGCGATGAAACTGGGGGCCGCGGCTGCCGTGAACCCCCTGGAGTATCGGGACACCACCGCAGCCGCAGCAGAGGCCATAGGCCGGCCCTTCGCCGACGTGGTCATTGAAGCCTCCGGCAACTCGTCGGCTCAGGCGGCCGCGCTGGAGAGCGCGGACCATAACGGACGAGTCCTGCTGATGGGTGTCTCCACTCCCAAGTTCGCGCCGGCACGGCTGGGCCTTGTCCAGGAACGGAACCTGACGATCACCAGCTCTACCGGCGCGCCGGTGGCGGTGTGGCCCGCAGCAATCCGTTACGTAGCCAACACACGGCTCAACCTGGCGCAGATTGTCTCCACCGTCGTCCCGTTCTCCCGTGGAGACGAAGCCCTGCAGCGGGCCCAGGATTCGAGCCATGAAACGAAGGTCATGCTCGCCCCGGACGACACTGCGGCCGAGGGCCTGCCCTCCTCAGCCCACAAAGCCAACTAACAAAGGACGAAAGTGAACGACACGAACATCATCCAAAACCGGGACCTGCTGGCATCCTGCTGGACCTGGGCTGGAAACGCAGCACCGCTGCGCGGCGACGAAACGAGCCCCATCGATGTCCGGACCCGGGTTGAGGCCGCCGCAAAAGCCGGCTGGACCGGGCTTGGCTTTATCCACGCCGACCTTCCCGAGATTGAACGAAGCATCGGCCTCAAGGGCCTCCGCCAGCTGCTGGACGACAACGGCATCATCCACGTTGAGATGGAATTCCTCGCAGACTGGTGGAAAACCGGCCCCGCACGCGAAGAATCCGACCGCTGGCGCAAAATCCTGTTCAACGCTGCGGAGATCCTCGGCGTCAAGACCATCAAAATCGGGGCCGAGCTGGCACTCGAAGGTGAACCGGCACCCGTCGAAGAGACTGCATTCCACCAGGAATTCGACCGGCTCGCTACCGAGGCCGGCGAAGTCGGCACCCGCGTCGCCCTTGAACCGATGCCGATGAACAACCTCAAGACGATCGAAATCGGCGCGAAATTCATCAACGAGGTCAACAACCCCCATGGCGGACTCACCGTTGACACCTGGCACACCAGCCGCGGCGGGACTCGCTACGAAGACCTGGCCGCCATCCTGCCGATGGACAAAGTCTTCATCGTCGAAATCGATGACGCCCGCAAGGACGTGGTGGGTTCGCTGTGGGAAGACACCATCAATGAACGGCTCTACCCCGGCGAGGGCGACCTGGACACCGTCAGCTTCGTCAAGACCATCTACGAAGCCGGGTGGCGGGGACACTGGGGCGTGGAAATCCTCGCGGAATCACACCGCCTCCTGCCCCTGGACCAGGCCCTGGCCCGCGCCCATGACACGGCGGCGGCAACACTCGAGGCAGCATCACAGCTGATCGCCGCAGAACAGTCCGAAAAGGTCTGAAGCCGCTGAGCTCCCGTTAGCCCTGGCCCGCGGGCTGCCCAAAAGGCAGCCCGCGGGCCACGAGCGACCCTAGAGAAGCAGGACACAATGAGCGCACCAGCCCCCGAGGCACGATCGGACGCCGCCATACAGCTTGGCATGCGGCTCCGGGACGCCCGGCAAAGCGCCAGGCTGTCCCTGCGGGAACTCGCCCGGCGTGTGGACGTCTCCGCCAGCCTCGTTTCGCAAATCGAGCTTGGCCGCACCTCACCATCTGTAGGAACCCTTTACGCTCTCGTATCAGAATTAGGCCTATCCCTCGACACTCTGATGCAGGACGGGACACTGTTGCCTTATCCCGCTCCCGAAACCAGCGTCCGGCTTGCAGAATTTGCACCCGGAGATGCGGCAACCAAGGCCACGCAGAGTCGGAACCTGGCCACACCGGTGATGGCCTCCGTGACCGATCAACTCCCCGGGCTCCTTGAAGCGAAGGACCGCCCGAAACTCCGGGTCGAGGGTGTCCTGTGGGAGCGGCTGACCGCGGAGAACGATCCCAGCGTGGAACTGCTCCGCGTCACCTACAGGGCCGGCACTGAGTCCTGCCCGTCCGACAACCTCTTGCGGCACGGGGGACACGAGTACTTCCACGTCCTTGAAGGAAGGCTCCATGTCGAGGCCGGATCGGCTTCAGGAACACTTAACCCGGGGGACAGCATCAATTTCCTGTCTTCCGTCCCTCACCGCCTTAGCAATCCCTTCACCGAAGACTGCATTGTCATTTGGGTGGTGGTCGGCCGAAGAAGCCAAGGGCCAGACAAGGCTGTCTCTCCGGTCGCATAACCCCGGCGGAGAACTGTCCGTTCGCAGCGGGATAACCGCTTTGGCTCTGCCAGGTACAACCTTAAATCAGCAGCTGAAAAGAGAGCGGCCACCTGCTCTCACGGAATATGGAACGGAGTCCCAGTTGAATTCGTCATCCACTCGATACCGTTGGCGAGGGCCTGCCGGAGAGTCACAGCCAAGCACCGCGACCACTCCTGTCCACTGGAACGAACTAAGCCCAGGCGACCTCGTGTTAGTGCTGTCCGGGAAGACTTCGCACATCGGAACGGTCGACACTGTATCCGCTGACGGCGAGTACCTGTGGCTGCTCCTGAGCGACGGCACGGGCCGACGCCTGTTCACTCAAGACGAGGTTCACAAAACGTACGCCGATCCGATAGATCTCGCCAAGCACTCAGGCCCAGACCAGTGAATGCACTCACTTCACCTCATGGAGGACGATGAAAATGCTGCTCAATCTCATTTCGGTTCTGGTCGATGCGGTCGGCTACGGAGGCGACGGCAGCGCATGGTCCCATGACCCCGAAGAGGCGCGGTTTCCCCAGGGACTCCTCGCATCATTTCCTTGGGAAGGCTGGTGGCAGGAGGACCCGGAAAAGGACCGCGCCTGACGGCAACCCACGCTCTGCCAGACGGAGATGAATAAAGCGCCCGCAGCGCAGGGCACCCGCGGCACAAAAGACCGCTGCGTCCGGGCGACTGTCCGGAACACCCCGCCACCGATGCCTTGTCACAAGAACGAAGAGGAGACACCCTGTTGGAACCACTCGTAGTAGGACTCCTGGGAATCACCCACCCCCACGCCTCCGCACGGGTTCGTACCCTCCGCGAGATCGAAGGAGTCGAAGTGGTGGCCGCCGCAGACGACGATCCACGGCTGAAGTACTTCACTGACAAGTACGACATGGAGCCCCGTGACATCGATGGTGTGATTCAGGACGGGCGCATCTGGCCGCATCAACCCAACGGCCGGCTGGCCCACCACCTCAGTGTCTCCAAGCCGTGGAAACCTGCATTAGATGCAGGAAACCTTTAGCTACTGCGCTGCTCGTGGCCAGCTCCGGCGATGTCAGGCCGAACCGAAGGGAATGTAAGCCCCGCTTGACCTGCGAAAACTTCTAATTCGCACACAGACGGCAGTTCTCGAAGCTACTTCTACTCCCGCGGTTTAGAACGCCGATAATGCAGATTCCGTCAAGCTGACCGGTATCGGCAGCCTCGTATCTGTAACGGGATCGGTGGAAGCGGTGCGGGTGAGGGATGGTGTCCCTGACGGCGGCCAAGGCCAAAGTCCGGTTGCCCGTGCGGCTTCCCGCAGGCAACCAGACTGGCCGGAGTTCAGCAGGGCATCTGGGCCTGGATCTGCAGGACGTCGGCGATGAGCTCATCGGCTTTGGCGAGCGGGATGGTTTTGCCTGTCTGTGCCTGTATTTGGTTGATCAACGCGCTCAATGTCGTGCAGACGCCGGGAGTATCACCAGACGAAAGGGAGGTCTGAGCGCCAGCGACCTTGTCGGCCAGACTGGTGCCCGGACCCACGCCCTGCACGGCTGCGCCGTGAACAGGGTGCTGGCTGAACAACTCTGACTCCCGGAGTCCGGGAGAGAAGCCCGGAAACGCCCGATTTGCAGCCAGGCTGGTAGCAGGTCCCCATCGCCATCGAACACGCCGTGCCACAATACAGGGCGTGGATTCAGCTAATAGTACTATTAATGGATGATGCCGGAATCCGATATGTCTGAAGAGGGCGGAAAGCAGCCCCAGTACCGCGAGAAGACCAGCTTCTATCAGGAGCGGGTGGCCGCGGACCGAATGCGTGCAGCGTTCCTGAACACCAGGGCGATCACCGGCTTTGCCTCGCTGAGTGAATTTATCAACGCTGCCATCGAGGAAAAAGTTGCCGGCTTGGAGCAGGCGCATAACGATGGATGCCCCTGGTCACCGCTCGGCGCGGGTGAGATTCCGCAGGGCAAGCCTGCAGGGCTGCAGTCAAGGAGAACCGTTGCCACGGCTGGAAAAGAAGCACTGCGGGCACGGCGTCGCCTGGCACTGCGGGACCTCGTGGAGGGCATCCTGCCGGAGATTGAATCCAGACAGTCGGCCGGTGGCGGGGAGGTGCGTGCTTTCTATCGCGAAGACGGGCAGGAGGCGCTGATCGAGACCTATGGCGCCAGGGAGGGCGTGCCTGTTTTTCGCCGGTACGACGCTGAGACGTCGTTTGGGGAGGTTTGGATTCATACCAGCAGCGGATATGGCTGGGACGAAGGGGACGGGCTTCCGGGCGGAGAGATTTCGGCCGGGCCGGGGCGCCGGCCCGAGGCCGATGGCCAGGCTGCCGGAACACCCGCCGCCGACCTCCGCGGAACCGTCGAGAGAGCCCGCAAAGACCTGGAACGCCAGTCCTCTCAGCGGCAGATTGAGATCGAAGTGTTCTACAGTTCAGACGGTGCGCAGGCACTTGTCGAGTCATACCACTACGGCACCGAGATCTCGGATTTCATCCACTACGCCTATGACCCGGCCGCCGGCCAGATCGCCGCGCGAAACAGCTCCGGACACAGCTGGAAGGACTGGCAAACAGCCCCCTTCGACGCGTGACGGTGGCCGGGAAGCCTGCATGGCGGCGGGGTCGATGCCGAATCGCCTCGCAGGACATATGGACCTGAGTGGGCGGCTTGCGGTCGCCGGCCCTGGCCTTGGAGCCGGACGGTCGCACGGCCCCCGGCCTCAGAAGACTGTCTCGCTCCGGATCCAGTCAGGGCCGGCTTTCCGTTCCCGGTTGCCGCCAGCATCTGTGCACGGAGACCCCCGACAGGAGAACAGATAAGCGAATCTCTCGTCTAATGAGAGCCCACACCAGAACGCCGATAATGGACCTTATGTCAAGTTGCTTGAAAAAACGTCGCTTGATTCCTCTCTTGTAGAAAAGATCATCGCCCCTGTGTCAGCGCAATGAACAAAGGCTCAACGTTGGGCCCAGACGGGAAAGTTACTCGAGGTAGCTTGCCGGCATGCAGGAGGCGAGCAAAAGGATGCTCCCCTGCCCAGCAGGACGGGTGCGGTTCGACATCGCAATTGCGGACGACTCCAGGAAATATGCAGAAATCACTATGAAGCCTTTTTCAAAGCCTCACGTTGCGAAGTCCAGAAATGGATCCGTTCTGGGCAACCGTTCCATTCGACCCAGCGCTTGATAGTCACGACCCAATAGGTCAATAGTGCCTAGGCGACGCAGCTCCCAATCGGCCTTTCGGTCGAAAAGCTCCGCCAACTCAGTTCGCAGGCCTTCGTCGGTTTGCGAACGCGTCGCTAGCCTGTGATCCATATCTTGGCACCACTGGTAGATATCATCGAGGTCCGACGTCGCAGTGTGCAATATTTTCCAGTCGCGGTCTTCTGGGACAGGCCACACATCCTGCCGGCGTATCTCTTCTACATAGCTAGAAAAACGCCCAATGAAAGCGATTGCTGCTTCAAAGTACTTTTCCGATGGCTCGGGGCCATCGAACCCACTTTGGGGGAAGGCATTGCGAAGTTCTTCTTTGTAGTGATGGATGAGATTGAATGCTGAGAAGAGCTTACTGCGCCGAGCAAGGCGTGAAAAATAATTCCAGTGTTCCTCCAGCTCGTTCTCTTTGCCTGAGGTCGTGAGCTGGTTGCGTCGGGGAACATAGATCTTCACGCTCTTTTGTTCCCGCCATTTGGTTTTTTCACCGTCGAGATAATGCGAAACGTAATCGGTCAGGCACACGTAGTAGATCTCGTTTTTACTCCTATCCACGAGCAGCAAAACCACGGGGACGCTCGCCCCCATCCGGTCGACAAGCTTCAAATCTGTGGTCGACATTTGGAATGTCGCCACCGGTAGGTCGCTGGAGTCACCGCGGGGCAATTCCAGGGTTTCAAGGTTGTCTGTCGTCTTAACCTGCAGGTAGAGATGCTCCCCCCGTGTTTGGTACCTACGCACACCGTTCTTGGCACGCGCTGAGACTTCATAGAACACTTCCAGTTCCAGGTCGAGCCCGTAGTCGTCTGGTATCGGCCTCACGACCCAGTGTGGCGGGAACGCAAAGGCCGCCAGAAGCTCCCCGTAACGGCCTTTTACTTGATTTTCGTCCTGAAGCTTCTTATCCCAGTCCGGGTCACCGGGCGGGCGCTCTTCCATTGTCATCGCACTTCCTCATCTACTGCCTTGCTTAGGGACCGGCTCAACTAATTTGAGCTGTGGACGAGTTGCAGGTCAGGCCTCTTTGGCGGTGATTTCTCTGCGTTTCCGGCAACAGCTACGGGCGCAAGACCAAAAATCAGGTCGTTAATGTCTTGATCGGTTAGGGCCAGATCTTGACGGAGGCGCTCAAAACCGCCCCTGCTGGACCAGAGATCTGCAATCACCAGGCTGAGCAGCTTAGAAGACTCTCGGTCCATCCCATCTGGCTCACCGGATCGGTAACCGCGGCGTGAAAGATTCACGCATGTGGTGTGATACAACCAATCAGATAGCATCCCCAAGTCATGCAATCGATACGCAAGAGCAATCGCAGCGACCCCCCAGCGCCGTTTTTTTCGAATAATGGTTTCAACACTGCTGTTTTGGCTCATGTTGGCGCGCACATCGGCCTCCGGCATAAGAAACGCGGAGGCAAAAGCATCGGCTTCGCGCTCCGCTTCCAGGCCTGTGGAAGCGGCCGCTTCACCGTGCAAAACTAGGTGGCCCAATTCGTGGGCAGCATCGAACCTGCCCCTTTCTGCTGACTTGGTCGTGCTCAAAAGCACAAAAGGACGTCCATTGTCACGGAACGAAAAAGCGTCAAATTCACCTTTTTCTGCCTTTATGGAAAATACCGCGACTCCATGAAGCTCTAACAAATGCACCATATTCCCCAATGGCGCCTCCCCCAGACCCCACCGAGCCCGAACAATGGCGGCCGCTGCTGCGGCATCGTCTACGCCCACATGCTTGTGTAGCGTCGGGATGTCCGCCTCAGGGGTCGCGTAATTCCTGTCTATCCAACGCCGGAGTTCTATTGAATGGCTGGCCACCGACAACGCCATATCCCGGGTTTTCGCAGCCATTTTCGATGGGGCGCGAAAACTAGCAGCCGCTGCCGGTAGCTCGTCCAAGACAGGCCGCTCAAAGTACGCTGCAGGAACCTGCAATGCGTCAGACAGACGATTAACTGTCTCGCTGGAGGGTACCTTCTTTGAGTTCTCGAAGTCCGAGACACTCTTGGTGCTTAGTCCAGCTAGTCCACTGAGCGCAGTTATGGTTAGTCCGCGGCGTTTCCTTGCAGCTGTCAGTCGCTCGGGGACAAACATGAAAACTTCACTTTCTGCAGTCGGTTACTTCCGCACGACTGCAAAGTCGTAACTAGGGGGCTCTTCGTCCCTGGCATCGGCTTCTCCGCCTTGTGGGTCAACCGGGGGCATAAGGATCCGGTGATGCCATCCCGAAATGAACTCACCGCTCATACTGTTCGGCAGGCTTACTTCCGAGTAAATCTTTCCGTCAGGAGAATGAAAACTAAGAAGCATCCAAGTTTCCTTGAGACCCGCAAGGGCCGGCTCCAGTTCCGCCAAGTCAACGAGAGCCGCGTTATTATCCACGGCCGTCCGGATGCTTCGGCCTCGCGGGTTCTTCGTGGACGGCGTCGCGTACCGGACTCCGGTGAAGACGTTGCCACTCGCTACCACCAGACTGTGACGATTGCTTGGGTGCACGATCGTGGGCTGATTGTCGGGGTTTATCCTCGTCCACCCCTGGGGAACGTAGACTTCAGAAAGCCTTCGGATCTGACGGGTCCATCGCGCATATTCTCCGGCCCCTGGCGCATCAAAACTCGTGTAGGTCTCACGTTCAGCATGGCCGTAAAGGAGTGCGTCATGGATGGACGAGACGTCGAGGCCAAGCGCCTCGAGCTTGCGCTCTCCCTCGCTCCAATTGCCTGCTTCTAGAATCACGAACTTCTCCCGTCCTCGTAGCCCTAGTTCACGATATGCCACCTAAATCTAGGTGTCAAAACATGAACCTTGGGCCTTGCGGTTACACGCGACGCTCGGCGTGCGGCCCCGGTTCTCATCAAGTGAGAGAATCGCGCATCCGGTCACGGAAAACGGCAGCTCTGATGGCCCGCCGAACGTACCTGGCAGGGCTCACCTTCACCCTTAGCTCAGTGCTGCTGTTCGGTTGCGAAATCGCTGCTCCCGGGACGGTAGGAACAGGGCGTGGGCACCTCCCGGCTCATTTCATGGATCAGTAGCAGCAGGCAAATCCTCGGCATTCATCCGACGTCCTGCTATATGCAGGACGTCGGGGCCGCGGGAAAATATGCTGGAACAAAGAGGGGCTGACGAAGGAAGCTGTGGCTAACACCATCGATCTCAAGACCAGGGAGGATCGGACTTTGCCGGCCTGTTCGTCGAGGACGCCAACCTGACCGAGGGCTAACTTGTCGATCTGGCCGCCAGACTCCTGCATGGGCATGAGACGGCCTTCCTCTTAGCGCACCCCGAAATATCCTGAGACGACGACCCCTCTGAGGACCGGTAGAGAGTCCCGACCCTCGCACGACCGGCAATCGCTTCGAGGTCCGCCGCAACGGCGTCGATGTCAGTAGGCGACCATGCCCTTTTCGTCGCCGCTGAGTGCATACGGATCCGGCTCTGGCCTCCCGACGTACCCGGTCCCGAATGCGTCTTTGCCTGCCTCAGGCCCAAGCCGTTTTCGCCAAAAGTCCGGAGCTCAGACTCGGGCCGATGCGCTCCGCGCTGGGGACTTGGTCCAGAGCCGGAACTGTGCTGGGGCTGTTACCAACTGGTCCTGCTGTTTTGCCTGGTTCCTCAACGTCTTCAATCCGGCAAGAGACGCGAGGCTGACGATTGACCAGCTCGCCTTACCCGGTTGGCCATGGCTTTGCGGCATGTCCGTGTTTTCCCGGCGCTCACATGCGGTGGCGTCCAGCCGTGTAAGATCCGGACCAAGCGAAACGCAGAGAATCTATGTGGGCGTGTCGGAACAGAAGGAGCTGGCGGGGGCGGCATGGATCACGAAACGAGCGTGGCGGCAACAGTATTAGTGGAAGAGCTCCGTGCGCTTGGGTCATTTGGCCCTGAGACCGTGGAACTTCTTCTCGACACGGCCCGTGAGGAGCTCGGAAGATTCCCTGGCCTGACAGCCGATGCTGCGTCAACTTTCGAAGATTATGCCTATGACTTCTTCCTCGATCGCGGTAAGGCGTTAACGACAGCAATCCGACTCGAGGCTGAAGATGACGCTGCCCTAGGCCGCATGATTCGCCGCTGGCTTCGCAATTGGTTGGTCGACCTCAACAGCCAAACAGCTCTGGGTGCGCTGCGGGATCGTTTGGAAAAACGAATGAGCCGAGATGGACGGTTTGGTCGGGCGCCGGTCGGGCATTACTGGCGCCTAAATGATGGACCGACAGAAGCGGCAGCCGTCGACTTGGCAGCTCTTGCATCGGTCGCTCGACGCGTACACGTTGCGTTTTTTCCGGAACCCCCAGACGGAATCCGCCGTGCGCAACTGGGAAGGGCCGGCGAGCTTGAAACCTTGCTCGAGCAGCTTTTCAAGACCGCGCAGGGGAGCCTGCATATCTCCACACTCGTGCACGTTATCGCGAATCGTTTCCCGCACGTCCTAGACCCCCTCACCGTCTCAACGGAGGACGAGGTAACGGAATTGGCTGCAGCAGGCGGGGTGCTGCCCCTGGAACAGGTCGTTGAAGACGAGGAGCAGGAATACATCGAAAAACTTGCCCAAGCAGCTTTCGAGTCCTTGTCCGCGCAAGAGCGCGATCTCATCCTCGTCCTCGATGACCCGAAGGCGGCTGCAGCCATGCTCGGACTCGGGAAGAGTGCAACCGCTCTGCGAATTCGCGCGCTCAAATCGAAACTCATAGAAGTCTCAGGAGACGAAACGAGCGTGCGGGACGTAGCACGGCAGATCATCGCCCTTTGTTTGGAAGTGCATGAAAGCCCACCAGCTTCAGCTCTCGGGGACACCGCGCGCTTTGTCCCGTCAGTCCCGGATGGAGGACAAAAACTATGAGCAAGACCCACCCGGATAAGCGGGCCAAACTTCTGGAACTGGCAAGCCGGACTAAGACGCCCGTCACCGCGAACCAAGAAAAAGTGACAGCGGCCGACGTTGATTCATTCGATTTCGACATACGAACCAATGACCTGTGGCTCGCCCGGTGGTCTGGAGCCACCATGATGCTCCTGGTCATCAGCGAATCCACACCCCAGACTGTCATGGCCGCGCCCGTAACAGTCGAGCCCGGGTTGCTGGATCAGGAGGCAGTTACCGTGGAACCGTCAGCCAACACCCTCGGACTACCGATCACAGTTTGGTTCGGCATCACCCGCGAAGTGCCGATTCAAACCTTTGAACGTCGCCTCGGCGAACTCCCCCCTCACGCACTGGACACGGCTCGGAGCAGTAGCAAAACTAACTTCCTCCCTGAAGCCGAACAAGACCTTCTCCACTGGTCTTCCCCAAGTGCAGAGAAAAAAGCGGAGTTGGAGGACATCTTGGAGCGCTGGCTCACAGACCTCAAACCGTTACCGTCCTCGGCAACAAAATCAGGGCCAACACACGGAAGGCCCCCCTTTACCCTGCAACAGGTAATGGAAGCATTGAACGTTCCCCAACGAAAGGCAATGAACGTCATACGGGGCACCTTTCAGCTCAGTCCTGCGGAGACCGAGCAGTTGGCTTTGCATACGGGTCTTCCAGTAGATGCCCTGAGTTCCTTGGCCGCACCGTTGCCGGACGAGTTGTTATTTGAACTCCAGCAGCCACGTTGGAGATTCCTCATCCGGATGGAGGCGAAAAAGCTAAAAACGGATGAATCCGAGGCTCGATTGGCTGTTGCACGCGAAGCCTATGCGCTAGCGGCGCGACAAAAAGGCGAAGGCACAAACGTCTGGAGGCAGAGGCTCAGAACGATCGCGCTCGGACATCTGGGCAGCGGGACGAATGAGGGGAGATAGTCTTGCCCAAGCTGTTTGATGGAACGGCTAAACAGGTTGAGGGCATGATGGCCGTACTCGAGCAGCGCTGCCCTGGAGCTGCTGATAGGTTGGCCTCAGATGCCATTGCCGAAATTGGCACATGGGATGACCTTACGATTGCACCGGTCCCCGAAGAGGCAGATGTTCGCGATGGCTCCAGCGGTGGGTGTTCCGTGGCAGGCGCCTACCTTTGGGGAACCGAACCTCCGACCCTTGTCTTCGCGGAGTCCATGTCAACGCGCCGGCAGCGTTTTACACTGCTGCATGAACTCGGGCATCACATCCAGAGCACGGACGTCGACCTCGGTTCTGCGCTGATGCAAGTCGAAGACTCTGAAGAATTTGAAGACGCAGCTTGTGATGCCTTTGCAGCCGAGATTCTTCTGCCCTCGACTCTTGTCGGCCAGATCGCGCGACGCGGTCCCACGGCGGAGAGCGCGGTGAATCTATTTCGCATTTCCAAGGCCTCCCGGGCTGCTATCTGCGTCCGCCTAGCCGAGGAGCTCAAGAGCCCGGGCATCATTGCAGTCTTGGATTCAGACGGAAGCGTGAACTTCGCAGCTTCCCGCGGTCAGATTTTCCCTCCCGCCAGAGGTTCGGATCAGTCCGAAAACCCGTTGGTCGCCGCGGCGCTGGCCGATTCCTATCCCGATCGAGTGATCCAACGCGACGACAGTCTGATTCACTACTCCACGGGGCACACATCGAATCGCCTCTATGGCCAGATCAGCTGGTGCGACGGACTCTATGTTGCTGTCATGGTCGAGTACGGCGCCCCGTGGAAGAGCTTCTCTCCACCACAGGACGGCACAGCGTCATCGTCCGGTAGTAGCAGTTGGGAAGACTGCGATACCTGCGGCAGTAATTTTGTGATCGCCAAAACATGCTCCCGCTGTCGGGAGCCCCGCTGTCCTCAGGGGCACTGCGGGTGCACGAGAGCCGCTGAGCGGCTGTGTGAGGAGTGTTTCCTCCTCAAAGTTCCGTCTCAGTTTGAGGGTGTCTCCAAGGTTTGCATCGAGTGTTCCTCATGACGGCCGGACAATTCTGACGTTGTCCCGTCACTCCTAGTTGAGACGGGAAGAGTTCCGGTCTCTGCACCTGGAGAGGACGACCGTGGACAGTCACGAGACCTTAAAAGAACAGAATCATTCTCAGGCGATCACAATTACAGTGGTCCACGAGGACAGCGGGCGGGAGGTAGGAATCAAGGCCGGCCCCGGAACCCCTGTCCGGACTATGATTGAACGCGCATACGCAGAGCTGGGAATCGAGCGCAATCCCGCTGATCGTCTGCGGGTGGAGTCGTCAGGAACAAGCGTATTCGAACACCTGAGCCAGCACCTCGGTGACTTCCTGCAACTCGTCGGGGCGGACACTGTCTGGCTTCTGGCGGGCCCCACAGGTGGTGCATAAGGTGCCGGCAGTTCCGCTTGCAGACGCCGAATATGCTGCGCTGACATTCGCCACCCACCTGGAGTCGTTCTGGGCAACAGGGCGGCCAGAACGATGGGGATGGAGCTACACACTACTGGATCCCCTTCACGCCAAGGTACAAGCTGCGGGCGTTTCGGCGGATGGCTCGATCGACGATTACTGCATCCTGCTGGACGCCCGCAGCTATGACGCAATGCCTCCTGGCGTCTACTTCGTATCACCGACAAACCCGCAAGGTCCGAGACCGCAGCCTGGCAGTCGATGGCTGCCCTCCCACAGTTGCGTGCCTTTTGGTTTCGCTATCCATCAGACGTACAACTATCCCGATGGATCAATGGACCAACTGGTGTGCTTCTCGCAATCCCGCGACTACTACATCTCCAACCACACCCCGCTGCCCGGCGAGGAGTGGCAACCTGGAGCCCAAACTCTGGCCGCCACCCTGAGCCGACTACACGAAGTCCTCAGTCCCCCTTACTACATGGGTCGAGCCGGTGCTCTGGATACCTGAAGACATTTGGCACGGGCTGCTTCGGAATTTCGCCCAAGCCCCTGAGGGTGTGGAGAGAGTCGCTTTTCTAGACGGAGTTCCCCTGCCATCCGGTCAAGGCGGCGTCGTTACCACGCTTACCATTCCAGCTGCCGTTCTCACCCCGGGGAACTACCGGATCGGTGCGGCCGAAATGAGTGCCGCGGGCAAGCACCTGAGAGAGTATCGGTTGCAACGACTCGCTCAGGTGCACACTCACGGGGGTGGTTGCACGGCGCATTCATCCACCGACGATGCCATGGCCTTTTCCCAACACATGGGAGCCCTTTCAATTGTGCTTCCTCACCATGCGGTAGGGGACCCAGCACCGTGGGACGGGACGGTTCACGTCCGCGAGGCGGACGGGTGGTCCGGCCTAAGGAGCGGCGATGCACGCTCAATGATCCGGCTGGTTCCGTTGCAGATAGACCAGAGCCAATACTCGAAGGAGGTAGTTCCGTGGAAAGCATCGAAAACCGGCATACTGGCACGGCTGGAGGCGCTTTGGTCGCGTCTGACCAAAGCAAACCACTGAAGGTCCACGTCGCGATTTCTCTCTCTGCTTCCGGTACGGTGGCGGGTCAGAGGGCGCTATGGATGCTAACCAACCTCTTAGCCAGAGCAGTCGGCGCGGTCGCCAGCCTCACTGTCTCTTGCCCTGAAAGCAGGCTCTTGCCCGGTGTTTCCCCCGGATACGCCGACGGTTCCCCCCTCCTCCCGGCGGTGCTCAAGCCCGCGGAAGCGATCAAGGGGGTACCGCTGGCGCCTGCAACACAGGCGCCGGAACGGAGCTTTGTCATCGGCATCGGCGACATTGAAGACGCGCAGCTGTTCCTGGTCTTTGGCGACTGGTGGGGAGGGATCACTTCCACCGTTCACGAGGACAGCGCAGCGATACTACCTTTCGGTCCCTATATCGCGGCCGCGCACGCTGCCGGGCAGGTCTTCCGGGCATCACGTGGCCGTACCGAATTCGTCCCCTTCATCTACGACAGCTGGCAACACATCACGTCAGCTGAGATTCCGATCAATCATCCTCCGGTACCAGGCAAGCTCACGAGCAATCTTCTTCTTGCCGGAGTCGGGGCCGTCGGGACAGCGACGATGCTTGCACTGTGGGCGACACCGGGACTTGAGGGTACGGTCCAAATCGCAGATGCAGATACTGTCGACCTGACAAATCTGAACCGCTGCGTCCTCTTCGATACGTCCTCCATCGGGCTTCCAAAAGCGACTATTGCGGCCAACGCGCTGAAGTTTGGAGGAGCTGGAACACTGACGTGGGATCCGCATAACGGACTGGCCCAGGAGCACCCCCGCCGACAGCAGCCCCTCAACCTGCTGCTGTCGGCCGTAGACAAGAACCGCTCCCGCCTAGCGCTACAGCGACTGATTCCGACAACCACATTCGGTGCGTCCACCTACAACCTCCGCGCCAGTCTCATGCGCGCAGGACCCCCCGGCGCCCGGGCATGCCTGGTCTGCCACAACCCACTTGAGCCGGAGATCAGCGACCATGAACTCCGCGAGCGATATTTAGCAGCGGACACCGTAACCCGGGCACGCCTCGCAGAATCCCTCGCAATATCAAGAGTCGAGCTGGATGCCTGGGCGCGCACGGCGCGGTGCGGTGAACTGGACAACAGGGCACTCCCCTTCCTGGAAGAAGAGTTTGACGCTCAGCCAAGGCAATTCTCGGTCGGCTACCTGAGTGTCCTTGCCGGAGTGTTGCTTGCTGCCGAGGCAGTCAAGGAAGGGGCCGCTTCTCAAGGAAGTCTTAACGACGACCTGAATTACGTCAGCATTCAGACGGTAGGCCCATGGTCACCTCGCAATGGCGCGACCAGATACCTGCGTCAAGACGACTGCCTCTTCTGCGGCACGGGGAGCTCTACTACAATGCTGCAGATGTGGAAAACGCGGTTCTCTCATCGTTGAATGGCTCATCCTGCAACGGAGGTTCAGAACCAACTTGACGGGCCGGGACCAAGGCTGCCGGACTGGATTCAGCCGAGACTGCCGTACGGACGGATCGCGGTAGTCCTCGTTTAGGAGCGAGCTTTAGGCTTATGTGGCCACCACACCTTTAGTTGACGAAATCACCATTATCGGCGTTCAGAATGGCCAAGGGGAAACCTCCGTGTCCACGGGATCCGTGTGGTTCGACTCTGCAGGGGTCTGTGGCAATTTCCCGCGAATTCAAGGATCCTGGTGTGGCATGGTCAATCGAGACCCGTGAAAAGAACAAGGGTGCGGCCAGGAGTCTTCAGACCCGTGGCCACACCTTTGCACACTCGTTGCGTCTGACTACTATCGGTCGAGCGGAATGCCTCCCGCCGTCCGCAATTCCGTCCGGAGAGCTGTCGCCAGCGCAACCAACTCCGTCTTCGCGGCGGCCGAGGCCCGCGTCGAGTTGGCGTTTTCGATCTGGTTGAGGAACGAGCGCAGAGCACTGTCCGCGGGCTGCGCCTTACCCTGTCCGGATGTGTCAACGGCTTCGCTCACGAGCTTGAGTAGGTTGGCAGCGAGCTGGGAATCCAGGTCCCCGCTTGCCGCTCGTGTTTCGACGGCCGCCCTGAGGTCGCCGTACGACTGCGTCGGTGCGGTGAACGTAAACCGTCCGGCTCCGACGGAGTAGACGGCGAAGTTGCCGTTGATCCGCTGGAAGGTAGCCCGGGGAGGCGTCAACACGGCACGGTCTCCGCCCGTGGGCACCCAAACTTCTGCCGTCGTATTGGCCGGGACCTCTACCGTCAGAGTGAGCCGCTCGGCATTTTTATCCCATCGGCTGCTGGCGAGTCCGCGGGGGGTCTCAAAGCTGCCTTCGACCCAGGTGAGGTCGCCTGCAGGCTGGGGTTTGAAGACGAGCTTGTCATAGTTAACCGACCCTTCCGCACGATCGATTCCTGCAAGGCCGGTCTGGAACCACTCCACGATCTGAGCGAGAATCATGTGGTTCTTCGAGTCACCACGCGTCCACCGCTCGCCGATGGTGGTGAAACCGTCGGGATTGGCGGGCGTCGGCTGCATGAAGAAGCCGTAGCCGGGTTCAGTGTCGGTCTGCAGGGCGTCAAAGATCGCTTCTCCGTTGCCCGAATCCGTCAGCTGGCGGATAACGGCCGCGAGTCCGATCGTTCCGGCGCTGAAGTGCGGACCGTCATCAGGGCCGAACGCCTTCAGGTTTTCAACGAGCTGCTCCGTCACTGACTCCTTGTACTCGTCCGGCACCAGTCCCGCGTCCAGCGCCAGAGCCTGTGCGGCTTGCGTCGCACCCGCAGTTCCGGTGTTGCCAGTGGCCGTGTAGTACCCGAGCGTCGTGTTGAGGAATGCGTTATTGAATGCCGTCTTGATGCTCTTGGCGAGTTCAGTGTATTTGGCTGCGTCCGCATCATGGTCCGTGAGCTTGGCCATCATTGCCATCTTGGTGATCATGACATAGTAGCCCCAGGTTCCGGTGATGCGACCTGATGTTTGCTCCGCGGCGACCCAGTCTGCGAGGGCGGCGTCGACGATGTGCTCATTCTCGCCGGTGCCCACCTTCTGCCGCTGGATGTAGTTCACGAATTCGACCATGCGGTCGTAGTACCGCGTCATGGTCTCAGTGTCGTTGTAGTACTCGTAGAGGAACGCTGGAACCAGGATGATCCCATTTCCCCAGTTGATCTCGTCTCCGAACTGGCGCGTGTAACCCCAGTCATGCACGGGGGTCTTGAGCGCAACGTTGCCGAACATTGATGTGTCTGCCCGCGACTGACCTTCTACGAGGTGATGCTCGGTCGTGCGCATGTAGGCATCAAACTCGAACATGCGGTGGAGGCCGTTCATCGGCATTGTGTAGTCCGCCGGGTACGACTGCTTTTCACGTCCGGGAGTATCGGTGAAGGTTGAGAAGATCTGCGAGGCCATCGAGTAGTAGGCCATTTTATTGATCCGGTTAATGCGTGCGTTCGAACTGTCAAACGAGCCCACATCCGGCGTTCCCGCCTGCAGGCGGACGCCGCTGACGATATCGGCGGTAGGAGTGAAGCCTTCCGGCAAACCTTCAATCTGCACCCACTGCATGCCGAAGTAGTTGAACTTCGGATGATGGGCTTCTCCGCCTTTCAGGCCAGCCGTGATATAGGTGTTGAACAGGTCTGTCCCGCGGCCACCGGGACCGAGGGAAGACTGGTTCACGGTGCCGTCGGCATTGAGGCTCTCGGCTGGCTTGACCTTGACCATGGTCCCGGCGGGCAGTTGGGGAAGATTGAGCTCCGGCCAGCCCGCGAAGTTTTGTCCGAAGTCAAACACCCAAACCCCTGGCTTCGGGCTAGTCACCTTCTTGGGCACAAAACGCTCGGCCTCGAAGATGCCTTCAGCATCGCGGGAGACGAGTTCCGTGGCGAGGTTCGGCGGAGGTGCGATGCCTGCCGAAGTCCAGTTCATGGCTGATCCATCGCGTCGGGTGGCACCGTCGCCAAGGTTCGCCGCTGGCTTGTTCCAGCCCTCCTGCACACGACGCGCGTCGAAATCCTCGCCGGCGTACCAGGCATCTGTGACCAGAGCGCCCGATGCAGCCCGCCAGTTCCGGTCGGTCACGATAACATCGCTGGTTCCGTCCGTGTAGGTGATCTCCACGCGACCGATGAGGCGTGGTGTTACGGCTGCGCCGGCACTCGGATCGCTTGCGGCAATGTTGTTACCGGAGGCGGTCACCGCCGCGCCCTTTTGGTGAGCCGAGGACAGAGCTGGCTCGAAGCTGATGCCCGTGCCCTGTGCGCCGGCCGTGCCGATCGCCGTAATGACACGCGATTCAAGGCGGTCTCCGCCGTCTCCGGTGTCGATATTGATCGTTCCACCGACGTGGTAGTTCGTGGTCGCGCTTAGCTTGACGTTCGTGGCTCCGGCGACCACGTCCGCAGCGAGCGTACCGCTTCCCTTGATCTGACTCTGCCACCATGCGTAGGGCGCCGTTCGGCCTACACCGGGATTTGTGATCGACCGATTCACGTACGCGGTACCGTTGCCCAGCTCCACACCGACGGCGTTCTGTCCGGCCTCCAGAGCGGACTTGATGTCATAGGTCCGGTATTCCGTCGAGAGTTGATAGTTCGTGTTACCTGGTGCGAGGTGTTCTTCCGTGATCTCCTGCCCGTTGACTGTGGGGTAGTGTAGTCCAACTCCCGAGAGGTACAGGTTTGCGCTTTGGACCCGCTTGTTCTCGGGTATGGCGAACTGCCGTGCGAAGATCGGCAGCGGCTCTGACGGTGTGCGGCCGGCCTGCTCGATCCAGCGGGCGTCACCCCAGTCATCCTTCTTGAGTAGTCCAACGGTGAACGTCGAAGTTTCGCTCCATCCGGAAGGCTTGCCGAGGGCATCCCAAACACGGACTCGCCATGCCACCGTGTCGCGGGATTGCAGCTCCTCGGCGGCTCCGTATTTGATGTTGTTCTGCTGGTCGGACGAGACCTTTCCGGTGTCCCACAGAAGATTGCCCGCATTTAGGGCAGCGACCGTTTCGGCGGCCTCGATCTCGTATGCTGTCTGCTTATCGAGCGCGCAGACGCCATTAGCAGCGGCGTCGAAGCACGGGTTGCCGGGGGTGTCCTTTGAAGTCATACTCCATCCCAGAACCGGCCTGGAGCTGCCGATACCGAGAGATGAGCCGCTACGCCCGTTGATGCTGAGGGCTTTGACCTCGACCGGAAACAGCGACGCCTTGTCTTCGGCGAAGGCCGGTGCAGCCGCTAAGGGAGCGGTGAAGCCAAGGACCGCGGTGGCGACGAGCGCCACACGGATAGACTCCCTCATGACGCAATCACCGTCCTCCTGCGACGGTCCCCGGCAATCCTCGATGCTGGTGCTTTGGGAGCTGGGTCGTTGTTTAAAAATGTATGCATTGCACTCCTTCGTGACGGTGCGGTGATCAGCAATGGCGATCGCATGAATCGATTCATCCACTGCGGTGATCACTCTTCCCCCTCAAAATCGTCAAAGTCAATACCAAGACGGCTTGAGTCAGGTCATTACCTTGGCCAAAAGGTCTGAGGAGGATCCTTCAAGCCTGCATGCCAAAAGGCGGGAAAACCCCGGTTTGCATCGGTTTATGGACTGATAATGGCGAAACATTTACCCCCGGCGTTGGGCGCATAGCTGATTTTCCCCAAAGGGATTTCCCCGACCTTCGCTAGGGCGGCAACAGCGCACCATTGACACCCTATGAACCGTCCCCTAGTATCTGAAAAGATTCGCCGATGAATCGATTCATTCGAAGGAGTACAGGCTATGGACGACTACGACGTCGGCCTCCACAGCAGCCCGAACACCGCAGCCAACACCATGCCTGTGCTGGAACTGCGGGATATCCATAAGTCTTTTGGCGCCGTTAAAGCCCTGCAAGGAGCGAACCTCAGCCTGCACAAGGGCCAGGTCACGGCACTGGTCGGTGAAAATGGCGCCGGCAAGTCCACCATGGTCAAGACCCTCGCCGGCCTGCACCAGCAGGACCGCGGGCAGGTCTTCCTGGACGGTGAAGAGGTCTCCTTCCGCGACCCGCTCCATGCCCGAGAGGCCGGAATCGCCGTGATCTACCAGGAGCCCACCATGTTCCCGGACCTGACGGTCGCGGAGAACATCTTCATGGGCCGCCAGCCGGTCCGCTCGCTAAGGCGCATCGACCGGAGAGCCATGCGCCAGCAGGCTCTTGAGCTCTTCCGTCAGCTCGGCGTGAAAATCGATCCCGACCGTGCAGCTCAGGGCCTCTCCATTGCCGACCAGCAGGTGGTGGAAATCGCCAAGGCCATCAGCCTCAACGCCCGGGTGCTCATCATGGATGAGCCAACGGCAGCGCTCAGCGGAGTGGAGGTCGACCGCCTGTTCGCGGTAACGCGCACCCTGCAGGAACGCGGCGCGGCGGTTCTGTTCATTTCGCACCGCTTCGAGGAAGTGTTTGCGCTGGCTGACTGGATCACCGTGATGCGTGACGGCGCGCACGTGGCAACGTCGCCCGCCGCCGACCTCGCCGTCAATGAGGTGATTCGGCAGATGGTCGGCCGCGACGTCGCCTCGCTCTTTCCCAAACAGGAAACTGTCATCGGTGAGGTCGCCCTTGATGTCAGGGGGCTCAGCCGAAAGGGCGTATTCTCTGACATCTCGTTCAATGTCAAGGCCGGCGAGATCGTAGGCCTGAGCGGCCTCGTCGGAGCGGGACGGTCTGAGGTTGCCCGGGCGATCTTCGGCATCGACAAGTACGACTCGGGCACGGTCCAGGTCCGCGGCAAGGCATTGAAACCCCTCTCTCCGCGCGACTCCATGGCAGCGGGCCTGGGCTTCGTCCCCGAAGACCGGCGCAAGCAGGGTCTGGTGATGGAGCTTAATGTGAGCCGCAACCTGACCCTTACGCTGCGCAGGAAACTGAGCCGCTTCGGGCTGCTGACCAACCAGGCGGAGGCCCAGTCAACCAAGGAATGGGCCAGGAAGCTGCAGATCAAGGCCGGTGCACCGACGTCGCCGATTTCCACGCTGTCCGGTGGCAATCAGCAAAAGGTTGTCCTCGGCAAATGGCTGGCCACCGGTCCCAAGGTCCTGATCATCGACGAGCCCACCCGCGGCATCGACGTCGGCACGAAATCCGAAGTTCACCGGCTCATCTCCGAGCTCGCCGGGACCGGCCTGGCCGTTCTGATGATTTCCTCGGAACTGCCGGAGATTCTGGGCATGTCCGACCGCGTCCTCGTCATGCACGAAGGCAGGATTACCGCCGAACTCAGCCGCAGCGAAGCGAGCGAGGAAACCGTGATGACGGCAGCCACCGGAGCTGATCCATCCACCCAGGAGACCCCAGCGTGACAACACTAGCCCTCAACCGCCAGCCCTCGACGGCCTGGCTGGGAACACTGACCCGTTCGCGCGAATTCAGCGTCTTCCTGGCCCTGGCGATCCTTGTCGCCGCAACCGTGGCAGCCAACCCGAGGTTCCTCAGCGCCCAAAGCACCAAGGACCTGCTCCTGAATTCCTCAATCCTGGTGATCCTCGCCGTCGGCCAGGCCGTCGTCATCGTCACCAAGAACGTGGACCTGTCCGTCGGATCCGTCCTGGGTCTGACAGCCTTCGCCACCGGCAAGATCTTCATCGCACTTCCCCAGCTTCCCGTCGTCGCCATGCTGGCCATTGGCATCGGTCTCGGCGTCATCCTCGGAGCCGTCAACGGGGCACTTATCGCGGTGGCCAAGGTCCCCTCGCTGGTGGTCACCCTCGGAACCCTGTACATCTTCCGCGGCGTCGATTTCGCCTGGGCACAGGGCCAGCAGATCAGCCCCTCGAATCTGTCCCCGTCCTTCCTGGACTTCGGCAGCGGAGCCGTCCTCGGTCTGCCCTACCTGGCCCTCATCGCCCTCGCCGTCGTCATTGCCTTCGGCCTCTACCTGCGCAACTACCGGTCAGGGCGCGAGTTCTACGCCATCGGCTCGGACGTCCTAGCCGCACGGCTGTACGGAATCGGCGTCGGACGGAAGGTCTTCGCCGCGTTCGCCATCTCCGGAGCCCTCGCCGGCCTGGCCGGCGTCATCTACGCAGCCAAGTACGGCAACCTCGACGCGACCGCGGGGCAGGGCCTCGAGCTAAACGTCGTAGCCGCAGCCGTCGTCGGCGGTGTCGCCATAGCCGGCGGCGTCGGCACTGTGTACGGGGCGGCCATTGGCGCCGTCCTCCTGACCACCATCACCTCGGCGCTGCCTGTCCTGGGAGTCTCGCCGTTCTGGCAGCGGGCCATGATTGGCGCCCTCATCCTGGCGTCCATTGCCCTCGACCGTTACCTGGCCCTGCGCACTGAGCGCCGCCTGAGAGGACACGACAAACATGCTGGCTGAAACAACACGGCCTGCGCCCGTGCGTGACGCTGCCCCGCGCCTTGGTTTTCTCCGCAGCTGGGACACCGCGATCATCGCCGCAGTCCTCCTCAGCATCGCCGTCGCCGCGGCAACGGTGGCGGGCTTCGCCTCACCGCGCAATACCGGATTCCTGCTCATCGACCTGATCCCCATCCTCCTGCTCGCCCTCCCCATGACCCTGATCATCCTCACCGGGGAAATCGACCTGTCAGTGGCCAGCGTTGCCGGATTTATCAGCTGCGTCTTCGGGGCACTGTGGAGCGCGGGCATGTCCCTGGAGCTCATTGTTCCCCTGTGCCTGGTCCTGGGCGCAGTCTCGGGCGCGGTCAACGGCGTCCTGGTTTCCGTGCTGGGGCTGCCCTCGCTCGCCGTCACGATCGGTACCCTGGCGCTGTACCGGGGGCTGGCGTTCGTGGTTCTCGGCGACCAGGCCGTCACCAGCTTCCCCCGGGCCATCACCAGTGGTCTGCAGGCCAAGATCGGCGCCACCGGCATCCCAGTATGGATTATCCCGGTGATCATCCTTGCCATCATCTTCGGGGTGGTCCTGCACTTCACCGGTTTCGGGCGGTCCCTGTTCGCCATCGGCTACAGCGAAGAGGCGGCGCGGTTCGCCGGCATCCGCGTGGCGCAAACCAAATTCTGGCTCTTCATCGTCTCCGGCGCGGTGGCGGCGCTGGTGGGTGTGTGGTGGACCCTGCGCTACGGCAGCGCCCGCGGCGACAACGCCACCGGCCTCGAGCTGTCAGTCATCGCCGCCGTCCTGCTCGGCGGGGTCTCAATCTTCGGCGGCAAAGGAAACCTTCCCGGCGTCATCGCCGGCGTGGTCCTCCTCGGGATCCTCCGCAACGCCCTCCAGCTGGCACGCGTCCCCGAGGACACGCTGTCCATGCTCACCGGCGGCCTGCTGATCCTGGCGGTAGTGGCACCGAATGCCATTGCCTGGAGCCGAACGCTGTCCCGCACCAAACAAAGCTCCTAGTCCTCCCTTTTCATGCAACAACAATGAAGTTCAGTTGAAAGGCAAATCAATGAAATTCCGTTCCAAGTCGGGCCCCCGTCAGGCTGCACCGGTCTTCATCACCCTCCTGACGGGCCTGACCCTGGCGCTCACAGCCTGCGGTGGCACCACGGTCAATTCAGGTTCCACCGGTGGAGGGGGCGGGTCCAGTGCGTCCGCCTCCGCCAATCCGGACGCGCCCCTGAAGGAGGGCCTGAAGGTTGCATTCCTGCCAAAGCAGCTGAACAACTCCTACTTCACCGTCACCGACCGTGGCGGCAAGACGGCCGTTGAAGAGTTCAAGGGCTCATTCTCCGAAGTCGGGCCGTCGGAGGCCAGCGCTTCCAGCCAGGTCAGCTACATCAACACGCTCACCCAACAGGGTGCGGACGTCATCGCGACCTCCGCCAACGATCCGAAGGCCATCTGCTCGGCCCTCGACGAGGCACGCAACGGTGGGGCCAAGGTGGTCACTTTCGACTCGGACACTGACCCGGAATGCCGTGACATCTACATCAACCAGGCAACGGCCGAAGGCATCGCGTCCACCCAGGTCAAGCTGATCTCCGAAGCCATCGGAGCCGACGGCGGCGACATCGCCATCCTGTCGGCCACGGCCAACGCCACCAACCAGAACGCCTGGATCGCGCTCATGAAGAAGGAACTGGAAAAGCCCGAATACTCCAAGCTGAAGCTCGTGGCCACCGTTTATGGCGATGACAACGCCCAGAAGTCGCAGCAGGAAGTCCAGGCCCTCCTGCAGCAGCACCCCACACTCAAGGGCATCATCTCCCCGACCACCGTCGGTGTGGCCGCCGCTGCCCAGTACCTGGCCGGCTCCGAGTACAAGGGGAAGGTCCAGCTCACCGGCCTAGGCTTCCCCAGCCAGCTTAAGGAATTCGTCAAGAACGGCACCATGAAGTCGTTCGCGCTCTGGGATGTCGAGAAGCTCGGCTACCTCACCGCCTACGCCGGCGCAGCCCTCGCCTCCGGCCAGATCACCGGAGCCGAAGGCGAGAAGTTCAAGGCCGGCGACATGGGCGAATTCGAAGTCGGAGCCAACGGCGTCGTCCTGCTCGGCGACCCGACAGTGTTCACCGGGGACAACGTCGACAAGTTCAACTTCTAGTTCACGCCCGCGGTCCGAAGGGCCGCTCTGACCCTCAGGCCGGGGCCAATCACCAAGGTCCCGGCCTAAACCCTGGAACGATGCACATTCTTTTAGCTTTGGCACATCGGCAGAAAGGAGATAGCAAGGCATGACGCCCGGGCCAGCAGCTTGTAAGCGCATCTGTGCGCTAGGCGGCAAGCATGCAGAGGTGCAGCAGCAGGGTCAAGTACGCGTGCAGGTGGTATCGCTTTTACTAGGGCACCTGGTGCTGCACCCACACGGGCCCCTTCATTGCACCCGGCGCATCGGCGGTGCCAGCGGTACTTTGCCGTACGACCAGTTCGGGCGTGAATACGACGGCGCGGTGCCTCGGGTGCTGGGGGTCCAGTTCCTCGGTCAGGAGTTCAATGGCGGTCCTGCCGATTGCGTCCGTGGGCTGGCGGATGGAGGAGAGCGGCACCACGGCGGACACCGCGAAGTCGATATCGTCGTAGCCGATCAGGGCCACGTCATCAGGAATGCGCACGCCGTTGATCATGGTCAGCGACTGCATGACGCCAAGGGCCAGCAGGTCGTTGGCGCAGAAGATGCCGTCCGGCATGTCTTTGGCGCCGCGCTCCACGAGGCTGTTGCCCACGCCGCGTCCGGCGAGCACGGACTGGCCGTCGGAATCGAGCACGTCCAGCGCTGCGCCGTCCACCTCGGCCACGGCGCGGCGGGCCCCTTCGAGGCGGTCGGCTACCTGGCGGATGGTCAGTGGCCCGCCCACGAATGCCAGTTTCCGGCGCCCGAGATCGAGGAGGTGCCGGGCGGCAAGGTACCCGCCGGCGTCGTCATCCACGGAGACGGAGCTGAAGCGGTCCTCGTCGGCCAGCCGGTCCACGAGGACCGTGGGAACGCCGCGCTGCCGCAGCGCATCGAGCCGGTCGGCGATGTCCCCCACGGGAGAGATGAGCAGGCCCTGGACCCGCTGTTCCTGGAAGAGGTCGATGTAGTGCGATTCCCGCTTTGCGTCGTGGCCGCTGTCCCCCAGCAGCACGGCGCTGCCCTTCCGGGCCGCCGCGTCCTCGGCGGCCCGGACCAGCGAGGTGAAGAACGGGTTGCCGACGTCCAGGACCACGACGCCGATGGTGCGGCTGTGCCCGGCGCGCAGCTGCCGGGCGGCGTCGTTTCGGATGAACCCGAGTTCGTCGATGGCCTTCAGCACCCTGTCCCTGGTGCGGGTGGAGACGCGGTCGGGATTGTTGAGGACGTTGGAGACCGTTCCCACCGCAACCTGCGCATGGTTGGCGACGTCCTTGATGCTGGCTGTCCGCGGCATTTTGCTGGATCCTTCCACCAATCTGTCTCTGCAGGTGTAATGCTTGACACCCGTCCTCGATCAAGAGTACTTTGAAACGTAGCAATGAAACGATTCAACAAGATTTGCAACCGTTTCGCTTGTTAATTCCGTCGCACAATTGCAAAGCCGCTATAGGAGTACAGCATGAGGGTGTGTTTCCGCTCATCGATCAAGCCGGAGCTGATCGACGAATACAAGCGGCGCCACGGCGCCGTCTGGCCGGAGATGCTGGCCGCGCTCAAGGCAGCGGGCTGGAACAACTACTCACTCTTCCTCTCCCGGGACGGGCTGCTGGTGGGCTACGTGGAATGCGACGACTTCGACAAACTCCGGGCCCGGATGGCACTGACTGACGTCAATGCCCGCTGGCAGGCGGAAATGGCGTCTCTGTTTGAAAACTCCGGCCAGGCACCCGACGAAGGTTTCCAGGTCCTGGAGGAAGTATTCAACCTGGACAGCCAGCTCGCGGACGCGGGAACCACCGGTTCCTGAAGCGAACAACCAGCGGCTCCAGCAGCGGGGCGGCAATCAGATCACAGCAGAACAAGACACCGGAAAGAACCATCATGAATGACGTAGCAATGGCGCTGGGCAGGCTCGGGGAGCTTGCCATCGAGGTCCCTTCGTGGGCCTATGGCAATTCAGGCACGCGGTTCAAGGTGTTCGGCACCCCGGGCACGCCGCGGACGGTCCAGGAGAAACTGGCGGATGCCGCCAAGGTCCACGAGCTCACCGGCCTGGCGCCCACCGTGGCGCTGCACATCCCCTGGGACAGGGTGGACGACTACGCCGCTCTGAAGGAGTACGCGGCCGGCTTGGGGGTGGGGCTGGGCACGATCAACTCGAACACGTTCCAGGATGACGAGTACAAGTTCGGCTCGCTGACGTCCTCGGATGACGCCGTCCGGCGGCGCGCGATCGACCACCACTTTGAGTGCATCGAGATCATGCATGCCACCGGGTCTCGGGACCTGAAGATCTGGCTCGCGGACGGCACCAACTACCCGGGCCAGGACGACATGCGCGGCCGCCAGGACCGCCTGGCCGAGTCCCTGCAGGAGATTTACGCCCGCCTGGGTGAGGACCAGCGTCTGGTGCTGGAGTACAAGTTCTTCGAGCCGGCTTTTTACCACACGGACGTTCCGGACTGGGGCACCTCCTACGCTCAGACCTTGGCCCTGGGCGAGAAGGCGTTTGTCTGCCTGGACACCGGCCACCACGCCCCCGGCACCAACATCGAGTTCATCGTCATGCAGCTGCTGCGGCTGGGGAAGCTGGGGTCCTTCGACTTCAACTCCCGCTTCTACGCCGACGACGACCTGATCGTGGGCGCCGCGGACCCGTTCCAGCTCTTCCGCATCATGCACGAGGTGATCCGCGGCGGCGGGTTCGGCAATTCGTCAGGTAAAGAGTCCGGTGTCGCGTTGATGCTGGACCAGTGCCACAACCTGGAGGAGAAGATCCCGGGCCAGATCCGCTCGGTCCTGAACGTGCAGGAGATGACCGCCCGGGCCCTGCTGGTGGACACGGTTGCTTTGGCCGAGGCGCAGCGGGCCGGGGACGTGTTGGCCGCCAACGCCGTGTTCAACGACGCTTTCTACACCGACGTCCGGCCGGTCCTGGCCGAGTGGCGTGAATCCCGCGGCCTGCCCGCGGACCCGATGGCCGCCTACAAGGCCAGCGGCTACCAGAAGAAGATCAACGAGGACCGCGCAGGCGGCCAGCAAGCCGGATGGGGCGCGTAAGCATGACTATGCAGATCACAGAGAACAAGACCATTGAAGAGCTGATCGCCCGTTCCAACCGGCTGGGCGCGGACAAGCGCAACACCAACTTCGCCGGCGGCAACACCTCCGCCAAGGGTACCGAGAAGGACCCCGTCACCGGCGAGGACGTCGAACTCCTGTGGGTGAAGGGCTCCGGTGGTGACCTCGGTACCCTGAAGGCCCAGAACCTTGCGGTGTTGCGGCTGGACCGGCTGCAGGCGCTGAAGAACGTCTACCCGGGCGTTGAGCGTGAGGACGAGATGGTGGCCGCGTTTGATTACTGCCTGCACGGCAAGGGCGGGGCCGCACCGTCGATCGACACCGCGATGCACGGGCTCGTGGATGCGGCGCATGTGGACCACCTGCACCCGGACTCGGGCATCGCGATCGCGACGGCGGCGGACGGCGAGGCGCTCACTACCAAGATTTTCGGCGACAAGGTGGTGTGGGTGCCGTGGCGCCGGCCGGGGTTCCAGCTGGGCCTGGACATCGCCGCGATCAAGGACGCCAACCCGCAGGCCGTCGGCACCATCCTGGGCGGGCACGGCATCACCGCCTGGGGCGCCACGTCCGAAGAAGCCGAGCAGAACTCGCTCTGGATCATCGACCAGGCCGAAAAGTACATCGCGCAGAACGGCAAGGCCGAACCCTTCGGCGCCAAGCTGCCCGGCTACGCCCCGCTGCCCGAAGCCGAACGCAAGGCGAAGGCCGCAGCGCTGGCGCCGGTGATCCGCGGCCTGGCCTCCGCGGACAAGCCGCAGGTGGGGCACTTCAGCGACGATCCCGCCGTGCTGGAATTCCTCGAGGCCGCCGGGCACCCGCGCCTGGGCGCGCTGGGGACCTCGTGCCCGGACCACTTCCTGCGCACCAAGGTCAAGCCGCTGATCCTGGACCTGCCCGCGGACGCCTCCATCGAAGAATCCGTGGCCAGGCTGAAGGAACTCCACGCCGAATACCGCGTGGATTACCAGGCCTACTACGACCGGCACGCGGACGACGCAAGCCCCGCGCTGCGCGGCGCCGACCCCGCGATCGTGCTGGTCCCGGGGGTTGGCATGTTCTCCTACGGCAAGGACAAGCAGACCGCCCGCGTGGCCGGGGAGTTCTACCTGAACGCGATCAACGTGATGCGCGGCGCCGAGGCGATCTCCACCTACGCCCCGATCGACGAGGCCGAGAAGTTCCGGATCGAGTACTGGGCGCTGGAGGAAGCCAAGCTCGCCCGGATGCCCAAGCCCAAGTCCCACGCCACCCGCATCGCCCTGGTCACCGGCGCCGCGTCGGGCATCGGCAAAGCCATCGCCACCCGCCTCGCCGCGGAGGGCGCCTGCGTGGTCATCGCCGACCTGAACCTCGAAAACGCCCAAAAAGTCGCCGAGGAACTCGGCGGCCCGGACGTCGCCGTCGGCGTCCAGGCCGACGTCACCGACGAAGCCCAGGTCGCCGCCGCGATCGATGCGGCGGTGCTGGCCTTCGGCGGCCTGGACCTCATCGTGAACAACGCCGGCCTGTCCATCTCCAAGCCGCTGCTGGAAACCACCGAGAAGGACTGGGACCTCCAGCACAACGTCATGGCCAAGGGCTCCTTCCTGGTGGCCAAGGCCGCCGCGAAGGCCATGATCAACCAGGGCCTGGGCGGGGACATCATCTACATCTCCTCCAAGAACTCCGTCTTCGCCGGACCCAACAACATCGCCTACTCCGCCACCAAAGCCGACCAGGCCCACCAGGTCCGCCTCCTCGCCGCGGAACTGGGCGAGCACGGGATCCGCGTCAACGGCATCAACCCCGACGGCGTGGTCCGCGGCTCCGGGATCTTCGCCGGCGGCTGGGGCGCCAAACGCGCCGCCGTCTACGGCGTGGACGAGGAAAAACTGGGCGAGTACTACGCCCAGCGCACCCTGCTCAAGCGCGAGGTCCTGCCCGAACACGTCGCCAACGCCGCGGCCGTGCTCACCAGCAACGAACTCTCCCACACCACCGGCCTGCACATCCCCGTGGACGCCGGCGTGGCCGCAGCCTTCCTCCGATGAGCGAAGCAATAAATGGCGTCGACGGCGGCAGGGTGTTCGCCGCCGTCGACATCGGCGCCTCCTCCGGGCGCGTGATGCTGGGGCGTGTTTCGCCCCAAGGCGTTTCGCTGGAGACCGTCCACCGTTTCCCGAATGGCGTGGTGGAGATCGACGGCGGGCTCCGCTGGGATTTCGACGGACTCCTCCGCGAGGTCCTTGAGGGGCTCAGCGCCGCCGCAACGGTCGCAGCGATGCAGGGTGAGCGGATGGCCAGCATCGGCATAGACACCTGGGCTGTGGACTACGGACTGGTCAACGCCGCAGGCGAGCTCACGGCCCAGCCATTCAGCTATCGAGATGACCGCAGCCGCGCCGCCGTCGAACCCGTGCACGGCAGCCTCGACCCCGAGCGCCTCTACGCCACCACGGGGCTGCAGTTTCTGCAGTTCAACACCATCTACCAGCTCGCCACCGAGACGGACCTGGACGGACTGCAGGCACTGCTCATCCCGGACCTGATCGCGTTCCTGCTTACCGGCGTCCGCCGGACCGAAGCCACCAACGCCTCCACCACCGGGCTGTTCGACGCCGTTGCGGGCGAGTGGGCCACAGAGTTCTTCAAACCACTGGGCCTGCGGAAGGACCTGTTCCCGCCGCTGATCCAGCCGGGCGAGGCCTACGGCACGCTCCTGCCGGAGATTGCCGCGCAGGTGGACATGCCGCCGGACACCCAGGTAGTGGCCGTGGGCTCGCACGACACGGCTTCCGCCATCGCGGCCGTCCCCGCCCAGGCCGAGGACTTCGCCTACGTTTCCTCCGGCACCTGGTCGCTGGTGGGGCTGGAACTGAAGCACCCGGTCCTCACCGAAGCCAGCCGTGCAGCCAACTTCACGAACGAACGGGGCGTGGACGGCACCATCCGCTACCTCCGCAACATGGGCGGCCTCTGGCTGCTCAGCGAATGCCAGCGGACGTGGGCGGCGGGAGGGTTCCAGCCGGAACTGACCGCCCTGCTCGCCGCCGCTGCAGCCCTGCCGGCCGGCGGACCGCAGATCAACCCCGACGATCCGTACTTCATCGCCCCGGACAACATGCCGGACCGCATCCGTGCCGCGGTGCGCCGCACCGGCGACGTGCTGCCGGACGATCCCGCCGCCATCACCCGCTGCATCATGGACAGCCTGGCGACCGGCTACGCGCGGACCCTGGCCGACGCCGAGCGGCTGGCCGACAGGTCCGTGGACGTGCTGCACGTGGTGGGTGGTGGTTCGCAGAATGGCCTGCTGTGCCAGCTGACCGCCGACGCCACGCGCCGTCCCGTTATCGCCGGGCCCGTCGAGGCTACGGCGCTGGGTAACGTGCTGATCCAGGCACGGGCCGCCGGCGCGGTGGCCGGCAGCCTGCCGGAACTGCGCAGGATCATCGGCGCCGGAACCAGCCTCCGCCGCTACGAGCCTGCGGACCAGGCAGCCAACACCATCTCCGCCACCAGAAATTGAGCTTATGAGAATCGCATTGTTTGCCACCTGCATTGTGGATGGCATGTATCCGCGAGCGGCGCAGGCCACCGTGGAGGTCCTGGAACGGTTGGGCCACGAGGTGGTCTTCCCAAAGGGCCAGGCCTGCTGCGGGCAGATGCATGTCAACAGCGGCTACTTCAAGGAGGCCGTGCCCGTGGTGGCCAATCACGTCCGCGCGTTCGAGTCGGAGGACTACGAGGTTGCCGTGGCACCGTCGGGGTCGTGTGTGGCGTCGGTGAAGCACCAGCACCCGATGGTGGCCCGACGCGCAGACGACGCCGGGCTCGAGGAGCGGGCAACCGCCGTCGGGAAGAAAACCTACGAGCTGTCCGAGCTGCTGGTGGACGTCCTGGGCGTCACCAATCCGGCCGAACAGCTGGGCTCCTACTTCCCGCACACTGTGACGTACCACCCGTCCTGCCACGGGATGCGGCTGCTGAAGCTCGGCGACCGGCAGGCGGTCCTGCTGCGCGGGGTGAAGGGCCTGGAGCTGGTGGACCTGCCGGAGGCGGACCAGTGCTGCGGTTTCGGTGGAACGTTCTCGGTGAAGAACGCCGATGTGTCCTCGGCGATGCTGGCCGACAAGACCGCGAACATCGGTGCCACGGGCGCTTCGGTCTGTGCCGGGGGTGACTATTCCTGCCTGATGCACATCGGCGGGGGCCTGTCCCGGCAGGACTCAAGCGTGGCCACCCTGCACTTGGCGGAAATCCTCGCCAGCACCGAAGCCAGCCCGGCAGTCGTCCCGGGCACGGAAGGTCAACCCGTGAAAGTGGTGGTCAAGTAATGTCCCGCACCGCACTTGGCATGCCGGGCCTGCGGCCCGGCTCCGGAAACCTGTTCGCGGAGGAGAAGTTCCCGTCCGCCGCGCGCCGGGAGCTTGGCAACGGCCAGCTCCGGAAGAACCTGAAGCACGCCACGTCCACCATCCGGTCCAAGCGCCTGGCCGTCACCGGGGAGCTGCCGGACTGGGAGGACCTGCGCGAGGCCGGCAGTGCCCTGAAAACCTCGGTGATGGCCCGACTGCCCGAACTCCTGGAAGCCTTTGAGGCCAACGTCACCGCCCGCGGCGGGATCGTGCATTGGGCCCGCGACGCGGACGAGGCCAACCGGATCATCCACGACCTGGTTAAGGCCGAGGGCGTGGAAGAGGTGGTCAAGGTCAAGTCGATGGCCACCCAGGAAATCGGCATGAACGAGTACCTGGAGGGGCACGGCATCGCCGCCTACGAAACCGACCTGGCCGAACTCATCGTCCAGCTCGGCCATGACAAGCCCAGCCACATCCTGGTCCCGGCCATCCACAAGAACCGCAGCGAGGTCCGGGACATATTCCTGCAGGAAATGCCCGACGTCGACCCGGACCTGACGGACGAACCGCGCCGCCTGGCGATGGCCGCCCGAGCGCACCTGCGCGCCAAATTCCTCACCGCCAAGGTTGCGATCTCCGGGGCGAACTTCGGCATCGCCGACTCCGGGACCCTGGGCGTGGTGGAATCCGAGGGCAACGGCCGGATGTGCCTGACGCTGCCCGAAACCCTCATCACCGTGATGGGCATCGAGAAGCTGCTGCCCACGTTCTCCGACCTCGAGGTGTTCCTGCAGCTGCTGCCGCGCTCCTCCACGGGGGAACGGATGAACCCTTACACCTCGCTGTGGACCGGCGTCACGGAGGGTGACGGGCCGTCCAACTTCCACGTGGTCCTGCTGGACAACGGGCGCACCAACGCCCTGGCCGACGAGATGGGCCGGGCAGCCCTGCACTGCATCCGCTGCAGCGCCTGCATCAACGTCTGCCCCGTGTACGAACGCACCGGCGGGCACGCCTACGGCTCCACCTACCCCGGGCCCATCGGCGCGATCCTCTCGCCGCTGATGACCAGCGTCGAGGCCGAGGAAAACGGGTCCCTGCCCTACGCTTCGTCCCTGTGCGGGGCCTGCTACGACGCCTGCCCGGTGAAGATCAATATCCCCGACATCCTGGTCCACCTGCGCGGCAAGGACGTCGACGCCCACCGCGGCGGCCTCCCGACCCAGATGGACGTCGGCCTCAAAGCCGCGTCCTGGGCGCTGTCCGACGGCCGCCGCCTCGGTGCCGTCGAAAAGCTGCTGCCGCTGGGCCGCGCGGCCGCAGGCAAGGACAAGAAAATCACAAAGCTGCCCGGCATCGCCGCCGGCTGGACCCAAAGCCGGGACGTCCCCGCGCCGCCGTCCCAGTCCTTCCGCGACTGGTGGGCCAAGGAGCACAAAGAACAATGAGTACCCGCGAGCACATCCTCGCCGCCGTCCGGACCGCCCTCAACGACGCCCCCGCCGTCCCGGACATCCCGCGCACCTACCGGTTGGACGGGGACCTTGACGGCCAGAGACGCATCGACATCCTCGTCGACCGGCTCGAGGACTACAAAGCCGGCGTCACCGTCGTCGACGCCGCCGACGTCCCGGCCACCGTCCAGGCCCTCCTCGCCGGCGCCGCCACCTACGTCATCCCCGCCGGCCTGGACCCCGCCTGGGTCGCCTGGGAAACCGACACCACCCGCATCAAGCACGACGGCGCCAGCCACGGGGCACTAACCGTCACCGAGCTCGACGCAACAGACGCCGTCATCACCGGCTCCGCCGTGACCGTCGCCGAATCCGGGACCATCATCCTGGACGGCAGCCCCAACCAGGGCCGCCGCGCCATCTCCCTGATCCCGGACCACCACATCTGCGTCGTCCACAGCAACGACATCACCCAAATCCTGCCCGAAGCCCTCCGCCGCCTCGAGAGCACCCGGCCCCTCACCATGATCAGCGGACCCAGCGCCACCTCCGACATCGAACTCGAACGCGTCGAAGGCGTCCACGGCCCCCGCCAACTCGACGTCATCATCACCACCTGACCACCGCAGGCGGAACACGCCGCCTCCGCTTCGACAGCGCATGACCCCGTGCGCCCTCCGCTTTGAAACGTATCAACATAAGGCAAACTGCTCCGCACCAATGGCGCCGCAGAGAAAGAACCGCACATGACCAACTCCTCCATCGGCGGCTGGAAAGCCACAGTTGCCGTTTCCATGTCCAACTACATCGAGGCCGGTTCGATCATCGCCCTGGCCACGAGCCTGACCCTGTGGCAGGAACACTTCGGCTTCAGCAACCTCGTGGTCGGCCTGATCGCCGCCCTCAGCGCCAACGCCTTCGGCGCCGCCATCGGCGCGATGATCGGCGGTCCGCTGGGCGACCGGTACGGGCGCAAGTTCATTTACACGTACGACCTCATCCTTTACATGGCCGGCACAGCCCTGGTGATCTTCGCCGTCGCGCCCTGGATGCTCGTGGTGGGCGTGATCCTCACGGGCATCGCGGTCGGAGCCGGCGTGCCCGTCGCCTGGACCTACATCGCCGAGGAAGCGCCGTCCGAACAGCGGGCCCGGCACGTGGGCACCGCCCAGTTCGCGTGGTCACTCGCGCCGGCGCTAGTCTTCCTCCTGGCAACCCTCGTGGTTCCGCTGGGTCTGCTGGGCAGCCGCCTGGTCTTCGCCCACCTCTTCGTCATCGCCTTCATCACCTGGTGGATCCGCCGCCGCCTCTCCGAGTCGCAGACCTGGAAAAAGGCCAATGAGGAGCGCCGGCTGGAGGAAGCCGCGGGCATCAAACGGCGCAACTACCGCGAGCTGCTGACCAACGCCACCAACCTCAAGGCCATCTTCTTCCTCGTAGGCGTCTACGCCCTCTGGAACCTCGTGGCCGGCCAGATGGGCATCTTCATGCCCCGCGTCTACGAGACGTCCGGCGTCGAGTCCTCCACCGAACAGAACCTGCTGCAGGTGCTGCTGTGGACCCTCACCGTCCTGGCCACCTACTTCGGCTTCATGAAGTACGGCGACCGGATGGACCGCCGCGTGCTCTACGGAATCGGAGCCATCCTGGGCATCGCCGCCTGGGTTCTGCTCGTCTTTGTCCACGTCACCACACCCGTATTGATCCTCTTCGCCGCGCTCTGGGGCATCTCAGCCGGCATCGGCGCCCAGGCGTTTTACGCCCTTTGGGCAGCAGAAATGTTTGCCACCCGTTACCGGGCCAGCGCCCAGGGCGTACTGTTCTTCGTGGCCCGCATCGTCGTCGGACTCCTGAGCTACTGGTTCCCCACGCTGCTCGCCGAGCGGGGTGTGCCGTTCGTCGGCCTGATCATGATCGGCGCCCTGGTGGCCGCCCTGCTCATCGGTGTCATCTGGGCCCCCGACACCCGGGGCAAGAGTCTGGAACAGATTGAGCAGGAACGGTACGGCGAGCCCGCTCACTCATCGGGAAACCGCGCTACCGTCTAATCCCGCAAACAACGAGGTCCCGACCCGAGGCCGCAACCTTCGGGTCGGGGCCTTGGCGTCCGCGCCCAGAACGCGAGAACAGCCGCATCTCGCTCAAGCGTCCCAGCGCCGCCGCTCAAAACCGCTCCCCTCGCTTCGACCTCAAGTTAATTCCCTCGGGCCCCAGAACGTCAAACTCAGCAGCCTCAACAACTTCTTGTAGGACTGACGTACACCCCAGCCTGACGTCAGGGATCCCTGACAAGGCGCCGGACCGGTAATGAGTTGCTGCGCGTTCTGGAGTCGAAGGGCACCGGACTTGGCCATACCGTTGACGAGATTCACGCCGTCGACCGGACGGAGATCTCGCAACTGGCAGCCGATGTCCAGCACTTCATCCGCGATGGGCTGCCCATCGGCCTGATCTTCGCCGGCCTGCCCTCAGCCGTGTCCGATCTCCTCAACGAAGGCGTCGCAACCTTCCTCCGGCGGGCCGACAGGATCAATCTTCACTAAGCAGCCATCGCCGAAGTCACCACCTCGTACAGCCAACTTGTTCAGCCACGGAGGCATCACCATCTCCCACGACCTCATCAGCGAAGCGGCAGAGGCAACCGAGGGACACCCGTTCCTGATCCAACTGGTCGGCTACTACCTCTGGCTCGAAGCCGACAAAGCAGGATGGACGCTGGAAAGGCCAGCGTCCAACGCCATCGCCACAGCTCAACGCCGCAACACCCTGGTCGTCGTCGAATCGGCCCTCTCGGACATCTCCGACAGAGACCGTCAGTTCCTCGACGCCATGGCCACCCAGGATCGCCCCTCGGCCTCAGGGCAGATCGGGGCCGTCCTTAAGGCCAAACCCAACGTCGTGTCCAAATACCGTAACCGGCTCATCGCCGCAGGACCCATGGAGTCCGCAGGCTACGGAAAAGTCGACTTCGCAATCCCGGGACTCCGCCAATAAAGCGACAGAATTGCTCATCGTCCCCTAAGCGGTCGGAGTGCTCCAGATGAGATTGGCGGGCAGGCGGTGGTTCAAAGCCTCGCTCCTCGCTGCCCAGCGCGATCAATGGCGTCCACCGATGTACACCTGAGATACTTGGCAGCTACCTGACGAAATCGCCATTGTCGGTGTTGAAAGTCGAAAAATTTCCCGCGTGGAGAGTGCGTTGCGGCTGAGGGCGGCTCGTCGGACTTTGTTCAGCGTTCACATCCAGCATTGATTGCCCTGCGACTACGTAGTTGCGTCGCTACTGCTCGGAGCTCTCCCGTTCCGCGCGGGTCCATACAGATGCGGCCAGTGGCTGTTGGCGCTCCTCCAGGAGATGTCCGACGAGCCCGATGGCGCGGGCCATGACACCCAGGCCGCGGGCAACGTCCCAGGGCAGTCCGAGTACGGTTGAGATGGCGCCGATGGCTCCTGTTACGTTTACCGGTAGTAGCCAGCCGCGGCGCTCTGATGAGATCCGCGAAAGTTCTTCCATGAGCCGGATGGGAGTGTCGTCGAATCCCTGTTCACGTGTGATGGCAAAGAGCTTCTGAGCTCGTGGGTCGACTGGCTTGTGGACGGGGTGTCCAAGACCGGGGATCGGTTGGCCGTCTGAAGCGAAGTCGTCCGCGATCCTTTCGGCTAGGGCCTGGATGCCGCGGTCGTCGAGGCGGCCGGCATCTGCGGGGATGTATGTCTGGCAGATTCGTGCGGCACCCTCGATGGTTCCGACGAAGGTGTTGCCGAGGCCAAGGAGTCCGGCCGCGACGGCGCCCTGTAAGGATTCTGGCGCGCCGAGGGCTGTGAGTCGGGCGGTGAGGGCGCTGGGGGTTAGGCCGTGCTCCACGAGTGCGACCACTATGGCGTTGAATAGAACGGACTCAGATTTGTCGGGAAGCCGCCGGAACAGCTCCAGGTAGGCGAAGTCGCCCAGGGAGACGGTACCGAGCATGTCAACGAGGTCCAGTCCGTGCACGTGGACTGTGGAGGGTGTTGCGCGGGCGATGTCCGATCGGACAGGGGACCCTCCGCGTGTGTGGGCCGGCATTTAGTGAACCTCATTTTGTAGGAGCCGTTCCGGGGCGTTCCGCAGCGGCTGGGTGGAAGGGTGTTCTGCAAGGAGTGCTGTTGCCTGGTCCCGCAGCTGGTCGCGGCGGATCTTGTCGCCGTTGGCGCTAGGTGTCGATGGGTAGGAGTTCACCATGACGACGCGCTTAGGCACCTTGAAGCTCGCCATGCGCTCGGTGCAGTATTCCAGTACGCGTTCAGGGGTTATATCGGATCCGGCTTCAGCAATCACGAAGGCGACTCCGAGATCATCGCCGGAACGGGTGTCCCGTACGCCCACAACCTGGGCCTGCCGGATGCCGTCCAGCTCTTCGAGCGTCGTTTCAACGTCAGACGGGGAAACGGAGTAGCCTCCGAGTCGGAGTGTGTCGTTAGCACGGGCAAGGTAGGTGAAAGTGCAATCATCTATCAATCGGGCGCTGTCCCCCGTGCGGAACCAGCCGTCCGGGGTTCGACTTGCAACGGTTGCGGCATCGTTGTGCAGATATCGGGAAAACACGCTTGGGCCGGAAAACTGCAGTTCGCCCACGGAGCCTATCGGCAGCACAGCCCCGCTTTCCGGGTCTGTCACCCGAACCAGGGTGTCCGGGCCGGTGACGCGTCCGCCGGGGTTCGCGCGGACGGCAGTGTCCGCGCCGTATTCGCTGATCGCCGCGAAAGCAAAGACCTCGCTGGATCCGTAAACGTTCATAGCGGTAATACCGCGTCCGGTGGCGGCATCGATGATGTCCTCGATAGCAAGTCCTGCGGTGACGATGCGGTTCAGGGCGCCCAGATCGGCTGGCCCGGCAGCCTCGAGGAGCTCCCGCACGGATCCTTCCGCCGCGACCAGGAAGTCCGAAGGGTGGGATTCCAGAGCGGTGAGAACACGTTCGCGCTTGAAGATCGGCAGCATCGTGGCCGGCTGACCGGCCAGGAGCCCCGCCATGAAGGGTACGAAACCGAAGGTTCCCGACAGTGACAGGACAACGAGCTGGCTGGAGTCCGGGCTGAAGCGCATCCTGTCGGCCACTGCGTCCATGTGCGTAAGGACGGTCTGGTGTGTGTGGATGGCAAGTTTGGGCGCCGACGTTGTCCCGGAGGTGCCGAAGACGATGAGCGGGTCTGCGGGTTCGCCGGCTGCGGGGGGAATGGGTGCGGCGTTGGCCGAAAGATCCCGGCCAGGGTGTCGTTGCCACCGTGCCGGGGTTGCCTCGATGTCGCCGCTGACAATAACAATGTCTTTCAGCGGGACGGCATCGTCGCCTTCAAAGGCCGCTACTTCCGCTAGCCTGTCGGTGAAGTTCACGCCTTCGAAGTCTGTAGCGGTGACGAGTACGCGGGCCCCGCTGAGTCGAAGCAGATGTCCGATTTCCTGCGAACGGTATCGGGTATTAAGGGGAACGAGCAGCGCGCCAAGCTGCGCCGCGGCGAAGAACAGATCTATCCATTCCTGGCAGTTTGGCAACAAGGTGGCCACGCTGTCACCTCGCCGTACACCCAGCGATGCCAGGAAGGCAGCAGACCGGCTAGCGCGTTCGGCCAGTTCTCCATAGGTGGTGCAGTGCCCGCCCCCGACAGCGCTGAGGTCGACGACGGCGGGGGCGTCGGGGCGGGTAGCGGCGAGGGATGAGAGACGCTCGTGAAGCGTGGCGGGTGCTTGAGTATTCAGTGACATCATCGTTTCTTCTACTCTGTGGGACGGCCGGCGGGCCGTGATTCAACTTTTGTTGGCTGTGGTGCCAGGTCGGCGTGGTGAGGATGCGGCGGTTTCGAGCGTTGGTAAGGAAGCAGCGTCCTGAACCATGGCAAGGGCCAGTTGGGCGTATCGGTTTGCGACTTCGTCGCCCGTCAGGCTGCCATCCGGGCGGTACCACTGCGCTACTCCCCCGCACATGGTCAAGATGGCCCGCGTGGCTTCTCGGGGGAAAGGCGTGATGAACGTGCCCGACGCCGTTCCGGTCGTGATGATCCCCTGGAGCATTTCATCGATGCGGTCCCGTGCAACGACGAGTCGCCGGCGGTGTTCTGCATCCAGGTAGCGCAACTCTGTTTGGGCTACCAGCGCTTCGGCGGGGTGGGCAACGACATACTCCACGTAGGCGCGGACACCTGCCCTGAGCTGGTCCGCGGGATGGTTTCCCGCGCCGGATATCGCCCACTCCGTATGGGCGAGGTGGTTGTAGTTCGCCGTTTTAAGGATCTGTACCAGGAGGTCCTGTTTGGATGGGGCGTAGTTGTACAGATTGGAAAGCGCCATGCCGGCGCGCTGGGCAATTGTGCGCATCGAGGCACCCCCGAAACCAAATTCCGCGAAGGAGCCGATGGCGGCTTCGAACAGTGACTCTCGGGCAGGCGACATACGCTGAAGTGAACGATCGTTCATGGTGGACAACTCTGACATGGCCTAGGAGACGTGTCAATAGACTTCTTAGCGGTCAAGGAAATCGGGTGAGGACTCGACCTATTCCACGATCACGCAAATAGTTCCAGGCCGTTGACAGTGCCGCCTCATGCGGATAACGTTTTTGAGCATGAACGATCGTTCATGTGATGGACTGCACTTCTAGGATGATGCGGCGCCAACCGATCGTGGCTTATTTCTTTCCCTTTGATGCAGAAGGACCTTTTTTCGTGACCTTCCAGACTCCGCTGACGACGCCCGCCCCCGCCGGCCTCAGCACATCGCTATACCTTGAGGATTTCTTTCCGGGTCAGCGGTTCTTCAGTGAGCCGTTTGTCCTAACCGACGATGATTTGGTCCGCTTCGCCGACGTTTCCGAAGACCGGCACCCGGTCCACACGCCAGGGAGCGGCACTGCCGCCGAACTCATGGGGCATGGTCCGTTCGGGACAGCCCGATATTTCGGTTCTGTTTTTGCTTCGGGCATCCTGGCTGAGACGCTCATCGCCGGGCTCGACACGCACTGGTACTACCGGCACCCGCTGCGGGTCGGAGCCCAACTTCACTACGAGACGCTGGTGACCGGCTGGCGCAGAACCTCCGACCCGTCCCGAGGCATCGTTCACCGTTCCATCAGAATGCTCGACAGCGACGGGCTCGTCGTTCAGGAAGGAACCGCGGCCGTGTTGGTGAAAGCGGCCAATGCCCTGACAACGGAGGACCCGTCGTGGGCCCTGCCACTGGGGCTTCCGTGGGCGGCGGCGGTCGTCGCGGAACTTGAAGATTCCTCTGCTTTTCACGACGCGATGCAACTCTTTGACGGCACCATAGGCTTGGCCAGCGAAGCCGCAGATGTCCAGCTAAGGGTTTACAAGGGCCAGGTCATCGACATCGCCAAGCGCACCCCGCGCGGTCCAACTTTTACGCTCCGTGGAGAGGCGCGCTCGTGGTGTGAACTCCTCACTGGTGAACGCAACGACTTCATCGTGCGCGCCAACCGGGGCGAGTTCGACGTCAGCGGCGACGCCTACACCTATCTCCAGTTGACCAAGGCCCTGCATCTCATCATTGACGCCGGCCGTGCAGTGACGTTCAAAGGAGTTCAGTGATGACCCGGCAGACGCCTAGTTCCGCAGAATACCTGGACATTGACGAACGTCCCGGATTCGTCGCCACGTTCGGACAGGGCCGGCCGATTGTGTGTATCCACACGGCTGGACAATCCGGCCTGCAGTGGCGTGATGCCATTGAGGGCCTCGTCGCTGAGGGCTACCAGGTGGTTGTCCCCGACCTGCCCGGCCACGGGCATTCGGAGGAACCGGTCAGCGGCCCGGTGACCGACCTCGGATACTACGGTGACTGGATCATTCGTCTTATCGAGATCCTCGAACTGGACCAGCCTTACGTTGTGGGCTGCTCGATCGGGGGAAAAATCGCGCTGGACATTGCAGTCAAGTATTCCGCCCGGCTCTCCGGGGTGATCGCCATGGCCGCCGATGCACAAAACGACGGACAAAATGAACGCTCGCTCCGTCGCAACCTGGAAGACACGGTTTCCCCGTCTCGTACGGACCGCACCTATTACGGCACACTGGCTGCTTGCGGCTCGGCTGTGCCCGAGGAACTTCGGCAACGGATTGCGGCAAGGCACCGGCGCGAAGACCCGCAGGTCGCCCTCTCCGACCTCATCGGTTGGGCCAGGCACGACGTCGGGTCCAAACTTTCGGCCATTGTCTGCCCTACCCGGCTGGTGGTTGGCGGAGATGACTTCTGGCTCGATCCCGAAAGTGTTGAGCGAACCGCTGCCGGGATCCCAGGCGCGCGGTACTCGATCCTGCCGGGGATTGGTCACTACCCCATGGAAGAGCTTCCTGACATTGCACAACGACTGTCCGAGTGGCTTCTTGATCTGACCGTCGATGGAACCTCCACCGACAGCGCAGATGTTTCCCGCATATCTGACAGCGCATGCTGACCCCGTCTCCCCAACAACCCCTTTTCAAGGCAAGTAACCCGGAGGTTCAACGATGAACACCACAGACAACATTCGCGAGGATCTGCCACCGGCCGAACGCTCCCGGGCCCGCCGGGCCGTTCGCGGGGCCTCGATTGGCTTCGCCATCGACTGCTACGACATCTACCTGCCGGTCATCGCCCTGGCCCCGGCAATCGCCTACTTCATTCCAAAGCATCTGGATGCCGGTTCGATGGCTCTCGTCAACGGCCTGGTGTTCGCCGCGACCCTGCTCGGCCGGCCCCTGGGCTCCGTCCTGTTCGGCAACATCGCAGACCGCCTCGGACGTAAAAAGGCCACCGTGTGGGCAATGTTCGGCTCGGCTGTCGGGACTGCACTGGTGATCGCATTGCCAGGTTTCCAATCCGTCGGATTCGCCGCGATCGTCCTGCTTGTCCTGATGCGGTTCCTCACCGGAATCTTCCTGGGCGGGCAGTACACCGGGGCTGTCCCGCTGGCCATGGAGTCTGCCCCCAGGCACAAACGCGGCCTCTACGGCGGCCTGATCAGCATGGGCTTCCCGATCGCTTTTTGTGTCGTTTCGGCCATCACGGCCGCCCAAATTTCCGCGACGGTACTCCCGGACGGATCGAATCCGGCCTACATCGAATGGGGCTGGCGGATCCCGGTCGCGATCGGAGCGGTCGCTACCTTCGCCTTCACCTTCTACTACATGAAGTCCGTCGACGAGTCGCCGGCCTTCACCGCTGTGGCCGCAGCAAGAAAAGCCACCAGCGCCAAATCGACGGGAGCAGGACCTCTGCGCCAACTGTTTTCCGGTCAGAACGCGCGTAACCTGCGCCAGGTGTTCATCCTGATGACCGGTGTCTGGATCCTGTCGAACGCGACCAGCGCATCCTTTCCCGGCACGTTCCGCGGCCTGGAAGGCATGACACCTGGGCGGGCGACAATGATCATCGTTTTCTACCAAATCGCCCTGATCGTGCTGTATCCCCTCGCCGGTGCGCTTAGCCAGAAAATCGGCCGGCGCCGGTTCCTTGCCATCAACGGGCTCACCGGAGCAACGATCGCCCCGTTGACCTACGGGCTGCTCGTCAGCAACGTTGTCACTACCGACGTCGGCTACACCGTACTGGCAATCATTCTTGTCGCGACGTCGATCTGTGCCTTCGGCTGCACCGGCTCGTACCTCTCCGAAAGATTTCCCGCCAGCATCCGCTCCACCGGCTACGGAGTGGCCTACAGCGTGGCAGTGATCCTGCCCGCGTTCTACGCCATCTACGAGTCCGGCCTGGCCACCATCATCCCCTCGCCCTACGGCACGATCGTGCTGTACGTCCTCGGCGGTGTGCTCCTGCTTACCGGGGCGCTTCTGGGCCCGGAGACCCGCGGGACCAATCTGCGTCAGCCGGCCGGGCAGGCCAACGGAACCACTGCCGGGACGCTCCCGGCCACCGGTACCGTCGTGGAGGAGCTCCGATGATTACAGCCCAGGCAGTGTCCCCCGGGTTGATCACAGACCGCCAGTACATCGGCGGCCAGTGGCTGGAGTCCGCCGGCGGGGTCATGCAGTCCATCGACCCGGCAACCGAGGAAGTCTGGGCGCAGGTCCCCGACGGCACTGCAGCGGACGTCGACCTGGCAGTTGCCGCCGCACGCGATGCCCTGAACGGGCCATGGAAACGCATGACTGCTACCGACCGCGGGGACCGCATCCGCCGGTTGGGAGACCTGCTGGACGAACACGCCGCACGCCTGGGCGAGCTCGAAACCCGCGACAACGGCAAAGTCTGGTCGGAGACGACCAATGAGGTGCGCCGTGCGGCGAAATGGTTGCGGTATTACGCCGGAGCAGCCGACAAGATTGAAGGCTCCGTAGTGCCGTTCAAGACCGACGCGCACGCTTTCACCCGCTACGAACCCGTCGGGGTGGTCGCAGCGATAACGCCATGGAACTCTCCGATCAGCCTTTACAGCTGGAAGCTTGGCCCCGCTCTTGCCGCCGGAAACACTGTGGTTCTCAAACCGGCCGAGACCACATCCGTCTCGGCGTTCGCCTTCGCGCAACTCGTCCGTGAGGCCGGCATACCGGACGGAGTCGTCAACATCGTCTCCGGCCGCGGCTCCGTCGTCGGATCGGCCCTCTCCGGTCACCCCGGGGTCGACAAAGTGACCTTTACCGGGTCCTACCCCACCGCCCAGGCCATCATGAGGGCGGCCGCCAGCGGCTTGAAGCGGGTTTCGTTTGAGTGCGGAGGCAAGAGCCCGCACATCATCTTCGACGACGCAGACCTCGAACGCGCAGCCATCGTGGCAACCCACAGCGCATTCCGTTCAACCGGGCAATCCTGTTCCCTCGGATCACGGCTCCTGGTTCAGGAAACCATTTACGAGGACTTTCTGGCCGAAATCGTCAGCCGGGCCTCTCGGATCCGCGTCGGCATGCCCCTGGAGGCCGGAACACACATCGGCCCCCACAGCTCCGCCGAACAACTCGAAAAAACACTGGACTACATCCGCATCGGAAAGGAAGACGGCGGCACGGTAGTAGCCGGCGGCGGACCCGTCGCGGCCTTCGACCGCGGATTCTTCGTTCAACCGACCGTCTTCACAGGACTCGATAATGAGTCCCGGCTGGCCCGTGAAGAAGTGTTCGGGCCCGTACTCACCGTGCTTCCATTCCGCACCGAGGAGGAAGCGCTTCAACTGGCCAACGACACGACCTACGGTCTGGTCGCCGGGCTCTGGACACGGGACGTCGGACGGGCCCACCGGCTGTCCGCGGAACTCCAAGCCGGACTCGTCTCCGTGAACACCTTCCGCCCTACGCACTGGACGCTGCCCTACGGCGGCTACAAGCAAAGCGGCCTGGGACGCGAAAACGGCCAGGCTGTGCTCCGCGAATACCTCGAGGTCAAGAGCGTCGTCGTCGACTACTCCTCCACGCCGCCGGAAGACCCCTTTGCCCACTGAGCGCAGCCTAACCATTGAAGGAAACACCATGACAACCGCCACTGATACGCCGGCCTCCGGCCCGCAGACCGGCTCACGGGATGTCACCACCGCAGCCGTGTTCCGGGGTGTCGAAGTGGGACTTTCCATTGAACAGGTCACCCTCGAACCGCTGCTTCCGTCCGAAGTAAGACTCCGAATCGCCGCCTGCGGGGCCTGCCACAGCGACGTTCACAAGCTTCGCGGACACGGCCTGGTTCCGGCTCCAAACGTCTTCGGACACGAAATCTCCGGGGTAGTGACTGCCGTGGGCGGCGATGTGAAGGCGATTGCCGTCGGCGACCGCGTTGTCTGCTCCTTCCTCGTTCCCTGCGGAAGCTGCGCCGCCTGCCGCCGCGGCGACGAAGACGAATGCGGACCGTTCCGAAGCCACATGCAAAATGCCGGTACACGATTCAATGGCAGCCCGCGAATGCGCACACTGGATGGCCAGCCGCTCCGAACCTCAGGAGTTGGCGGCCTCGCACGCGAAATCACCCTCCCCGCCACCGCTGTCTTCCCCCTCCCAGCGGCATGGCCGACCTCCGTCCCCCTTAGCGACGCGGCAGTACTTGGCTGCGCAGGACTCACCGCATACGGCGCCGTCCACGAGGCAGCCAAGCTGCAGCCTGGCGAATCAGTTCTCGTCCTCGGCGGCGGGGGCGTCGGGCTCTGCACCGCTGCGCTGTCCCGGCATGCCGGTGCTCGCCATGTCGTCGGGACCGACATGAAGCCAGAAGCCAGAGAAGCCCTCATTGCCTTCGGAGCATCCGCAGCCATCGCGCCCAATGCCGCTGACTTCACCGAACAGACCGAGGCCGCATTCGACGGCCGCCGTCCCGACGTCGTCTTTGACACCATCGGCGTACCCGAGACGCTCCGCCAGGCAATGGCGCACGTGGCCGTTGGAGGCAGGGTTGTCGTCACAGGCCTCGGCGGAACCAACGGTCCCGCTGCCATTGACGACCTGACGGTCTTTGTCCGGCGGAAGATTTCCCTCATCGGCTCCTACGCCGCCGTTCCCTCGCGCGACATGCCCAGACTGCTGGAGGACGTCGCCGCCGGCGCGCTCAACCCATCCCAGCTCGTATCCGCCCGCTACCAGTTCACCCAGGCCGCCAAGGCCTACGAGGACGTGGCCGCAGGACGCGTCACCGGCCGCGCCCTGATTCTTGGTTCCTGACCTCCCCTATCCAAGTGGGCACCGGTCCGACAGCGGCAACCGGAGCCCCTTTGACAACACCCCAGCCCCACCCTAAGGAGTACCCTTCATGTCCCCGCAACTCCCCGTCGACACCTCAAGCTCCAGTGACAACACAAACACTCCGGATGTGATCGTCGTAGGCGGCGGCAACGCCGCGTTCACGGCCGCCCATGCCGCCGCAGTTCGCGGACGCAAGGTAGTGCTGCTCGAAAAAGCCCCGCAGGAACAATACGGCGGCAACAGCTTCTTCACCGCCGGCGCAACCCGCATCGCGCACAACGGACTGGCAGACCTGCAAGACTTCATTGAAGACGATGACCGCCACGAAGCCACCCACGTCCCCCCATACACCGCCGAGGAGTACACAGCAGACCTGGAAAAGGTCACCGAGGGACGCAACGACCCCGAACTGACCAAGGTCCTGGTCTCCGAAGCAGCCCCCGGCCTGCGCTGGCTGCACTCCCTCGGCCTGAAATACCGCCTGATGTACGAACGCCAGGCATACCGTCGCCCCGACGACACTTACCTCTTCTGGGGAGGCCTGCACGTCGGTAACGTCGGCGGCGGCGAAGGACTGATGGCCGACCATGTCCGGGTCGCGGCTGAACTCGGCACCGAGGTGCGCTACGGCCAGAACGTCGTCGGTCTTCTCACCGAGAACGGTGCAGTCAAGGGAGTTAAAGTCCGGCAGGAGGACGGAAGTATCCAGGAACTGCGCGCCGAATCCGTGATCCTCGCCGCCGGCGGGTTCGAAGCCAATCCCCAGTGGCGCCGGGAACACCTTGGCGAAGGATGGGAGAACGCCAAGGTCAGGGGTACCCCGTTCAACACCGGTGAGATGATCGCTGCTGGTCTTGAAGCAGGAGGCGCCAAGGGAGGCGACTGGGGCACCTGCCACTCCGTACAGTGGGACGCGTTCACCGAGCACAACGAGTCCAACCGGGAACTGACCAACCGGCTGACGCGCCAAAGCTACCCCTTGGGCATCATCGTCAATAACAAGGGTGAACGCTTCCTCGACGAAGGCGAAGACTTCCGCAACTACACCTATGCCAAATACGGCAAGGTGATCCTGCAGCAGCCTGACTCCGTTGGCTACCAGATCTTCGATGCCACGCTCCGGCCCATGCTGCGCACCGAGGAATACGAGATGCCGGGCATTTCCGTCGAAACCGCCGACACCATCGAAGAGCTGGCCGACAAAATCGGGATCAACCCCGAACGCCTGGCGAAAACCGTGGCCGACTACAACAACTCCATCGACACGACGATCGAATTCGACCCCAACGTTAAAGACGGCAGAAAAGCCGACACCACACCGGTAAAGAGCAACTGGGCAAACCCCCTCACCACCGGTCCCTACTACGCCTACGGCGTCACCTGTGGCATCACCTTCACATTCGGCGGACTGAAATCTGACACGCACGGTCGTGTCCTGAACAGCAAGGGGGAGCACATCCAGGGCCTGTACGTGTGCGGTGAAATGCTCGGCGGCCTGTTCTCCGCCAACTACCCCGGCGGTTCGGGCCTGGCCGCTGGAGTGGTCTTCGGCCGCCGCGCCGGCAATTTGGCCTGACACCACACACTCAGGCAGCCGCCACAGGGAGTGCCCATCGGTACGGTCCTTCGCAGTCCCCCAAGCCGGGACCGTACCGATGACCGTTGTCATGCTGAAAAGTCAACGTTGCTGAAGTACACCCCCAACAGACGACAAGGGGAGATGCGGCCTCGTGCTTGTGTTCTCGTAGCCCGTCGAGTCACAGGATGTTTCCGATGTCGCCGCAAGGGCGGGCGTCTCTAAAAGTCGACCACGCAGCGCACAATAAGTCGACTACGCAGCGCACAAGGAGGCGTCGCTGCACACCGCCCCTGCGCGAGATCGCGATGGCTGAACCAGGGATTACGCTGCGCGACAGCACCGCGTCGCAGCCGTCAGACAGCACGCCGGCCACGCGTAGGCGGACGCAGTGACCTTTGGCGCTTCAAGGCCCGGGTGGTGATCGGGGCCGTCGGACACCATAGCATCATGCGAAAGCACGCTTCCCCCGAACATCCAGACCCCGTGTCACCGATTACGTCCTCTGGCTCGGCACCGCCCGCGAAACCGAAAACGTAACTCCCGGAGTGAAGGGTTGGGCGATGCTGAATTTTACTGACACGGTCGGGGAGGCCGTCGCGGCCGTGAAGGACGGCTCGACGGTGATGATTGGCGGTTCGGCAACGCCGGGCAGCCGTTCCAACTGATCGACGCGCTGCTGGATTCCGGCGCCACGGACCTGACCGTGTGAACAACAAACCCGGCCGAGGTGATCAGGGTCTGGTTTTGCTGATCAAGGAGGGCCATGACGGGGCGACATGCCATGTCCTACCCCCTGGTGGTGGATTGTCTGATGATGAGCTCCGGCTGGAAAAGTATGTGCCGGCTGGCGGTTTGAGGCAACTCCCCGTGCTTTGTATTGGCAACGAGGTCCATCTCTTCGAATAGCAGCTCGGCCACTGCCGCTCCGAGCGCTTCTCCAGAAACGCGGATAGTGGATAGCGGAACTGCCATCGATCCGGCGAATTCGATGTCGTCGTACCCCATGACCGCGATATCTTCGGGCACGTTGATGTTGGGGCTGCTTGTGAGGTGCTGGACAACGCCAATGGCCAGAAGGTCGTTAGCGCAGAAGAGAGCGTCCGGACGTGTTTCTTTTGGGCGGGACGCGATGCTGCCGGCGACATACGCCCCGGCAGCGACGCTTCTTTCGGAAACGTTTATGACTTCAAACACTGCTCCTGGCATTTCCTCCACGGCTTTCAAGGCTCCCTGCATCCGGTCGGTCAGCTGCTGGAGCTCAAGGGAAGAACTGACGAAGCCGAGTCGTCGCCGGCCGAGGCTTAGGAGGTGCTTGGCTGCAATGTATCCCCCGGCCACACCGTCCGCTGCTGCCCAGGCAAGATGGGGGCTTTTTGCTTTCCTCGCACTGAGCACGCTCGGGGTGCCCCGCATCTTGAGTCGCAGGAGTTGTTCTTCGATGTCTCCTATGGGCGCGACGATGAGGCCGCTAACGCGCTGCATCTCGAAAAGTTCGATGTAGCTGCGCTCCCGTTCGGAGGAACCGTCATCATTGGCCATTAAGACGTGCATCCCGCGCGCTCTGACTTTTTGCTCGATTGACCGGGCGATTTCCGGAGTGAAGGCGCTGGAGAGTTCGAAGGCGATGTAGCCGATGACAGGATTTGTGCCTGACCTCAGTTGGCGTGCCGCATCGTTAGGAACGAACTGCAACCGCTCCACAGTTTCGCGGATCCTGTCCCGCGTTGGTCCGGAAAGCCGGCCGGGGCTGTTGAAGTAGTTCGAAACACTCGACTTGGAGACGCCGGCCATCAGGGCGACATCATTCACCGTCACTTTGCTCACTCGTTCATCTTCCCTGATGCAGGTCTGACACTTTTCATCACGAACGCAGGAGTGGTTCCTCTCCGACTCCGGCTTCAGGCCAACTCCCCCGCCCCTTCCAATTGTATCGGTTTACAAGCTCACGGATGCCTCCGCCTCCCGACGGCTAAATTCTCCTTGTAAATCGTTCCAATTTTGTCTATTGTTGTGGTGGTCGCCACACTCGACCAAGGAATCGTCAGGAACCGGCGACAATTCGACGCCGTACCGGTGAGCCCCTGGCTGTACAAGCTGGGCGTCTGCCCCCCTTCGGCTTCACATCACTCTTATGACTCAATGAGGAGATTTCCGTGACTAACACTGGAACCCCCACTGCACTTGACTCCCGGCACTGGAAGCTGGGCGTGGCTGCAGGAATGGCATCATTCCTGGACTCGGCCGCGATCATTTCGGTGGGTCTGGGCCTTGCCCTTTGGAAGAGCCACTACAACCTTGATGTATGGATGGTGGGAGTGCTGAGTTCCGCGCTCACACTGTTTATTGCCATTGGGGCGTTGTTCGGCGGTCGGGTGGCCGACCTGTTCGGCCGCACCAAAGTCTTTTCGATCACGATCCTTATTTACGCTTTGGGGACGGCGGCGGTCGCTTTGGCGCCGAATGCCGTGGTTCTGGTTGCCGGCGTGATCGTTGTCGGCCTCGCTGCAGGAGCGGACCTGCCCACCTCCATCGCCGTGTTGTCCGAGCGCGCCCCCGCCGGCGCGCAAGGCCGGCTAGTGGCGTTCACCCACGTGATGTGGACCGTGGGTGTCGTTGTAGCCACCGCTCTTGGCTTTGTCGTTGCAGGGCTGGGAACCTTGGGAATCACCATGATCTTCCTCCTGCTCACGGTCCTCGCGATCGCCACCTTCGCCTTCCGGGCCTTCTACCCGGCCTTCCGTGAACTCGAAGCGGAATCCGAGCGCCGCCACGAAGAACACGGCATCAACGCCGCAGTCGCACTGCCGCTCCGGACCCTCTTCACCAACCGTTCGTTCGTCGTAACGATCGTGCTTACCGCGCTCTTCTACGTGTTCTTCAGCCTAGTGGCCAACACCTTCGGCTCCTTCAAGACCTACTTCCTGGTGGTCGTCGGAGGCACGGACCAAGGCACGGCAACAGGGATCTCCTTCGTCACTACGCTCGTCGGCCTGGTGGGAACCATCATCTTCACCCGGATCGCAGACACGAAGTGGCGCAGCCGGTTCTTCTTCGCCGGCGTCGCCGTCTTCACCTCCTGCCAGGTACTCATCGCCATCACCGGCGGAACCGTCCTGCCCATCATGTTCACAGCGCTGGTGCTCTACAACATCGCCTTCCCCTTTGTCGGCGAAGCCCTCTACAAGATCTGGACCCAGGAATCCTTTCCGGTCAACGCACGGGCCACCGTCCAGGGAACAACGATCGCCGCCGCACGTTTCATCGCATCCGCCTTCGCCCTCGTCACCCCGGCACTGATCGCCTGGAGCCCCTCTGGCCTGTACTGGCTGCTGACTGTTTTCGCCCTGACCTCCGGAGGAATCGGAGCCATCATTCTTCGCCGCGTGCGCCGGGCCCAGGGCGCCCCGTTTCAGGAACCCACTCCCGCGCTTGTGAAGTAAACCGGAACGCCTGAGGCAACCGAGACATTCACCCCAGACCCCAGCCGACAAGGATAAGAACCACTATGCTTCGCCAGGTACAGGCAGCCCGCCCACGCTTCGAGAACCTCACGGACGACACCTTCGTTGCCGTGGACCGGCCGCGCCTCAGTTGGAAGATCCGGACCGAACTGCCGGGATGGATCCAGGAAAGCGCGGAAATCGAGGTCACGAGGGCAACCGGAATCCAGACCAGTGTCCTCGGCGGCCGGGAATCGGTACTTGTCGACTGGCCGTTCGCGCCGTTGTCACCTAGGGAATCCGTCGCGCTGCGGGTGCGTGTACACGGCACGGACGGTAGTGCATCGGATTGGAGCCCCACTTCAACCATCACCGCCGGATTCCTTGCCGAGGGCGAGTGGCGGGCCGATTTTGTGGGGTCAGGCGCAGAGGCGCCGTCGATGATCCGCACGAGCTTCCATGTTGACGGCGACGTCACCCGCGCCACCCTTTATACGTCCGCCCTTGGTGTTTTCGACGCCGAACTGAACGGTGCCGACGTGGATGACCATGTGCTGAAGCCCGGGTGGACGAGCTACCAGTGGCGGTTGCCGCTGGAGGCAACGGACGTCACCGGCCACATCCGTGCAGGCCGGAATACCCTGGGCATCCTCGTGGCTGGAGGCTGGTACACCGAACGGTTCGGATTCCGGGATGCCGCAAAACGGTTTTATGAAGGATCCCCGGCGGCTGCAGGACAACTCGTCATCGACTACGCGGATGGGCGAAGCCAAACCATTCTTACCGGCACAAGTTCACTATGGGCGCCGGCCCCCATCACCGCCAGCAGCCTGTATCAGGGTGAGACGTACGACGCCAGGCTGGAAGTGCCGGGCTGGTCCACCCCCGAACTCGACGACAGTGAGTGGCAGCACGTTCACGTCCGTAAAGACGTGGACGTGACACCAACTGCACGCAGAACCCCGCCGGTGCGCCGCATCGAAGAGCTCCCGGTTCACGACGTGCTCACAACCCCCAGCGGGGCCACCGTCCTGGACTTCGGCCAAAACCTCGTCGGCTGGTTGCGGATCAACGTTCGCGGCGAGGAAGGCAGGGTCATTACCCTGCGCCACGCCGAAGTACTCGAACACGGCGAACTTGGTGTGCGGCCCCTGCGCAACGCCGCCGCCACCGACCGCTACGTGCTGAAGGGGACGGGCACCGAGACCTGGGAACCGCGCTTCACCTTCCACGGCTTCCGCTACGCCCAGATTGACGGATGGCCCGGGGCCCTTGACCCAGCCGACGTCACCGCCGTCGTCGTCCACACTGACATGCCCCGCACAGGGGGCTTTGAAAGCTCGCACGAGCTGCTGAACAAGTTCCACGGAAACGTCGTGTGGGGCATGCGGGGGAACTTCCTGTCCGTCCCCACCGACTGCCCGCAGCGCGACGAAAGGCTCGGCTGGACCGGAGACATCCAGGTGTTCACCCCCACAGCAGCCTTCCTCTACGACTGCAACGCCTTCCTCGGATCATGGCTGCAGGACCTGGCCCTGGAACAAACCGCCAACGAAGGCATCGTCCCCATGGTGGTGCCAGCCGTTATCCCGCAGGTTCCCGGACTCTCCGATCCGGTGGCCGCGTGGGGTGATGCTGCAACCGTCGTACCCACGGTGCTACACCAGCACTTCGGCGACCTGGACATCCTCCGCCAGCAATACGACAGCATGCGCTCCTGGGTGGACGTGCTGTGCCAGCAGTCCGGAGAAGACCTCCTCTGGCAGGACGGCCTTCAATTCGGGGACTGGCTGGATCCCGACGCTCACCCCGACCGGCCAGGCGACGCCAAGGTCAACGCAGACATCGTCGCCACCGCCTACTTCTACCGCTCAGCAGAGCTGACCGCACACACAGCCGCACAGCTCGGCGACAGTGACGGCCACCGGAAGTACTCCGCGCTGGCCGACAATATCGCAGAAGCTTTCCGCGCGACCTACGTCACGCCCGCCGGCCGCATGATGTCGGACGCGCAGACGGCCTACGCCCTGGCCATTTGCTTCGGTCTAGCCTGCGACGAGAAACAAAAGCAGGCAATGGGAGAGCGTCTGGCGTTCCTCGTGCGCGCCGCGGGATACCGCATCAGCACAGGATTCGTTGGCACACCGCTCGTGTGCCACGCCCTGACAGAAACCGGACACCTCTACGCCGCATCCCGGATCCTCACGCAAACGGAATGCCCCTCCTGGCTATATCCAGTCACCATGGGCGCAACAACTGTGTGGGAGCGCTGGGACTCGATGCTCGAAGACGGCAGCATCAACCCGGGCCAGATGACAAGCTTCAACCACTACGCCCTCGGTGCCGTCGCCGAATGGCTGCACCACTCCGTCGGCGGCCTCGCACCGGCAACGCCCGGCTACCGCATGCTGAACATCAAACCCACCGTGCTGCCCGGTCTTGACCACGCCCGCAGCTGGCACGAAACGCCCTACGGGAAGGCAGATGCAGGCTGGCGGCTGAACGGTCAGCAACTGATTGTCGAGGTTACGGTGCCGCCAAACACGACGGCAAAAATCGTTCTGCCCTCAGGGGCGGTCCATGAGGTGGGCAGTGGCTCACACATCTGGTCCGAGACGTACAGCTGCCAAAAACCCGGAAGGGCCAAACTAAGTCTTTCCAGCGGCTTGGCGGAAATCATTGATGACCCCGAAGCCTATGAGGCTGTGCACACGACGATCTCCATCCACGACGAAAAACGATCTCGCGACTTCCGCCGGTTCACACGCTGGACCCCGGGGCGTGAACTGCGGGACCCCCTGAACAAAGCCCCATTAGCAATCCTGCACGACATCGAACTTGCCCTTGCCAAGCTTCCAACAACGCATGACACCGCCGACAGCAGCACTGACGGATTTGTGGATAGCAAAGCCGACGGTTTTGAAAGCCGCATTTGAATTACACGTCAATCTGACGGGGAATGCCAGCTGCCGGACTGTTGTCGGTGGCGTGTGTGGGACGAGTAGAAACAGGTGGGTGCCGCAGCACCCACCTGGCCCTCTTCTTGGCCACGCCGGCATGACTAAGACTTCCTGCTCCCTGAATAACGTCGGGCAGCACGGTCGGGGCAAAGAATTATCCGGGTCTCACCAGTGCTGTGCGCAGGTATAGGCCTAAAGCCCCGATGCCAAGCATCCAAGCGACGGAGGGATGACCGGGGCCCGATCTGCTGGGCGGGACCCGGCCCCCCTACCGATAGCACCCGATCAGCCGCGGAGCCTGGTCATCTTCGGGTCGTATAGCGGCTCTTCCGAAACGGTGGCCGCGATACGCCGTCCGAAGTATTCGATTTCGACGGAGTCGCCCACCGAAACGGTGGCCGGAAGGTATGCGTAGGCGATGGGCTTGGCCACGGTGTAGCCGTAGGCGGCGCTGGTGACGTAGCCGACGGCCTGCTCCTTGTAGAAGACGGGCTCTTTACCCAGGACGATGGAGCGGCCGTCGTCGATGGTCAGGCAGCGCAGCCGCCGGGCGGAGCCTTCCTCGGTGCGGCCTTCGAGCGCGCCCTTGCCGATGAAGCTGTCCTTGGCCATTTTCACGGCGAAGCCGAGGCCTGCTTCGAAGGGGTCGTGCTCGGTGGTCATGTCCGTGCCCCAGGAGCGGTAGCCCTTTTCAAGGCGGAGCGAGCTGAATGCGGCACGGCCGGCGGCGATGACTCCGAAGGGCTGTCCGGCTTTCCACAGGGCATCCCAGAGCCGCTGGCCGTGGTCGGCGCTGGTGTACAGTTCCCAGCCGAGTTCGCCGACGTAGGAAAGCCGCATGGCGGTGACGGGGATCCCGCCGATGACGACGTTCTTGGCCCGGAAGTATTTCAGGCCGTCGTTGGTGAAGTCATCGTTGCTGATGGTGCCGACCAGGTCGCGGGCGAGGGGGCCCCAGAGGCCGATGCAGCAGGTGCCGCCGGTGGTGTCGCGGACCTGGACCCAGTCGGAGGCGGACCCGCTTTGGGTCTGGTGCCGGGCGGCGCGTTCGAAGTAGGCGGTGTCGATGTTGCCGTTGGCGCCGAGCTGGAACGTGTCCTCGCTCAGGCGGGCGACGGTGATGTCGCTTCGGATGCCGCCGGCGTGGTCGAGCAGCAGGGTGTAGGTGACCGCGCCGGGCTTCTTGTCCAGGTCCGCCGTGGTGAGTTCCTGCAGGAGCTTGAGTGCTCCCGGGCCGGAGACCTCGAGGCGCTTGAGCGGGGTCATGTCGTACATGGCCACGGCGGTGCGGGTCTTCCACGCTTCGGCCGCCGCGATCGGGGAGCTGAACATTCCGGACCAGGCGTCGCGTGCCGGCGGCAGCCATTCGGCGGGCATTTCCTTCAGGAGGGCGGCGTTGGCTTCGAACCAGTAGGGCCGTTCCCACCCGCCGGACTCCAGGAAGAACCCGCCGAGTTCCTTCTGGCGGGCGTGGAACGGGCTGACGCGCAGGTTCCGCGGGGAGAGCTTGGGCTGGAGGGGGTGGAGGACGTCGTAGATTTCCACGAAGTTCTGCTGCGAGGTTTCGCTGACGTATTCCGGGGTGAGCTGGACGTCTTCGAAGCGGTGAATGTCGCAGTCGCCCAGGTCGATCTGTGATTTACCCGTGGTCAGCAGCTCGGCGACTGCACGCGCAATGCCGGCGGAGTGGGTGACCCATACGGCTTCGGCGACGAAGAAGCCGTCCAGTTCCTTGGATTCGCCCACCAGGGACCCGCCGTCGGGGGTGAAGGAGAAGATGCCGTTGAAGCCGTCCTCGATCTCGCTGTCCGCCAGCGCCGGAAGCAGCTGCTTGGTGGCTTCCCAGGCCGGGAGGAAGTCCTCCAGGGTGAAGTCCAGCCGGGAGGGCATGTTGTGTTCGCTGATGCTGCCGGGCTCAAAGGTGCCCAGCTCATCAAGGTCCACCGGCATGGGGCGGTGGGCGTAGGAGCCGATGCCGTAACGGTCGCCGTGTTCGCGGTAGTAGAGGTCCTGGTCCTGGTGGCGGAGGATCGGCAGCCGGGCACCGTTGGGCAGTTCGTTCTTGCCCTGCTGCGCCGGGACCGGGGTGGTCTTCACGTACTGGTGGGCCAGCGGGAGCAGGGGGACGGACATGCCGATCATTTCGCCGATCCTGGCGCCCCAGAACCCGGCGCAGGAGACCACGATATCGGCCGGGATCACGCCGTCGGCCGTCTCGACGCCGGTGACGCGGCGGCCGGACTGTTCGATCCCGGTGACTTCGGTGTTACCGATGTACTTCACGCCCGCGGCTTCGGTGCGCTTGATCAGCAGCTGCACAGCGCGGGCGGCCAGTGCCAGGCCGTCGCTGGGGACGTGGAGGCCGCCCAGGATGTCCTCTTCGTTCAGGAGCGGGTAGAGCTCCTTGCATTCTTCGCGGCTGAGGATCCTGCCGTCGATACCCCAGGAAGCGGCGTAGCCAAGCTTGCGCTTCAGGTCGGCGAGGCGGGTTTCGGTAGTGGCGACTTCCAGGCCGCCCACCTGGTTGAAGCAGCTCACGCCGTCCTCGGTCAGGGACAGCAGCTTCTCCACCGTGTACTTGGCGAAGAGCGCCATGGACTTGGAGGGGTTGGTCTGGAAGACCAGGCCCGGTCGTGTGAGGTGGAGCCGCCGGGCATGTTCAGTGGTCCCTGGTCCAGGACTGTGATGTTGTTCCAGCCCCGGGCGACCAGTTCGTCGGCGAGGTTTGTCCCGACGATCCCGGCTCCGATGATGACAATACGTGGCGTGGATGCCATGAAAGTTTCTCCTGCGTAGATAGTGGGCGTCAGCGGCCTGTGGGTGGCTGCCTTAGCGGAAGACGATGGTGCTGGTCTGGTCGATCAGCACGCGGTGCTCGCAGTGCCAGCGGACGGCGCGGGCCAGTGCCAGGGCCTCCGCGTCCTGCCCGATGGTGGACAGCGTGGTGGGGCCGAAGCTGTGGTCGACGCGGATGACTTCCTGCTCGATGATCGGGCCCTCGTCAAGGTCTGCGGTGACGTAGTGGGCGGTGGCGCCCACCAGCTTGACGCCGCGGCCGTAGGCCTGGTGGTACGGGCGCGCTCCCTTGAATCCCGGCAGGAAGGAGTGGTGGATGTTGATCGCCCTGCCCTCGAGGGAGCGGCACAGGTCATCCGAAAGCACCTGCATGTACCGGGCCAGGACGACGAGGTCGATGTCGTACTCGTCCACGAGCTCGAGCAGGCGCCGCTCGGCTTCCTGCTTGGTCTCCGGAGTGACGGGGATGTGGATGAACGGAAGGCCGGCAGCCTCTGCCATCGCCCGGTGTGTTTCGTGGTTGGAAACCACCAGGGCGAGTTCTCCGCCGAGGCTGCCGCCCCGCCAGCGGAAAATCAGGTCGTTGAGGCAATGCCCGAACTTGGACACCATGACCAGAACGCGCTGCTTGGTCTCGTCGTGGACGCCGAACTTCATCTCAAAGCGGTCGGCGATGGGGCGGAACTCCTCTTCGAGCTTCTGCAGGTCGTACCCGGTTGCGCCGGAGAAGGCGGTGCGCAGGTGCAGGGTCTGGCGGAGTCCGTCGTCGAACTGCTGGTGCTCTTCGATGTTGAATCCCCGCTCGAACAGGAACGTGGTTACGGCCTGAACTATGCCGGCGCGCTGGGCACACGACAGTGTGAGCACAAACTTCTGTGCCTTCTTCTCCTCCTCCACCTTGAGAAAAGGACTAGTTATTGTGTTTGTTTCAGTGAGCACCATTTGCTCCTCCTGTTAAAGCCGATTGTGAAACTGATATCCGTACTGGCGCTAGGTCCGGCAGAACGGGCAGTGCTCCGGCTGCGGGGAGCACTGCTGTGGAAAGGCTGTCAGCAGGTGACCGCTGAAGGCCTGCGTCCGCCCAGCGAGCATGGTTGCGTTACATCGACGTGAGTCCGCCGTCGATGGGAAGGAGCTGGCCGGTGATGTATCGGGCCCAGTCGGAGGCGAGGAACACCACGGAGGGGGCGATGTCCTCCGGGGTGCCCTGGCGCCCGAGCGGGACCTGACGCTGGACCATGTCGTCCAGTTCCTTGTCGTCAAGGTGGCTGAGCACCGGATCGTTGAAGCCGGTTTCAATCCATCCGGGACAGATTGCGTTGACCCGGATTCCCTGGCCGGCGTATTCCACCGCGAGCTGCCGTGTGAGGTTCACCAGCGCGCCCTTGGAGGAGTTGTAGGCGACCAGGTCGGGCTCGCCGACAAGCCCGGAGATCGAGGCGGTAATGATGATTGCGCCGGACTTCTGCTTGATCATTTGTGGCAGCACGGCCCGGGCGGTGAGGAACGTACCGCGGACGTTGACCCGGTAGGTGGTGTCCCACTCGTCCAAGGTCTGGGTCAGGGCCGTGCCGGCCATCAGCACGCCGGCGTTGGCGTGCACGATGTCGAGCCGTCCGTGCGTGCGGACAATGTCATCAACGACGGCCGTCATTGCCTTTTCGTCGGTGATGTCGGCTGTCGCGGCGGCACCTTGGTAGCCGGCTTCCTTGAGCAGCTGCACGGTTTCGGTGGCGCCCGCGAAGTCAATGTCGGACGCGACCACCAGCGCACCGGCCTGTGCGAGGGCTAAAGCGCTGGCCCGGCCGATTCCGTGCCCGGCACCGGTGACCAGGGCAACCTGGCCTGTTAGGGACAATGCGTTCATTTCCGTCTCCCGCAAAATCGTTAGTCGCTGGTCTACTCGACGGGTTCCAGCACGGCGGAATCCCCGGCTTCAGGCTCAAGGTCCGGCCTCGTCTCACCCGGCGGGGCGGCGGCATGTGCGGCCAGGACACCTTCGCCGTGCCGCAGCCGCAGCCGGTAGAGCAAAAGCCCGGCGATGACGGCCACTACCACGAAGATGACTCCGCCCCACTGGAGGTACCACTCGAACGGCGGAGTGGAGTTGTAGAGCTCCTTGCGGGGCCAAATGAGGTTGATGGTCATGGCTACTCCCCACAGCACCGCGAGAATGTTGACCGGAAGCCCCCACTTGCCCAGGCTGAATCCTGACTCCACACCGTCCCGCAGGGGCCAGCGCCCCTTGAGCCTGTTGCGCAGCATGGGGATGGTCACCAGCATGTAGGACAGGTAGATCAGGACGATGCCGATGGTCAGAACGATGGTGAAGATCGCAGGCTGGGTGATGTTGACGATCAGCGGAACCATGGCCAGTACACCGGTGACGATCGACGCGACCGTCGGTGTCTTGCGCTTGGGGTGGACCCAGGAGAGCTGTTTGGCGAAGGGCAGATTGTTGTCCCGGGCCATTGCGAACATCATGCGGATGGCAGCTGCCTGGATCGCCAGCGTGCAGACGGTGATGGCGACGCAGATGCAAACGAGGAAGGCCTTGCCGAACGGGTTGCCGAGGACGGACAGGAGGATGTACTGAAGTCCGCCTTCCGGTGAGCCGAGCTTGGGATCGTCGACGTTGCCGGCGGCCATGATGCCGAACACGAGCAGCAGGCCGCCCAGCACGAAGGATGCCGTGACTGCCTGGATGATCGCTTTGGGCGCGGTCCGCTTAGGGTCCTTGGTTTCTTCCCCGAGAGAGGAAGCGGTATCGAAGCCGTACATCACGGAGCCGGCAGCCATGGAGGCCACGAGGAAGGCTCCGAAGAATCCGAGCGACTGGCCGTCTCCAAATCCGTGGGAGGAGAAGAACACCTCGGGGCCCCGGATGATGTGCCAGCCCAGCGCGAGGATGATCAGGACCGCGGCGGTCAGTTCCACGAACACGCCGATGCTGTTGATGGCGGCAGTGAGTTTGACCCCGAATGCATTCACGATGGTGGTGAAGGTGATCAGGATGCCGGCGAGGATGACGCTGTTGATCGCGAAGTCGTAGGTTCCTGTCCCGTCGCCCACGAGCTGGAATCCGCTCCAGATCTGCGGGAGGGTGATCTGCAGTGCCAGGGCCACCCCGCCGACGGTCACGATCGAGGAAATGAGCAGCAGCCAGCCGGCCATCCAGGCGGAGGTTTTCGAGGAGAGGCGTTTGGCCCAGTTGTAGACGGAGCCGGCGACCGGGTATCGGCCAGCGAGTTCGGCGAAGCACAGTGCGACCATGAGCTGACCGACGAAGACCATTGGCCAGGACCATGCGTAGGCAGGTCCTGCCATGGAATAGCCGAAGTAGAAGAGCTGGAACACGCCGGTGAGGATGGAAATGTAGCTGACACCGGCGGCGAAGCTGGAGAACTTGCCGACTTTCCGGTCCAGTGATTGGGCGTATCCGAATTCCTCCATTCCGGTGCTGTCGGTGAATTTGAGTTTGTCGGTCATGGTTTTCCTGTTCGGGGCGCACCTGAACGGTGCGGGTGGGTACGGCGGAAACGATGGGGAGATGGCGCTGGGTCCGGGCGCATGCGTAGGGGTCCGAGCACGGTGCTTGCACCGTGCTCGGACCCTCGACGCCCGGACTTACAATCGGCCAGTTCCACTTGCCAGGCACATTCACCGTGCGTGACGCTGTTGCGGCAAAGTGCCGGTCCGTCCGGTTGTCAGCGTGCCTTGTTGTGCATGACGTGCTTGGTGCGGGAGTAGTCGTCGAGTGCGTAGGCGGACAGGTCGCGGCCGTAGCCGGAGCTCTTGAAGCCGGCCCAGGGCATCTCGTTGGCCAGGACGAGGTGGGAGTTAATCCAGACGGTGCCTGCGTCCAGGCGGGAGGCGACGTCGTGGCCCAGCTGCGGGTTGAGGGTCCAGGCCGATGCCGCCAGGCCGTACGGTACGGCGTTGGCCCGGGTGATGGCTTCTTCCTCGGTGGAGAAGGTCTCGACCGTGACGACGGGGCCGAAGATTTCCTCGAGGGTGCAGGCTGTGCCCTCGGGGACGTCTGTCAGCACGGTCGGGGCGACGAAGTAGCCGGGACCTTCCAGGGCTCCGCCTCCGAGCGCAGCCTTGGCGCCGTCGGCCTTGGCGCGCTCGAGGTGGTTCAGGACGCGGTCGTAGTGCGCCTTGGAGATGAGCGGCCCGATTTCAACGTCGGCGCCGGCGGTGGGTTCGCCGACCACGAGGGTTCGCACCTGCTCGACGAGCAGCTGTGTGAAGCGTTCGGCGACTGACTCGTGGACCAGCACGCGGCAGCCTGCGCCGCATTCCTGCCCGGAGTTCCAGTAGCCGGCGGCGCGCAGGGATTCTGCGGCGGCTGAGAGGTCAGCGTCGGCGAAAATGACGACCGGGGCCTTGCCGCCCAGTTCCAGGTGGACCCGCTTGATGGTTTCCGCGGCGCCCCGCGCCACGGCGCGGCCGCTGTTCACCGATCCGGTCAGAGCGATCATGTCGACCTGGGGGTGCTCGGAGAGCCGTGCACCGACGACCGGGCCGAGCCCGGTGACGACGTTGAAGACACCGGCGGGCAGGAGGTCGGCGACCAGTTCGGCGAATTTCAGTGTCGTCAGGGGCGTCTGTTCCGAGGGCTTGAGGACGATCGTGTTGCCGGCGGCGAGGATGGGGGCGATTTTCCAGGCTGCCATCAGCAGCGGGTAGTTCCACGGGGTTACGACGCCGACCACGCCCAGCGGTTCACGGACGATCACCGACAGGTGGTCCTCGGCGTACTCGCCGGCGGCGAGAGAGGTTGTTGCACGGGCCGCTCCGGCCATGAAGCGGAATGAGTCGATGGAGCCGGCGATGTCGTCTTCTGCGACCATGAGGGGTTTGCCGGTGTTCCAGGCTTCCAGCCGGGCAAGCATGTCTGCGTTCTCGGCGAGACGGTCGGCAATGGCGTGGAGGATCTCGGAGCGCTTCTTGGGGAGGGTGCGGCCCCAGGCGGTCTTGGCTTCGAGTGCTGCAGCGACAGCGGCGTCGACGTCGTCCGCGGTTCCCTGGCTGACCTCGCAGATGGTGGCCTCGGTGCACGGGTCCACGATGGTCTGGGTTTCGGCGCCGAGGCCTGCCCTGAATTCTCCGTTGATAAAGTGCCCGCTTGGCGGCAATGCTTCAGCGCCAAGAAGCGGGGATTCCCCGGTCCCGCGCCGGACTGTTGCTGAGTTGGTGACAGCTGTGGTTGTCATTTTGGTTTTGCTCCTGATCGTTGAGGTTGGTTCGGCCGGTGCAGCGGCGGTGCTGACTGGCCTTGGGCGGGATATTTCAGGTGGAGGCGGGTTCCAGCTGGAGTTCGGCCACGAGTTTTTCGATGCGGTTTACGGAGGCGGCGTCCAGGTCGGCCACGGGAGGGCGGGGTTTGCCGATGGGCTGTCCGAGCAGCTCCAGCGCAGCCTTCACGGCCGGAACGTAGGGTGCGGAAAGGACGGCGTCGATGAGGGGGTAGATGCGGTTCCATTCGGTCCGCGCCTTCACGTGGTCTCCGGCTGCGACTGCGCGCTGGACAGCGACGATTTCCTGTGGCACGAGGTTGGCTGTTCCGGCCATGACCGCGGGGGCCCCCTCGGTCAGGGCTGCGAGAATCAGGGTGTCCGAGCCGACAATGGTGGAGATGTCCCCGCTGTGGTGGTGGATGAGCTGGGTGGCCTGTCCCATGTCACCGCTGGAGTCCTTGATGTAACGGATGTTCTCCACTTCGCGGCCCAGCCTGCCGACCGTTTCGGCGTCGAGGTTCACTCCGGTGGCGAACGGGTAGTTGTAGAGCATCACGGGAAGTTCGACTGCTTCGGCCACGGTGCGGAAGTATCCGGTGGTCTCCGCCATCGAGAGCGGCTCGTAGTAGGGGGCAATCAGCATCAGCACATCAGCGCCGCATTCCTGGGCATGCAAAGAGTTCTGGATGGCTTCTGCGGTGCTGGTGGCACCGGTCTGGGTAACGACTGGCACGCGCCCTGCAGTGTGTTCTACGACAGTTTCGACGACCAGGCGACGTTCGGCCTGGGTGAGGGCGGCGAACTCTCCGGTGGAGCCGCAGGCCACGACCCCGTCGACTCCCCCGTCAATTGACCTGTCCACGAGAAGCCGAAGCTTCGGAACATCAATCTGGCCGTCGTCCGTGAAAGGTGTTGCAAGGGCGGTGAGTACCCCCGTGAGCTGCACAGTCATCCGTATTCCTGTCTGTTTACTGACGTCGAGGCCCTTCCGTGGAGGCGGGAACGACGTTCACTCTATGAACGGTTTATTCATTTTTAGGGGAAGGTTCGCTCGAAAACAAGGAGTTTCGCGGCTAAGTGGGTGCTTTTTATCGAACTTAAACGTCCGGGAAATGCTGATGAAACAAATGGCCAAGGCCTGGGGCCGCAGCGCACCGTAGGTTGTGCTGCGGCCTCTGGCGATGGCCTAGTGAAGCGGATCCATGGTCCGGTCAGCTATCCGGTTTACTTGAACCAGCTGTCGGCGGCCTTGCGGTTGTCAGGGTTCTCGAGCCACTTTTTGGCCCCTTCGGTGGGGCTGGAGGCTTCGCTGACGTCAAGCATCAGGCTCGCGTACTGCTCCTCGGTGATCTTGAAGTTTGACATCCACTTGGCGACCTCGGCTTCCTTGGAAGCGAACTGCTTTGAGAGGACGATGTAGGAGCCGTCCGGCTTGGGCCAGCCCTGAAGGTCGTCGTCCAGGGCTTTGATCGGCATCGATGCAAAGGCCCAGTGGGGTGTCCACAGCGTGGCTACCATGGGCTTGTTCTTGGCCGCGGCGTCTTTGAGGGCTGCGAGGGTGGCAGGGGTACTGCCCGCGACGATGTCGAGCTTGTCGGTCGCGTTGTACTTCTTCAGGACATCCGGGAGGATCTTCATTTCACCGGAGCCGGCCTCAATGCCGACGATCTTCGAACTGTACTTGGAGGCGTTGTTCACGACTTCGCTGATGGTGTTCTCCGGCATCGACTTTGGGGTGACGAGAACGAGCCGGTCGTTGTCGAAGAACGGCTTGTCAAGGATGTTGAGCTGGTCCTTGTATTTGTCCACGTAGGTTCCGTGGGTGGTCGGGAGCCAGGCGTTGAGGTAGCCGTCGAGGTCTCCGCGGGCGATGCCGGCGAATCCGGCGGCCAGGTCTACCTGCTTGGTCTGCAGCGTGTATCCGTGTTCTGAGAGCAGCTCTGTCCAGAGGCCGGTGACGGCAACAGTGTCGTCGTATCCTGCCACGGTGGCGACGGTGACGGTCTTGTCGCCGGACTGCGCGCCGGGAGCGGCCACTCCGGAGCAGGAACTGACGCCGGTGGCGATGAGCGTGCAGGCCAGGAAGGCCCCGATCTTCTTAATCAAGGTGGTTCTCCGTTTATCTGTGATGGAAGTTGGGTGGTGATGTCAGACAGCTGCCGCGGGAGCGGGCATCTTCGCTGCCTTGATTTGTTCTTTGCGGATGCGGCGGCTGCGCAGGACGTTGCCGAAGGTTTGTGCGCCGCTGGTGACCCGGTCCAGATAGATGGCGAGGATGACGACGGCGAGTCCTCCTTCGAATCCGCGGGCGGTGTCGAGCTGGGCAACGCCCTGGACGACGACGCCGCCGAGTCCGCCTGCGCCGACCAGGCCTGCGACGACGACCATGGAGAGGGCGAGCATGATGACCTGGTTGACGCCGGCCATGATGGACGGGAAGGCCAGGGGAAGCTGGACGTCTTTGAGGATGAGGCTCTTTTTGGCGCCAAAAGCGGTGGCTGCTTCGAGGAGTTCCAGGTCAAGCTTGCGGATGCCCAATTCGGTCAGGCGGACGGCGGGCGGGATGGCGAAGATAATGGTGGCTGCGATCCCGGGAACCATGCCGACGCCGAAGAAGAAGACGGCCGGGATGAGGTAGACGAACACGGGCATGGCCTGCATGAGGTCAAGGACCGGGCGCACGACGGCGCTGACGGTGCCGTTCAGGGCGGCCCAGATTCCCAGGGGCACGCCGATGGCGAGGGAAAAGACGACTGAGACGACGACGACGGCAAGGGTCGACATGCTTTCAACCCACAGGCCCATGGACACGATGAGCAGGAATGCCAGAGCTGAGAAGATGGTCAGGCCGAGGCTGCGGGTAAGGAATGCTGCTGCCCCGGCCAGGACGACGATGATCAGGAACGGGTGCAGGCCGACGAGGACGCTTTCCACGTTTCCTACGAGGAGGCTGACGAGCCAGGAGACTGCATCAAAGAACCAGCCGAAGTTGGCCAGTGACCAGTCGATGAATGTTGCGAACCATGTTCCGACATCAAGCTGCATTGTTGCTGTTCCTCTTGCTGGGTGAGAGTGCCGAGAAGACGTCCTCGGCGGTGATTTTGCCGACGATGGTGCCGTCCTGGTCGGTGACTTCCACAGGCTGCGAGCCGGTGGCGAGGATGGGCAGGAGGTCGTGCAGGACAGTGCCCTCCGGAACCCTCGACGAGCCGCTACCGAAGCCGCCGGTCTCCGGCGGAGAGGAGTGGCTTGCTGTGGGGCGGGCGATCATTCCGGCAGTGAGGACCCGGCTCCGGTCGACTTCGGCAACGAAGTCCTCGATGTAGGGGTCCGCGGGTGCTTCGAGCAGGTCCAGGGCTGTGCCGCACTGGATGTTCTTGCCCTGCTTCATCACCATGATCTTGTCCCCGAGGTACATGGCCTCGTTGAGGTCGTGGGTGACGAAGATGATGGTCTTTTTGAAGTTCTGCTGCAGCTTGATCAGCAGCTCCTGCATGTCCTTGCGGATGAGCGGGTCAAGGGCGCTGAACGGCTCGTCCATCAGGAGGATCTCGGCATCGGTTGCCAATGCGCGGGCCAGGCCGACGCGCTGTTTCATGCCGCCGCTGAGTTGGTCGGGCATGGCGTGGATGCGGTCACCGAGGCCGACGATGGCCAGGGCTTCGGCTGCCTTGGCTTCCCGCGCTTCCTTGTCCACACCGCGGACTTTAAGGCCGAAGGCAACGTTGTCCACGAGGGACTTGTGCGGGAACAGGCCGAAATGCTGGAAGACCATGTTGATGGTGCGGTTCCTGTAGTCGCGCAGAGCGGCCGGCGCCAGTGAGCGGACGTCCTTGCCGTCAACGGAGATGGTCCCGTCGCTGGCGTCGATGAGCCGGTTGACCATGCGGATGATGGTCGACTTGCCTGAGCCGGAGAGGCCCATGATGACAAAGATCTGGCCACGCTCCACTTCAAAGGAGACGTCGTCGACGGCGACGAAGCCCTTCTGGCCGGACTTCGGGGGCAGGAGGCCGAGCATGCGGCGGTTTTTGCCCGGATGGAAGACCTTGGTCAGGTTCTCCACTCGAATGAAGGGTTTATCAGGGTCCATGGGTTCCTCGCGGTGAAGGGTGGGCAATGCGGTGGGCTGGGCTGTCATGAATTCCTCGTGAACGTTGGGTCCAGCACTTCCACGGCGTCGACGGTGAGGCCGGAGAAGGACGAGAGGGTGGTGCCCGACAACGGGCCCTGAATGAGCAGGAGCAGAAGCAGAATCCTTGTTGTTTCTAAGGATTGACCCTGTACCTGTTCATCTGGTGAACGCTTCGGTTATTTAGTGATCAAAAGCATAGGGTGACCTCCGTCACCACGTCAACAGTTGAACGTCAAGTTCGGAAAAGGTTGTTGCTGCAAATGCAATCCAGCCCGAAGTGCCTGGCCTGCGACGGGGGTGTCGGAAACAGGCATCGGTTTTGCTTTCGGTACTTGACGATGTGGTGGACGCCACTCTACCGTTGATGTTCATTAGATAAATGGTACGTTCACCAAGTGAACACGTCGCAAGGAATGACTATGACGAAGCAAATGAGGATGTTTGCCTTTGACTTCAACGGGCCAGCGCACCTTTCCGCAGGCCTCTGGCGTCATGAAAGGGACGGCAGCGCCGACTACACCAACGTGCACCGCTGGGTGGAGTACGCCCAGATGTTGGAACGCGCGGGTTTCGACGGAATCTTCTTCGCCGACAACAACGGTTACCACGACAAGTACAACGGCAGCGTGGACGCTGCCCTGCGCGACGCCGCTCAGATTCCGGCCAATGACCCCGCCTACCTGATTCCTGCCATGGCGGCCGGGACGAAGCACCTGGGCTTCGGCGTGACCTCGTCCACCGCATATGACCACCCCTACGCGCTGGCCCGGAAGTTCTCTACCCTGGACCACCTCACCGGGGGCCGCATCGGCTGGAACGTCGTGACCTCCTACTCCGACAGCGCCGCGCGCAACCTCGGAACCGGCACCCAGACCGCGCACGACGACCGCTACGAGATCGCCGAGGAATTCATCGACGTGGCGCTCAAGCTCTGGGAGGGCTCCTGGGACGATGACGCCGTCGTGCGCGACAAGGAGGCGCGCACGTATGTGGACCCCAGCAGGGTGCACGAAATCGGCCACGAGGGCAAGCACTTCACTGTGCCGGGGATCTTCCTGTGTGAACCGTCGCCGCAGCGCACCCCGGTGATCTTCCAGGCCGGCGGATCCCCCCGCGGCGTGGAACTGGCAGCCAAGACTGCCGAGGCCGTCTTCATGAACGCCGCCACCAAGGCCGGCCTGAAGAAGCAGGTCGACGCGCTGCGCGCAAAGGCCGTAGAGGTTGGCCGCGAGCCCTCACACATCGCCGTCCTGCAGATGATCACCATCATCAGCGCCCCCACCGATGAAGAAGCCCAGGCCAAGTACCGCGAGTATCTGGACCTTGTGGACTACGACGGGGCCATGGCGCGGTACAGCGGCTGGGCCGGCATGGACATGGCCCAGTTCGACCCGGACGAGCCGTTTGAGAACGTGCAGACCAACGCCGGCCAGACCATGGTCAACTTCTTCACCAAGATCGACGCCGACCGGCAATGGACCCCGCGTGACATCGCCGAATACAACGGCATCGGCGGCACCTCCCCCGTCATCGTCGGCAGCCCCCAAACCGTTGCCGACGAACTGGTCTCCTGGATCGAGGAAACCGGCGCGGACGGGTTCAACATCGCCCACGCCGTGAAGTTCGGCGACATCGAGGACTTCGCCCGCTACGTCGTCCCCGAGCTCCAGGCCCGCGGCGTCATGCGCACCGCCTATGAAGGCGACACCCTGCGCGAGACGCTCTTCGGCCCCGGACAGGCCCGGCTCGCGTCGGACCACCCCGGCGCCGCTTACCACCGCACCCGCACACCCCAGTCATAACAGGAACCCACCATGTCCATCATCGTCACCGCCGAAACCCCGTCGATCGACCCTGCCGTGCAGCGTCAGGTCTTCGGCGCCCTGCCCACCGGCGTCACCGCCATCACAGGCCTTGCCGAGGACGGCACGCCCCGCGGCTTCGTTGTCGGCACCTTCCAGTCCCTCTCCCTCGAACCGCCCCTCGTGACGTTCTGCGTCGACAAGTCCTCAAGCACCTGGCCGACCCTGCGCTCCCTGGGCCGGTTCACCGCCAACGTCCTCTCCACCGAACAGCTGCCGGTCTGCCGCGCACTCTCGCGCAAGGGTGATGAGAAGTTCGCCGGAGTCGAGTACGAAACGAGCCCGATCGGCACCCCACGCATCCTGGGCGCCACCGCCTGGGTCGACTGCGAGGTGCTTTCTGAGGTTGTCGCGGGCGATCACTACATGATCGTCGGTTCCATCGAGAATCTTGTCCCCGGCGAAGGGGAAGCCCTGCTGTTCCGCGGCGGCAAATTCGGTGACTTCAATCAGTGGCCGGCACCTGCTCCCGCCCAGGCTGCAGCTCCCACTCCTTCCGGAAAGGCCCAGTGAAATGACCAACATGCTTAACCGCGTCACCGAGGCCTGGACCAAGGCCTGGGGCGAAGGGGACACCTCAGCCTTCGAACGCCTCGTGGCCCCCGACTACGAACGGCAGTCCAAGACCGGCTCCGAAGGGCTCGCCCAGGTGGTGCAGCAGATCGAGGAATCGCACCGCGCCTTCAGCGACTTCCACGTCACCGTCCTCCGTGCCATCGAGGACGACAACCTCGTGGCCATCCACTGGGAGACCGCCGGCAAGCACACCGGCGAGTTCATGGGCGTCCCCCCGACAGGCCGGACCGTCACCGTCCAGGGCGCCTCATTCATCAGCCACCGCGACGGCCTGATCACCTCCGAAGCAGTGGTCTGGGACCCCCGCGACATGCTGTCATCCATGAGCATCTGGCACCTCGGTGACCAGCGCTCTTCCCGCCGAAAGACCGAGAAAATTGCCGATTAATATTGCCGAAACGGCCCAGCGCATCCTGGACGCCAAGGCCAACAGGAAGCCCGTCGACACACTCATAGGCAGCGTGGATGGTCCCACCGTCGCGGACGCCTTCCGCGTCCAGCAGGAAGTCATCCGCCTTCAGGTGGCCGCCGGCGACAGCGTCGCAGGCTTCAAGCTCGGGAACATCGCCAAGGCCATGCAGGCCAAGTTCGGCGTCGATGAACCTGACTACGGATACCTGCTTGCCAGCCAGTTCTACCCCGAGAACCTGCCCCGTTTTGAGGACGAGTTCATCGAACCCTTCGTCGAACTGGAACCCGCCTTCGTATTAAAGCGCGACGTCGGCGGACCGCACGTGACCGTGGCGGACATCATCGCCGCCACCGACTTCGTAGTCCCCGCTCTGGAGATCATCGACTCCCGCGTCCGTGACTGGAACATCGGCATCTTCGACACGCTGGCCGACAGCGGTTCCAGTGCTGGCGTCATTCTGGGCGGCCAGCCCCGGAAGCTCAGCGACGTGAACCTCTCCGACATGGAGGGCACGATCACCTTCAATGGTGAGGCCGTCGCGGAGGGGAACACCAACGCCATCTACGGCAGCCCCGTCTCGGCCCTGGTGTGGCTGTGCCACCGGATCGCCGAGTACGGGATCACCCTGAAGGCCGGTCAGCTCATACTGCCTGGCAGCTGCCTTGCCGCTGCCAGGATGGTGCCCGGCACCCGCATCACCGGCCGCTTCGAAGGCTGGGGAGAGGTCAGCTTCGATTACACGGCCGCCGGTTAGGGTTGAGTAGAACCCTATTCGAAAGGCCTTGACCGAACGATGAGCACCAGCCAGGAAACACCCCAGCCGGGATACGCGTCGAATCGCTCAGTGACCCGGGCCGTCCGGATCCTGCGCGCATTGGCTGCATCGGGGACTCCCATGACGGTCACCGATGTGGCCAAAAAGATCGACCTGGCGCGCGCCACTACCTTCCGTCTCCTCATGACATTGGAGGAGGAAGGTATCGTGGACCGGCAGGACACGTTGTACTCCCTGGGGTGGGACCTGGGCCGCATCGCCCAATCGGTCGACCCTGCCTCTGGCCTGGTGCCCCGAATCAAGGACATCCTTGAGGAATTCGCCAACGAGACAAACGAGACCGTCACCTTCAGCCTCAGGCGCGGCCTGTACGAGCTGGACCTGGTACTCCAGGCATCACCCAGGCTCCTGGGCATGACAATGTCCGAGATGTACGGCATGCATTGGCCACACCACGCATCAGCCACGGGCAAGCTGCTGTTGGCCGAGCTCACAGAGGACCAACTGCGGATGGCCGTGGGAGACCAGCTCGAGGCCCTCACCGCCGCCACGATCACCAACTACGAGGACCTGATCCAGGAACTGAAGGCCGTCCGTGAACGCGGCTGGGCCAGCACCGTCGAGGAACTCGAAGACGGCGTCATCGCCTTTGCCGCCCCCGTGAGGGACTCAGTGGGGACGTTCCTGGGGGCGGTGGCCATCGTTGGCCCCCGCCACCGCATGGACAACGAAGAAAAACAGGCCGAGATGCCAGGTCGCCTGATGGCCGCTGCCGAACGCATGCAGCAGCGGATGAACCCCCCGCAGGCATAAGGACTTCCCGCATGCCAGTGGGGGCCTCTGAGGTCGGCGTCTCCGGCCGAAGTCCTATCAACCAATACAAGAGCAGTTAAACAAGCCAAGAGCAGTGCCGATCATCAGGATGATCGGCACTGCTCTTGTTGTTCTCCGGTCCCTTAGAGGGCGAGGTGTCCGGTCGCTTCGAGCACTGAATCGAGCCAGGAAACCCTGTTGCTGAAACGGGCCGTCTTGCCCGGCGGAGTCCAGCGGTAAGACTCGTGTTCCCAATCCAGCTCCAACCGCCGCCGGGACGTGACAGCGGTAAAGGTGTGGACCAGCCACGGCATTCCTGACCCATCGCTGAGCATCAGGTCTCGCCCCTCGCGGAGCTCGAGGAGGTCGTCCATTGCCAGCCCTGTCTCTTCCAGCAGTTCCCGGAACGCCTGTTCCTCCGGCGAAGCATCCGGCTCCAGGTACCCGGTGACGCAGTGCCAGCGCCCCCTGTCATGTGCCAGATCCCGGCTCCGCTTCAAGAGGGCGATCTTGTCCCGCCACTGGACAACCACGGCGACAACCCGGCACGGCGGGGCAGAAGGCGAAGTCTGGAACCCTGCGGCGTCAACGATGGTGCTCATGGTCCCTTAACCCTGAGGCCGGAGCGTTCCGGGGGCCGGAAAGGAAAGAGTAGGCCTGCTCCAGATAGATCCCTTCCCACGGGGAGGAGACGAGGCGCATGCCAGAGCCCAAGGAGTGTGTTTCGGCGCGTCGAGGGTCTCCGACGACCCCAGGCCCATCCGTCTGGGGCGTCAAGGCCGGCTCGGAACGAAAGACAATCGTCAACGGACTTTCCTCTCCTCGTCTGATTTCGCATCTCACGTAGCATTCATTGAATGAACGTTACGTTCACTAAATGAATGCTAACTATGGCATGGATCACCACGTACGGCAAGGAGGCGCCGTCCCCGAAGTTCGCCAGAACGGGCAGGCCGGCCGTCTCTCCTGACGCCCCAGCCCGCGATACCGCAGCTCGACCCCGTTCATCCAGTGAACACTTTGTTCAAAATATTTGCGTTTTGTACGTGGTGTGGGCCACAATGAAGATACGGTCCGATGCGACCGCAGCATTCAAATCTTCATCAGCCCGTGGGCAATTGGCTGCCACGAACTGCAGCTGGGGCGATGATGCCCCCTTAAGAAAATCCGAGGAGGACGCCGTGATCCAGATTGTTCGCTTTATCTCCACCACGCTGGCCCACCCGCACGCCATTGGCCGCCGGGCAAGGGGTACACAGGTCGTTTCGGGACCGGGTTCCCACCGATCGCCCGGCCAGTGGGTGTGCAGGCCCTGGGAGGGCCTGTCCCTCGAGGAACAGGACTAGCCTCCAGCAAATCCCTGATCCGAGCCGCGGATCAGGACCGGCAGCAACCTTCGCCGTGACAGCTGTTCCAGCAACTCACAGCATCACAGCCCCCACGGGCTGATCTTTCCCAACAGTTTTGACAGCGGTTCACCATCGGACGGGGGATCCGTGTCCGGCCGCGATCCCGCCCGCCAGGCACGACGGCACAGCCCGATCGCTGCATCCAATGAGCGAGCCCAAACCATGAGGAGTGACGTGGAAGTCACAGGAAACATCACCGACAATCCGGCCGAAACATCCCCGGCGTTCAAGAAACGTTTTATGGCGCGGCTGATCTTCGTGCTTACCGGGGGCATGTTCCTGGACGGCTACATCCTTGGCATCGTCGGCCCGGTGACCGGCAGCATCGCCACGGACCTGGAACTGTCAACGGTCTGGGAGGGCCTGATCGCAGCCGGCCCATTGTTCGGCATCCTCCTCGGCTCCCCGCTCGGCGGGTGGGCCGGTGACAAGTTCGGCCGCAAACCCCTGTTCATGATCGACATGGCCCTGTTCGTGATCGCCTCAGGACTGCAGTTTTTCGTCGACTCACCCCTGCTCCTGTTTGTAGTGCGCTTCCTGATGGGCGTCGCCATCGGCACTGAGTACGCGGTGGGCTGGCCGATGATGTCCGAGTTCGCCCCGGCCCGCCTCCGCGGACGCCTGATGGCCCTGACCCTCGTCGCCTGGTACGCCGGCTTCATGATCGCCTTCCTCGTCGGCCACGTCCTGGTCCACTCGACCGACCTCAGCTGGCACATCATCCTGGGCACCAGCACACTCCTGGCGCTGATCCTGTTCATCGCCCGCCTCGGCCTGCCCGAATCACCACGCTGGCTCTGGAACCAGGGACGCCAGCAGGAAGCACGGCGGATCGCCCACAAGTACATGGAAAGCTCCACCGAAATGGCCGACGTCGAGCACGAAGACATCCGCAAGGGCACCTTCAGCATGCTCTTCTCCCGCAGCTACTGGCGTGCCACCCTCTTCGTCTCGATGTTCTGGTTCTGCGCCGTCGCACCCTACTTCGCCATCGCCACCTTCGCCGACAGCGTGCTGCAGCAATACGGACTCGGCGGCGGGCTGGCCGGCGGCATCGGCCTCTCCGCAGTCGCCCTCGCTGCCGTCATCATTACCTTCCTGCTGATCGACAAGGTCGGGCGCCGTGCGCTTACCGTTCCACCCCAGTGGCTGTGCGCCGTCCTGCTGGCGGTTATCGGCCTCTGGGCGGGGGCGCCGCCCGTCGTGGTACTCGTCCTCTTCCTCGCGTTCTCTTTCTTCAACGCCATGTATACCACCCTCACCGGCGTCTACCCGGCCGAGGTATTTCCCACAGAGATCCGCGGAATCGGAACCGGCTTCGCCGCAGCCGTAAGCCGAGTCGGTGCCGGAATGGGGACCTTCCTGTTGCCCTGGTCAATGGCCAATCTCGGCCCCGCCGTATCGATGCTCATCGCCGCCGGCATCGCACTCCTCGGCGCTGCACTCTCGCAATGGCTCGCTCCCGAAACCAAGGGCAAGAGCCTTACCGAAACCGCGTCCGGGTTCTCCCACTAGTTGCAGTACGCCTGACTCATCTCTTCTGTTTTCGATCGCCCAGGAGGCGCACCAAATGACACTTCACGGACATTCCCTGATCGCGGGGGAAGCGACCCCCGGTACCAGCGGCACGGCCCACGGGATCAACCCGGCCACCAATGAACAGCTCGAACCGGCCTACACCCTGATCAGCGAAGAGCAGCTCAAGGCGGCCACCGCGGCCGCCGCCGACGCTTTCGAGTCCTTCAGCGCCCTCGAGCCGGAGCAGCATGCGCGGTTCCTCGAGGCGATCGCCGAAAACATCGAGGCCACCGGCGACGAACTCATCGAACGCACGGCCACCGAAACCGGGCTCGGCCTGGACCGGCTCCGCGGCGAACGCGCCCGGACCACCGGCCAGCTGCGGCTCTTCGCCGACGTCGTCCGCCACGGCGACTTCCGCGGCGTCCGCATCGACCCCGCCATCCCCGACCGCACTCCCCTGCCCCGCGCCGACATCCGCCAGCGCCAAATCCCGCTCGGCCCCGTCGCCGTGTTCGGAGCCAGCAACTTCCCGCTGGCCTTCTCCGTTGCCGGCGGCGACACGGCCTCGGCGTTCGCAGCCGGCTGCCCCGTCATCGTCAAGGCCCACAATGCCCACCCCGGCGCCGCCGAACTCGTCGGCCAGGCCATCACCAAGGCCGTCGCCGACCTCGGCCTCCACCCCGGCGTCTTCTCCCTCGTCTACGGCTCCGGCGCCAGCATCGGCCAGGCCCTCGTGGCCGACCCCGCCATCAAAGCCGTCGGCTTCACCGGCTCCCGCGCCGGCGGCACCGCCCTCATGCGCACCGCCGCCGCACGCCCCGAACCGATCCCCGTCTACGCCGAAATGTCCTCCATCAACCCCGTCTACGTCTTCCCCGGCGCCCTCGAAGGCGACGTGGCGGCCCTCGCGACACAGTACGTCGGATCCGTCACCGGCAGCTCCGGACAGCTCTGCACCTCACCCGGACTCGTCTTCGTCCCCGAAGGCGACGCCGGCAACCGGTTCACCGCCGCCGTCACCGACGCCATCAGCGCCCTGACCGGCCAGACCATGCTCAGCGGCGGCATCGCCAGCGCCTGGCAACACGGCCACGACGCACTCGAAGCAGCCCCCGACGTCGAACTCCTCGGCCGGGGCACGGAAGGTCCGGGCGAAAACTCCCCCGCGCCGGCAGTCTTCAGCGCCGAACTCGACGTCTTCATCAACAACCCCGTCCTGCACGAAGAAGTCTTCGGCGCCGCCTCCCTCGTGGTCCGCTACAAAGGCAGCGAAGACCTGATCGAGGCCACCGCCAAACTCGAGGGACAGCTCACCGCATCCCTGCACATCACCGACGACGACTACACCGCCGCCGCACCGCTCATCCCCACCCTCGAGCGCAAGGTCGGCCGGATCATCGTCAACGGCTGGCCCACCGGCGTCGAGGTCGGCCACGCCGTCGTCCACGGCGGCCCCTACCCCGCCACCTCGGACGCCAAAACCACCTCCGTCGGATCCCTCGCGATCGACCGCTTCCTGCGCCCGGTCGCCTACCAGAACTTCCCCGACCAGCTCCGCCCGGCACCCCTGAAGGACGCCAACCCCTGGCACCTCAACCGCCTCATCAACGGCAAACCGGAACAGGCCAACTAACAACCCAGCAACAAAACTCCAGGCTTCCGGCCCCGGACATGCTCCCGCAAGAGACGCCGTCCGGGGCCGGAAAACCACCCTGTTGTTCAACAGTGCCCATAACGCCGACCAACCCAAGCCACCCCAGGACCATGTACACCTACGCCCAATCGCGTCCTCAGCCTCGTCTCCATGCGCCCTCTCCACCGGTACCAGACTGGTCTAAATTGTCCCGCGGTGACACCGTCACCGTGCGCCACCGGGACGGCAAAATCATCACCGGTCGCATTGAAATGATGGCCATCGACCGCAGCGCTTTCTGGGTCATCCAGGACGCCGGCCTGGGGCGGACCATGGTCTACGGTGCCGATAAGCCCCTGGTCCACGTAAGGAAAACCTGAGGACAGGTGAAAAACCAGGATGACTGCGACAAACTTCCTCGGCGCCAACACCTCCCCCGCCCCCGCACACAGTAGGTAACCGGAAATGACACAGCCTCAAACACACACGACCTTTCGCACGGCTCTTGAAGACGGTCGCAATCTGCCCATTGCCCTGCCATCGAAGGTGATCTGCGTCGGGCTGAACTACCGTGATCATGCCACTGAAGCGGGCCTTGAGGCACCGATCAAGCCGCTGCTCTTCGCTAAATGGCCGAACACACTCATCGGCCACGGCGGCGAGATTCTTGTTCCACAGGGCGTCAGAACAGACTACGAAGCCGAACTTGCCGTGGTGATCGGTCGCCGGGCACGCAACGTCACCAGTGGGGAGGCCCTGGAGTACGTGGCGGGATACCTTTGCGCGAACGACGTATCCGCCCGGGACCTCCAGTTCGACGACGGGCAATGGGTGCGGGGCAAGAGCTTGGACACGTTCTGTCCGATCGGCCCCACGCTGGTGCCCGCCGACCAAGTGCCCGACCCCCAGAACCTGGGGATCAAGCTGTTGCTGAACGGAGTCCTGATGCAGGACTCATCTACCGCGCAGATGATCTTCAGCGTTGCCGACATAATCAGCTACGTCTCCCAGACGGCCACCCTGGAGCCCGGCGACGTCATACTGACCGGCACCCCGGCAGGTGTGGGCGTGTTCCGCAACCCGGCGGTGGGTCTCAAAGACGGCGACGAAGTCACCGTCGAGATCGAGCGGATCGGTAAGCTCACCAACCGCGTCCGAACCACCACCTAGAAAAGCCCCGCTGGAGCCTCCCGGCGGCCCGGAAGGAACACCATGCAACTGAAAGGCAAAATCGCCGTCATCAGTGGCGGAGGACAAGGAATCGGCGGCGGAATTGTTCAGCGCTTCCTGGAAGAAGGCGCACAAGTGGCAATCCTGCAACGCCGGCCGCTGCAGACCTCACTGGAGCAGCATCCGACTGTGCTGGGCATCCAGGCCGACCTGACCGACCCTGCAGCCATCACCACGGCCATAGAGCGAACTGCCACGCATTTCGGCAAAATCGACGTCCTCGTCAACAACGCAGGGATCATGTTCGAGCGAAGCGTCGCCGAAATACAATGCGAAGAATGGGACACCATGATGGCCCTTAACCTCCGCGCCCCACTCTTCCTGGCACAGGCGGTCCTCCCCCACATGAAGCGCAGCGGCGGAGGCAGCATCATCAACATCGGCTCCATTGAAGGACTGGCAGCGAACCCCGGCCACACGGCCTACTCCGCCTCCAAAGCCGGCATGCACGGAATGACCAAGGCCCTCGCTGTAGACCTCGGCCCCGACAACATCAGATGCAACGCCATAGCACCGGGCTGGATCTCCTCCGAGCTCAGCGAAAACTACCTCAACGCACAGGCCGACCCAGCCGCCGCACGGGCTGGCCTGAAGGCCCTCCACCCTGTGGGTCGCATAGGACGACCGACGGACGTCGGTGATTTGGCCGTCTACTTGGCAAGCGACAACTCAAGTTTCCTGACCGGCGAGATCATCGTCCTCGACGGCGGCAGAACAGCAAAGCTTCCCCTTCCCTTCTAATCCGGCACGCACTCCGAAGACGAACGCCATTCCAGGATTCGGAGGTCACCCGGGAACTGACGGTCACGCAGACAGCCCAGGGGGGAATGACCGCCGTCTGCGAGCAATTCAGCATATCCCCAGTGTGTCGGCCCTCCTGCTATGTGAGATCTGACGTACATCGAGAATGGCCGTGGCCAGGCCCTCCGGGTCTTCCTGTGGGGTGTTGTGACCGACCGGCGTCCGCCGGTAATCAACCATGCGCGCGAAGTGCGCCTCATGCTCCTCGCGTGTCAACGGTGGAGTGATCGGATCATCGGTCGGATCGATGACGATGGTCGGCACCGTGATCACCGGTTGTGTGGCGATGACGCGCTCCAACTCGTCGTACACGGGGTCGCCGGGCGTCAGTTCATAGCGGACGCGGTACGAATGAATCACGACGTCGACGAAGTCCGGATTGCCGAACGACGTGGCTGTCGCCTCGAACGTATCGTCGTCGAAGTCCCAGTGTGGTGACCCCTCGCACCACAACTGCCGGGCTAGTTCGTGCCGGTAGCGGGTGAGACCTTCACGGCCGCGTTCATTCTGGAAGTACCACTGATGCCAGTTGTTCGCCTCTATCGCAGGTGGTTCCGGCGTTGTCGCCATGGCTTTAACGTCGTGCACGTTGTATCCGCCGATCGTGACCAGACCGCTCACCTTCTCAGGCCAGAGCATGGCAGTCAGGCACGCCGCACGGCCACCCCAGTCGAACCCGGCGACGATCGGTTTGTCCAGCCCGAGGCCATCGATGAAATCGTGGAGGTCGGAACCGAGGGCCGCCTGCTGACCCGACCGCAGCGTGCCTGCTGACCGGAACCGCGTCGGACCGTGGCCGCGAAGATACGGAACAAGGACATGCGCGCCCTCTTCAACAAGACGGTCCGCCGCCTCGTCATAGCTGCGGGGGTCATAAGGAAAGCCATGTAACAGCACAACCGGAAAGCCGTCGTCGGCACCGGACCGCTCAAAGGCAATGTCGAGCGTGTCCGTCGTCAGGTAATCAAGCGGGAGGGGCATCCTTTGATAGTACTCAAGGGCTCTATTTCTCATTTTCTACGGGAGTCCCAAAGACTCCGGAGGCGGACCAGGGTTCGGGCGGTGCTAGGCCATTGTCGGACTAGAGCACGCCCCAACCTGACGCCGGGGACCAGCTTTCTGGGAATTCTTGGTTATCGGCGCTCCGAGGTGACCGTACGGAGCGGACAGAACTGTTACCTCCGGCCAGCGCGCAGCTGAAGGGCGTGGTGGAGCTTCAGGGCGACGTGCAAGGACACGGCCCGCCAGCCGTCGTCGAGGGCGTCTGGGCCAAGCATTTCGCGGACCCGTTCAAGCCGGTAATGCAGTGTTGCGCGGTGGATAGATAGCTTTTGGCTGGTGGCGGCTACATTCCGTCCTGAGTCGAGGTAGGCAACTACGGTCTGCCACCCTTCCCTGTTCCCGTCCTGGATGAGCTTCCTGGCGTCATCGCTGACCTCGTAAGCGGTCTGCCGGTTAAGCGGTCGGCCCTGCAGCAGGCGCCAGGTTCCCATCTCTTCCCACATGAGTGGTGCCTGTCCATCTCCCAGCAACGCGGAGACGGCAGCAGCGAACTCCGCCCTGTCCCGTGCGGTCTCCAGTTCAAGCTCCGAGCCGGCCATCGCGGAGCCGGTGTGTTCGACCTCAAGTCCGCCGGTCCGTACCAGGCGCCCGACGCTGGCAAGAACGGTGCTGGAATCCCGGGAGGACCGGTCGCGGGAAACGATGGTGAGCTGCCCCGGGGTGTAGCGCGCCAGGTACGGCCGGCCGAGACGGGGGCGGGACAGCTCAAGTTGGGGGTCTTTAGCGCGTGCAGCCGCCGTTGCCCCTCCGGACGGTCCCAGCCGCAGGACATGTACTGAGAACCGCCCGTCTTCCGGGAGGTGACCGAGCCCGACGGCTTCCTCCACCGCTCCCAGGGCAGTTGCCTTGACGACTGTGCGAGCAGTGAGTTCCCTGATCAGCTCCGCACGGTCCTGCAGCGTGACATCCTCGGCGCCGAGGATGTCCGCCAGTTGGGAGACCGTCCTGCCCGCCGCCTCCAGCTCTTTCTCACTCACCGGCGGTTCATCAAACAACCACAGGTAGCCTGACAGCTGCCTGCCCTGGCGGATCGGGAAACACACACGGGGCAGCATGCCAAATTCCTCGTTCGCCGGCAGCCGGACCGGCGCGTAGGAGTCCTGGATGCCGTGGCTGAGCATCCACGGAACAGGTTCGGGCGGCGGTGACCTGTCAATGATTGCCGAGATCCGTCGCTGGTCGATTGCACCAACTTGAGCGCTGGCGCAAAGGAGCTCAAAGGAGGGGTTGTCTACCGCAACTGACCTGCCCAACTCGTCGCAAAGCTCGTCAACCAGGATCTGCACGGCGTTTTGGCCTTCGCCGACAACACCCTTGTCTTTTGACATTTGTCGAAGATACTTCAGTAATGGGCTGAGGACAACCGGCACGGTCGTGGACGAGCATGAAGGAAGAACATGACCGGGGTCACAGTCGATCCCGGGCAAGATCCGGAAGGGCACCGTGACCGACAGTATCTTTACCCCAATGGCCAGCGCCGGCCTGACAACCTTGAAGCTCCAGTACGACTGGCGGAGCGACGAGCACCGTCTCTTCGCCGCCAAAGAATGGGAACCAGGGCAGGACTTCTCGCAGTACAACAAGTCGTTCTACAACGAGAATGTGTTGACGCCCGACGCGGTCTACCTCAACTCACGGCAAGTACGGCAACTGTTCGCCGACCACGGACTGACGGACTACTTGGAGCGGATCATGGAGCTGCTCCGCCAGGGACGGCATTTCGGGATCGAGGCGTATTTCCATGCGGAGAAGGACATCCGGTTCATGTGCCACCAGCACAGCCGCAAGCTGGGGGTCATGAACAAACGGCATGCGATCATGGCCGGCGGCATCCGCCGTCACCCCAGGCACGAAGCCGAGATCGACGTCGTGGTCGACGGGCTGAACCTGGGCCGGGCCATGAGCTTCAAGAACATAGCAGCGGATCTGGACTTCGGCGGTTGCAAAACCACAGTCCAAATGGACGAACTCGACCTCAATGACCTTGAAGCCCTCGGTTTCCTTTCCTTCGCCCTGGACAGGTGCCGGACCATGACGGGACCGGACATGAACTTCCCCACCGAGATGTCCGATGTGATCAACGAGCACTTTTCTGCCCAGTTCACCAACGGGCCTAGCTCCCCCTTGGGCGAGAGCGGCAAGCCCACGGCCTATGGCACGTACCTCGCGCTGAAGGAAGCCGTGCGGTTCACGGAAGGAACCGGTGAGCTGGACGGCAAGAGCGTGGCCGTTATGGGCCTGGGTGCCGTCGGCTGGCATCTTGCAGAACTGCTGAACGCCGACGGCGCAAAGCTGTTCGTGGCCGATGTGAACCGGGAACGTGTCTCCAAGTTCATATCCGCCCACTCACGGGGGCATGTCATGGCCGTCGACGTGGCAGGAGTCCTGGACCTGGACGCCGACATCCTCTGCCCGGCCGCGATCGGCGGGATCATCGACGAGGACGTCATTGGCCGCCTGCGCTACCGCTACGTGTTCGGCCCGGCCAACAACCAACTCAAGGCCACCAGCCAGGCCGAGGAAGAACGCCTGGCCCGGCTCCTCGCCGACCGCGGCATCCTCTTCCAGACCGAATGGTGGCACAACACCGCTGGAGTGATGTGCGGGGCCGAGGAATACATCAACGGTGCCAACGCCTCCTACGAATCGCTCCAGCAGCGCATCGAGCGGACCATCCCTGCCAAGACCCGCCGGAACCTGGAACAGGCCGGCGAACTGGGCATCACCCCCACCGAAAACGCCTACCGCACCTGCGCGGACATCATCTACGGGAACTAGGACCATGAGCAAAATCGAAACCACGGACCAGACGTCCGGCATGCAGCGCGGACTCAAAAACCGGCACATCCAGATGATCGCCCTTGGATCCTCCATCGGCACCGGGCTGTTCCTGATGTCCGGTACCAGCGTCCAGACCGCCGGACCCGTTGTCCTGTTCGCCTACATCATTGCCGGCGCGGTGATCTTCATGATCATGCGCATGCTCGGGGAAATGGCCGTCGCCCGGCCAGTCTCCGGTTCGTTCAGCACCTACGCCCACGAATACATCGGCAAGGGCGCCGGATTCGCCGCGGGATGGAACTGGTGGTTCACCTGCATCGTGGTCGGCATGCTGGAACTGACCGCCGCCGGGCTGTTCGTTGACTTCTGGTTCCCCGGCCACCCCCACTGGGTTACTGCTCTCATCGCCCTGGTGGTCATCACCGGCGCCAATCTCATCCATGTCAGCGCTTTTGGGGAGTTCGAGTTCTGGTTCACCATCATCAAAGTCGCCGCGGTCGTAGCCATGATTGTCTTTGGCCTTGCCCTGATCTTCGGCCTCGGAACCGGCCAAGGCCCGGTCGGTCTGGGAAACCTCTGGCAGCATGGCGGCTTCGCCCCGCACGGCCTGGGCGGATTCATGCTCTCCCTCGTCGCTGTGACCTTCACCTTCGGCGGCATTGAATCCCTCGGCACCGCCGCCGGCGAGACCAAAGACCCGGGACGGAGCATCCCCAAAGCCATCAACCGCGTGATCTTCCGCATCCTGATCTTCTACGTAGGGGCCATCGGAATCATGCTCGTGATCTGGCCCTGGGACCGCATCGGTCTGGACGGCAGCCCGTTCGTCCTCATCCTCGTGGGGCTGGGCATCGGCGGCGCCGCAGTAATCCTCAACATCGTGGTACTGACCGCCGCCCTGTCGGTCTACAACACCATGGTCTACAGCGGGGCGCGCATGCTGCACGGCCTCGCCCAGAGAGGGCAAGCGCCGGCACTGTTCGCCCGCACGAACCGCCGCGGCGTCCCCGTGGCCGGGCTCCTCGCCAACTCCTCAATCACCGGCGTCGTGGTGCTGCTGAACTACCTCTTCCCCGGCCAACTGCTCCTGGTGCTCGTGGCCGTCATCCTCTGCGCCGAAATCATCACCTGGAGCGCCATCGCGATCGCCCACCTGCGCTTCCGCAAAACCCAGCAGCGCGACGGAGAGATCAGCACCTACCGCTCCCCCCTTTACCCCTATGCCAACTACCTCTGCCTGGCCTTCTTCGCCCTGCTCGTAGTCCTCATGGCCATAATTCCCGACTTCCAAACGGGCGCCATCGCGCTGCCGATCTGGCTCGCCGTGCTGTTCACGGCTTCCGCCATCCACAGCCGGGTCTCCAACCGCAGACGCCGGGAAGAAGAACCCCACCCGGTACCCGCGGCCTCCTGACAGCCCCGAGCTGGAGGAGCGCCCGCTAATGCAAGCGCCGGGCACTCCTCCAGCCCGCGGCCCCACGATCTGAACCTGACAAAGGATCCCTGTGACCACTGTTTCCGACGCCGTCGCTGAAACCATCGCCGACCACACTGACGAAGTGTTCGCCCTCATGGGGAACGGCAACGCCCACCTCGCCGATGCACTCGCCCGCCAAAAACGTGTCCATATAACAGGTGTTCGCCATGAAGCGGCTACTGTCGCATCAGCTGATGCCTACCACCGCATCAGTAGGCGCATCGCCGTGGCCACCACTACCTATGGCCCCGGCTACACCAATGCCCTGACGCCCCTGGCCGAGGCTGCCATGTCCCGCACGCCCCTTGTTGTCGTCGTGGGAGGAGAACCCACTACAGGCCCCAGACCCTGGGACGTGGACCAAACCAAACTTGCCCACGCAGTAGGCGCCCGCACGGTAACCGCAACTAAACAAGCACCTCGGGCCGCGACGCGCCAGGCGTTTGAGATCGCCACCTCGGAACGGCTGCCTGTGGTCCTGACCGTCCCCTACGACCTTGCCGCCGCGGAAGCCGACGACGAAACTATCATCTGGGCAGGCACCCCCCTCCCATCCCCGGCCGTCACTCCCCCGGCAAAGGACAACGCCGCGGCGGCCGCCCGGCTGCTCGCCTCAGCCCATCGTCCCCTCGTCCTCGCAGGCCGCGGAGCCCGGGAAGCGGCAGCCGAACTCGGAGCTCTGGCAGATCGTATCGGTGCCCTCACCGTCAGTTCCGCGCCGGCCCGGGGGATCTTCGCCGGCAGGGAATGGGACCTAGGCGTGTGCGGCGGCTTCGCCGCCGAGGACAGCTCCAAGCTCATTCGGCAGGCCGACGTCGTGCTCATCGTCGGCGCCGGGCTGAACCAGTTCACCATGGCTTTCGGCAACCAGTTCGCTCCCGAAGCCACCGTCATTCAGGTCGACATCGAGACGAGCCCAACAAACCCCCGCGTGGACAGTTCCTCCACGGCAACGCAAAAGATGTTGTCGTCGGCCTGCTCGAATTCCTGCCAGCGACGGTGCAGGCCAAAGAAAGATGGGACGGAATAGCCACCGAAGCGCGGAACTCCCGACTGACATACACCCGTGACAGCGGCACCGGCCAGGCCGCGGACGGCCGCCTCGACCCCCGCACCGTCATGTCACGGCTCAACGAGATCCTTCCCGCCAACAGGCAGGTCGTGACCGACGGCGGCCACTTCATCGGGTGGCCCAGTTACTACTTCGATCTGCCCGCCACCGACAGTCTCACAATGGTCGGAACCCACTTCCAGTCCATCGGGCTCGGCTTCCCCTCGGCTCCCGGAGCCCTCCGCGCCCGGCCCGACGCCACAACCGTCCTCGTCACCGGCGATGGCGGCGGAATCATGGGCCTGCCCGACCTCGACTCGCTTAACCGGACCGCGCACAGCGCCATCGTTCTGGTACTCAACGACGCCTGCTACGGCGCCGAAATCCACCAATACGGTGCCCAGGGCCTGGACGAGAAAATCATGGAAATCGACCAGGCAGACTTCAGCAAACTCGCGGAAGGATTCGGCGCGACCGGCGCCGTCGTCGAGACCATGGACGACCTCGACAGAGTAAACGCCTGGGTGCAGGACGGCGCCCACGGCACCCTGGTCGTGGACATCCGCATCTCACGAAGCATCGTTGCCCCCTTCCTCCTCGAAATCATCGAGGCCACCCTGAAAAAGTAGGCAGATTGGTCGATGGGCATCGGTCCAGTTGACATATACCCCAACCTGACGCCTCGGGCCAATACGTCTTGATTTTCCCTCTGGGGAGGACCTAGAACTCAATCTGACAGGTTCGGGGGTTGGTGGCACCATTGGCTGGTCAGTGAATCGGGTGCGTACGGGTCAGCCCGCCCTCTTGAAGAGAACGGGGGCGCGAGCTTGACGGTTTGATTCTGGAGCAGGTTTCACGGACAATGCCTCCGGCAGGATTGCCGGCCGGCCTCAGCTGACCGAGTTGCTCCGGTTCGCGCGTGACGGGGCCACGGTCGTCGGGTCACAGGATGGGCTGCCTGTCCGGAACCTCGATGACTTGCACGCTCTGGTCCAACGCCTCACCCTGCCCCATGCTCTCCGTCTTGGGAGCCTTCGCCGAATTCGAACGCGCCCTCATCGGGAACGCCGGCTCGGAGGCATTGCCTTGGCCAACAGCGCGGCGCCTACCAAGGACGGAAAAGACCCTCACACCGGAACGCGCAGCCGAAACTGTTCAGCGTCTCGTCACGACCTCCGGCAGTGCGAGCGGACCTGTTTTCCCGCAGGCAATACCACTGGCCGGCTTGTCTCGCCCAGGTTCGGGCTGCGGGCAGCCTGGCTGGGCTTGATTCCATTAAGCGCTTCCACTACGAGGCGTAACTAGGAGTGGCCGTGAGGTCACCCGCCCCGAGCCTCCTCCTTTTCAGGGTTTGTCGCGCATATCTTTTCATCGGGGCTGCCAAGCGTCACGGGCCAAGAATCAGGACGGGTTAATCGTCGAATTGTCCATATACAGCATTCAATGATGCCTTCCTGGTGCGTCGTCCCCCTCGTACAGTCGGATCAGCGCTCCAGGCCGAGTGCTAAGCATCCATTCTCGAGAGGACTATCGCCCCATGAAAAATTGGGAACGTCGAAAGCGGTGCCTGTTGCGTAGGCTCAGATTGCCTACCGCAGCGATGACAGGACTCGCCATTGGGGCGTTGGCATTCCTGGGCGGCCCAGCTGAGGGCACGCCAAGCGCTGGACCGGTCAGCGGTGCAAACGAACCTGCCGGTACCGAGATCCTCTCGATAGGGGGCACCAACGTCGTCAGCCAGTATGGGCGGGTAGTGCCATCGTTTGACGGGTGGAGCCACACACAACCCACGCGGGACTACCAAAAGCTCGACGGCAAGTGGCGATTCACTTTTGATCCAGGAAACCGCGGACTCGACGAGCAATGGTTCGCCACCAAATACAACGATAAATCATGGGCAAGCACCCGCATCCCGGCCGCCTGGGATCTGGAGGACACCCCCGACTTCGGGTCGCTAGACGGCGCCAATTTCGGCCAAGGTACCGCTTTCACGGACGGATACGCTTGGTACCGCAGCGAACTGAACATTCCGAAGTCATGGAATGACAAAGATATTCGCCTGAACTTCTTGGCGGTCAACTACAGAGCCGACGTCTGGGTCAACGGTGCATTCCTAGGAACGCATGAGGGTGGAAATACACCCTTTTCGCTCCCAGCGAAGAATGCCATCGCCCCGGGGGAACGAGCCAGCATCGCAGTGCGCGTTTACCGGGCCCCGTCCTATCCGGACTACGCCACGGGCGCCAATCCAATTACCGATAATAAGGCTATTCCCTACAAGCCTGTCGACTACTGGCCCTATGCCGGGATCACTCGGTCGGCGTGGATCGAAGCCACCCCAGAGGTAGTCATCAGCAAGCTCTTGGTGAAGGCCGACGGACGCACCTTCGATGGCCGCGTGGTGATTGAAAACACCAGCAGCGGCCGATCTTCGGGTCACGTGACCGTCGACCCCGGAAAGAAAACGGGCATGAAGCCAGTAACAGTCGGTTATTCTATCGCCGCGGGAGCGACTGGCGTGGTTTCGGTCATAGGAGACACCCCCGGGGTGCAGCGCTGGTTCCCAGAATCGCCGACCATTCAGGAAGCAACCGCCCGCGTCGAGACAGACCGCGGAGAACGGGACGAGCTGACCACGCGGTACGGCGCACGGGAGCTCTCAGTGCATGGATCGAAAATCACAATCAACGGCCGACAGCAGTTCCTCAAAGGACTCAACTGGCACGAAGAGAACGCCACCCGCGGTCGGGCAATGACCACGGCGGACCTGAAGCGTGAACTCGACTCAGCAAAAGAAGCACACGCAAATTTCCTGCGGAACTCCGTCTACAACCGCCACCCCTACGTCTATGAGTGGGCCGATGAAAACGGCATGCTGCTCATGGACGACGTTGACAACATGTGGCTAAATACGCCTCAGGAACGACTTCAGACGGAGCAGTACGGGCTATCCCGGGCTCTTGCGGTGATGATGGCGTGGAACCAGCACAACAGTCCCTCGGTTATTTTGTGGGGCCTGCAAAACGAGTCGGAGATAGATCCTGGCGGCGCAGCCTACAAGGCTTGGATCAAGGACATGAAAGACGCCGTGAAGGCCGTCGATATTTCCCAGCGGCCCGTGACGTGGGCATCTTCAACAACTGCCGACCCTGCGTTCGACATTGCCGACGTGATCGGATTCAACGAGTACTTCGGATACTTCTACGGTGCCAGCAGCGACCTCGGTCGTGCCATCGATGGCGTGCATGCAAAATACCCAGACAAGCCGATCCTTATCACAGAGAACGGCACGTGGTCGCTTCCGGGAAACCACGGCCCGGCGGATACGCAGGGCACGGAGGAATGGCAGGCGGCTTACTTTCAAGCGCACTGGGACGAAGTAGCTGCCCGTCCGGAATACGTAGCGGGCTACACCCACTGGGTGTTGAAGGACTACAAAGAACGCGCCGGTTACAACCAGGCGTACAACGGCGTCTCCGTGATGGGAATGCTCGCATTCGACGGGACGAAGAAGCTGGTCTATGCAGCGTTCCAGGACGCCGCGCTCCCCGTTCTGTCAAAGAATCAAGCGGCGCGGCGGTAGCCGGCCCGGCGTCCGGGCGCCGCAGGCCCGGCAGCGCCCGTGTCCCCGGGTTTCCTGGGGACACGGGCGTTGCGGCTGGTCAATCGAGATGTAACAGCGGGAGAACCACGGTCTAGGGGGCGGACATCCGCGTTTGACGGCGGAACTCGCTGGGGTTCTGGCCGTGCTTCGTGCGGAACACCTTGGAGAAATAGAGTTGATCCGCATAACCCACCCGTTCCGCAATAGAACCGACGCTCAAGTCGGTTTCCTCCAGAAGACTGCGGGCTTTACGCATCCGTAGATCGGTCTGGTAGGCGAGTACGCCACCTCCGGTGGTTTTTTTGAACATCGCGCTGAGGTAGGAGACCGAAACGCCGGCCTCGGCCGCAATGTCGGGAACCCGCAGAGAGCTGGCCAATGAGTCGGCGATCCGGGTCATGGCGATCTGCAAGGGGTCGCCGTGCTCAGGAGTCAGCCGGTCAAGTGCCAGCTCCACGAGCAGGTGCCAGGCAACGCCTGAGGCCCCCAGTGCCGCCTGGGTCTCGGAGCCGACCTCGAGCTTACTGACCAGGTCATCCATAAGATGGATGATCCGTTCCACGCCTTTTACGGCGAAGCTGGGCTGCGTTGTGGTCACGTCCAGGGCGTCTGTCAGTTCCTGCAGGTCAGTGCCCCGGGCATGGAACCACCAGATCGACCAAGGGTCGGAATCCGACGCTATGTAGCTGTGTGGCGTCCCGTAAGGGATGACGATGAAGTCGGCCGGACGGACGTTATGGATGGTGTCGCCCAAGCTCACTTGTCCGCGGCCCCCGACGCAGAAGATAAAAATCGTCTCCGGCACACCCGCTGGCCGGACCCGGCCATGCCGGCGCGCGTGGGGGAAAAAGCCTGCGTCCGTGACCGAGAGCCTCTCCGTGATGGGAGACGCCAGCGTCCTCCGGATCAACGGACGAGGAAGAACCACGAGGCGCTGGTTTGGAAAGCCGTCCATAAGTCGAGGCAATGATTGCTCTACCCTCAGATGAGCTCGACGGCTTGTAAGAATAGAATTGTCCATAGTAAGGATAGATATCACCATTCTGGCGGATCGGGCAAGGGAGCATTCTGTAACTGTGCATGTTGAAGACGAGACCCCGAAACTTACCCTTCCCGAAGTTCCTGCCCATCTTGCGGAGGCTCTTGCTGGGGGCGCTGCTGTTGCTTGGCATGAGCCCGTCGAGATTGCCACCTTTGATGTGGGCGCACCCGAACGTTACCCGATGTTCTTTGAGAACCGGGTCTACCAAGGCTCGAGCGGCAAGGTGTATCCGATGCCTTTCACCGAGCGCGTTGCCCTTGAATCGCGGCCGCGCAAGTGGGCTGCGATTCATTTGGAAAACCGGTTCGTGCGGCTCATGGTGTTACCGGAACTGGGTGGCAGGATCCACATCGGTTATGACAAGACCAACGGCTACGATTTTTTCTACCGGAACAACGTCATTAAGCCCGCTTTGGTCGGTCTGGACGGTCCCTGGATCTCGGGCGGTGTCGAGTTCAACTGGCCGCAGCATCACCGTCCGGCGACCGCGTTTCCGGTCGAGACCGAGATCGAAACGCATGACAGCGGCTCGGTGACCGTGTGGTGCTCGGACCATGATCCCTTTGATCGGATGAAGGGCATGCACGGCGTCCACCTGAGTGCCGAGAGCAACCTCATCGAATTGAAGGTGCGGCTCTTCAACCGGACCAGCGAGACCAAGACTTTCCTCTGGTGGGCCAACGTCGCGGCACGCGTCCACGATGAATACCAGTCCTTCTTTCCGACCGATGTCCGCTATGTCGCCGATCACGCCCGCCGGGCCATCGTCAGCTTTCCCGAAGCGGACAGGCCATACTACGGAGTGGATTACCCGGGGCTGAAATCGGCGGTGAGCCCCGACGCTGCCCGGCTCGACTACTACCGGAACATCCCTGCACCAACTTCTTACATGGTCACCGACACCGAGGACAGCTTCTTCGGCGGCTACGACTTCAAGGCTGACGCCGGGTTCGTGCATTGGGCAGACCGGCATATCGCGCCGGGTAAGAAGCAGTGGACCTGGGGGAATTCACCCTTTGGCTGGGCGTGGGACGCAGCTCTGACCGAGAATGATGGCCCGTACGTCGAGCTCATGGCAGGGGTGTACACCGACAACCAGCCAGATTTTACCTTCATTGGCCCAGGCGAAACCAAAACGTTCTCGCAGTATTGGTATCCTGTGTCGCGAGTCGGAGTCGTTCACCACGCCACGACCGATGTAGCAGTGCACCTCGATGTTGAGCCGGGACAGGGCACCACCCGGCTCGGCATTGGTGCGGCGGCCACTCGTTTGATTGACGCCAGAATCACACTCGCAGCCGGCGACGCCGAGCTGTACGCCCAAGATGTCCGCCTCGCCCCCGGCGAACCTTGGCTTGGCGAGGTCGGGGTGGATGGCGAGTATGCCGCCGAGGACGTGCGAATCTCCATCTCCGAAGGGGGCAGCGAATTGCTTAGCTGGGCGCGCCCGGCGGTCGTCTATGTAAGCGAACCACCATTGGCAACGGAGCCGCCGGCGCCGGAGGACATCGAGACAATCGAGGAACTTTACATCACCGGCCTGCACCTAGTTCAGTACCGGCACCCCACCCGTTCGCCGCTGCCGTATTGGATGGAGGCATTGCGACGGGACCCTGGCGACGTCCGCAGCAACCTTGCCCTCGCCCGAGAACGCTACGAACACTTCGACTATGAAGAAGCCCTCGGCTACGCTGAGCGGGCTCTGGGCCGGCTCACCCGCCGCAACAACAACCCACGTGACGGTGAAGCCTCCTACCTGATCGGCCTTTGTAACATGAGTCTCGGACTGGAGCCGAAGGCTTATGCGGCCTTCGCGAAAGCCGCCTGGGACGTCAAATGGGCGTCTCCATCTTGCTTCGAGATGGGCCGCCTCGACATCAGGGAGGGAAGACTGGGCCAAGCTTTGGAGTGCTTCGATCGATGCCTGCGCCTGGACACCAACAACCTGCGGGCCATCGCCGGGAAGGTGATCGTGCTTCGCCGGCTGGGCCGAACCGAGGAAGCCGGGAAGGTGCTGGATGCAGGGCTCGCCTTGGACGGCCTCGACCAGCTCCTGCGGCAGCTGGCTGGCATGCAGCTTAGCGCCGATGGTCTTGTCGTCCTGGACGTCGCCTTCGAGCTCCAAGGATTCGGTCAGAACGACCAGGCCCGAGCACTGTTCGAGCAAGCCAGGGAAACCCACCCCACCGCAACGGGAAACGCTGCAGTGATCGCCCACTACGCATTGATGACGTGCGACGATACGTTGCAGGGCGCCGCTGCCGCAGCCGATGCTCCAGGAGCGGAACTTTGTTTCCCAAGCGGCCACGACATGTTCCGGGTTCTTGCCCGCGCGCGGACGCTCGTGCCGGACGACAGCACTGTTGCCGCGCTGATGGGCGCACTGCTCTATGGCTGCGGGGAACACGCGAGGGCTTGGGAGCAGTTCCGCGCCGCCGTCGCTTCCGGCACGTCCGACCCGGTGGTGCTGCGCAATGCGGCCGTGGCCGTCTTCCACGCTGACGGGGACGGCGGCGCAGCCCTGGCATATTACGAACGGGCCATGCAGGTTGCCGAAAACGATCCGCGACTGGTCTACGAAAGTGACCAACTATTGCGGAGGCTGGGATCCGGGCCCGAGGAACGGCTGGCCCGGCTGCGCACTTACGGCGAGACCATACTCAGCCGGGACGACCTGACCATAGAGTTCTGCGATCTTCTGATCAAACAAGGCGAGGCGGCCGAAGCCCACCGCATCATGTCCGGCCGCACCTTCCAGCCTTGGGAGGGCGGCGAAGGCCGCGCCCTGTCAGCCTGGCAGGCCGCAGCACTGGCCCTCGCCCAGGAATCCAAAGACCGCGGCCAGATCACCATTGCCTTGGACTACGTCCAGAAGGCGATCCACACCCCGCGGACGCTCGGCGAGGCACGGCATCCCTTGGCCAGTATGGCGCCGGTGCTCCTGACTCTCGGAGACGTCCTTGAAGCGATGGGCGACTCCGACGGGGCCTTGGAGGCCTGGTCGGGCATCTATCAGGACCCTGCCGGGCCGCATCGAAACGCCGCAGAGGTCAACGACGACGATATCTATGCGGCAGGCTGCGTGCTTGGCCGCCTCGGAGACCCGGCAGCGGAAGCATCCTGGCAGCATCTGGACGAGACCGCGCAGCGTCTGGAACGGGAAGCCCCTAATGTTGACTATTTCGCGACCTCACTCCCTGAGCTCCTGCTCTTCGCGGAGGAACCCGAGGAAGCCGCAGCCCGGCGCGCCGCGCGCCTGCGGACACTGGCAGCTGCAGGGCGACAAAGCATCACCGTGCCGGCCACAGACGCTTCCATGGCTGCAACGACCACACCATGACGGAAGGAAAAACAACGATGTTTAAGAAACTAGTGACGGGGGTGAGCGTTGTCCTGGCAGTCGGTCTCGCAACAGCGTGTTCCGCCCCAGGGCCGACCAACCAAGACTCAAACGCACCTGTGCACCTCACCTTTTGGAGCTGGCTGCCCGCCGGCCTGGACAAGTCAGTGGACCTGTGGAACAAGGAACACCCGAACGTCCAGGTAAAACTCGAAACCGTACCCGCGGGCAGTTCAGGCACCTACGCGAAGATGCGGACCGCCCTGCAGGCCGGCTCCGGCGCGCCGGATCTGGCCCAGATCGAGTATCAGAATCTGCCGGAATTCGTGATGGACGACAGCTTGATAGACCTCGCCCCCTTGGGCATGGCCGACCAGGCAGACAAATTCATCGACTGGCAGGTAGCGCAGTCGACCTTCGACAGCAGGATCGTGGCCGTGCCGCAGGCCTCGGGACCCATGGGTCTCTACTACCGGAAGGACGTCTTCGCTAAACTCGGGATCAAGCCGCCCACCACGTGGCAAGAATACGCGGACGCTGCAGCCAAGGTGCACGCCGCGAACCCCAAGCAGTATCTCTCCACCTTCCCGCCCGGAAACTCTGCATGGTTCACCGCGCTGGCATGGCAGTCGGGGGCAAAGTGGTTCGGCCTGGACGGCGACACCTGGACAGTAAACATAGACACACCGGAGACCCGGAAGGTGGCACAGTACTGGGACGATCTGATCAAGTCAGGTGCGATCAAGACGGAGCCGGACTTTGCGGACGGCTGGTACAGCGATCTGCAGAACGGCAACATCGTGGGCTGGGCCTCGGCGCAGTGGGGCGAGGCTATCCTCAAAGGCAACGCTGCAGGCACGTCCGGTAAATGGTCCGTGGCACCTATGCCGCAGTGGGGCGGCGGGAAATTCGCCTCCTCCAACTGGGGCGGATCCACTACCGCAGTGCTGAAAACCACCAAGAATGCCAAGGAAGCGGCTGACTTCGCACTCTGGCTCAACTCCGATCCTCGCAGCATCGCGTACCTTTACGACGGCGGGTTCGGTTGGCCAGCCGCCAAAGACGGCCTGAGCAACAAGTCGCTATCCGCACCGTCCAAGTTCCTCGGCGGCCAGGAGACCAAGCAAATCTGGGCTGACTCCGACAAGGCAGTCAATAACGAATGGAAGTGGATTCCGACCACAGCCACGACCTACCAGCACCTCAACGACGCCTTCCAAGCGGCCGTTGAAGGGCACGGGACTTTCGTCGACGCAGTGGCAAAAGCACAGCAGCAGACACTGGACGACCTGAAAGCCAAAGGGTTGAACGTCCGGGCCGGCAGCTAAGACCGGGAGGGGAGGCAGCCTCTGCGCGCCTCCCCTGCCCAGCCGTTTCCTACTCACTCAAGGATGCTGAGATGACTTCTATCACCACCCGGCGGCGCTGGACCGTCGTCGGGTTCCTGAGCCCGTTCCTGCTGCTCATGACACTGTTCCTGATCGTGCCGATCCTGTTCGCCCTCTACCAGAGCGTGATGGGGATCAAGCGCTCAGGCGCGTTCGGAAAGGCCGGATCTCCCGAATTCGTCGGACTGAACAATTACATCCAGGCGTTAGGCGACCCTACATTCACGGCCAGCTTCGGCAGGGTACTCCTCTTCGCCGCAGTCCAGGTGCCCCTCATGATCGTCTTCGCCACGGTCCTGGCACTGCTGCTCGACGCTGCCTCGGCGCGTTGGGTGAAGTTCTTCCGCACCGCCTTCTTCCTGCCATATGGCGTGCCGGGGGTGATCGCTTCGATGCTCTGGGGCTTCCTCTACACCCCCCAGCTCAGCCCGCTCATCGACGTCGGAAACCTTCTCGGGATCAGGCTCGATTTCCTGGGCGGCGGCTCCATACTGTGGTCAATCGCCAACATCGTGACGTGGCAGTACGCCGGCTACAACATGCTGGTCCTGGTGGCCCAGCTTAAGTCGATCGATCAGGACCTCTTCGAAGCAGCAGAAATAGACGGGGCGAACGCGTGGCAAATGGTCACGAAAATCAAACTCCCGTTGATCCGTCCGGCCCTGATCCTCACCACCGTTTTCACCATCATCGGCACCATCCAGCTGTTTACCGAACCAATGATCCTGCAACCCATTTCGCCGAGCATCGGCACCGGGTACACCCCCAACCTGGCCGCTTACAACGAAGCGTTTACTCGGAACAACTACAACCTCGCAGCAGCTGAGGCCGTGATCCTGGCCGTGGCGGCCACCGGCCTGTCCTTCGGCTTCCTCAAATTCGTCACCCGCAAAGAACGGAGCGTGTGATGAGCACCGACATTGTGGAAAACACCGAGAACGGGACCACAGCCAGCACCCGAAGGACTGCCAAAGCGCTTCCCAAGAAAACCCGGAAAGCAGGCAAGGCGCCGCTGACAGCAAGGATCCTCACGACCACCGTGATGGCGACCGCCGCAATCTACTTCCTGCTGCCGGTCTATTGGCTCATCGTGGCAGCGACCAAGGACAGGGCGGGACTTTTCACCTCCTCGGGTCTATGGTTCAGCGATCCACAACTCTTTCAGAACATCAGCGACGTACTGACGTTCGACAACGGCATCTACCTGCGCTGGGTTCTGAACAGCGTGATCTATTCAGCGGTCAGCGCCGTCTTCGCCACGCTGTTCTCGCTCATGGCAGGGTATTGTTTGGCGAAGTTCCAATTCCGCGGCCGCGAACGGATCTTCGACGTGATCCTTGCCGGAGTGATGATCCCGGGGACCGCGCTGGCTCTGCCGCTGTTCCTGCTGATGACCCAATTCGGCCTGGTGAACACATACTGGTCGGTCCTGTTGCCCTCTCTGGTCAGTCCCTTCGGGGTGTACCTCGGCCGAATTTACGCCAAAGCCGCGATACCCGACACTCTCCTGGAGGCGGCCCGGCTCGATGGCGCCGGCGAATTCCGGACCTTCTTCACCTTGGGACTGCGGCTCATGGCTCCGGTCGCCGTGACGATTTTCCTGTTCCAATTCGTTGGAAGCTGGAACAATTTCTTCCTGCCGCTGATCATGCTCTCCGACCGGGATTTGTACCCCATCATTCTTGGGCTCTCGCAGTGGCGCAGCGTCGCCGACAGAGTGCCCGAGATGTACCAGCTGACTATCGGAGGTTCGTTCATCTCGATCGTCCCCATTGTCATTGCCATCGTCAGCCTGCAGCGGTTCTGGCGCGCCGGCCTCGTCGAAGGCAGCGTCAAAGGCTGAGATCGAGCACGCCCGCCATTCCCCCAAAGATTATGAAGGACTTCATGAAAACCCCCTCCATTTACCCGCCAAGCTAACCATCACTCTTTGGGATTTCAGCTGGTACACCCAGACCGCTCCCGGCGAACCGTTCCACGATCTGGACGAGGCATTCCGTCAAGCCGTCGCCCGCGGCTACAACACAGTCCGGATCTGCGCCGCCCCTTTGCTGCTATTCGGTGACCACCAGATTGAATCCACCGCGCTCCAACTCACCAACATGGGCGGCGAAACGGGCCAACGGACGCGGTGGTACGACGCGGCTGGCGGGCAGACCATCAACGGTCGGGCGCACCTTATGAACTTGTTCGAGGCAGCCCGCAGGAACGACTGCTACGTCATCGTTTCATCCTGGGAATACCAACAGAGCCCGGCCTTCCTGGAGACATCGGCCTGGCACGACATGCTTAGTGCGATTTCGCCAAACCTCCGGCACATGGCACTCGCTGAAGCGTTGGGCCGCCTGTCCGATTTTCTGGGCGAGGCCGGACTGGCCGACAGAATCGCCTATCTCGAGCTACACAATGAGGTCGATCTCTCCCGCCTCGGCCAGGTCGTAACCGACGGCGAGAACACTTACTGGGGCCAACGGCCGTACCTCGAAGCGGCCCTCGACAACCTGCAACGGCTACAGCCGGACCTCCTCTCCACTGTTTGCTACGGAATTCCGCCCTACCTGGACATGAACTCAGTTCCGGACAATGCCCAGGTCGCCCATCAGCACATCTATGTTTATGGGGTACTCCATGAACTCGAGCGTTGGGCACAAGTCCGGGCCGCGCCACCCGCGTTTCCCAGCGCGGAGCTGCGCAGCCTTCTCCGCCCTGACGCGCCCAACTTTGCCACCTGGGGAGCCCAAGTCGCGCCCTGGCGGCTGGAAGCCACCGGAATTAGCCCAAGCATGTTCTACGCCTACGACTGGGTGGACCCCGTGGCCTGGGACACGTGGCTATACCGTAACTACGGCCGCCATGAACTGGAGATGAAGCAGGCAGTCGATGCCCGACTACGTGCGACAGCGAACTGGGCCCACCACCACGACGTCCCGGCCGTCATCGGCGAAGGGTGGATCGGTTACACACCCCTGCAGGCGGATTTCGAGGACGGGCCTATCGGCCAGGACTTCGCCCGCTACGCCGTCACACGGTGTGCCGAGTTGGGCTATTGGGGAACCTTGCCTGGTTCGAATTCGGCCCCCCAGCACCCCGGCTGGGCGAACACCGCTTTTCAGAAAGCGCTCAACGAATCTTTCGCTGGACATCGCAGTTAAAGCAGGTGGAAGGCATACTATCGGCGGCTTGAGGGAACGTACTTGGCCTGGTCATCAGCGCGGCTCTCCCAACGGAAGCCGGTGACCTCCGCCGGGATGAAGGTGCTAATGACCTCCCCGGCACTCACTCCCAGCGTCGTGGAGGAGCGGGGCCGGATAAAACCGGCTCCGCTTGATGCCAGCGGCTTTAACCCGGATAACGGCTTGCGATGTTTACGAGCCTGCAGTCCTGGTTGAATTCGAACGCAGCCAACTAAACAATTTCCCCGGGCCCGCGAAGTAGGTCGGTGCATGGTCTGATTGAGGGTACCCCCCAATCGGACCGGCCGATTGCTTGACGGAATCTCCATTACCGACCTTTGAACGGGACCAGTAGAAGTAGATGATCTTCTGCGCGAACGGCAGGTGGTAACACAATCTCCCCTGCTCACCAGGGATTCGGGTCTGGTCGTGCCGACTGTCTTGAAAGCACGGCATTTGGACGGGGGTTCTGAGACCGGGGCCAGCCGTTGCTCCTTGTTAAATGCCCAATCCCACCGGTGCTTTGGTCTGCACCGGTGGTTGGCCTCCCGTAGGTACGGGCTATCGGGTGCGGGAGGAGATGACCTGTTTGGTCATGGCGCCTGCGCTGCCGAGGTAGCCTGCAGGGTCGCAGAGTTGGGCGATGCGGTCTGCCCCGAGATGCTGGACCAGCTCCGGGTGCTTGAGGAGTTCAGATTCCAGCGTGGTGCGCGTTTCGATGGCGGCTTTGCAGGCGTCGTAGATGACGTGGTGGGCTTCCTGCCGGCCGAGTACCGGGGCGACGGCCATCATGACGGCTTCGGCAACGATCAGCCCGCCGGTGATGGCGGTGTTCTCACGCATCCGGTCGACATCCACCTCGAGGCCGGAGAGCATGAATTCTGCCTGGGCGAGCGAGCTGGACAGCAGCAGGAAAGATTCCGGAATGGTGGCCCATTCCAGGTGCCAGGGGCCCGTGGCGCGTTCGAAGTCCTGCACCATGGCGTCGAGCATCGTGGAGGACTTGTCCCTGAGCATTTTGGCCGCCGCGAGCATCAGTTCGCAGGAAATCGGATTGCGCTTCTGCGGCATGGTGGAGCTGGCGCCGCGGCCCATGACGAACGGCTCGGCCGTTTCACCGTACTCGGAGGAGCACATCAGCATGACGTCCAGGGCGATCTTGCCGAGGGAGCCGCCGATGTTGGCCAGCAGGGACACCAGTTCGGCCAGGCCGTCCCGGGCAACATGCCAGGTGATGTCGGGGTCCGTCAGTCCGAGCTCCGCTGCCAGGGCGGCGCGTGTTTCCAGGCCTTCGGGTCCTTCGCCGAGGGAGGCGAGCGTGCCAGCCGCGCCGCCGAACTGGACCATGAGGTCGCGCTCGGCTGCCTGGGCGAGCCGGTCGGCCTGCCGGTCCAGAGAGGAAAGCCAGACGGCGCAGCGGTAGCCGAAGGTCACCGGCAGGGCGTGCTGCAGGTGGGTGCGGCCGGCGGCGAGGGTGTTCACGTGGGTTTCGGCGAGCCGCGCCAAGGCAGCCCGGACGCCGTTGAGCTGTTCGGTGAGGAGGGCGACGCCTTCCTTGCACTGGAGCATCGTGGCCGTGTCCATGATGTCCTGGGTGGTGGCGCCCCAGTGGATGTAGCCGCCGTCGTCGCCGCACTGCTCGGAGAGCTGCTGCACGATCGGCAGGATGGGGTAGCCGACGATCTCTGTTTCGCGGCGGAGCCGCTCCTGGTCGAGCCCGGCGAAGTTGGCGGTCTGCGTGATGCGGGCCGCGGCGTCTCCCGGGATGAGGCCAACGCGGGCTTCGGCGCGGGCGAGGGCCGTTTCTGTGTCGATAATGCGGCTGACGTACGCGTCGTCGCTGAACACTTCGCGCATGCGGGCGGTGCCGAACATGTCGCGGAACAGCAGGGAGTCGTAAACGGTGGAGCTCATGGGTGGATCCTTTACTTCGTGGCGGCGGTCGAGAGGCTGGCGGATTCGTGGTTGCCGGCGGCAAATGCGGGGGTGTCAGCCCCGGTGCCGGGCACGGTGGGGGATGCGGCTTCCTTGGCTTCCCGGCGTTCCATTTCGGTGAGGAAGCCAGCGGGGTCGGCCAGTGCGCGCCGGACCTTGGGGACGTCCATTTCCTTGGTCATCTTGGAGACGACTATGGTGGCCACGACGTTGCCGAAGGTGTTGCAGAAGGCGGTGGCGATGGACATGAACCGGTAGACGCCGAAGAGGATCGCGACGCCTTCCAGCGGCAAGTAGCCGGTGGCTGCGACGGTCGACGCGAAGACGACGTAGGTGCCGCCGGAGACGGTGGCTGCGCCCTTGGACGTCAGCAGCATGATGGCCATCAGGCCCAGCTGTTCGCCCAGTCCCATGTGAACGCCAAATGCGTTGGCCAGGAAGATGGTGCAGATGGACATGTACAGGGACGTGCCGTCCAGGTTGAAGGCGTAGCCGGTGGGGACCACCAGCCCCACGCTCTGCTTGGAGCAGCCCATGGCGGTGAGTTTCTTCAGCAGCCCGGGCAGCGCCGATTCGGAGGAGGCCGTGCCGAGCACGAGGGACATCTCGACCTTGACGAAGCGCAGGATCCGGAAGACGTTGAACCCGGCTAGCAGGCAGACCAGGCCGAGGATGACGGTGATGAACAGCGCGACGACGGCCCAGTATTCGAGCACGAGCTGGGCCAGGGCCAGCAGCATGGCGCTGCCGTTGGTGCCGACCGAGTAGGCGATGGCTCCGAACGCTCCGATTGGGGCGAGCTTCATGATTACGTTGATGAAGCCGAAGAACGCCTCGGAGACGGTGTCCAGGCCGCCCTGGATCTTGCCGAGAACGGCAGGTTTGAGGGTAAGCAGGCCCGCTCCGAAGATGACGGCAAGGATGACCACCTGCAGCAGCTGGCCGGACGTGAACGCGCCAAAGAAGTTGTCCGGGAAAATGCCGGTGAGGAAGCCGGCGAAGGAGTGGTCGCCGTCGGTGGCCGGAGGCTTGCCGCTGTTCGCGGTGAGGGCGCCGGCGCCCTCACCGACATGCAGCAGGTTCGCGGCGAGCAGTCCCAGGCCAAGGGCGAGCGTGGACACCACCTCGAAGTAGATGAGGGCGGAGAACCCGATCCGGCTGGCCTGCTTGAGGTTTCCGGCAGAGAGAATGCCCAACACCACAGTCAGGAAGACCAATGGCGCGATGCCCGCCTTGATCAGTGCCAGGAACAGGTCCCCGACGATCTTGAGCTGGGCCGAGAACTGCGGGAACGCGAAGCCCACCACGATTCCCAGGGCCATGGCAATCATGACCTGCGTACCCAGGCTTCGGTACCAGGCTTTCTTTGGTCGGGGAGCTGCTGCTTCCAGGAGCTGTTCTTGCGACTTCATTGACGCCTCACTTGTCTAGACACACTTTCTGTCTAGACAAATGTGAGGCATGTCATGGGGTTATGTCAAGACCGGTTTTGCAGCAGCCGCCCAAAGGGCTGCTCAGCCGCGCTCGAGAACTGATTCATAGACGAAGCGGGCAGCAGGGTGCGTGCTGATCGCGACGGCAAGAATCCCGCCGGCGGCATCCATATAGCACCTCGACAGCCGAAGGGCCACCGAGCCCGGTATTTCGCCCAACGCCCTGGCGGCTTCCTCATCCAGTGCGGTCGCCTTGATCTGCTGCAGGACACGGGTGACTTGGCGGCCAGTGTGTTCGGCAACCAGGTCGGCGACGAGCCGGTCACTGTCCTTGAGTTCCTCCAGAATGAGGGGTGCATCCGCGGGAGAAATGTAGACCTTTGCCCAGGAGGCCGGCGGGCCACCGTCTGACGGATCCCGTCGGGTGGATGTGATAACCGTCCGCCTCGTACCTTCGTGCACCCCCAGCTCATCAGCTAAGTGGCTATCAACGGCCACCTCTTCGATCGAAAGGATGGTGCGCTCAGCAGTCCGTCCATACTGCGCCAATTCCTCGATAGAGGAGAGCTTTGTGTGGAATTCCTGCACCGGCTGGAGCCTGACCACCCGGGTACCCTGGCCCTTGCGCCTGGCAATCAGCCCGGAATCCTCGAGTTGACGGAGTGCCGCGCGGAGCGTTTCCCGGGACACACTATATTCGGATGCAAGTTCCGGCTCCGATGCAAGGAAGGCGCCCACCTCCCACTGCCCTTTGGCGATCCGGGCCTGTAGATCCTCAGCGATCGTTACGTACCTGGCAGCCACGGCAACCCATCCCTTCCAAGTTCAACAATTCCTTGAACAAGTCTAGACAGGCTGAATGTCGTGCACCCCCATTACGCCGAGGTTGGCACAAAGCCATTGAAACAGTACCTTGGGGCACTTCGAAGAAGTCCAAAGGTTCATCTTCGATACCCTCACTAAGGCCGATAAAAGCGGTTCCAGGAGACCAGCCATGCTCGGTGCCATGCTCGGTGCCATGGTGCAGGACTTCGAACGCGCCTCCGGCCCCTGGCATCTGGAATGGGCAACCATCCCCGAGTCGTTCCTGCTGCTCTCCAGCTCCCTCGCCCGGGCAGAATTCATGCTCTCCGGTCTCGAGGTGAACGTCGAGCAGATGCGCGAGAACACCGCCATCACCGGCGGACTGATCGTGGCCGAAGCCGTCATGATGGGCGTTGCCCCGGTTCTGGGGCGCCAGGAAGCCCACTACGTCATCTACGACGCCCTGCAAAACCGCCATCGAAACCCACACCACACTTGAATCAGAGCTCCTTGCATACCCCGAACTCGGCCAGCACCTCGGAGCAGGCAGTATCGGGCAGTTCTGCGACCCCGCCGGCTACCTCGGCAGCGCCGGCGCCATGACCAAACAGGATATTTCCGCCCGCACCCGGTAACCCGTACACCCTAAGGCGGGCGCACCCACGCACCATGAGTGCAAGGGCGAGCCTGGCGTTGACCCACCGACGACAACCATACGAAATTTGCGCCTTACCGCTATGCCGGTCACGGCAAGGAATCTGCTCTCGAGGGAGGTGTGCGCACCTGTCCGTGACAGACAACAGGCCTTGCCCACGATCGCGTCCACCACGCGGCCATGTTCTCCGCGCCGCAGTGAAGGCATGTGCTGCCGCCGCAACTCGGGAAAAGCTTTCTTAGGTTACCCACCGATACCGCTTCCAGGTAGCTCCCCGGCGGCTCCCAACTCCAATCCGTGGATAACCAGATTGAACCCCAGCATGGCTGGATTGGAGCATGGTTCCGGGCTGTGGCAGTAAAAGGGTGCCGGATGGCGGCGGTTCTATCAATCCGGTGCGGCGACCTAAGATCGCCGCACCGGTGGGCTGCTTTAGGACCGCGTGCCTGCTTGGAGAGCACCCCGTCGCTTTACTGCCAAGGCCAAGGTGAAACCGGCGGCCACAAGGGCTACTACGACGGGTATAAGAGTCGCCGAATTCATGCTGCTGACCGAATAGACCATCGCCCCCTCGGGTCCCACTGACGCGGTCGAAGCCATAACCGTAAAGAATGCAACAGGAAGAATCGCACTCATCAGGAAGCCGGCGAGCGAGACCACCGCGGACACTGTCGCCTGCCTCTCCGGTTCAACGACGAGAATGACCATATTATAGGCGGCTGCATATGAAGCGGCTGTAAGGCCTCCGGCCAGGAATGCTGCCACGCCGAAAAGGATCGGGTTTTGGAGACCCAGCAACGACACCCCGAAGGTCACCGCCAATAAGATCATGGCGACAGCTCCAACGACGGGAACCGGGACCTTGCTCAATGCGCGCCCTATGACGAAACCGGAGACAAAAGTTCCCAGCGAGAAGAGGGTAGCGATCATGCCTTCGCCGTCTGGGGTTAGACCTAGCCCCCAACCCAAGTCCCCGCCTGGCGCAAGAGAAACGATGGGCATAAGAACGTAGAACCACGTGGACAGGCCAATGCCGATGCCCGCGATCAGCAAGGCAACGAGCAGTGGGAAGGTGGCAACCTCGCGGAGGTTGATGAGCGGGTCTTTGACCCGCAGTGCCTGCACGACCCACACGGCCAGGAGCAGCGTCCCGAGACCAATGGAGGCCACCGTCAGGAGGGAGCCCCAGCCCCATGTCGGGCCGAGGCTGACACCCAGCAAGACACCCGCCAGTCCTGCTCCAAGCAGCGCCGCGCCAAGAAAGTCTATCTGGCCGTGTCCCGTGCGCTCCTTGGATTCGGGGACGAACAGACGCACGACGACAATAAGAACGGCGGCAACGATGGCCGGCACCCAAAAAGTGGCGCGGAAGCCGAAGTTGGTTATGACAGGTACGACCAGCACCGTGGCGATGACGGACAAGATTCCGGAACCACTGGCGGCGATGGAGACAGCGAAAGGGACTGTTCTAGTAGGGAAGACGTCCCTGATGATCGCAGGGGTCAAAAAGGGTATGGACAACGCGGTGCCTTGCAGGACACGGCCGCCGATGAGAATGCCGAAGTTGGGCGCTGCCGCGCTGACGAGGAGACCGATAACTACTGTGGTCATGACAGCAAGCAGGACGGTGCGGTGTCCGAAGCGGTCCGCCAGCTTGCCGATAATCGCGGCGGTGACGGCGGCAGTGAGCGAGTACGCCGTCTGAAGCCATGCCAGTTGTGTCGTCTGGAATGCTTCCCCGATTTGGGGCAAGGCGATAAGGGGGTAGGCGAAAGCCAGGAAGCCCAGCTCGGCAGTGAACACCAGTAGGGCGACTACAGAGATGAGCCTGGGGCTCCACCCTCCGTCACGAAATGCATGCGCTTGATTCTGCTCGGAGTAAGGGAGTTCAACCTGGGCTGTTCTCCCGGGTGCCGCCAAGCTGTTGTGGTTTGTTTGTGGTTCCGACGTCATCGTCGTTGCGCCTCCTTGCGCTTATGGGGCCGCTGTGTGGCTGACCGGTGATCCCACCCCTGTCCAGCGGCATGAAAGAAGCCGTGTGACACGGGTCAGTGTTCCTAAGTGGCCTCGCGGAGGGAAGCAGCAAAAGTCAACCCAGCGAGAAATGCGGACGATGCTGAAATGCTAGACCGAGAGAAACGTGCCCTCTTCGGCCGCCTTCCAGAGCATCCAACCGATGATTTGCCAACCGATAGGTTGCCATAGTGGCACTATGGCATAGATCACGTCAAGAGTCCGATCCGGCTTGCCGGGACGGTCCCAGCCTCGGGCGGCGCTGACCCCTGCGCGGGGAAGCTACCTGGCCTTTGGATCCAGCCCGAGGAGTAACTCCAGAAGTCGCACCATTTGCCTGCGGAATTCGGGGCTGCTGCCATCCTCTCCCGTGAGGACCAGACTAAGTTGCGGAAGGATTTGGGGGGCGATCAAGGCAAGCGAAACGAGCAGTGTCGCGTATCGGGGATCAATCCTGACATCGAGCCTGCCGTCCTTTTGGAGGCGCTCGATATCGCGCTGCAAAACGCTAAAGCCTTCACCGCGTTCTCGCGCGAACGGAATGTCACCCCCGCCGTACTGCAGGCCCTCCCAGCCCAGCATCCGGACCCATTCTTGGGCGTACTCAAACTCTGGAGTTGCCTCCAGGATCTCCTCAATCCCGGCGTCCGGGGCCGAGAGGGTCCTCTTGAGCATGGTTTCTAGCACGGCGTCATACAGGCCACGTTTGCTGCCAAAGTAGTGATAAATGAGCTGCTTGTTCAAACCCGACTGCTTGGCGATAGCGCTGATATTCGCGCCCTCATAGCCGACAGCGGCAAATTCTTTGAGTCCTGCCCAAAGGATGCGCTCCCGGTTTTCTGGATTTTGAAGTCGGATGGATCGCTCACTTCGGCCCGTCGTGCTCACCGCGTCCCTTTCTCTCTCACTGCCCAAGACATCCCTCACCCATGATCCCGATGCACCCCGACCTGCCGGGTCACATCAGGATAGCCCGCCCACTCAGGGCCCATCCGCCTCCGCGACCATTCCTCTTGACAGGAGCTGTGCGGTGCTTCAGAATTTGGTAACCGATCGTTTGCCAACCGATCGTTTACATGAATGATTCCACCGTCTTGAATAAGATTCCACTGCCTAAACATGGAGCAACAGTTAACAAGCTGCTCCAGGGAAAGTAGGACTGATGTCCGTCGATTTCGCCCACGATGATGTGGTGAAAGCACTTAGTGAAGACCGCGAATTTCGCCTCGCGAGCCGAAACTGGACTGCCATGGTTCGGATAAACCGGGGAGCACGCAAGGACGATCTCGTCCTCATCAAGGGCCAGGTTGCCTCTTTCGGCCCGGCCACTGACGACACCGCGCACGTTACGCTGAGCGGCCCCGAAGAAGGCTGGGAGCGTCTGCTCCACGGTGACCCGACGCTGCAGTTTGCGTTCATGACAGGCGAAGGAGGCTTCAGCCTGGAGGGCGACCTCGTGCAGCACCTCGCCCCATATGGAGCGGCAATCCGCCGGTTCCTCAAGATCCTGGCCCGGGTCCATGGCTACCTTCCGGAAAATGCGCACATAAGCCAAGACCCGTTCCAGGACACTGATGTAGCCGTAGGTCGTTACGTCTACTATGACGTCGACGGCATACGATACCGCGTCTACTACGAGGAAGCTGGCGAAGGCATTCCCCTTCTGCTCCAGCACACGGCAGGAGCAGACAACCGGCAATGGCGGCACTTCCTTGCTGATCCCGAACTGCAGAAGACCTACCGCATGATCGCCTACGATCTGCCGTACCACGGCAAGTCACTTCCACCACTGGGTGGGACCCCGTGGTGGGAAGCAGAATACGCACCATCCAAGGAGGACCTGCTCAAGCGCATCGTAGGATTCAAGCAGGCTCTTGGCCTGGACCGCCCCCTTTTCATGGGTGTGTCTGTCGGAGGACAGCTTGCACCTGACATTCTCGCTCACTACCCCGAGCACTTCCGGGGTGCGGTATCAATCAACGGCTGGTATCACCCCGACGCCATGGCCGGTTTCTCTAACGAACCCTTCCATCACCCGCAGATTTCGTCGGAGTACTGGGCAGGTCTGATGTACGAGGCGACATCGCCTCTCGCAGCCGAACAGTTACGGCGAGAGTCGGCCTGGATCTACGCCTCAAACGGACCCGCAGTCTACAAGGGCGACAACGAATACTACGCTCACGGGCATGATCTGCGTGTTGACGGGCATCTCATCAATACGGCTAACACCCCTTTGTACGCCGTTGCGGGGGAATTCGACCCCGCTGCACATGCGCCCGGCGGCTCACCAGAGATTGCAAAGAACATCCCCGGGGCGAAGTATCAAGAGCTTAAAGGTCTTAGCCACTTCGCTATGTCGGATGACCCCGTCCGCTTCCATGCTGCAATCAAACCCATCCTTGCCGATGTTGTCGCCCAATCGGAGGCGAACTCAGCGGCGACGGCACCTGCCTGAAAATACCGGCAAACGCCCAACCCGAAAGAACCCTCCAAAGCCGTCTTTCAGTAACGCTGCAGCATAGAACGAGCCGGGATACCAAGCGCCCCAGACGGAAAGCTGCCAGCTAAAAAAAGCGTCCTGCAAATGGCGGACGTTACAGCCAGGGGCCGGACCGGAGATGGCGTTCTCAACTTATGGAAACGATAGGAGTTATCAAGATGGCGATTTGGCGGCATGCGACCGGGGCGACCTCGGTCATCGTCGGCGAGGGTGCACTGGACGAGCTACCCGGAGAACTGACAGCAAGGAATTTCAAACGCATCTTCCTGCTCTCCAGCCCATCAGCCGGGGTTGGACAAGGGATGGCCTTGGTCAAGAATGCTCTCAAAGGCGTAGACGTGCTCGGAAGTTTCACCAACGTCCGGCCCCACCTACCAGAAGCAGACATCGCGACGATCGCCGAGCGGTTGCATGATACGGCGCCCGATGTCATCGTCGCCGTCGGAGGGGCAAGCGTCGGCGACGCAGCTAAGGCGGCTGCCTTGTTGTTAGCCAAGGGAAAGCTCGGTTTCGATCTGTCTGCCATGGTTCCAGGCACAGCTCCGCTCCCGGGTCTCCTCCCGATTCTAAGCGTTCCCACCACACTCGCTGGTGCTGAGTTCGTGCCGGGTGGGGCCTACACGAGCGGCACACACAAGGGCTTCTTCGTGGCCCCGGGCCTGGCCCACAGCCTAGCCATCTACGATCCCCGAGCGTTCCGCGACGTACCAGCCGATATCCTTCTCAGCACCGGGATGAATGGACTCGCGCACAGCCTCGAAACCTCTTATTCCAAAGGATCCACCCCATACGTGCGCGCCCTTGCATCGGCTTCCGCAACAAACTTCGCACGCTACCTTCCTGCACGCGCAGCAGGTGACACCACCTCACAGGTGCTCACCGGACTCGCCGATGCCGCGGTCCTCGGGATCCTTGCCTACGTGCAAGGTGGAGCGGGGGTACACCACGCAATTTGCCACGCACTCGGCGGTTTGCTGGGCCTTTCACATGGCGCAGCGAATGCCGTCATGCTTCCGTACGTCCTTGCCGCCAACGAACCCTATTCGCGGGAGGTCCAGGCGGAGCTTGCATCCGTCATGGGCAAGGAAATGAAGCGCTACGACGTGGAAATTGGCGGTACCCTTGCCGACCATGTCCGCGCCCTCCAAATCCTCATCAGCCAGCCCTCAACCCTGTCGGAACTTGGTGTCAACCATGAGGATCTTCAACAGGTCGCGGACCACATTATTCAGCACGAGCCCGGGCTGGGAGGCAACCCCCGTCCCGTCGACGTGGAACTGCTAATGCAGATCCTCCGAGCAGCATGGCAGGGCGACCTGGCTCTGACGGGAGTTTGAAGCCCCGAGGGCTCGCCAATCCTCCGGCAGCCCCCAGATACAGAAACTAACTCTCGAAGGGAGTACGAATGAGCATCATCGATGATGCAACCATCACTAAAGATCAACTGAACAGCCTCCGGCAGGAGCTTCGTAGCACCCGAAAGAAAGCACTCACCTGGCTGACAGATCGTATAGGCGACGATGGCCGGCCAGAGGGAGCCGAACTGGGCAACGCCTGGTGGCGAGCACCCTGGGCACTGGTCGTTGGCGGAGCCCCCGACGTGGCTGCGGCGATGCTTGGGTGGATCGAACGCGAAGCTCTGACAGACGAAGCAGACCTCAGGCCCGGCCCCTTCGGCGGAGACGGCCCCGGCACACCCGTCTACCATCTTTCCCCCTTAGCAATTGCCTCCTGGCTCCTCGGCCGTTACAGCACGGCCAACGCTGTCATGGACCGGCTCGAACACTGGACCGACCAGAACACCGGCGGCGCTTACGAAAACCAGGACTTCGCAGCCAACCCCATCCAGGACACCCTCAAGACCTGCCAACTCGGCGTCAGTGCCCTGGTCACCGGACGCACCCAAGTATCCGAGGGCGTCTATCGCTGGCTGCAGGCAAGCTGGAGCGGACAACCGGACCTGCCCAACAAGCTTTACACCTCCATGGCAAACGGATCCGTGGTCACCTCCTTCAGCGACACGGAGAAGCTCATGAGGGTCGTAGACTTCCGCAAGCCACGACAGCTCTATTACCACCCGGGCATCGCAGGCGCCTTTCTAGCCGGACATGCACAGCAGACCGGCAACCGCGAAGCCCTTGCTCTCGGAAACGACTACCTCGCACTAAACAAAGTCGGCACCAGCGAACAGTTCTACGACCGCCCCAGCAGCCAGATCTGCAAATTCGGATGGGGCGCCGCAGCCATGCACGTCGCGGCGCCTGAAACCAACCAACTGCCATGGGTTACCAAAATGGGCGAGTGGTTCATCGATCGGCAGTTTCCAGAAGGCTACTGGGCTCCCTCCCCATTTCTGTCCCCTCATGAACCCGGTCTGCTCGACCACTTCTGGAAGACCTCCGAACACATCATGGAGGTCTCGTACATCGAACAAGCCATCGCCGCCAGCCTGTAAGGCTGCACCCGCCGGCCGTACCGCCGACAACCAACATCTCTGTCGGTGCTCGCCCTACCAAACCTTAGCTCGGTGCGACGGGCCGTCTCACCGGATCACAACGTGGACGTTATAGCTCCACCAGTTCACTGACCACTTGGAGGATTTTCCGATGACAGTCATATCAGCACTCCCTCCGTCTACGCCCACGTCACAGCCAGTATCACCCCAGCGCGAAGCAGCGTTGGTCTCCTCAATACCCACCGGCCTGCTGATCAATGGTGAGTGGGTGGAGGCGTCTGACGGCGGTACGTTCGATGTGCATGATCCCGCCACCGGGGAGGTGCTCGCCACCCTCGCCTCGGCAACGAGCGAGGACGCCATCGCTGCGCTGGATGCGGCCGACGCTGCCCAGGCGTCCTGGGGACGGACTGCGCCGCGGGTGCGGGCGGAGATCCTGCGCCGTGCCTTTGATCTGGTCACCGAACGGGCCGAGGATTTCGCGCTGCTGATGACCCTGGAAATGGGCAAGCCCCTGGCCGAGGCCCGCGGCGAGGTCACCTACGGTGCTGAGTTCCTGCGGTGGTTCTCCGAGGAAACCGTGCGTGACTACGGTCGGTACCTCACCGCCCCGGAGGGCAAGAACAAGATCCTGGTCCAGCACAAACCGGTGGGCCCGTGCCTGCTGATCACGCCGTGGAACTTTCCTCTCGCGATGGCTACCCGCAAGGTCGCCCCCGCCATCGCGGCGGGGTGCACCGCGGTGCTTAAACCCGCGAACCTCACACCCCTGACGGCACAACTGTTCGCCCAAACCATGATGGAGGCGGGGCTGCCGGCGGGTGTCCTGAACGTCGTTTCGACACAAAATGCTGCAGAAATCTCCGGGCCGTTATTAAGGGACTCCCGCCTGCGCAAGGTCTCCTTCACCGGATCCACCCCCGTGGGCAAACGGCTGATGGCCGACGCGGCTCAGAACGTGCTGCGTACCTCGATGGAGCTCGGCGGGAACGCACCGTTTATCGTGTTCGAGGACGCCGACCTCGATGCCGCCGTCGAAGGTGCCATGGCCGCCAAGATGCGGAACATGGGCGAGGCCTGCACCGCCGCCAACCGGTTCCTGGTCCACGAATCCGTCGCCCAGGAGTTCACCCGCAAGTTCGCCGCGGCCATGGGCGCCCTCACCACCGGCCGCGGCACCGAACCCGAAACCCAGGTAGGCCCCCTGATCGACGCCGGCGCCCGCGACGACGTCCACGCTTTAGTGAGCGCCGCCGTCGACGCCGGCGCGGTCGCAGTGACAGGCGGTGCACCCGTCGAAGGAGCCGGATACTTCTACCAGCCCACCGTGCTCGCCAACGTCCCCAACACCGCAGCGATCCTGGGCCAGGAGATTTTCGGGCCCGTCGCACCCGTCACCACCTTCACCAACGAAGAGCAGGCCATCCGGCTGGCCAACTCTTCCGAGTACGGCTTGGCGTCCTACCTCTACAGCCGCAACTTCAACCGCCTCCTCCGCGTCGCCGAACAGATCGAATTCGGCATGGTCGGCTTCAACGCCGGCGTCATCTCCAACGCCGCAGCACCCTTTGGCGGCGTCAAGCAGTCCGGGCTCGGACGCGAGGGCGGCACCGAAGGCATCGCCGAATACACCACCATCCAATACATCGGCATCGCAGACCCCTATGCCAGCTAGACGTACCTGCGAGCGGAGTAATTCCCAGTCTGGGAGGAAACTTACTCAGGGAACTTCCCACAGCTGACCCGACTTCCGCTCATGCGAATTATCGATCAGATGCCGAATGCCCGTTTTGTCATGACGACCCGCCTCCAAATGGATAGGAAAATGTCGTGACCCATGGCAGCCCGCTTATTCTGCCGCCGACTTCGGAAATCTGTCAGACGGAAGGCCCAACTGCGGCTGCCAGGGCTTTCCACCCACCGGAGGTCCTGCTGGATGAGTCGCTGGGTTAGTAATTAGCCCAAGAACAGCTCTTTAGGACCCCACAACCACCCTCGATCCATAGAAACAAGCATCATGAACAAAGAAGCGAACATCCCTGGACCAGAACAGATAGCACCGCCTGTGCCATTCGACGTTGAACTGGCCAAAGTCCTGGCCCCACTTGGAGAGCTAGCCCCCGCCTCGATAACGCCTGAGGTGTTTCACGCGATGCGCGCACACGCTATCCCGGGCCCCACCAACAAAGACCTTGAGCGTGAAGGGAGATTCAGCGTGCAGAACCTTACGATCGCCGCAACCGACCAATCCCCTGAACTCTCTGTCCTCATATGCCGACCGGCCTCCGCCGCAGGTCCGCTTCCTGCGGTGTACTTCGTTCACGGCGGCGGAATGATTCTCGGCACCAATCGGGACGGAATCCAAGAAATGCTCGACTGGGCCGAGGAGCTGGAGCTCGTTGTCGTTTCCGTTGAGTATCGCCTCGCGCCGGAGCATCCGTACCCCGCCGGTGTGAATGACTGCTACTCCGGCCTTGTTTGGACTGCCGAAAATGCTACCGCTCTGGGCATCGATTCCGATCGAATTATCATCGCCGGCGCAAGTGGGGGTGGTGGACTCGCCGCGTCCATCGCCCTGATGGCGCGCGATCGTGGAGGCCCGACAATCCTGGGGCAGGTGCTGATCTGTCCCATGCTCGATGACCGGAATAACTCAGCCTCTGCCATCCAGATGACTGGTATCGGCATGTGGGATCGCGTCAGCAACAACACTGCCTGGAGCTTCGTGCTCGGAGACGACCATGGGAAACCCGGGGTTTCCCCTTATGCCGCGGCTGCCCGCGCATCTGACTTGTCACAACTTCCTCCCGCCTTTATTGACGTGGGATCGGCGGAAACGTTCCGTGAAGAGGACATCGAGTACGCGCGCCGCATTTGGGCAGCAGGCGGCGAAGCGGAGCTGCACGTATGGCAGGGAGGATTCCACGGCTACGCACTGTTCGCGCCGCAGATCGACGTCAGCAAGGAGACGCTCCAGACGCGTGTGAGGTGGCTCCGCCGGCTCCTACGCCAACGCGCTTCGGTCACAGCGAAGTGAGAGTTTCCTTTTAGTCATTCCATCGAGGCCAGTCAAGGCATTTCGAAATCAAAAGACGGTTAGGCCAGAAAAATACAACCGGGGACTCGTAGACTTTAAGCGGCTCATCGCATTTGAGGGTGCAGCGGGAGTTGGTGCGTCGGTGGCCGGATAGAGGTCGAGGTCTTCCGATGATGGAAGTTCCTACACTGCCCATCCGGAAGACCTCGACGTGTCCCACGCTACCTTCCTGCCTCCTGACCTGACTACGTTCTGCCGGCTCGATGAGCATGGGCTCGAAGCTGCCGGGCAGCGTCTCGCCTCCTGGCCGTGCGGTGTTGGAATGCCGTGCCGTTGATCCGGATGACTGGTGCCGTTCGTGCGGCGGCCAAGGCGTCGCCCCCGGCACCGTCACACGTCCGCTCGCGCACGAACCGCTGGGATGGCGGCCGACCACGCTGCTGGTGAGGGTCTGCCGCTACAAGTGCACCGGGTGCGGTCGGGTGTGGCGACAGGACATCTCCAAAGCAGCGCAGCCCGGGCGAAGATCTCCCGCCGCGGGCTGCGCTGGGCGCTGGAGGGCATTGTGTGCCAGCACCTCACCGTCGCCCGCGTCGCCGAAGGCCTGGGCGTGTCTTGGCATACCGCGAACAGCGCGATCCTTGCCGAAGGCAAGCGGGTGTTGATCGAGGACCCGGCCCGGTTTAACGGGGTGGCCGTGATCGGCGTTGATGAACACGTCTGGCGGCACACCCGGCGCGGGGACAAGTACGTCACCGTGATCACCGACCTCACCCCGGTCCGCGACAGGACCGGCCCGGCACGGTTGCTGGACATGGTCGAGGGCCGCTCGAAACAGGTCTTCAAAGCCTGGCTCGCCGAGCGGCCGAAGGCCTGGCGGGACGGGATCGAAGTCGTGGCGATGGATGGGTTCACCGGGTTCAAGACCGCAGCCGCCGAAGAGCTCCCGGACGCGGTCGACGTCATGGACCCTTTCCACGTCGTCCGGCTTGCCGGCGATGCCCTGGACAGGTGCCGTCAACGCGTTCAGCAGCAGACCATTGGGCACCGCGGACGGTCCGGGGACCCGCTCTACGCCGCCCGGCGGACCCTGCACACCGGGCACGATCTGCTCACCGACAACCAGAAGGACAGGCTGGAAACCCTGTTCGCCGCGGACGACCACGCCGAACTCGAAGCGACCTGGGGGATCTACCAGCGCATCATCGCCGCCTACCGCGAACCCAACGGCACCCGAGGCAAACAGCACATGCAAGCACTGATCGGCGCAATCAGCACCGGCGTTCCCGCAGCGCTCACCGAGGTCATCACGCTCGGCCGGACAATGAAACGCCGGGCAGGAGACGTGCTCGCGTACTTCGACCGGCCCGGAACCAGCAATGGTCCCACAGAAGCACTCAATGGCCGGCTCGAACACCTCCGCGGCTCCGCCCTCGGCTTCCGCAACCTTGCCAACTACATCGCCCGGTCACTCCTAGAGACCGGCGGATTCAGACCGCGATTACACCCTCAAATGCGATGAGCCCTTTAAGCTCAGCTACCCGTTGACGTTACATGGTCCCCCTTCCTCGACGACGGGCTGTCCACCTGGCCCACACCCCAACCTGACGTCAGGAGACCGGCCCAAATGCCGTCAGAATAGGGTCGGTTTCCTTCTTTTCTGACAGGGGCTATCGGGCTCTAGAGCTTAACCTGACGTTGTCGTGCGGATGCCGGTGAACGTCGGGGCCTGGGTGTCTGTTTCACTTGGGCTGGCGTTTGATGAATGCCGCCATTCCTGGGACGGTGAAGGCGATGACGCCGTGTTCCGGCGCGTAGACCAGCCCTTTTGCGATCAGATTCGCTCGGATTGGGCCGAAACTTGCTGGCCCGCGTCCCAGGCGGGCTGCGATTTCGCCTGATGAGCTTCCCTTGTCGCCGTCCTCGGCCATGGCTCGGAGGTAGTTTTGCTCGGCTCTGGTGGCCCGGTCCCAGCGGGCCCTGAAGAACCCGCTGTCCAGGGCTGCCCTGCCGTTTGCTGCTCCGACGCGGGCATCGTTGTATGTGATTTTCAGGCCGTGGGCGGCGTTCCAGGTGTCCTGCCCGAATTGCTGCAGGAAGTAGGGGTAGCCGGCGCTTTCAGCGACGATCAGTGCTACGGCGGAGTCCTCCCACTCGACTCCGTCCTCGCTCGCCGGTTTCGTCAGCGCCTCGGAGGCAACGGATCCTCGGAGCTCCTCGATCTTTTCGTAGTTGAACCGTTCTGCATAGGACTTCGCTTCGGCGAGAACCCTGGGCAGACTCGGCAGGCCCGCAAACGCAAAAAGTACCCGCCAGTCATCTTGTGCGGCTGCATGGGCGATCGCGCAGAGAGCCACCAGCTCGGACTGATCGAGGTCTTGGGCTTCGTCGATCAGGATTGCCAGGCCAACGTTCTCCTCCTCTGCTGCCAGGGCCAGGTCGTGGATGAGTTTGCGCAGATCGGTTTCGAGGACGCCGGTATCCGCTCCACCACCTGATGCGCCCGAGAGGTCCAAGCCGAAGTTCCATGTGCCGGCTTGGTCATAGGATGCTTTGAAGCTGACTGCCGTCTTCAGGGCCTTCAGGAGGCGCCGGCCGGCGGAGGGGCGCGCCAGATCGGCAAGAGGCGCGTGGAGGGCTTCCCCCAACGCTTCGCGCAGTGACTTGCCGGTGCCGGCTTCGACTTGGGCGACCATCCAGTCCCGTTCGGCCGCGGACCGGCGGAAGTCCGAAAGAAGAACGGTTTTACCCACTCCCCTCAACCCGTAGAGGACGACCGGTTGGGCCGTTCTGCCTGCTTCGACCCGGTTGATTGCAATCTGCCAATCCCTCCGGGGCTGGTCGCGGCCGACGAGTGCTGCAGGTTTGCGGCCCGCTCCGGGGGAATAGGGATTCAGTACAGGGTCCACGCCCGCCTCATCTCTACGAATTTTTACTAAAATATAGGCAAGTCTAGCAAAACAGTAGATGTCGGTAGACATTGCTAGTATTCGGCAGGCACTTCGCTGCCTGATACAGCCAACCGCCCAGGAGGAACGCATGGCACGGGGCCGGTATCCGGAACCCGATGACCGTCTCCTTGGGCCGGGACTGGCAGGATGGTGCTGTGACGGAACACGCGGAGAACGGGTCGAGGCTGCTGAGGGTAAGAGTGTCGATCGTGGGCAGCGAGCCGGAGATCTGGCGGGTCCTTGAAGTCGATTCGTCCCTGACGCTGGACAGGATCCATGACGTCCTTCAGACGGCCCTGGGCTGGCGAGACGCTCATCTTCACTCGTTCACCGACACCGACCCCTATGTTCGCCTGCGTGCCGTGAATGGCCACGTGCGTGAACCCCGGCGCTGGGTGTCCGAAGACCTCCTGGAAGACAACGAAGGTGACCTGCCAGAGACCGCCTGGGCCTTGGGCAAGGTCCTCACCTCCGAGTCTGGCCCCCTGTTCTACGAATATGACTTCGGAGACTCGTGGCTGCACCGCCTCGAGCTTATCGACAGCATCCCCATGCCAGCCGACGTCCCGAGGGCGCGGCTGCTGGACGGGGCGCGGCGGGCGCCGTTGGAGGATTCCGGTGGGATCGGCGGCTACTACGATATGCTCGACGCCCTCGCTGACCCCGCCCACGAGGATCACGACGAGCTAAAGGAGTGGGTTGCGTGGACGGTCGGGCCATGGCAGGCCTTTGATCCCGAACACCTGGACATCGATGCATTGAGCAATGAACTGGCACGGCTGTTCGAAGCTCCCGCACAGGGTCCGGGTCCGGAGACCGAGTCATTGATCCAGGAACTCATTCACCGGATGCCGCCGGGGCTGCGCCGGGAGTTCCGTTCCTATCTGGACTCCGTCGGCCTCGACGCGCCCGGGTCGGTGGAAGATGATGTGGCCGGAGCAATGACAGCCCCCTACCTCTGGCTTGCCGGCCGCATCGGGCAGAACGGACTGTCGCTCACTCCAGCCGGGTGGCTGCCACCAGCCGTGGTCCAGGAGGCAATGACCGAGATCGGCTGGGCTAAGAACTGGATCGGCAAGGCCAACCGCGAGGAGCAGACCCTACCCGTACTTCAACTGCGCGAAAGCGCCCAACGCTTGGGGCTCATCCGCAAAATCAAAGGCAGGCTCCTCCTCACGTCTGCCGGCAAGCGGCTGGTCGATGATCCCGTCGGTCTCTGGATGTTCATCGCCAGAAGCCTGGCGCACCGCCACCGGCATGACTCCGGGCGAGATGCAGTCCTGCTGCTCCTCCTCGAGATCGCCGCAGGAAAACGAGCGGCCTGGGACGACTACCTTGACGCAGTAGCCTTCGGCCTCAGCGCACTCGGATGGAGAAGCCCAGAGGGAGCAGACCTCGACACGAGAACCCTCCATGCGCTCCTCGCCGAGCCCCTGGAAGTACTCCAGAACCTAGGCATCTTCAATGACCACGGAGGACTGGAACCAGACAGCACCACACCGCACGGAAAAGCCTTCGCCCGGGCTGCCCTTCACTCATGAACCTGAACCACCAACTGGAGACCGTAGCTGACGAGGCCATTCTTCCGTTCAGGCAGCGCGTCGACTGTCCGACCGAAGAGATCCATCTGGAGGTCATCGCGCCCGCCGGCCGGAAGCTCCGACCCGTCGCATAACTAACGATGTAGACACCGAGTCATAAAGAAGGTTGTGCGACATAGTAACGAGAACGGCCCGCGGCCGTCCGGCTTGCGATCATCAGCAGGATATTCGTCCAGCAAGGTGACGCGGTTACCAGCTAGGTGAGACGTCTCGTATGGCAAGGGATACGAGACGTCCGATGTAGTAGTTGGGGCGGGCTCTGCGGCGCATCTATTCGGACTGGCTATACGGAGCGAACAGCTCGGCACCCCTCACAGCACTCTTGCGGGTACTGGCAGATCCCAATGATGGACCGGCTTACGGGACGATACGCGGACTGGCCTCTTCCGGGACGGAGCCGTTGCACGTCGATGAGATGCTTTCACCATGGACGTATTCATGGTTTGGCACGTCCGTCATGCGAAATTCTTAGACGGATCGCCAACGGAACAATTTGGCGAGGACGGCGAACTGACCTGGGATGAACAATCGGGCGACGACCCGAAGATCCTGGGGATTTACGCTACAAAGGCGGAAGCCGAAGGCCGTATCGAAAGAGCACGGCAGCAGCCATGCTTCAAAGATAAACCTGACTGCTTCATGATTGACACTTTTACGCTGGGTGCCGACCAATGGACCGAGGGATTCATAACTATCCCCTATGAGTAACGAGGTGACGGACAAAGACCTCCTACCGGCCTTGTCATCGAGTGGGCACTAGCTCCAGCTTTTGCGTTTTCCGATGAAGTAGCCGCACATCATTACGACAATGCCGCTAACGACGATCACGTATGCCCAGATGTTGTTCGATTCGGACCCAAAAGCCAAGATTGTGCCTAGGAGGGCGTTCACTGCCCCCACACAGAGTAGAAAGATTCCAAGCCCTCGAGGCGTCATGCGGCCATCCTAAAGTTCCTCGCGTGAAAACAGAACAACTCGACGATGGGTGGATTAATGTCCGCCGAGCGTTCGGCTGATGACCCCTCTACATCTTGTTAGGCGCCACCGACGGATGTCGGCCGAGACGCCATTCGAGGCCGTCCGCCTCGACGCTGACGACCGTCGTCAGCTACCGGGGCTGAAGGTTACCTCGCCGGTCGACTTCCGGAACATGACCATCTCTCCGTACTGCTTAGCAATTTGGAGGACAGCCGGGTTGCTTTCCAGGGGGAAGCCTTCGCTCCGCACTGTGACTACAACCGTGTCCAGAGCAACGTTGAGCCCGACGGACTGGATTAGGCCTTTGGTCTGCACGAGGTACTCTGCTGCGAGGATGTCCTTCACCTTGTCGAGGGCAGACCAGGACCATTTCGCGGGTTTTGTGAGCACGCGTTGCCGTCCGGGGTCCAGCTTGTTTGCCAGCTCCTCATAGTCTGATGCCGCCGGATGATCAGGCTGCGCAACGCCCACCATGAGGCGCGAGGAATCGGAAGAAAAGTAGCCTCCCGAAAAGACCTCCGGATACACCGCGATGTAGTCGCGGATCTTGTCATTGATGACGTTCAGTTCCGAGCTGGCTTGTCCCTTGAAGGACGGCTCTGTATAGAGCCGGATGCCTGATGCCTCCGCCGAGGTTGCCTGGGTCAGTTGTCCCTGTGCGGATGTGTTCGCTGGGTACGGGTCAGAGCATCCGGTCAGCGACAAACCGACGAGCGCCGCTATCAGGAGCGGAGAAGATTTCCGCATGTCGACGAGACCTCCTTTGCAGCCTTGCAAAATGGATCGGCTCCCGCCAAAATTCAGCGCTTACAACGCAGTATCAAGCCGGCTCAGCTGGTTGTCAACGCAATGAAACGTCGCCCGGAATAGGACGGCTGCCCAGCTAAGAATCTCTTCAGATGAGGAACGTGGCGGCTCAACATGGACTAGACCTCTCCCACTGTCCCAGCCGAGGTTCGGTCTTCGGCAGGTGTCCGGCTGATTTGGCATACGGCGAGTCAGGGAAGCCTCTCAAATCGCAGCCTTGCGCGACGAATACCCGGAATGCTAATTGACGGCCTAACAGTTGGTATCGCCATCCAGCGACGACCGATCCTCAGTCTTTCGGAGCATCAGCTTTGCCGTGGGGAATTCGCCTTTTTCTGGGCGTTCCAGAGGTGCGGCCAGAGATGGCCGCGAAATCTTCTGGGATGATCCGCGAACCGGCTAAGCCACCAATGACCAGAGCGAGTATTACAACGGCTAGGGTAATCCCAACACCGAATGGCTTTTCCTCCCAGTCCCCGGGCGAGCCTACAGCGATCACGCGTGACTCGTTCTCCGGGTCGACGACGACCGGGACAGCAGCTCCTAGAGTCTCATTCGTGATGAATTCACTGTAGGACAGCGTCCGATCATGTCCATCTACTTCGATGATGTAATCGGTTCGAAATCGCCCGCGGTAATCCATTTGAACTAGGACGCCGACCTTCTGTTCCTGTGTCCGGACCAATTCCGCAGCGCGTGCGAAATCGGCGCGCTCCGCGGCCGCGACGAGTAGAGCGACTGCAACCAGCGAAACGATAATCGCGGCGGCCAAGGCACGGCGAACAGGTAAGGGGTGGCTCAGGAGCCACCTTGCCCTCGGGGATGGCGCGCGTCGGCCTCGCGGTCTTGCTTTCATGCTGAGCATCCTACTGTCCGTCTCGGTGCTGTGATCCGACCCCTACAACTTCCGCTTTGGAGTAGACCAAGGAAACTGACTGGGTTGAGGTTGGGCCTGCGGAGGGGCATGAAGGGGTGGATTCGGCGCCCAAGCTGCGAAAGAGCCCCTGATTTTTTCTGCTGCGGTTTTTGTTCTCTGGATAGTACCGAGTATTCATGGTCAGATAGCTTCCTAATAGCGTGGCGCACGTTCAGCGGGGGGATGAGGATTGGCTTCTAAGCAGTCACGACTCGCACTCAGCCGAGCAGCATTCAAGACCACGCAAGCTCTTAACGTGGCTCTGGTTGTCGGAGGCTTGGTCCTGGCCGCGGCCGTTTCCATGAAATTGCCCAGCCGACTTGCGCGCTATGTAGGTCCTGTCGATGGTGACGTCTTACGCGGCCCGGTGATCGTGATTGGCCTCGGTCTCATCACAGCGCTGCTCGCCGCTATTGGCTTTCTGCTGCTGCGGATCGGCCAGAGATGGGGAAGCTGGTTTAGCGCTCTAATCTGGCCCGTCGCGTGGTTTCCTGCCGGCCTCAATATGGGTGCTTATATTGGCGACCCAAAAGCCGGCTTCGCGGTGACCACGACATTTTGTTTGCTCGCGGTTCTACTTGCAGCCGCTACGTTCCTTCTCATGCCGCCATCTCCTGACGGCACGGATGCTCCCGATTGATCAAAGGAACCACATAAGGTTTTTCCAACCGTCAGCATCACCTGCGTGGCACTGTGCCTCGTAGATACTAAATGCATGACCTCAGCGCATCGGCACAAGCTCTCGTTGCAGCCGTCGTTGATGACTATGGAGACTTACACCTCGGAAAGCCGCAGCCGGAGAGTACCCATCCCCTTTCTCGATTTCTTAGTTGACGGTGAAGCTCTTATTGAAAGCATTCTGGGGAATGGCTCAGACCGGCTGCCGACCAGACTTCAGCCAGGGAGCGAGTACTTCAGCCTGGACGAACAAGTCAATCGTCTGCTTGGACTTGATGCTCCGGAGTACGAGGACGGCCGTTCAGCCATGTACATCTGTAAGTGCGGCGATCTGGACTGCTTCGGCATTGGCGCACGCATAAAACGCGAAGCAACGACGATCACGTGGAGCGACTGGGCGTGGAAAGACGGCTTCAAGCTGACTGACCCTATCGAGGAACTCGGCATCTACACCTTCACGCTGTCGGAGTACGAGCAAGTGCTGGGCGATACCGCCGACCTACTCGCTGCCGTCCCAGACTGGGAACCACCGAAGCAGAAGATGCTTTGGCCCTGGCAGTGGGGATGGAGACTACCCAAGGAGGATGACCCGATGGACACGCGGATCCCGAGAATCAGGCTGGCTGTTCGCCGGGTATTCCTTGAGACCGATCCTGCGGGTCTCGGCTTTGGAGGCACTTGGTTTCCCGAATCTGAATACGACACTGAAGTCGACCGGGCCATCGCCTGGATGATCAAAGGCCGGTCCCCGGAGGACGTCGCGGCCCGGACCGTGCGTTATCTGGAGCGGGATTGGGGCGTTCACGTGCAGACCGGCAAACAGGAACAACTTGCCCAAGGAATCGCCAGCGTGGACGTGTCCGATTTCAATACGCGCTGAATTTGACGACCTGCTGCAACCTCGGATTTGGCGCCCTCCCCCTGCGGCCCGCCTGGGCGGACGCTTCTCGATTCGCGCCTGTTTTGTGGTGATCCGACCTCTCCGACTCCGCTTTGGAGTAGACCAAGGAAACTGGCCCGGTTGAGGTTCGTCTAGGGTGCTTGAATCGCCGGCCACGAGCATCGGAACAGGAGATGGACCGTTTTTCGCGGCAGATTCGCCGGCCGCTAAAGTGCCCGTCCCCGCCGGTCCCACTCAGCTCTGCGGGCTTCTTCTTCGTCCCAGAAGGGCCTGTCATTACGGCGTACATAGAGCAGAAATGCGAGGCCGCCCAAAGCGACAAGAATCGTGGCGAGCCAAAGATAGCTGGCCAATTCCCACGGTTTCCCTGCCACCCAAAAGAGGATCAGCACTACCAGCTGAAATAGAGCTGTGGCCGTCCAAGCGACGAATAAGAAGCGAAAGCCGCCGCGGGTCATCCTGGGCTGCAACCTCCTGGGCCCCTTAGCCTCGTTCATGAGCTGAGGCTACAGCCCTTGACTATGCTTGGGAACCTGGTTGTCAGCGTCCCCTTGCCTACGTCCTTGAATTCTTGACGCACGCACCGCAGAGGGTTCTGTTTAGGTGGCAACCGCGCCACCTAGACAGAGGAGGCATCTCGCCTTAGTCGTCGTCCCATTCATCGCGAAGCGACTTGCGTAGTACATCCACTTGCACGGTTAGCGCTCCAAGCAATTCCTCACGACTGAGCCGATTAGTGGTTCGGTAGGACCAGGAAGTGTCACCATCACGGTCCAGAACTTTGAGGAGGATGAAGGCCTCCAGCGCTGTCTCGCCCTGTTCGAGCGGATGCACTTCCAACCCATTGAGTACTTGCTCGACCGGTACTCTTTGCTCTCCTCCAGCAGGAGCTCCTGAATGACTGCCCATGAGGGGGAAGACTACAGGTGGAAAAGGAAGAGCTGCCAATTAGCTCCAAGCAGCCACCTGGCTTTCAAAAGGGTCCGATCTCCCGCATGCCGCTCATGGCACCCGTCGTACCGAAGACAGTCCCCGTCCAGTTACCCTAAGGAAAATGGACTAGACCTACCGACCTGTGCCGTGAAGGGTTGCTTGCAGGACGGCGTGGTGTCCCCTAGTTTTTACAGATCAGTGAAGCGCACAAACGAGGTAACCATGCCAGGTGTATTTATCTTCGGCTTTGTAGGCATTGCGGCGGGCGTCTTCGTTTGGCTGATTTCTGCTCCTCTATCGAGGTTTGCCACCAACAGCCACCTTTACTTACGGCCAGACTCTGACAAGGCGTCATATCAACGCCGGAATATCACGCGCATACGAATAATTGGCTCAATCATGGGCCTAGTCGGCGTCGTTGCCGTTGTGGTCGGGGTGCTCGGAGGACGCTGACCGTGCGAACCCTTACCGTTCTGGCCGTCGTAATGATTGGCGTAATGCTGATCCTCATCAGGAACCGGTACGCCGGCTTTCTGGTGTCTTTCGTGCACACGGCTCCCTGGGTACGTCAGAAGGAGGACGGCCTACTTCGAGGGATATCAATAGCTGCACTTGTCGGCGGAATTGGGTTTATTGTTCTCGGGATACTGATGGCTGTGAATGTCGCCTTCCCATGGGACAACTGAAGTCTGATGAGGTGGGAAACCCTGCGAAGGGCCGCCGATGAAGGGTTCCCGATGGGGCAACATGGCCTAGACCTAGCGGCTTGACCGTGAGAGGTTCCGAGGCCGGGATCACAAGGACTCAACCTCGCCCAGGGCGGAACATGAGGTACGCCAATCGGATTGTGTTCCCTGCAAGGGCAGCGGCAGCGACGCCCCAAAAAATCACGGCCTGTATCGCACTGCTTTCGGTGTAGGGATCAAGCTTTAAGGTCGAACGGAGAACGTCTGCGTTGTGCCCGGCGAGCCACAAGGCGGGCTCTACGGCCAAGCAGCCTGCTACTGCAGCAGCCACACTCCAGCCAAGAAGATGGAGGACCGCGAGCCAACCATCCCGAAACAAATTCCTTCGGCCGGCGCGCTGAGCGGGCCCGTTCCGGTCTCGTCGGCGTCGGTATGTGGGAGGGTCGTAACTGCGGTCCTCTCCGGACGCGGCAGATTCAGGCCGCTCTGCAGGTGGCCCAACAAGCTGCTCTCGCAGCCGGGCCAGCGTTCGCGCATTATGCTCGCGGACGATTCCTGCGAGGCCGCCAGCGAGATCGGTAAATGCGATCAGCGGGGACACACGTACATTGCCAGTTGGGGCTATCCAGACCAGCTGACCCAACGCGGTTACGTCCACAACACTCTCGCGGGCGATCTTCCTATCGCGGAACAATCCCTTTATGTGGACTTGAGTAGATGTAACACGGACCCCGAGCCTCCAGTTTCGCCAGCTAAACCAGAGCACAACCAAGCCGATGCAACTCCAGAAGACCAACTCCTCGGACACGGTGCCGGATGATGTCGACAAGGGAATTAAACCCTCGGAAATCACAACGCCGAGGGACACCAGAAAAAAGGCAAACATGGCAACGCGGGAGACAAACAGCTGATGAAAGCTGGCTTCATCTCCCATAGACCGCGTTCCCTTCCGACCGCCATTACCTGCGCTTATCGAGCCTAGCGGCAGCTCCAATGATTCCAGTTTCAACGGTTCAGTTGCCGGATACGAAACCAAACATGGACTAGACCTAGCCTTCTGTGCCGTGAAGGGTTCGGTCCATGACTCAACTGACCCCGTGGATTAGATGCCTTAGCCGCGATGGCCGGACTCCGTCTGGCGTATCAGCAAGTCGACAAACAGGCTTAGATCACTGCCACTTTGGCCATAGTCGAAAAGCGTCGTTGAGACTCGAGGACGGCATGTTGCGAGGACCTGGGTGCCATTCGTCGTCTCAGCGAATCTCACTTCGATGACCTCACCCCAGGTCCATATGTTGGCGCGGACAAAGACGTCCACGCCGTCTGGGGTCTCCTCAGCTCGCGAAAACCTCTTCGCCTTGTGGACGATCGCGTGGATTCTTTCACGCAGCGCATCGGGTGAGATCTCTAATTCGAGAGACTTAGATGCCCTTACGCCGTCAACCTGGATGCCTCCGCTTTGACTGGATGCGCTCCCCCGTTGAGTGCGGACCACAGCCATTGGAATCAGCACAATTAGGATCAAAAGGCAGATCCCTAGAGTTACCAGGATTGGAATTGCCCACTCTGGAAGGAACGATTCCTGCCCCAAATTGACCTCCTTTGGCGAGATCCTCATGCTACGCTCAGCAGCGCCATTTCGCGCCGGAAAAGCACAATGTCTGGGCACCATGCAAGCGTCCGCCTGGGGTTCCTGACGGGAGAAAATGGACTAGACCTAGCGGCCTGTGCCGTGAAGGGTTGATCAGCTGGACGTCCTTTCCGCACAAGGAACGATGTGACTGGCCCTGAGCGGGATGGATCTGGACACGTGAAAGACTCGTAACGTGAACGATGACTCTAAAGGGGCCTTGCACCACATCGAATTGTGGGTACCGAATCTCCGTCGCGCGAAGGATGAATGGGGCTGGATCCTGTCCAACTTGGGATACGAGAATTATCAGAACTGGGGCAGCGGAACCAGCTGGCGTCTGGTTTCCACCTACATCGTCGTGGAAGAATCTCCGGACCTGAGTAGCCGAGAACATCAACGGACCGCTCCTGGGCTGAATCACTTGGCGTTCAAGGCCGGGAGCCGAGATAGCGTAGACGCCTTGGCTAGCGAGAGCGGACGTCATGGTTGGAGCCCGTTGTTCGTGGACAAATATCCGTACGCAGGCGGTCCCGACCACTACGCCGCTTATCTCGTGAACTCCGATGGCTTCGAACTCGAGCTCGTCGCCAATAACTAGTTCCTGGCCGCCGATGGATGGTTTGCCGCTCAACCGTCCGACTTCCAGCTTCTACTTTGGAGTAGACCAAGAAAACCGGCCCGATTGAGGTCGATCACAGGAGCAGTTGTCCGCAGCTTTCAGGATGCTCCGCCTACCTCCGGGCGCCAGACCATCCAAGCAATAATGATCGCGACAACAACCACCACCATTAGCAGGGCTGTGACCAGGATTCCCCGGGGCTTCATGGGTACACCCTAAGCCCGGGCCTGGCTCTCGGACATCAATTTTGGATCACGCTGAGAAACATGGGCAGACCCTCTCGGCCCCGCCAGCCGTCATGCTGTGAAGGGCTACCGGGGAAACATGGTCTAGACCCAGCGGCCTGTGCCGTGGAGGGTTCGTGCAAGAATCGCCGCATGAATGAGGATGAGCGGCGGATAAGGGACCACTTGATGATCGTCGATGCCCTGTTACGGGCGGTGGATCGGCGTGACGAGGTCTTTCAGATGATTGAGGATTCAGAGGACGTGGACGAGGCAAGACGTCGGGTGGGTCAACTGTTGGGTGTGGGAGAGTTGGGCACCCGTGCTGTCCTTGACATGCAGGTTAGAAGATTCACCCGCGAGCACCGCCGGAGGCTCGCTTCCGAGGCAGAAGAACTTAGATCAAAGTTGCCTGATGGCCGCTGAGGACCTCCTGTTCTCCGACGATCACTAGTTCCTCGTCCTCCGATAGAGTTGCCGCGGCTCAGCGATCCGACTTCCAGCTTCCCCTTTGGAGTAGACCAAGGAAACTGGCCCCGTTGAGGTTCCTAGGCGGCATTCAAATGAGCTTTAGGCGCCTTAGACAACGCCGGACGAAGTCACTCACGACTGCTGATGGCGAAGCTCGCTCAACGTACCTGGAGCGAAGTGCCTCGAACACGTCCTCATACTGCCGGCGATCGAAGGTGAAGGACTCGTTATAGAACAGGTCAATATCAGGTCCGTCTAACGGTTCTGGTGTCTGCCACCCCAGCTTCTGCCAAGTCACAGATTTAGGCGTTCGCTCTATCTCGACGCTCACAGCACCGCACCACAAGTCACCATCGATCGGGCACAGATACAAGGCGACGCGCCCGTCGCTAAAGTCCCCAGACTTGCGGCCCAGAAGTTGGTCCAACTGCTCAATTGCCACCCTCGGTGACAGGTCATCGCGCAAAGAAGTCGCCCCAAACTCGAGCGGTGCCAACTCCTCCGGGACGACAATCAGCTCGCGCAGCGACCGGTCGTTCACCAGCACATCGTAGAAATCAACGCGATACTCACCGTCAGGTTGCATACGGTCAAGCGAGCTCGACCCAGGAGCTAAGCGGATTGCATCCTTCATCAGGCCAGCGTACTGACGGTTTCGAACTTCTTCCCATCGTCCCGCCGTGCGTTCCCCCAAAGATTTTTCGGTCGCGTGTAACCTTTCGGGCGGTCGCGGACAATACAGGGCATGGGGAACGTTCAATCCGACGAGGCGGGGCTTTGGAACCGCAGCATCAATGGCGACGGTGAGGCTTTCAGGGTGCTCTACGCCCGGCATCGTGACAGGGTTTTCCGCCACGCCTACCGGCTAAGCGGGGATCGGCACGAGGCCGAGGACATCATGGCCACAGCTTTTCTAGAGCTATGGCGGCGCCGGGCGAACGTGCGAATCGTAGAAGGATCGATTCTCCCCTGGTTACTTGTCACGACCACGAACGCCGCACGCAACCGCCGACGCGCAGCCATCCGCTACCGCCGGCTCCTGGACGCCCTCCCCCGAACGGACGAAGCAGACCGCTCTGCCCAAGACCTGTCGGGGGCGGCGCAGGATATTCTCGACCAGAATGTCGCCCGGGCCCTCGGCACGCTGAGCGTCCAGGACGTGCACCTGGTGAGTCTGGTCGTCTTCGAGGAATACACGATCTCCGCCGCTGCCGCCGTCCTTAACCTCACCCCGGGTGCAGCGAAAACACGGATGCACCGTGCCCGCCAACGTATGAAGAACGCCCTATCGGATGAACATCGCGCCACTACCTCGGCAACTCCGGTTTTGGAGGGAGAACTGTCATGAACGAGCTGCGCGTGGATGAGCGCTTCAGCAAGGCACTCGAAGCCGAACTTGTCTCCCGGGTTCAAAAAACAGCTCCGGCCCGGAACCGCAGGCAGGCACGGCTGTGGCTCAGTGCCGGGGCACTGGCCGGCGCGGGCCTCCTGGGTGGCATCGGAGCCGCAACCGCCGGTCTCTTTACGCTCCCCGGGGGTGAGAACACGACCCCACTGGCTTCACCCTCAACGACAGTTCACACCGGAACAGCCACCGTCGAACTCGGCGAACCGCCCCAAGGAACCACCGGCATCGCCATGGAACTCACCTGCCTCACCGCCGGCCGCTTCGAATGGCCCGACGGAGCCGCCAGCACTTGCTCGGACGTTGACGCGGCGAGCCCCACCGCCGGCTGGTCCGGCTACACCATCAGCCTTGCCCCGGGCCAGCACAGCGTGACCATCAGGACGGAACCCGAAAGCCGCTGGAAACTCACCGCGAGATACGTCAAACAAGAACGAACGGAGTGGGGCATCAACGCCAAAGGTGAGACATACGGTGTCGAGAGCTCCGAAAAAGGGACACCGGACCTGATCGCCGTCATCGCCTCGAACGGCGTCTCCGGCTACGTCTATGCCGAAGAGCTCAGCGCCGGACCCGCGCCCACCAATCCCGAAGACGCGGCAAAGAATTTCAGCATTCCGACACCGCGGGAGCTCCCCGTCTACCTCAGCGACGGACAAACCAAAGTCGGCACGTTCCAGGCATCAGGCTTCGGCGGCGGAGTGCCAGCCAACCCCTCGCCGTCACCATAGACGTTTCCCGCCTATTAGGCGTCTCGAAACCTAACCGTCTCGAATCACTAGGATTGTGAGACGTCAGCGTGCCCGCAATTGGGGCGCCGGCACCAGGCATGGGAAAGCAATAGGTGCCGCTAGAGGAAGCACGGAACCCTGGAAGCATTGTTTCCGGGCTGTCGTTCTTATGCCCCTCGCTGAGTTGTCGCCCCTGTGGGGGCAGGACGCAGAGGAACTAGGCGAATAGACGTTCCCCGCCCCCAAGCTCCGTGCCGCGGAAAGGTGGTCCGGGTGGCCCATCATGCAAAGGTCTGATTGCCGGGGCCTAGCCGGCCCCGGCAATCAGTTGGCTACTGCCAGGGGCGGAGCAGGGTGAAGATCAGGCGCATGACGTTCACGATGAAACTGAACATTGCCCATGAAGGCTGACGCTTAGACTTCTGAGTCAATGGCGGCCGTCCTTTCTTTGATGAAAGGAGCCGTTTCCGGGGCGGGACTGGCTGCGAGGGGGCAGCAGGACATAACCTAGGTGTGTATTCCTCAAATACGAACCTGGTTGTCAACGGCTCGATCCGACTGACTCAGGACTTGCTGGAGCCCGTTGGCGCGGGCTTCACGCATTTAAGTCAGCTACCAGTGCCGCTGCCTATGACGTCGCGTTGAAGGTCTTCATAGGGCGTTGGCCTGTGGCACGAGTTAAGCCTACCGGTATGACCTGACGTAAATGCCGCTAGTGTTGCGTGAACAATCAGGCCGACGGTCTCACGTCGCACGATCAGAATTAGTGTTGGGGATATTTTGAACAGCATTGCGGCCAAGACCGCTGTTGTACCTCGCCTGCGCGCTCCAGAAAAAGCTGGCGGGTCACGCCGGATGCTACTCCTCGTAGTTGTGCACGTTTCCGATGATGAATCCCTGATACGGCGGTCCAGGAACGATGCTGGCGACGGATGTGCTTGGCTGCTTCGGGAGGGGTGAGGGCTGAGGTAGTTTCTCTGGCCGGTGTGCTGGACAGCGTGCTGCGAGTAGCGGGGAGCGGCTATTTTTCGATCTGGCAGATGTGGCCGCCGTTCTGCCCCGCGGCCCTTCGATCCTGCCCCCGTCCGTTAGCGGAGCCACTTGGTCAATGACCAGAGAGTCGTCCTGCCGCTGTCGTAGGCACTTGCCTGCCACTCGCTCCTGCTGGTGCTGCACAGCGCCCAGCAGGAGGCGGAGTGGCACTGGTGCCTCTGTCGGGTTTACCTCAACGCGTGCATGATCACGTAGGCCACTGCATACACGATCGGCGTCATAAGCATCGCGATCGTTGTTGAGGTGATGTAGGCCTCCTTGCCTCGGCGTCTGGCTGCACTACCAGCGGGCCAAGCTGCACCGCAGCGAATTGGATGAGGCCAAGGCGAAGGCGCTGGTCACGGCCCTGCCCGGCTGGCGGACGGGCCGCCGACGTGGACGGAAGCCGAGAAACTGAACCCGATCACGACCCGTCAGGGCGCCAACTGGGTCCCCTGCCCAGACGGGGGCAATCCCTCAGACGCTGGCCGGTGTGTTGGGTGCGACCGGGAGCCGGGTTCCGGTCGCTCCGTCGATAAAGAACTGCACTTCGTCCAGATTCGGCCAGCGGCGCGGGATTTCGTCCAGCGGCTCCTCGGGTTCGCCGAACGTGTCTATGTCGAGGTGCTCGAGCTTGCCGTCACGGACGTGCAGCATCACCTGAAGCGGGAGGCCGCTCTCCGCCTCGAACCGTGCCACAACGGGGAAACATTGCTGGTGCGGGACCGCCCGGGGCACATCGTCCGGGACGTTGAAGATAGCGGGAGAACCCAGGTCCTCGTCCCAGTGGACCTGTTCGGCTTTCTCCAACTGGGCCAGGAGGGCGTTTGCGCCGGGCACGACGGCTGCCGTGAGGATCGCGTTGACCAGGTCACGCACTGCCGGGGTCAGTGGGCGGACCTGCTCGGGTACTTCGAACGAGGCGGGCTCGCGCTCCTCCTTCGGCGCCGCGGCCAGGTCTCCGAGCACTGCTGCCAAGGCCGCAGCAGCTGATGCAGCCGCCAGCCATCGGCGTGGTCGTCGGACGCCGGCCGCGGCAAGCCACTGGACCATGCGGAACTCCGCTGCGTCCCCGGCTTCCGCGAACCGGAGAGTTACTGCCGCCGCAGCGAGCCCGGCGACTACGTTCAGCGGCACCAGGATGGTCCGGTTCCGGTCGACAATCGCTGCGATCTTGAGACCCGTAAGGACGGCCGAGGCGGCGTGCAAGGCGCGACGCTGTCGCGTGGTGAGCTTGGCCGGGTCGACAAATGCCAAAGCGCTCAAGCTGGCCCCCGACACCGCGCCGAACACCGGCGGGACGGGACCGTGCCGGTGCGTTACTGTCCTGAATTCATCCATCGTTGCTCCTGGGTTTTGAGCGCGAGTCTACTTCCTCAGTAACGCGAAAGTTGCCGGGCCGTGTCCACGTCACTCCGGCGTATCCCCCACGGCAATGACGCCTTCTGGCACCAGTCGGAGGACGGTGGCGCCTGACGGGGCGGTGTCGATGGCTTCCTGGACGTGCACCGAGAACATGGCGACTGACGCCGCCGTCAAGGACCAGTCTGGCCACGTCGAGTGCCACGCCTCGTCGTCGATGGTGATGGCGTGTTCGATCTCGGTGAGGGACTGGGCGAAGCGATACTCCCGCACGTTCTCAGTGCCGTCGTAGACGTCTAGGAAGACGGTCGCGTCCGGTCCCGGACTCCCGACCCGGACGGAACCGACATCACCGAGCCCCACCATGAGTTCCACAGCAAATCCGCTGACCTCAACATCCTTATCATCGAACCGGGGCACGGCGGACCTGACGTACTCGAGCGCGGCAAGGTCCTCAGCGTTGGGCTCGGTGCGGGTGATGGACAGTGTTTCCACCACGTAGCCCAAATCGACCTCGCTGATGGTGCAGGTGTCGGTGTTGACGGTCAGGGTGCCCGTAAAGGCGGGGTCCTCCCGGTTAGTCAGCACCACGGTCAGCCCGTCAGCTTCCTCTACGACCGGCCTGCTGTCGTCGATCTGCCAGCTGTCATGTTCGCGGCCCAGGAATGTCGAGCGATGCGGCAGTACGAGCGACCATGGAGGGTGCCCTGGCGGCGTCCTCCCACTGCGAGGAGCCTCCTCGACTTCGCCTGATTCGAACTCGACGCGCATGCCCCAGGGCGCCATGAGATCGCGGGTGCCGTCATCGAGCGTGACGTCCCAGAACCCCTCGGGGAAGTACCGGAACGAGCCGGCCCGGCCGTCCCTGCCTGTCGCCTTGTCGAACTGCGTGGAAAAGTCGCCCGCGAGAAATCCCGGTTCGGCGTGGGCCAGGAGGCCGAGGATCTGCTGATGGTTCGGTGTCATTGAGTGCGTGGTGGTTCAATCGTAGTCAACATAGGCGGATGTGCTCGCGATTAGGACTGAACGCGTTTTAGCGCAGAGGTCCGCCACGCGCCGATGTACCCGTCCTTGCTGCCGCGCACCTGAATTTGGATAGCTTGGCCCCGGTCAACGGCTCCGAGCCGGTAGGTGGCTGCGGTGGCGCCCCTGATTGCCTGGTTATTCCGGTACCACTGATAGCGAAGCTGTGTTCCGGGAGTCCATGCCCCGGCATGGGCTGTTAGGATCTGTCCCGCTTTCGGGATTCCCGTGATGGAGGGTGTAGGGGCGGTTAGGATTCCGTAGCTGATGAGGTGCTGGGCGCCGGTCCTGGTGACCGTGGTGTAAAACGTCTGTGTGCCTGTGACCCTCAGCTGCAGGACTGCGTTACGATCCCTGGCCGGCACAGTGTAGGTGGAGCCTGTGGCGCCCGGAATGGCTTGGCCGTTACGAAGCCACTGGTAGCTGAATCTTGTCCCTGCGGTCCACCCGGGGGTAGACGCGCGCAGGGTCACTCCGACGCGTGCGCTTCCGGAGACAAGCGGCTCGGCGGAGCTCAGTTTCACCAGCGGGATCTTCACCGCGGAGGCCTTGGCTTCGTTGGAGACGTAGCCAGGACTGTCCGTTCGAACCACTGCCTGGAGGGTAGCTCCGGCGTCGGTCACCTTGAGGGTGTACGCGGGAGAGGTCGCCCCGGGCACAGTCTGCCCGTTGCGCAGCCACGCGTAGGTTACTTGCCCGCCGGGCCAGGGATTGTTAGCGGTCAGCCGGTAGCCGGGTTGGAGGCGCGGCTGCAGTTCTGCCACCGTGTTCACGAGGGTGTCGCCCTGGAGGTAGCCGCTGCGCCGGTCCCCCGGGAGGGGCGCCGGAGCGACGGTGATTACCGGGGAAGCGCCCCTTGCCCGGACGCCGGCCTCGATGAACTGGAATCTCTGCCCCACATCCGTGGGTTTCGGAAACCAGGAATCGGGTGCAGCTTCCGGCGTTAACGGGAAACCCCCGTCAGACCGCAGACGGTACCAGCCGGACTTCGTGCTCTGATCCGGGGCGGTCCGGGCAACCCGGACAGCGTTGTAGCTGTAGGGCAGTGCTTCCCCAACGGTCACATCGTTGAATCCGCCGACGCCCTCGACGGCGCGGACCAGCTCTGAGGACCGTTGGTGGACCGTGCCGTCCGGCCACGTCCCGGTGACAACGACCCGGGAGACGCTGCCTGCTGCCGGAATGTACTCTCTCCGGTCGGCCACCTGGGTCCCGTCCTCCAGGAGCCAGCGATAGCTCAAGGCCGCTCCCGCACCCCAGGGCGGGAAACGGACTTCGGCCGGGACGCCTGCCTTGAACGCCCACGGCACCTGCGGCTTCGGGGCAGCATGGGTGGGATGACCCACCCGCGTTTCCCATCCTGCCGGGCGGTCCACCGACAAGTAGGGCTGGGCGATGGTCCGTGAATACAGCGGCTGCTGGGCTCCGCTGGGGAAGCGCGGAACCTTTTCCATCACCGGGGTGACATAGATGAGCCGCTGCAGCCCTTCCGGCAACGCCCCTTCCGTCGTGGGAATGGTCACGGTGTAAATGGTGGCCGCACCATCGGGTGCCCCGGCTTCGATGCCGGCCTTATTGACGCTGACTCTCGTGATGATGCCCTGGTCGTTTTCAAACGTGAGATGCACGTAGGCCAGGACGGCCTGCTGCTCCCCCTCGCATCGAATCCTGAGCTGCATCCGCAACTCGTCGCCGGCGATGACGGTTCCCTGCAAAGCCAAGGATTCGAGGGTGCCCACGGTCCCCGATGATTCTGCTCCGCAGGGGTACGACGAGACCGCAATGGCAGGAGATGCCGCCAACGTCCCTGAGAGAACGACAGTTGCGGCAAGACCTGCAGAGATGACAGCGCGTACTGCACGGCCCACGAAATTCCCCCAACATGTCTAACGATTCACCAGAGTATATAGGCAGTCCACGGCTGGATCAGCAGCCGACCGGGTCGCCGTCCGGGCACCTCCTCGGCGCTCACACCGGAACCGTCCGTCCGGACTGTTGCTCCCGCTGCCCGCAGCCAGGGTCAACCCTGATGGGTTATCCACTGCTACTCCTGGTGAGGGAGCTTCCGGGTGGCTCCCGATTTCCTAGTCGTGGATAACCCGGATTGACCCCAACCATGGTCACCTCGAGCTTGGCTGACATCCCCCGGTTTTCGAACAGGCCTGCGGGTGTTTCCTCGCAGGGTAGAGGGGTGAGTTTGGTGCGGTGGCCGTCGTCTGGGGTGCAGGCCTTGACCAGGCCATCGGTTGAGCGCAGAACGGACATGTGGTGGTCTGCGTGGTCGCGCCACCACACGCTCATCCCGGTGGTGCCGTCCTTGGCACAGGAATTCCCAGGCCCGCCATAGGCCTCCGGAGCGCTAATCGCTCGGCGTGCTTCCACCATTGGGGCAGGTGATCACTGGGCGGTAGACCGGGGGTGTAGCCGGTATCTCGGGACGTCTGTAGTCGACGTCCCGAGACTTCATATTGTGCGCGAAGGGGGACTTGAACCCCCACCCCCTTTCGAGGACTAGCACCTCAAGCTAGCGCGTCTGCCATTCCGCCACCCGCGCAGGTAGTCGTTCGGATCCGTGCCAACGCCTCAGCGTGGCGCTTTTTCTCGAAGCAGCGAGAAAGACCTTAGCACGAAGTTTCCGCGGCATGCCTTTAGCACCCCGGGAGGGGCATAGTCGATGACAGGTAAGGTGCAGAGGTGTTATTGACATAAACGGTCGTCCGCAGCGATTTACAGTTTCACCTGTTGTGGGTGGAGCGTCTAGCGGTGCGGCTTCATTGATCAGTGAGCGGCTTGGTACTGCTCAACGATGTCCGCTTGGATTCGTCCACGGGCGTTGACTTTTAGTCCCTTATCCAGCGCCCACTGTCGGATGGCTTTGGCATCACTGTTACCCGCCGGCGGCCTGCGAGTGGCCGATCGGCCGCGACCGCCGGAAGTCTTTCGTGCTGCCTCGGCGAATCGGCTGACGGCCTGACGAAGTTCATTGGCATGCTCTTCGTTTAGATCAATCTCATATTCAGTGCCGTCGAGGGAAAATTGCACGGTCTCATTGGCCTTTGAACCGTCGAGATCATCTTCAAGAGTAACTACTGTTTTGCGTGCCATAACTTGATTTTATCAGCGAAATACCGCTCTTAGCGCCGCCGGCACACTACCGATAAATTCGCCACAAATAGGCGGCGGGAACAGGAACCGCAAGTGACATTTCTTTCGGTTTCGGTCTATTCAAATGGTCAGTAGAACATTCCAAGCCGTCCCTCACGAAAACAGAGGACACTACTCGGCACCGTTCCCTGATGTGAGCGGTAGGAAGCTGGATCTAAAGCCGCAAGACCTCGACAGGCCGTCAAGGGCGGACCTCCTGACGCCGTCAGGGGAAAGCCGGCCAGATAGCGGCTTGCTGTTCGCCACGCCCGATGGGTGTTTGCCGGAAGCACTTCACGGCGGGTGGAGGCTGCCGAACGGTCACTTGGGGTCAGTCTTCCTGCATGCCTGGATCCTCACAAACTCACAACATTCACGCAGCCGGCACAACTCACGGAACTCACAAGAACTCATAGCTGTGATCGAGAATCCTTTCGGACTCCCCCAACAGTATCTAGTCGTCTTCCACGCCTTCGGCCCATTCCAGGGCAGCGGCCAGATGGTTTTCGTCGGGTAGAGCCAGTTGTTCTTCCTTGGGGAGTTTGTCGTAGGTGTAGGCGGCCACGGCCATTGGCGATGTGGAGCGTCCGAGGCTGTATCTGACGCTGCGGTCGTTTTTGGTGCCGCAGATCAGGATCCCAATGGTCTCGTTATGGTGATCGCGGCGCAGCACGTCGTCGACGAGGGCGACGTAGAAGTTAAGTTTGCCGGCGTACTCGGGTTGGAACTTGCCGGTCTTCAGCTCGATGACGACGTAGCCCGTTGACCGCACTAGTGCGCCTGGCCCAGGCGCTCACTTCAGCTGCCAATCCGAAGTTCCTCGGACAAACGAGGCAGACTAACAGCGCCGGCAGGAAATTTTCTAGCGAATGCCTAGGCAGTACGACTGCGCGGCTTTGCGATTTTACGCTAGGCGGAGCCTGGAGAATCTTGAAGCGAGTCAAGTACCTTGGACAGCCAGTCGAGGAGGTCCCTCATAAGAAACTCGACAGCTTCGCGTCCTCGCCGGTTGCCGAAATTTTTGTCCAGAACTTTCTCGTAGTCTGATCCTTTACGATGAGCCGTAACCCGAGACCGCACTTCCTGCAGGCTTCGAAGTACTTTGACGTCGTTTCCTTGAAGGCGTTCTTCTTCTGCGAAAAGCCGCTCCAACTTGGAGATGCCCTTTTCGTTGGGTTGCTTAGTGCTCAGCTGAGACTCAATCTGTTTCTCATTCAGTGCATCAACCAGAAGCTGTGTGAGCAGTCGAATGGACGATTCAAACTCTGCCTGACTGTCATTTAGCGGTAGGCGCAGTCTACTGATTAGGTGCTTGTCCGGTCCTTCAGGAGAGCGGAAGAGCGGCCAGCCATGCAGATCACTCCATGCCTCATTGAGTTCGTCGTAGCGGCGTTTGAAGATCAGGTCTACGGATTTCGGGTCTGTAAACTGTCCAAGGAAGGAGCGGCGGAAGTTCGTTTCGCTGATCTTGGTATCGGGTGTAATCATAAAGCCCCGCCAGTAGTTGCGCTCACTAGCTGGCAGATCTCTTCCTAGATCGCCGAGGAATACGATGACCCGGTCCGCGTGATCATTGTCGATCCGGCAGCTCCACAGAGCGGCGCAGCGAACTCCTCCATCGGAAACCGAGTACAGCTCGGGTCGGTCGTAGTACTTTTGCAGCACGTCTTTGCGAAAGTGCACGGGTGTCAGGTAGTGCGGGGCGTGGTCGTTCTTACCAAAGTAATTGGCGAGCTGGTCAGGGTCGCAGGTGTAGCGAACCGGTCTGCCGTGTTCGTCCTCGCCGATGATGAACTCCGGATACTCCTGCGCGGACTCAAAGGGCCAAACACCACAGGTCTCGATTGGGCCTGCGGGGAGGATTTTCTTGCCCAGCAGTCGGGTAGACGGCTTTTTGAAGGGGAAGCCTTTTTTCTGAACGTGAAGCTCGAGGCGGGTGCTATCGGTTTCGATCACCCACTCTTCCGGGATCGTCTCATCGCTGCTGCCGTAGACCAAGGAGTCGATGTAGATGTGGAGATCCATCTGACGAGCTGCCATGTATTGCTTGATAAGCCTGGTGCGAACCAGGACCTGATTCCCATTGAACTTTACGGCGACTTCCTCCGATCCGTCATCGTGGGGTTTGATCAGGTTGCCAGTCTGTTTGTCGAGTGCCAAGTTATGGAAGAGTCGGAACTCCTGTTGGATCTCGACATAGTCTTCCCGCGCACCGTAAAACTCGCGCTCGAGTACGAACGGCTCGACACCATCCTCTGACCAGTTGCGGTGGTAGGTCGTCTCTCCACCGCCTTGAGAGAAGCCAGGAGCGCCGGCGGTTGGAGTAAGGTCCCAGCCCGGGTCGGCTAGGAACTTTGATCGACTGGCAGGGTCACCAAGCGCGCAATAAATGCCGAAATTGATGTCGTCCCGAAACTCGGAATCCTTAAGGATGGTCCACGGCCCGCCGCCAAGGCTGTGAAAGAGTTTCTCCTGGGCCTCCTGCTCCATGCTGGAGCCGGCAGCGGCCGACTGCGCGCTTGTCTCAGTCATTTCCTGTTCCAATCTCCGTGAGGGATATTGCAGAGTCAGCGACACCTTCCCATATTGGGAGTCCGGATGAGCCGCTCTTGTCGTCTAGAACCAGCCCTACGCTATGACGGGCTCGAGTGATGCCGACGTAAAACTTAGCTCGCGTAATGGTTGCGAGGTTTGCCTTCGTCAGGACGTGCTGTTCGATCCCTGCGGACGGAAAGATCATGACGCGCTGGAACGTGCGCCCTTTGACTTCACCAAAATTCCTAGCTTCCAGCGCTCCAGTCTTGGTTTTCACATCAAGACGAAGTACCTGCGGGCGATAAGCCGCTGCGTACTCCGAAACTCGATCGGGCGGAACTATGAATACGCCATCATGCCCCGTTAAGGCGAGCTGCAGTGACGTTGTCGCCGGATAGCTCATGTCCGCGTAAAGCAGGTCGGCGAAGTCACAGATCTTTTGGTGGCATCGATGGCTGTGGGTGAGTTCCTCTATCGCTGCAAGGCCTTTCTGTTCGAGCTCCTTGAACCAGACCGGGATATGTGACTGTGACTTTCCTCGGTTGGTGCGTGTCTGGGTTGTTGCAAAGGTGCCCTGTCGAGGATCGCCGACGAGGGTAACCTGTGCCGGGCCGGCTAGAATCGCCTCGATAAACTCGAAGTCCCTGCCCGAGATGTCCTGCACTTCATCCACGTAAATGTGCGGGAAGACGGTACAAATCCGATCAATGACCGCACTGCCGGATCGTGTGTTGAGGAGCAGGGCAAGGTCTGCGGCGTGTTCACTGTAAACATTGCCATTCTTCGTAAGGTAGTAGGGCCTCACCTTCTCCTTGGCGACGCGGAAAGATCGCCTCTCGAAGATGACGCCCGCTATTTCATTTACCGCTAGGACGGGGTGCTGATAGGGCCTTATGCCGTGGCGGAGCAGGAAAGCGAACCATCCCAGGATTGTCACGTTAGCCGGGACATGACCTTGCTTCTTGATGAACCGCTGTCGAATCTCATCCTGGCCATCGGTGGTGTAGGTGGTGATCAGCACGCGTTCCGACCGTGGTACGGCAAGTGCGCTATCAACTATCAACTCAGTTTTCCCCGAGCCAGCCGATGCAACGACGACCTTGTTAGTCGATGACATGTGCGATGGCATCCATGATGAACGAGGGGAACTCCAGTTCGGTTGTTGTTGAAGCGATGGCCAGGGCGACATCCGTCTTGTTCTTCTCCATGTATTCAGCGGCAGCAGCTTTGTCGGCCAACTCCTGACCAAGCAGGGCGCCGAGACTTTCGTGTCCCATGCTGCTCACCAGTTGAGGCTCGAGGGTTCGGCCGTCTTGGACCGCGCCGACGAACCCCTTGATGTTCTCGTCCTCAAATTCCTCAAATCGCTTGCGCGCCTTTTCCTGGCTCTCGTTATCGTCAAGGTCCGTGATAACTGAGACCCTCAGTTTGAGGAGCTTCCCGAGTTCGAGGAACCGCTTGAAAGTTAGCCCGACGCTGATTACGTCAACGCCCATTTCAATTGGAGGACAGCCGTGGATCTGTTCGAACGCCTTCTGAACGATCAGTTCATCGGAAGGACCTTCAACAAGAATCACGGCCCGAGACAGGACGAGGCGCAGGGTGTCGTATCCGGCAAGCTTCATGAAATGTTCGCGCGTTTCAGGCGTGAGCGCGTTGAAGCTGCTGTTGGCCCCTCGGGAAAGCAGTACGAGCCGGTCCAAGCCGAGCTTGTTGAGTACAAAAGAACTGTGCGTCGAGACGAATAATTGCTTTGATGCGGCCCGGGCCTGCAATAAGCTAACCAGCCTGTTCAGGTTGCTGAATGACAGGTGATTCTCGGGCTCTTCAACTAGAACTACGTGCTTGTCAGCAGCATGGCGATCCATAGCAAGGAGCATCTTGAATGCAGATTGCTCACCCTTGCCCACACTAGAGAATGGGATGTCATCAAAGTGGGGTATTACAGCGGACTCCCACGATGACCGTCCGCTCGTCTCGACTCCCAACGTGACAGTGAGGTCCTGGAGCGTGTTCTGTTTGCCGCGAAGGGCATTGTTAACAGTCAGTACCGCGGGCGACTTTGCCAACTGCCCCTTGTGGGTTCGATAGGCTAGCGCCAATTGCGCCCGTTCCTTGGTAGTGATGCTTTCTGTGATGATTGTTTTGAGGTAGTAGTCAACTCCCGAATACAGGCGCGAACTGACCGTATCGATGAGTGTGGCGCGAACCGGGAGGTTACGCAGCGCAGCGCGTTCCCCGGCAAAATCATGTCGCTCAACGTGGAAGTATTCGATGGGAAGGGAATCAATCTCTCCGTCGGCCAAGAGCTCTGCGTACTCACTCTCATATGCCTGATCAAACGAGACATGCAGGCGATAACCAGGGGCATTGACTCCAAGAAGGTTATTACGGCCCCTTAAAGCCGCTAGGTCATCATCGGCCCTGAAGTAGACCTCTATTTGAATAGAAGGAATCTCAGCCTTCCGATTAGCCTTCACTTCCTCGAGATATCGTGTAATGCGGCTCTTCGAGAACCAATGACTGGCTAGTTCCTGGTCGACCGGCCGACCGCCAAGGCGCCCACTGAGCACCATTTCGATTGCCTCGATTATCGTGGACTTTCCCGCATCGTTGTCACCGACAAGAATATTGAGCTCGTCATTGAACGTAACGTCTAGCTGCTCCCACTTCTTGAAGTTTCTAATTAGCAGCTTCTCAATCATGCTTCCCCCAAATACGTACTATCCACGCCGCTATCCGCTAATCCTTACTCGAGCCCAGTCGCAAGAACCGCTCAAAGGAGGCGCCCGTCTTTTCGAGCACGGGTTGCTTCTTCTCGCTCACTATCCCTGAGGTTGAATTCTCAACTTAGCAGTCAGCACCGACAAATCTTGGCAGCGGTCCACCGTGCCGATGCAAGAGCGAGTTCCGGTCGCTGCCGGACTGGGGAGGGCGGTCATTCCCACTGTCGCGGAGACTGTCCAGAAGCAATTCAACTTGCTGGTCCGCCACCCCTCGCCCACCTCATGGCCGCGAGCACTTCGATGCCTCCCGTCCGGGCTGACCACGTAAACTCGGCGGATACTCACAAGACTCATAAGATTCACAAAGAACGACAAACTCACAAAACTCACAAGAACTCATAAGCTTGGTCTGTGATAGAGAATCCCTTCAGACCCTCAGCGGGGGCGACTCCCCCGGAGATTATCGGGCGGACGGGCCTGCTTGACGAGTTCGAATACGGCCTGCGGCTTGGCTCAGGGGCTCCGGGCCTGCTAACCATCTTCACCGGAGCCCGTGGGATCGGCAAGACGGTAATGCTCGGGGCAGCCCACGACGCGGCCCGCCAGGAAGGCTGGGCCGTCATCGCCGAGACCGCAACAGAAGGTTTCATGGGCCGCATCGGCGAGGCGATGCGCAGCTTGGCAGAGGAACTTGGCAGCGGCCCGCAGAACCGGCGCATCACCGCCATCGGCGCGGCGGGGTTCAGCATCACCACCCAGCTGGCACCAGAACGCCAAGTGGCTTGGCGCAAACTCGGGGAAGAACTTCTCCACCTCCTGAATGAAAAACATACCGGCCTGATCATCACGGTGGATGAAATCCACGCCGCCGATCGCAACGAACTCGCTCAATTGGCGGCAAGCGTCCAACACTTCATCCAAGATCGGCTCCCAATCGGCCTGGTCTTCGCCGGACTTCCTGCAGCCGTATCAGACCTGCTCAATGAAGGCGTTGCGACGTTCCTGCGCCGGGCCGACAAAATCGACCTCCACGCCGCGGCCATCCGCGACGTCGAAAAGTCCTTCACCTCTATATTCGCCACGGCCGGTTTCAACATTCCCCCGCAACTCATCCAAAAAGCAGCCAACTCTACGGGCGGCTACCCCTTCTTGATCCAGCTCGTCGGCTACTTCCTCTGGCGCGAAGCCGAGAACAACAACGGCACGGTGACAGCTGCCGAAGCGGAACGTGCAATTCAAGCCGCGCACAGACGCAATGCCCGCACAGTCATCGAAGCCGCCCTCTCGACCACGTCGCCCAAAGACCTCGAGTTCCTCCGCGCCATGTCCCAAGATGACGGCCCCTCGATCGCAGGAGACCTGGGAGAGCGCTTGAACGCAAAAACCAACCTCGTCGCCAACTACCGCTCACGCCTCCTTGCCGCCGGCCTAGTCGAGCCCGCTGGCCACGGCAAGATCGATTTCGCGATACCGGGCCTCCGCCAGTACCTACGCAACCTGAACGCAGACTAAGGTCCATTGAGCGGAAACGGGTAGAACATTGACTGTCTGCAGGCAGTTAGACTTCTCGTGTAGCCGCCTTAGCGTGTCTGCGGGCTAAAGGCCGCTTGGTCTGACAGGCTCAGGCATGGACACGATCCATCCGCCCGCGGCAGGCCCGATGCGGAATGTCTCTGGTCTCGTCTTGCCGAAAGTTGGCGCAGTTAGGTCAACGACCAGCCGCGAACTTCCATGGCAAATAACAGGGCTCCCCGCTGCATCCGACAACAGAGTCATTGAAGGCTTCCTGTTGGAGCTGTCCACCAATGATTGCAGTTCCCAAACTTTGCGTTCCTACGCCTTTGACCTGCTGCGGTGGTGGCGCTTCCTGGCTGTCATTGGGATCCGTTGGGACGCTGCGACGAGGGAAGACGTCCGCGATCTGGTGCTGTGGATGCGGCAACCACAGCCCACTATGGGAGCCCGGCCATATCTTCCGGCCTCCATAAACCATATGCTTTCGGTGCTGTCTGTGTTCTATGCGCATCATGCTCAAAGGGGCATCGGTCCTGTGGTGAACCCAGTGCCTGCCGCCCCCTCCGGCGTACGACGGTACGCCCATCACAATCCAATGGATGCCTACAAAACCGGACAACGTGCCCCCTATCGACAACGAACCATGCACACTCGTCCACGCGCGTTGTCCGATGATTTGATCGATCGCACGTTCGCTGCGTTGACTTCTACGCGGGACCGGGCACTCGTTGCGATGTACCTGGCGACCGGCGCCCGTGCCAGCGAACTCCTGGGCATGACAGGACGGGACGTTGACTGGGGCAACCAGACAGTCGCCGTGATTTCCAAAGGCACCCGCGCCTATCAATGGGTACCGACCTCGCCTGACTCATTGACATGGCTGAGGTTGTACCTGGACGAAGCACCACCGGCCGGCCTTGGAGACGCACTCTGGCGGACGTTGCGCCGTCCCCACCGTCCCCTGAACTATTCGGCGATGCGCGCCGCTCTGGAAAGGGTCAACAAGTCCCTTGGCACGGATATCACCCTGCACGATCTACGCCATACCTGCGCCACCCGTCTTGCCAACGACCCCGCCGTTCCCCTCACTGATGTGCAAGCCGTCCTCAGGCACGCCCACCTGAGCACAACGTCACGCTACATCCACGTTCAAACCCAGGACATGCTCGCCCGCGTCCGCCAACACCATCAAAAACCACCGGGCCAGCCGCAGCCGACGAAGCCGGCATGGGGCTACGACTCATCCGACCTGGCCGACCTCTTTGGCGAATCACAGTGACAGCGACAGTGGCCGGTGAGCTCCTGACGGCTCCGGCCGAGGCGGCACCACCTTCCGGAGCGCTCCTGAGCATCGACGACATCATTCTGCAGGCCGCAAACCAGCTGCCGGACATACCCAAGAGGCGCCGGGAACGGGAACGAGGGCTGCGATACCTTCTGGAATGGCTTGATTCTTTTCCCGGCGACAACTGGCAACAGCGGTGGGAATCGGCCGGCTGCGATGCAGCCGGCATGTCCTGGGGACAACAGGACCTCAGCCCCTACCGAAGATCGCTGCAGGGAAGCGCGTCGATCGCCCTCATCGTCCTCGGTGTCATACGACCATCGCTTTGCTGGCTTCGCAGCGCGACTCCACCTCACCTGTTCATCACCTACAGATCTACCGTCGACGCGCGGGTCTTCGCAGACCTGGATTCCTGGCTCAAAACCCTGGAACTGTCGAAGACGTCGCATATGCTCACCCTTAACGCCCTGGCCTTGGTGCGGCTCCGCACCGGAACGCCGCTGCTACAGCTTACCGCCGCTCAATTCCTGCAGATCGACTCGGAATGGCGATCGCTGCGTGGTAGGAGCCGGGCCATGAATGTCGCCTGGCAGGCGCTGCAGGCTTCCGGGGCTTTAGCAGGGGAGCCGGCCGACTATCGTGCCTTGACGCTGAAGGGCCAGCTCACTGTCGCGCAGCTGGTCGACAGCCATGGGATCGAGAACCGCTGCATCCGGCAACTGTTCGTGGACTACCTTACCGAGAGATCCGCTGCCGTCGACTACACCAGCCTGGTCGGCGTGGCTGGGATGCTCGTGAGGAACTTCTGGACCGACATTCAACGCCACCACCCAGGACTGGACAGCCTCAATCTGCCGGGCGACGTAACGGCCGCCTGGAAACAGCGGCTCCGCCACCTCCCCGGAGGCCGGGAACGTAAGGACTATTTCGCGATCCTGACCGCAGTCCGAGGGTTCTACCTCGACCTTGCCCAATGGGCAGTTACGGAACCCGAGCGGTGGGCAATCTGAGCCTGTCCGTCGCCCGTGACGGCGGCAGAAACTAAGGGACTCACCAAACAACGGCACCGCAGACAATCGCAGATGCACCAACGGACCCGCACCTTGGCGCCCCGGCTGAACACCCTCATCTCGGTAGCCGAGAAAAAACGCCGGGACACAGCGGCGCTACTGGAGGCAGCCACCGCGGCCCGGGAGGGCGCACTCCTGACAATCAACGGGAAAAGATACCGCCGTGTTGCACGAGGCTACTACGGCGACAGGTCCAGGCCGTCCGTCGAAGACATTGAAACCGGCTCCATCACCCGTCTTCATCGTGCCGAAGAACGGGCGTTCTGGGCGTGGGCGGTCATCGAGGTCCTCCGCCTCACCGGCCTCCGAATTGAGGAGCTGGTTGAATTGACGCACACCTCCATCCGGCGTTATACCCCGGAGAAAGGTGAAGTCACTGTGCTTCTGCAGGTTGCACCATCCAAGAGCGACCGGGAACGCCTCATCCCGGCGTCCCCGGAACTGGCCTCCGTTCTTGCAACGATCATCCGTCGCGTCAAAGGGACAGACGAAACGGTTCCCCTGCTCAGCCGTTTCGACCCTTTGGAACGCCGTTGGGGGCCCGAGCTACCGCACTTGTTCCAGCTGAAGTACGGCGGACCGCCCCGGGTCATGTCGACCGCGGGGGCGAGGCACCTTCTCCGGGCCACGGCGCAGGAAGCTGACTTGAAGGATGTTGACGGCAGCCTCCTAAAATTCAGTCCGCACGACCTACGGCGCATCTTCGCCACCGAGACAGTCAACAGCGGCCTGCCAATTCACATCGCCCAACATCTGCTGGGCCATATCGACCTCAACACCACCCAAGGCTACGTCGCCGTCTATCCCGAACAGGTCATCAAGAACTACCGGACCTTCATCGACAACCGTCGCAGCTCACGCCCAGCACAGGAGTACCGGGACCCTACCGCGGAAGAGTGGTCCGAATTCGAGCACCATTTCACGCTCCGCCGGGTAGCACTCGGAACCTGTCATCGACCTTATGGCACCCCATGCATTCACGAACACGCCTGCGTCCGCTGCCCGATGCTTCAAGTCGACCCCGAACAAGCCCCCAGGCTGCAGGAACTGGAAGCGAATACCCTCGTACGCCTCAACGAGGCCAGGCAAAAGACCTGGCTGGGAGAAGTAGCGGCTCTGGAAGAATCACTGCGGCACATTAGGGAGAAGCAGATCCAAGCCGCACACATCAGTGAACGTCTCCGAGCAGGCGAGGAATTGACCGGCAGATGACTGGTATTGCTCTAAGCCGCCAAGCCTAGTTCCTGCCGTCCGACCGCCAAGTCCTTAGTGCAGTTAAAGCGGGATTGTTCGATATGGAAGAAGAGGAGATCGACGAAGAAGTCATCGCCATCGACGTCGAAGTGGACTTGGCGGCCGACAAAGGCGAAGCCGGGGCCGAGTTCCCGGAGGGTTTCGGTGATCCTGCTGGTGAGCGCACTTTCAAGGTCGCGTTCGGCCACTTCCCCGGAGAGGCCGAGAAATTCAAAGTTGTAGGGGTCTTTAGCGACCTGCTGGGCCAGCTCGGAATCCGGTGCGACGAGATGCTGCCCGAAGTTGGACGGCGCCGCCCCACTGCGTTCCAGGGTTTTGTTCATGATCATGTTCATGAGCACGTCGCGGGACCAACCGTGCTGAACGGCGGCAGCTGCATACCAGTCCCTTGCATCCGGTTCGAGGCGCTTGTCGAGAATGATGCGGATGTGGCCCCACGGCAAATGTCCCACAGGCTGTGGGACATTTGGGTCGAAGGCCGGCCAGGCCTCGGCAAAGCTGCGCATGTACTGCAGGTTGGACCGGGACAGGCCCTTCATGTCATGGAACTCCGCACGGAGGTCTTCAGCCAGTCTCCCGATGACCCCACTCCCCCACCCTTCAGATGCTTGGCGCTCCAGGATGGTCTTCCCGATGGACCAGTTCAGTGCAATAAGTTGCGTGTTGATGGTCCGGAGCGCCTTGGTCCTGGCTGCTCTGACCTGGTTCTTGAGATCACTGAGGAGTTCGGCGTAGCTGGCCGGGAGGGCGAGGTCACGGGCATCGGGCATGCGTTTGATCCTACCTATCAGGAGGCTCCGGCCCGTCGGGCAGTCACCGTCGCGGACTTGAACCTGTACCGCGAGACTGTGATGAGACTTGGATGAAGCTGACTCGAGGGTTCAGCCCCACCTCTACCGGCTGAGGCCTTTTTGTAGGAGCTTCGTCTGGCCGTTGGCTCCGCGTGTCTTGCGGGCCTTCGGGTTTCGTCCTGGTGCCTTGGTGACCGCGGCTGTGGGCGGGGTGGCCTGGTCCTGGTCGGCGCTGAGTCGTGCCTGCACGGCCTCCTGGTCGGCGACACTTTCCAGGCTGGCAGCCAATGCCTGTCGACGCTCGGCCGAGTCGTGCTCGAGGCCGGCCTCTTCTGCCAGTGCCTCGGGGTGCTGGTTCTCCTCGTCGGCGTGCTGCTGGCGGTCCCGGTCTGCCCGGTCGGCCTCGGTCAGCAGCTGCACAGCCTGGGCGGTCTCGTCACGGCCGGTACGGCGTTCCTGTCCGGCCTGTTCGCGGTCCCGTTCGGCCCTTGCCAGGGCATGGGCCACCGACGCATCATCGGCACCGAGGCTATTCACGTCCAGACCATAGCGGCGCTGCACCTGGTCGCGGATGACCTCGGCCGCGTCGCGCGCCGCCGAGTCGTGGTCTTTCCATGCGGTGGCCGCCTCGTGGACTCTTTCGATGTCTCGGCCGCTGGCGGTGTCCCACCACCGGTTGTCCATGACCGGTGCAAGCTGGGCACGGGCCGCGGCCCGCTCCGCGTCGAACCGGGCCCGCAGTTCACGGGCCTGTTGTTCCTCGGCCGCTTGAGCGCGGCGCAGCTCCTGCTCGTGTGCCCTGGCCAGCTGTTCACCGAGCCGGCCGGCGACGGTCAGCCCGACGCGCGAGATTCCCTCGATTGCTTCTTCGATGCCGTCAGATTCGTGCATGATTCCCCCTCGTTGGTGTTATCTCTCAATGTCCGGTCTGGTGGTTCCGCTTCGGGTGGCCGCAGGGGTGCGTGCCTGCACGTAGGTCGGCGGCAGCACGGACCCGGCGGACCGGCCCGTAACCTGGCCGGCTGTACTGGCGCGGACGGCTGCGGCCGCTTCGGCATCCGTCGCGGCCGTGGTTGCAGGGACGGGTGGCAGTGCTGCAGCGACCTGGCTCAGGTGGTGCTTCACCATGTGGCTGATCTGCCGTGCCCTGCGCAGATCATTGGAGGCCTTGTGCATGTCATGGACAGCCTTGGCGACGTTGAGGAGCTGGCGCAGCATGATGGCCTGCGCAGGGGTTCCCGTGCCGCCCATCGCGGCGGCCATGAACATAAGGGAAGCTCCGCGGGCGGACGGTCCGACGCTGCGGATGGGACGGACCGGGTAACGCCGCAGCTGTGCCGTCTTGGACAGCTCATCCGCTGCTGCAGCGAGCGGTCCGGGGGTTGCCTCAGTTGCCGTGGACCAGGCAGCGAAGGCACCGGATGCCTCGCGTGCAACATGCGCCCAGGTTGCGTGGTCATCCAGCGCGACGGAGCGCAGCGTCTCACGGAGACGGGCAACTTCGTCGCTGTACTGCTCCCACAGTTGCGGGTCGGGTTCGTGGGCTTCGCGGCCGGTCGTGGCCGGGCGGCGGCCGCGTGCAGCTGCCTGCCATTCGGCGACCGCATCGGCCGCTACTTGCGGGGTGTCCTGCCATGCGCTGCGGAGCTTGGGCAAGGCGAGGTCTTTGGCGAGGTGACCGCCGCCGAACCAGACCGGCCGGCCACCTCTCCGGGGTCGTTCGGCCACGCTGTAGCCCACCACAACATCGTCGCGTCCGGACGCGTACCGAGGCCTGACCAGGGCACCGGCACGGCGCAGGCGTCGAACGAATTCGGCCTCATCCCGGGCGGCCGTTGCACAGGCGCGGACCTTGCGTTCCAGCGACCGGCGTTCCGGTTCCGGGGCACCCCGCCGTTCGGATGCTTCACGTTCACCGGGCCGCAGGCCACGGGTGGAATGCGTGGGCGACAGTTCCTCCAGGCCGTACTTTTTCTCGAGCTCCCGGGCGGCCTGCTGTGCACGGGGGAAGTCACGCCAGCTGCTCCACTTGGTGCCGTCCTCGCGGACCATCGACGCGGCAATGTGGATGTGGTCGTTCCCGGCTTTGCTGTGGCCGTGACGGATCGCCACCCACTGCGCCGGCGCCCGTCCACTGGCTTCGGTGAAACCCATCTCGTCCATGAAGTCCTGCGCGATACCAGCCCACTTCGCATCGGTCAGGTCGCCCTCTTCGGCCCGCAGAGACAGCGAGCAGTGCCAGACATGGCCGCCCGGAACCTCCGTGCCCAGGACGCTTCTGGCCCGGTCCAATTCCTTGGCGATCGCCTGGGCAGCATCTGCGTTCAGCTCGTCGTCGTTGTACCAGGCCATGATCGACGGGGACCCCGCCACCAGATGAGGATCGGTGTGCTCGTTCGCCCGTCCCGGACCGGCAAGGTAGGCGATCAGGCCATGCATGCGGGTGCCCTTGGTGATGTTGGGAATCATCAGCGCACCATCGCATCCAGCATCGTATTGATCCGGTCAGCGACCGCACGCACCCGCGTCAACACCGTTCGGGCTGCTTCCGGGAATTCGTCCGTGGCGTTCACGTGACGGGCGAGCTGGTTGACGTTGTTCGACAGGGCAGCAAGGTAGCGGCGGGCCGCGATGAATTCCACGGCCACCGCCCGCCGCTCAGCAAGCGACTCGGAGTTCTCCGCGTACAGGGCGGCACTGACCAGAATCTCCGACGGGCTGCGCCCCGTCCGCTCCTCCAGAACCTTGAGCTGCGCCCGTTCGAATTCCGACATCGACACCCGCACATACTGGGTGGCACCGTCAATGTTCGCCCGGCGCCGACGGGAGAACCGGCGCGGAGACTTCCGCCCTTCTTCAGTCTCCCCATGCTCTTGAGTCATCCCCGCCCCCTCCCCCAATGCCCAGCGCAGCGCCCCGGAATTTCCGGGCCACACTCAAGAGTGTGCCGCATCCACGACCGCAGGCCGTGGATCAACACGCGGGTTATGGCACATAACCGCATAGCTTGCTCCGCTTCGCTTCCTGAGGGGGTTCTGCCCGGGTGGTCACCGGGTTGGGTACTGCCCTGGGGGTCGCTACGCGCCCCTTCTTCTTCACAACGACTGCGTCGTTCCGTTTCGGCTGTTGAGGCTACTTCCCGGTCCTTCCTTGGCAAGCCTGCGCCGCCGGCTTTCGCGGCATATCCTCGCTTCGCTCCGGTATTCCACGGTCCGGCAGCTCCGGCTGGCCAATTCCCTCACCGGCCAAGTTTCGGCAAGCGTGCCGAAAGGAACGCAGCATGGGGCAAGCGAAAGGTACAGTCATGGCTCTCATCTCACCGCGCATCGTGGAACAGCAATACGGCATCCCGGCCGACCGGTTGCGCCGCTGGCGTCAACAGGGCATCGGACCCGAATACTTCCAATTCACACCCCGCACCATCAGCTACAGCGCCGAGTACCTGCACGACTGGATCAACGACCCCGCCAACGCGCCACTGACCGGCGCCGCCACAGGCGACACCGGCCCCTGCCGCCCGGAAAAAGCCACCACCGAAAGTTAGGGTTGAACCATGGCTAACCTCGACATTGAACAGACACGCAACCAGGCCCGCGCACTCCTCGACTCGCGCATCAACTCCGTCACAGACCTCGTCACCACCCGCCAACGCATCACCGACCTCAAAGCACAACTCGCCGAGGCCGAAAAAGACGACAAGCGCGCCTACATCCGCGCCACCAGGGACGGCTGGAGCCCCGAGGAACTCAAGAAGCTCGGACTCGAACCCGCCGCCGCCGGCCGCCGCCGCAGGAACACCGCCAAACCCGCACCATCCGACGCCGGATCAGCCCCCGGCCTCGAACCGGCGGCCAGCTAAACCCCACCCCCTCCGGGTCCTCAACCCCGGCGGGTCCGCACCAGGTGTGCGGGCACGGACCTACAGTTAATGTGCAGCGTCAAACGCATGGGAAGGAGGCGTAGGCCGATGACAGACGACGCCGGATCCGGCCAGCGGATCTTCGTCCGCGACACCGTGCCCTACGCCGTACCTGAGTCACTGGAGGAGTTGCAGGGCCCGGACCACGGGATCGTGGAACTGCCGGTGTCAGTCCACTGGGGACCGAAAAGCACGTTCCGGGTGGACTCGTCCGAAGTCCTCGCCCACTACGCCTATGTGCTCAACGCCGGCACCCTCGATGACCTCCGCACGATCCTGAACCGGACGGTGCTGGAACAGTCCTGGCCGGCGCTGCTGCTGCCGGCCCGGTGCCGGCGACTCTGGGAAGCGAAGTTCCCGCAGCTCGCCGCCTAAGCTGGGGCCATGGAGAAAGCCCGCGAAGACGTAGCCCGCACCGGCCTGGACGCTTTGAAGGGTTACGGCTTCGCGCTGGCAGGAGCAAGCGCCAGCGAACTTCACGGGCTCATCAGCCGCCCAACCCGGGACCTGGACCTGTTCACCAACCTCCTGGACAAGGGCCGGTTTGAACAGGCACTCCAGGACCTGTCAGCGGCGTACCGGAGCGAGGGCAGCACCGTCCGGACCATCCAGCAAACCGACGTGTTCGCGCGCCTGGAAATCACCACCACAACCGGGGCCGTGGTCCCGGTCGATATCGCCGTTGACTGGCGGGCCTACCAGCCGGCACAGTTCGACGTCGGCCCCGTCCTGGATGAGCGCGATGCCGCAGCCAGCAAGATCGATGCCCTGATGAGCAGGTCACTGCCCCGTGACTTCCTCGACGTCGACTCGATCCGCAACGACGGACGCTTCACCGAGGACAAACTCCTCGAGCTGACCGCCTACAGATTCGGCTCATCCTTTGACCGCGCCGAACTCGGCTACGCCCTGCGTCAGGTCATGCGGGTGCGCCCCGAAGACGTCGCAGAGTACGGCGTCGGTCCCCGCGCCCTCGACCAGATCAAACTGCGCCTGGTCGAATGGGCCGAAACGGTCTCACCACCAGGCCCCGGAGAGATCGACATCACCGCCGCCCGAGCGGTCATCGATGCCAACCAACCGGGCCCCGGCGCAGCGCGCCCTGCCCCCACCAGCATGGCGGCCGGCGCGCGTCCGTACTCGCCGGCCCGGGACAACGGCCCGGGTTACAGCCGCTAACACCCCCGGGTCAGCGGGCAGAGAAGCCCCGGCATCCGCCGGTCGGCAGAGCGGATGAAGGTGCAGCGCTCAATGCCTGTCCTGTGCCGGTGATGTTCCCGGGTTGCTGCCGCCACCCACCAGAACTGGCAGTAGGCGGGTCCAGCGGCGCCGGTCCGCCACCCCCAGACGGCCATGGTGTTGCCGCGGGTGTTTTCTCTTCCAGCCGTCTGCGGCATCCTCATCCGGGCTGATCTGGCCCGCGTCGATCCTGTCCCTGGTCTGCGCGAAGGCCAGGTCGAGGTACGCAGCGAGGTCGTCCTCACTAACCCTCCACGTGCGCTGTTATCCTGCCTCGACTCGGCTGTAGGGGTTGTTTGTTGTGGCATCCCACTCGCCGCTCCTTACACTTTCTGCGGCCGGCGTGACGGTGGGGGCTTGCTGGACTGGTGTCATTGGGGCAAATGGGTCAGGACCACTGCTCCGATGGCAACTCCCAACACGGCAAAACCCACTCCAGCGATTCTGTAGACGCCACTGTCTGGAGCCGAACCGTTGAAGAACAGTGAAGCGTTGTCCCTGGCAAACTGGCCGAGCCAACGCGCGGATCCGTTGAAGTCCGCGGCTAGCGAGAGGCCAAGCAACACGGCCACCGCAGCCGCACCTATGGCCGCCGCCCCGAGGAGGGTCCTGTCCACTTGGACGAGCAGGATCAAAGCAATGACCGCGACAAAGAATAGGATGCCCAGAACTTTCAGCGGCCACGGCAGTGGTGCATTCGACTTCACGAGCTCCCCCTTGTTCAGACAGACCAGTCCCGAGGCTCCGTGGGCACTGCGGGCATGGCTGAACTGAATCACTGAAATGGCATGCCCAGCAAGACTCTTGCGCAGATCTTGCGGCCGGGGGCCACGAGGATGCCGGCTCGACGGCGTCCTGGATCTTCTGTAGCGTCGCGGGACTGGCGGCGATCTCGATGAGACCGCCATCTGAGTTCAGGGTGATGATCTGAAAGCCGAACGGTACCGCCTGCTTGTTGTCATTGCGGCTGGCCATCCGCGGCGGCAACCCAGTGCTCCGGAGCCCCGTGAGTGCCCTGCCCCGTCCGCTGGGAATCAGCTCGTCATAGACCGCCGGCTGGAAATCGATCCGACGCGGCCCGGGGGTGGCGATGCCCATCTGCCAGACGCCGCTCAAGGAACCAGGCAGGTTGTTCGGGTACCGCAGGAACATCAGCGACTGACCATGCTCTTCGAGCCTTGCCGCGGTTCTACGGAAGCGCTTCTGGGTGAAGTAGAGGCCTCCAGCAACAACCAACGAGTACACCAAGGCGCTGAACAGCGCATCATCGAGGCGGTCCCGAAAAATAAGCAAGTTTGTTCCCACGTAGACGGCAAACGCGACCGCACCAATCAGGGCCACCCGCACGCCCGGGGGAAGCACACGCCACCACTTCCTCATGGCGAGAGTCTAAGGACGGTTTTTTCCTGGCGCTACGCCTCCTCAGCCTCCGCACCATCCTCCAGTTCGCCGGCGGCGATACGAGCCTCAGTGCGCCGGTAAGCTTCCGCGATGTAGTCCTCGACGTCCTGACGGCCGATGCGCCACATGCCCCTGAAGCCAACCTGTAGGGCTCGAAGCTCCCCAGTCTTTATGAGGCCTCGGATGAGGCTGGCCTTCACGTTCAGCTCTTCAGCTGCCTGCTCGATGGTGAGGAAGCGGTGGGGGCGCGGTTCGTCAGTCACTGGGTCATACTATCTGCGGCTCCCGGCCTAGACTGATTAGTCCCGCTGCCGGCGGCTGCTTAGTCCCGCTGCCGGCGGCTGCGCGCTCTGAGGACCTCAGCGACCCCGACCAGGGCCAACGGGAACGTCCACGACGGCTGCGAAGTGGCGCTTTAAATCATAGGGTCCTGAAGTGCCGCCCGGCCCCATCAGAATCCCTGGCAGCCCTACGCAGACGGTCACCCAGACGGGGTTGCCCTGGCATGGGACCAGATACCGGACGCTAATGACAGCAGGCAGCCGGCGTAGATGTACGGCACGCAACTCACACGAGCTCACCATGACCCGCAACGCGGGCCATGCCGATGTTCACGATCTCCGGGACCTGGACCAAGGTGAGCACTTCGGAAAGCGGTTCGGCGACGGCGTGGCGGTATTGTTCTCTGCCTGTCCGGCCATTCTCAGATGTCCTCGTCTCGGTGTTGGAGTTCGTCCCGGGTGCGCTGCCCGCGGCGCAGCGCACCGGCGGGAACCGGGTCAAATTTCTTCCCGCCGTTGTATTTGCGCTGGACCCTCTTCACGTCCCTCATGGTGGCACGGACGATGAAGTCCGATGCGCTGGCCACGCCGCCCTCGTGTTCCTTCGCTACCAGGTAGGCGGCCCGCACCTGGTCGGCTTCCTCTTGCGTGAAGTACGGCGTGAACGCGGCATTCCTCGCCGGCTTCCTAGGCATCGGACTGTCCTTCCGTTCCGGACTCCCGTGGCGCCTCGGGGGTAATGCGCTGCAGCAAGGCGTCGTGGGCCTCCTGCAGGGCCCCGGCGCGGGCCTCGGCCGCCGCGGCCCTGGTCGCCGCCGCGGCCGCCGTTCCCGCCGCCTCGCGCTCCGCCGCCTGCGCGCGTTCCAGCTGCTCCCCCACTGCGGCGGCCTCGCGTTCGAGGGCAGTGATCCGTTCCGTGAGCTCGGTGACCGCTGCGTCCTTCTCGGCGACCGCCGTATCCAGGTCAGCGACGAGCTCGGCGACCTCCTGGTTCAGGTCCTTCTTCTCCTGCGCCCAGACCGCTTCGGCGGCGGCGTGGCGCTCGTTGGCCAAGGCGGATGCCTCGGCCCAGCACGCTCCCGCCAGCCGGGCGGCCTGTTCCAGCAGGGCCGCCGGCGTCGCGGCGACCTGTCCCCCGGCAGCCTGTTTCTCCTCCGTCCATTCCTTCAGGTACCGGGTAGCGTCAGCGTTGCTCACCCCGGCAGCCGCGCGGACCGTGGACACGGTCGGACGACGCTCAGCGCTGATCTGCTCAGCGGCAGCAAAAACCCGGTCTTTGACACTCATGGCCACGGCGGAAACCTTCCCAAAAGAAAAAGTAGTAGGAGTAGTAACAAAATTACTCCTACTACTACGAATATCAAGCCTTTCCGCCCGGGGATGTCCTCGCGGAAATGCCCCAGAGCTAGGCGGCCGGCTCCAGCGCCGGGGGCCGCCGGCCGACGAATCCCCTCGGTTATTCGCTCTTGTACACGGGCGTTTCGGTGATGACCGGCGGAGCGACGAAGCCGCTCGGGTTGGCTCGAAGGCCGAACCAGGCCTCGTCGTCGGCGTACTGGCGGGGGCTGATCGTAAAACTGTCGGCCGGGTGGATGCCGTCCGGTTCCGCACCCTTCGGGAGTCGTTCGGTGGTGGAGGGCCGGGCGGCCGGCGTCGCGGCCGTGTAGCGCAGGGACAGGCCGATCTCTTCGACCTCGAGCTCCAGGACGGTGCGCTTCTCCCCTGCTTTGGTCTCATAGGTGCGGGGCTTCAGGACTCCGGAGGCGACCACGCGGCTGCCCTTGGCCAGGGACGCGGCAGCGTTCTCGGCCGCCTCGCGCCAGATGGAGCAGCGCATGAAGAGGGTGTCGCCGTCCTGCCATTCCTTGGAGGCAGGGTCGAAGGTCCTGGGCGTGGAGGCGATGGTGAGGTTAGCGACCGCTGCCCCGGCTGCGGTGAAGCGTAGCTCAGGATCGCTGGTGAGGTTGCCGATGACGGTGATGCTGGTTTCGCCTGACATTGGTTTCGTATCCTTTTCTGCTGGTTTCGTATGGGCGGTGCCGGGGTTCCGGTGGTCCCTGTTTAGGCTTCGCGGGCGCGGCCGGCAGCTGCTTCGATGGCGATGATCTGCTCGATCTTGCCGGGGTTGAGTCCGGACCAGTGGTTTTCGGTGCCGTCTTTGTCGTAGACGACGACGGGGACCTGGGAGTAGCCGAGCTCTTCGGTGACGTACTCGAAAGCGGCCTGGTTGGTGGTGACGTCAACCTCGTGGAAGGGCAGGCCTGCCTCAACGAATTTCTGCTTGGTCTTTGCGCAGCCGAAGCATCCGGAGGGCTTGGTGTAGATGGTGACAGTCATTTCTCAGTCCTTGGTTTCGTATCACTTTGGTTAGGTTCGTCTGCTCTTTACTGCTGCTTCTATTCTACCAATCATTCAACTGAATGAATAGCACTTTCGCCGCTAATTCTAGGGGTTTTTATTCGAATTTTACGGCTCCTCTGACCGCGTGACTAGGCCCCTCAGCAATCGGCGATGTCATTTTCAGAAGCTGACTTCACAGAATGTCAGTAGTCCCCTGCACACTGGGATTTTGCCGCCTGAGAAGTGGACCCGGCACCGTCCGGTTCCTTTCCGGACCGAACCGTCCCGGGCCCTTTCATTGGTCATCCCGGCTGAAAAAACTGATGGCCAGCGGCGGGGTTGGCGGGTCAGGTCGGGCTTGGATGCTTCTATGTTCGTCAACCCGCCGTTAGATCTCCGCTACGGCTAGGGCGAGCCTCCTAGAGCGGCCAGCCAGATGCTGAGTGCTCGGAGCACAACTCCGCCGCGGTAGGTGAGGGCGAGTTTCTCGTAGCGCGTGGCCAGGCCCCGCCATTGCTTGAAGTTATTGAAGTTCCGTTCGACAACGTTCCGGCCCTTGTAGTCCCTCATCGTCAAAGAACGGGGACTGCCGCCGACCGATCCGCGTCGTTCCCGATGGCTGATCTGATCGGCTGGTTCCGGGATCACCGCGGCGATTCCGCGTCCTCACAGCAGGGACCGGATCGCCCGGGATGAA
>NZ_JBHVSZ010000010.1:0-232833 GCF_042884885.1 Arthrobacter sp. NPDC058097
CAACATCATCAAGCCCCTCGTTGTCGCCGGCCAGTCCTGAAAGGAGACCTGCACCATGACAGAGACCGCCACACCCTACGTTGCCGGCAAACCCGCCCTGAAGGAATCCGCAGAGACCCTGCGCGCACGGATCCCGGGCTGGGGCGCTGACCTCGACCCGGCCGACCGGCCCTCCTACCCCCGGGAACAACCCGGCATCGAAACCGGCGCACACTGGGACTTCCCCGAACGCCAGCCCGAGAAATGGCCCCGCGAGAGATCCGTCGAGCACGCCATGCTGCCGCCCGTGTTCGGAACCTCCACCCCACCCAAGGGCACCTCCGGTGCCATCCGAAAATACGCCTACAAATACAGCGAGGGCCGGGCCGCGCACTGGCTGCTGCTCATCGCCGCCGACCGCGTGGACGCCTGGGAACACCACCTAAAGTCCTTCGCCACCCTTCATCCCGACAACCCCGTCACCGAAACCGGCCTCAAGAGCGAGTTCTCCGCCCACGGCGTCCGCTCACGCTACGGCCAAAAACGCGCGGACGTGAACCACCAGTGGATCGACCCCATCATCGTCGGCGGCCCATGGGTACTGACAGCCGTAGGAGTCGCAGCGGTACTGAAGGCCCTGCGAAAACACCGCACAGCCTGACAACAACTGCTGTGAGGGGGCGGCGAACCACGGGTGTCACCAGCAACCTGCTGGTGACACCCGCTTGTCATCCTGGGCCAAGGTTCGGGGGCAAGGTTGACCTGCCACGCCTCTGTCGGGTTGGCCAACGGATACCCAACGTCACACAACGCGACGGCATCCGGTTCCGGGCCGGCAACGACCTACCCTTGACTCGTGACTTTGACTAAGATCCGCACCGCCGCCGCGAGCTCCCTCGCCGCCGCCGGTCTCCTGTTTACTCTCGCCGCGTGTTCCGCGCCGGCCACCACCCAGCCCGCTACCTCCGCCCCTGCGTCCGCCGCAACGGCAACCGCAACGGCTTCATCCAGCGCCGCCGCCGAGCCCTGCGCCGGGGTGAAGGTCATCGTCGATTCGGGCGCACTAAAGCAGGCTGCCGCTGACACGTCCGTTTGCGTGCCTGCGGACGCGCCGATGCTCGCATCCAAGGTGCTCGAGGCGGCCAAGGTGAAGACCGAGGGTACCGACCAATACCCCAAGGAACTGGTGTGCCGCGTGAACGGTGTTCCCGCCGCAGACTTCGACATCACCCACAAGGGCGGCACGTACCGGGAAGAATGCAAGAAGATGCCCGCCGCCTTCGCCTACTGGTCGCTCTGGGTTAAGCCCGCCACCGGTGCGTGGGCCTACGCACAGGAGGGCCTCGCCACGCTCAAGGTGAGCCCGGGACAGAGCCTGGAACTGCTCTACACGGTCGACGGCGCACCGGCCGCACCCGCGGCGTGACCTTTCGACCCGCGCCGTTACGCGCAGGGGCGGCTCTCGCCGCCGTCTTCATCGCGGCGCGGGTCGTCTACCGCATCCTCTTTAACGGGGCGGGCACCGGCAGCCCTGTTCTGCTCGACATACCGCCGGTGCCGCTGCCTGCCCCGTACGCCCATGTGGTCCTCCTCGGTCCCGTAACGGCGCCTGGCCTCTGGGAGGCGGTCCTGTCCGCCCTGCCGATTGCCGGGATGATCCTCGCTTTCGGCATCCTCAACGCCTGGGTGGACGTGGCCCGCGGCTTCGTGCACCTGGCCCGCGGCGGCCCCATGCAGGGCATAGCCCGGATGCTTGTGGTGGCCTGGGCGGCGCTCCCGGCCCTCTCCGACGCCGTGAACTCCGTGCGCCTGGCATTCCGGTTGCGCGGCGAACGCCTCGGACCCCGCGCCCTTGTTCCCGTGCTCGAGCGCACCCTTGAGCACGCCAGCCGGGTTGCCGCGGCCCTGGAGCTGCGCGGCTTCGGCAGCCGGGCAGCACACCAGCCCGCCCGCGGCATCGAGGCACCGATTCTTATCCGGGACGCACAATTCCGGATCGCTGCCACGCAGCTCCGCGTCGCCGATTTTTCGCCGCCGAGCGGATCAATCACCGTCATCACCGGGCCCACGGGCTCCGGAAAGTCCACGATCCTGAGGGGCATCGCGGGCCTCCTCTCCCACGTCGACGGCGGAGAAATATCCGGCATCCTGCGGATCGCAGGAGCGGACCGTGCCACCGCTCCGCCGCGCGACACTGCCCGCCTCGTCGGCGTCGTATTGCAGAATCCCCGCGCCGCGTTCGCCACCACCCGGGTCCTGGACGAAATTGCCCTCGCACTTGAGCTGCGCGGCGTGGCATCCGCAACCGCCAAAACCTGGGTGCTGGAGGTCGCGGAACGCGTCGGGGTGTCGGCGCTGCTGGACCGGAACCTCAGCACCCTCTCCGCGGGTGAGGCAACGCTCGTAGCCATCGCCGCCGCCATAGTTGAGCATCCGGCCCTCCTCCTGGTTGACGAGCCCCTCGCCGACCTCGACACCGCAGCACGCGGCCGCGTCATCGCCGTGCTCAACGCCCTAGCCCGCGACGCGGGCGTCTGCGTCATCGTGGCGGAGCACCGGGCGGAGCCGCTGGCACCCGTTGCAGACTCGTGGTGGCACATCGACGACGGCGCCCTGGTGCCGGGTGTTGCTCCCGAGCCTTCGCATCCGGTCGCCCACCGCCCAACGCCGCCACAGCCGGCGGACCCGCCGGTACAGCACGCGCCCGTGCTGACGGCCACAAACCTGGCGGTGCACCGCGACGGCAAGCCGCTCGTCCGCGATGCCTCGCTGTCCCTGCGCCGCGGCGAAGTGGTCGCCCTGGTGGGGCCGAATGGTGCCGGGAAGTCGTCCCTCCTTGTGGCACTCGCCCTCGGTGAAGGCAGGCGCAATGAAGGCACGCCCGGTGAAAACACAGTCGACGGCGGCCGCATAGCCCTCGTCCCGGACGCCTCCGACGACCTCTTCACCAGGGATACCGTCGCTGCCGAGCTCCGAGCGGCAGAGCGGCGCCAGGCGCGCCGAAAGAGCGGCGCACCACCTGTGCCTGGCGACGCTGCTTCACGCCTTGCCCGTTTGCGGGGAGACGTCCGGATTCCCATTGGACACGAGCATCCCCGGGATCTCTCCGCGGGTGAACGCAGGATCCTGGCCATCGCACTGCAGACCACGGACAACCCCCAGGTACTCTTGATCGACGAGCCGACCCGCGGACTCGATCCCGCGGCGCGCACGGCAGTCTCGGCGGCGCTGCGGGCCGCAGCGGACGCTGGCGCAGCGGTCCTGATCGCCACCCACGACCTCGACTTTGCGTACGGCCTCGGCGCCCGGATCCTGCCGATGCGCGACGGCGTCGCCCCCTCTTCTCCTGTAGAAGACGCTCCGCCCGGCGCCGTCACAGCGCAGCTCATCGAAACGCAGCGCACCGCAACTCCACGCCCCGCAGCACCACGGTTCACCGACCGGCCAACGGATCTTCCCGACGCCGGAAAGGCCCGCCGCATCCAGATGCCGCGGGCCGCCGAGCTCACCGTTCTCGCCGCTGCAAACCTCTTGGCCCTCGGTGCATTTTGCTGGCCCTTGCTCGCTGCAGCCCTCCCGGAGGATGCCGCCGCGGCCGTCCCCTACGCGGCGCTGGCCATGGCGCCCCTTGCCGTCGTCGCCATCGTGGTGTCGCTGGACGGCTCGGTCCGCTCCGCACACACGGTGGCATTGCTCGGTGTCCTGGCCGCCATCGGCTCGGCGGTGCGGGTGGCCAGCACCGGCGTCGGGGGCGTGGAGGCAGTCTTTATCCTGCTGATCCTGGCCGGCCGCGCCTTCGGTGCGCGTTTCGGCATGCTCCTCGGCGCCGCCACCATCGCCGTCTCAAGCGCCTTGTGGAGCGGCATCGGCCCCTGGTCACCGTTCCAGATCTTCGCCTGCGCGTGGGTGGGCGCCGGGGCGGGCATGCTCCCCAAACGAGTGCGGGGAAAAGCGGAGCTCTGGATGCTGTGCGGCTACGGCATCGTGGCATCCTACGTGTTCGGCCTGCTGACCAACTTGTGGTTCTGGCCTTTCGCCGTCGGGGCCGGCACCGGCATCTCCTACGTGCCCGGCGCGCCGCTGGCCACCAATCTCAGCAGCTTCCTGCTCTACTCGCTTTTGACCTCGACGGCGGGATGGGACACCCTGCGGGCCGTCACCACGATCATCGGCATCGCTGTGGTGGGGAGGGCCATTCTCGCCGCACTGCGGCGGGTCAAGCCGGTCTCCACCCCGGACGGAAGCCAGCGCGGAGGCCACGGCGGAAGCCCGGGCGGGCAATCCGCCCGGGCCCAATCCACTGCAGCCCAATCCAATCAGGCCGGGGACCAGGGTCGGCTCACACCTTGAAGTACTTCGCCTCCGGGTGGTGGAACACGAACGCGTCGGTGGACTGTTCGGGGTGCAGCATCAGCTCGTCGCTCAGGATCACGCCCATCCGCTCGGGGTGCAGCAGTTCCACCACCTTGCGGCGGTCCTCCATGTCAGGGCATGCGGGGTATCCGAGCGAGAAGCGCGCACCGCGGTAGTCGAGCTTGAACAGGCCGGCCTTGTCCTTCGGCTCCTCGGCCGCGAAGCCCAGCTCCGAGCGGATGCGCGCGTGCCAGAACTCGGCAAACGCCTCGGTGAGCTGCATGACCAGGCCGTTGAGCTCGTAGTAATCACGGTAGTGATCGCCCTTGAACAGCTCCGCGGTCACCTCGTCCACATTCCCGCCGGCGGTGACCAGCTGCACCGGCAGGACGTCCACCTGCCCCGATTCACGCGAGCGCACAAAGTCGGCCAGGCACAGGTGCCGGTCGCGGCGCTGGCGGGGGAAGTCGAAACGCAGCCGCTCGGTGCCTATCGGACCGCCTGAGCCGCCGTCGGGGGCGAGAAGTCCCGCGGTCCCGAGTACGCCATCGGGATCCGTACCGTGGTGCAGCACCACTATCTGCTCGCCCTCGGATACCACCGGGAAATAGCCGTAGGCGACCGACGCGTCGAGCATTTGCTCGGCGAGGATGCGGTCCATCCAGTACCGCAGGCGCGGCCGGCCCTCCCGTTCCACCAGCTCCTCATAGGAGGCGCCGTCCTCGCCGCGGCCGGGCTTGAGCCCCCACTGCCCCATGAACGTGGCGCGCTCATCGAGGAAAGCGGCAAAGTCGTGGAGGGCGACACCGCGGACGATGCGTGTACCCCAGAAGGGCGGCGCAGGCACGGGGTTGTCGGAGGCGACGTCGGAACGCCCGGGCATCGCCTCCGGCTCGGTCAAGGTGACCTTCGCACCCGTCCGGTGGATCCGCTTCTTCAGCGGTGGAAGGCCGACGGCGTCGGGCGCCTCGCCGCGCGCAACACGTACCAGCGGCTCCATTAGCGAAAGGCCCTCGAAGGCGTCCTTCGCGTACCGGACCTCACCGTCAAACTGGCCCGCAAGGTCCTGCTCGACGTAAGCGCGGGTCAGGGCCGCGCCACCGAGGATCACCGGCCACTTCTTCCCCAGGCCACGGGCCTGCAGCTCCTCAAGGTTCTCCTTCATCACCACCGTGGACTTCACGAGGAGCCCGGACATGCCGATGACGTCGGCGTTGTGCTCCTCGGCCGCAGCGATGATGTCGGCGATCGGCTGCTTGATGCCGAGGTTAACCACCTTGTAGCCGTTGTTGGTGAGGATGATGTCCACCAGGTTCTTGCCGATGTCGTGCACGTCGCCGCGGACGGTGGCGATCACCATGGTGCCCTTGCCCGAGGAATCCGACTTCTCCATGTGCGGCTCGAGCAGCGCAACCGCCGTCTTCATCACCTCGGCCGACTGCAGCACGAACGGCAGCTGCATCTCGCCGGCGCCGAAGCGCTCACCCACAACCTTCATGCCCTCGAGCAGCTGGTCGTTGATGATGCCGAGCGCCGTCATGCCCTCACCGAGCGCAAGGTCGAGGTCCTGCTCAAGGCCCTTGCCCTCGCCGTCGATGATGCGCCGCTGCAGGCGTTCGCCGGTGGGCAGCGCCGCAAGCTCCGCCGCGCGCTGGTCGCGCAGCGCTGCGGTATCGACGCCGGCGAACATGTCCAGCATGCTGGCCAGGGGGTCGTACGTGACATTGCCGTCGGCGTCGTATTCGCGGCGGTCCCACACGAGGTCCAGCGCCACCTTGCGCTGCTCCTCAGGCAGTGAAGCGAGCGGCACGATCTTGGCCGCGTCAATGATGCCGCTGGAGAGGCCCGCCTCCACGGCCTCGTGCAGGAACACCGAGTTCAGGACGATCCGCGCCGCGGGGTTCAGGCCAAAGGACACATTCGAGACGCCGAGCGTGGTGTGGATGCCCGGGTATTTTGTGGTGATCTGGCGGATGGCCTCGATGGTTTCGATGCCGTCGCGGCGGGTCTCTTCCTGGCCGGTGGCGATCGGGAAGGTGAGGCAGTCGACGATGATGTCCTCGACGCGCATCCCCCACTCATTCACCAGGGCGTCGACGAGGCGCGAGGCGATCGCCACCTTGCCGTCGGTGGTGCGTGCCTGGCCGTGCTCGTCGATGGTCAGTGCGATCACGGCGGTGCCGTGTTCCTTCACGAGCGGCATGATGCGCGCGAAGCGGCTGTCCGGGCCGTCGCCGTCCTCATAGTTGACGGAGTTGATTACCGGGCGGCCGCCGATGTGTTCGAGCCCGGCCTGCAGCACGGGCGGTTCGGTGGAGTCGATGACCAGCGGGAGCGTGGATGCGGACGCGAAACGTGAGACGACCTCCTTGATGTCGGCCACGCCGTCGCGCCCCACATAATCAATGCACACATCGAGCAGGTGCGCGCCGACGCGGATCTGCTCGCGGGCAATATCGACGCAATCATCCCAACGCTCTTCGAGCATCGCCTGGCGGAAGGCCTTCGAACCGTTGGCGTTGGTGCGCTCACCGATGGCGAGGTAGGAGGACTCCTGGTCGAAATTCACATGCTGGTACAGGGAAGCGATGCCCGCTTCCCGTTCGGTGGGAACGCGGCCGCCGTCGGCACCCCTCCCGCCGCCGGTGACGGCGGCGGTGCTGCGAAAAGGCGCAAGGCGCTCGACGACGGCGGCCATGTGTTCCGGCGTCGTACCGCAACATCCGCCCACCAGGCCCAGGCCGAACTCGCGCACGAACTGCTCGTGCGAGGTGGCGAGTTCGACAGGCGACAGCGGATAGTGTGCGCCGTCCGCGGTGAGGACCGGCAGGCCTGCATTGGGCATGCAGGCGATCGCCACGGAGGACTGCTTGGACAGGTGGCGCAGGTGCTCGCTCATCTCATCCGGCCCGGTGGCGCAGTTCAGCCCGATGGCATCGACGCCGAGCGGTTCCAGCGCGGTGAGCGCCGCTCCGATCTCGGATCCCATCAGCATGGTTCCGGTGGTTTCGACAGTCACCTCAACGAAGATCGGGAGACGGACGCCGCGCGCCACGATCGCCTGCTTGCAGCCGTTGACCGCGGCCTTGGTCTGCAGGAGGTCCTGGCTCGTCTCGATGAGGAAGGCATCCGCTCCCCCGTCGATGAGGCCTTCGGCCTGGAGCGCGAACGTCCGCTTGAGGTAGTCGTAGCTGGTGTGCCCCAGGCTGGGGAGCTTGGTGCCCGGCCCCATCGAGCCCAGGACCCACCGCATCCGTCCGTCCGCGGCTTCCGCAGCCTCGGCACGCTCGCGCGCGATCGCCGCACCCTTCCGGGCGAGTTCTTCGATCCGGTCGTCGATGCCGTAGTCGGAGAGGTTGGACCAGTTCGCGCCGAAGGTATTGGTTTCGACCGCATCGATCCCCACCGCGAAGTACGCGTCATGGATGTCCGCGATGACGTCCGGACGCGTGTCGTTGAGGATCTCGTTGCAGCCTTCCAACCCCTGGAAATCAGTCTCCAGCGACAGTTCCCGGTCCTGCAGCATGGTGCCCATGGCCCCGTCGGCAATGACCACCCGGTGGTTCACGGCATCCAGCAGCGACTGGGAGCGACCGGGGCGTGGGACGGAGTCAATATCAAGCGCAAAACGAGGCATGTAAACAGACTACGGGCGGGGGCAATAACAGTGCGCGGTATTTCCAAAGTGCTACGGCCGCCGCGCTGCAGCTTCCCGGCAGCTTGTATTACAAGTAGCCAACTTGTATCCTATGTTGAACGGGCGATGTTGCCCCTACTTCCAAGGAGAACCCAATGAGCACCGTCGATCTCATCCGGCACGTCAAACTTTCCACCGCCCGCCTTCCGCTGGCTGTCCCGATCAGCGACGCGAAGGTTTTCACCGGCCGGCAGAAGCCCATGACCGAGGTGGTTTTCCTCTTCGCCGAGATCACCACGGAACAGGGCCACACCGGCCTCGGCTTCAGCTACTCCAAGCGGGCCGGCGGTCCTGCGCAGTACGCCCACGCGAAGGAAGTCGCCGAAGGCATCATCGGCGAGGACCCCAACGACATCGGCAAGCTCTACACCAAGCTGCTCTGGGCCGGCGCGTCAGTGGGCCGCTCGGGCGTCGCCACCCAGGCCCTCGCCGCAATCGACATCGCCCTGTACGACCTCAAGGCCAAGCGCGCCGGCCTGCCCCTGGCCAAGCTCCTGGGTTCCTACCGCGACTCCGTCCAGACCTACAACACCTCCGGCGGCTTCCTCAACGCCACCCTCGACGAGGTGAAGGCCCGCGCCACGCAGTCCGTCGAGGAAGGCATCGGCGGCATCAAGATCAAAGTGGGCCTCCCGGACACCAAGGAGGACCTGCGCCGGGTGGCCGGCATCCGCGAACACATCGGCTGGGACGTCCCCCTCATGGTTGACGCCAACCAGCAGTGGGACCGCGCCACGGCACTGCGGATGGGCCGCCAGCTCGAAGAGTTCAACCTGATCTGGATCGAAGAGCCGCTGGACGCCTACGACTTCGAGGGCCACGCGCACCTCGCCCACGTCCTGGACACCCCCATCGCCACCGGCGAAATGCTCGCCTCCGTGGCCGAGCACAAGGGCCTCATCGCGGCCAACGGCTGCGACATCATCCAGCCCGACGCCCCGCGCGTCGGCGGCATCACCCAGTTCCTCCGCCTCGCCGCCCTCGCAGACGAACGCGGCCTGGGCCTGGCCCCGCACTTCGCGATGGAAATTCACCTGCACCTCGCCGCCGCCTACCCGCGCGAGCCGTGGGTGGAGCACTTCGACTGGCTGGACCCGCTGTTCAACGAACGCCTCGAAACCAAGGACGGCCGCATGATCGTTCCGGACCGCCCGGGACTCGGCGTCAGCCTCAGCGACCAGGCCCGCGCGTGGACCACCGAGACCGCGGAATTCGGCGCGTAACCTTGAACCCATGAGCCGGAACCTCACCGCGGACCTCGCCGCCGACCTTCGCACCCGCATTGTGGACGGCGTTATCCAGCCCGGCGAGAAGCTTCCGAGCGAAAACACCCTCATCGGCGAGTTCGGCGTCAGCCGGACGGTCGTCCGGTCCGCACTCACGCGGCTCCAGGCAGAGGGTTTGGTGGAAACCGAACGTGGGCGGGGCAGCTTTGCGCTGACCCCGCCCACGGCTGGTCCGGCGTCGGGTCAGCCCAGGGCTGTGGTCACCGCCGAAGACCGGCTCCATCTGCTGGAATTCCGGATCGGCGTCGAAACCGAAGCGGCGGCACTGGCCGCCGGAAACCGGACCGAGCGGCAGCTGACCGCCCTGCGGCAGGCGCTGGCGGACTTCACTGACAGCGTCGAGCACCCGGCCCACGCGATGAAGGCGGACTTCGAATTCCACAAAGCCGTCGCGGCCGCCTCGGGAAACCCCTTCTATACGGACTGCCTCGCCTCCCTCGGCCAGACCATGATCGCCATGCCGCGCACCCGGCTGATGACCGGCGTCGAGCATTACGCGCGGGACCACTTCGAACAAGTGGTGCACGAACACGGGTCCATCTTCGCCGCCATCGCAGACAGCGACGGCGCCGCGGCGTCCGCGGCGATGCGCAACCACCTGGCCAACTCGCGGCGCAGGCTCCGGGCCGGGCGGGATTAGGGGCGCCAGTAGTGCCCCATGGGTATCACGCCATGCAACATGTGTGTTGGACGGGCATGAAAGCTACTGCTTACAGTTAAAAGGTGCTGTGGTGAGGACCACAACGGCCTGCCCCGTCGTCCCCACAGCGTGATCTTGCTGCTCTATCAAAGAGGATTCCCCCATGCAGTCTGTAGACACCGCTGTCACGGATCTGGCTTCGGCCATGAAGAAGTTTTTCCGGCGAGTGCTGCCCGTCATGCTGGTCATGCTGGTGTGCAACCAGCTGAACCGGTCCAACATCGGCTACGCCCAGGACCATCTTCAGGCTGACGTCGGCATCGGTGCCGCGGCCTACGGCTTCGGTGCCGGGCTGTTCTTCATCGCCTACGCCATTTTCGAGCTTCCCAGCAACGTGATGATGGAAAAGTACGGTGCCAAGATCTGGCTGACCCGGATCATGGTCAGCTGGGGCATCGTGTCCTTCCTCATGGCCTTCGTCCAGAACGAGATGATGTTCTACGTGCTGCGGTTCCTGCTGGGTGCGGCGGAAGCCGGTTTCTTCCCTGCTGTGATCTTCTACTTCGCCCGCTGGGTGCCCGCCGGCCAGCGCGGCAAGGCGACGGCCGTCTTCATCGCCGGGTCCTCGGTGGCCGCTGCCCTGTCCGGCCCCATCGCCGGCCTGCTCCTGAGCCTGCATGACGTCCTGGGTCTGCGCGGCTGGCAGTGGCTGTTCGGCTTCGAAGGCGTGCTGTCCGTCGTCGTCGGCATCATCGTGTTCTTCTTCCTTGATGCAAAAATCCAGGACGCCAAGTGGCTCACAGCCGGCGAGAAGTCTGCCCTCACCGCGACAATCGACCAGGAGGACGCCCAGCACACCAAGTCCGACGCCGGCAAGGTCAACCGCTGGAAGATGCTCCTGAACCCGCAGATCCTCCTGTTGTGCGGCATCTACTTCTCGGTGCAGCTCTCCATCTACGCGAACACGTTCTGGCTGCCCACCATCGTCAAGCAGATCCCGGGCACCACGGACCTGAGCGTCGGTTTCCTCTCCTCCATCCCCTGGGTGTGCGCCGTCTTCGCCATGTACTTCGCCGCCAGGTGGCAGGACAAGGCAAAGTCCAAGCGCCCGCTGCTGGTTGCCGCACTCCTCGTGGCCGCCGTCGGCACCCTCGCGGCAGCCGTCGCTACCCCGGTCCTTGCCCTGGTGTTCCTCGCCATCGCAGCAATGGGCTTCAAGAGCGCGTCGCCGCTGTTCTGGACCATCCCGCAGTCGGCCCTGCACCCGCTGGTCCTCGCCCCCGCCATCGCCGTCATCAACTCGCTGGGCAACCTCGGCGGCTTCGTGGCCCCCTTCGGATTCGGCATCATCAAGGAGCAGACCGGAAGCGTGGTGCCCGGCCTGTTCGCCCTCGCCGCGGCGTCAACGGTGGCAGCCATCCTGGTGTACTTCCTCAAGGAGCGGAAACCGGCCGGCGATGTCACCGGGAAGGCATCGGCGCCAGGCGCCACCCGGATGGAGCCGTCAACGGCGAAGTAGGCCATCCACAGCCTTCGGGGCGGGTGCCGGAATTCCGGCACCCGCCCCGCGGCGTTTTTCCCGCATGCGGTGTGATTGGGCCGCCGGCGCTCTGGCGTTGAAAGGACAGGCGTCGTACGCTCGGAGCAATCGCACGCGGCCGGGCCATGACACCGGTTCAAGCTCCTCGCGGGCTGCGGCGGACCCGCACCTTCAAGCACGGCAGAGCCGTCCAACACGTCCGCTTCGAGCGGCGCAGCACCTTCCGGCGCTTCACCAGAAACAAGTACGACGGCGGAGCCATCCTCCGCGTCCGCCGCACCGACGTCTTCCGCGAAGTCCTACACCAACGAGGACCTCACGGCGATCGTCGCAGGACTTAAGGACGCTCAGGGACGGGCCCTGACCGTGGTTCCCGCGGCCCAGGTGGACCAGGGGCTTATCGTCGCCCGGGAACTGCTCAAGAACGCCGTCATCACGCCGAAGGCCTGCGAGGTACTGGCAGACCCCGTACTCACCGTGACGGGTGTTAAAGGCACACTGGCGGCCACAGTCGTCAAAACCGGAGCGGCGGGAACCGTGGCAGCGAGTGCGGCGCCGGAACTCGCCAAGCTGGTCAACGCAGCACTGGCCGCAAACTAGCAGGGGTAGCGGGCTGTCGGGGTTAGAGGGCATCGACTGAAACAACTAGCCGGCTGAAACAAAGAAAGGACCCCGGGAAATCATCGATTTCCCGGGGTCCTGATGCGTGCGCGAGGGGGGATTTGAACCCCCACGCCCTTTCGGACACTGGCACCTGAAGCCAGCGCGTCTGCCGTTCCGCCACTCGCGCGCAACTTCTTCCACTCGGCCCAACCGGAGTCCGGTTTGTACCTCGTAAAAGCAGCGAGATCAAGCATAACGGACATTCCCCGCAAATTCCTAATCGGGGCATCGGAGCCACTTTACGGCCGGGTTATCCCCGGCAGGGCAGGGGCCAGGAGACCCCCGACGCCGCGGCCGAGGCGGTATCCGCGGCTGTGATCGCGCCCACATTCGCTGGGGAAACGTGAACGAATCGGGTTCCCGGCGCGTTGTGGATTAAGGTCTTTCGCAGACGTGGCAAGTAGTATCGATTACATAGGGGCCCGCTTCAGCGGGCACGGTGTTTTGTTGTGACTGCGTTGCCAGAATGAGTTCCACGGGACGTGCTGTCCCTCAGCAGCAAGGAAAGGAGAAGACCATGGGTTTGCTGGACAAGGTCGAGCGCGGCATTGAAAAGGCCGTCCGCGGCGTCTTCTCCACCGGCTCCAAAGCCCAGGTTGAGCCCGTGGAAATCGCGAGCCGCCTCCGCCGCGAAGTGGACCACAAGGCCATCACCATCGCCGCCGGCCGCACCTTGGTGCCCAACGTTTTCGATGTCCTCCTGAGCGACGAGGATTTCCAGCGCGCCCAGGAATGGGGAACGCCGCTGGCCGAGGAACTCTGCGACGTCGTCATCAACCACGTCCGCAGCCAGGGCTACATCCTCCAGGGTCCGGTCCGCATCTCGTTTAGGCGGGACGAATCCCACCGGCCCGGCGACTTCGAGATCACCTCAAAGACCGAGAAGTCCTCCGGTTCCGCCCCGGACGCCCCGCGGGCCAACGTCCCGGCAGCGCCAAGCCGCCAGCCGGTCCGGCTGCAGCCTGTCCTGGACATTGACGGCCAGAGGTATTCACTCAATGCGCCCTCAGTCGTCCTGGGCCGTTCATCAGAGGCTGACATCCTGGTGGACGACACCGGAGTCTCCCGCCGGCATCTGGAAATCCAGACCCACGGCGGAACCACCACCGCCGTCGACCTTGGCTCCACCAACGGCAGCTACGTCAACGGACATAAAGTGGCCGGCAGCATGGAGCTCACCGACGGCTCCACCATCACGATGGGACGGACCAAAATCATCTTCCGCCTCCTGCCCGCCAACAATGGCGGCCGCCCATGAGCGAACTGACCATCACGGCCCTGCGCTTCGGGTTCCTGCTTCTTCTCTGGGTCCTCATCTTCAGCATCGTCTCCGCCATGCGGCGGGACCTCATGATCGGCCGCAAGGCCGCCACCGGGGCCCCCACAGCACGGCAGGTGCGCAAGAATCCCGAACTCGCCGAACCGGCTCCGGCGCCGGTCAAGCAGCAGGCCCGCCAGTTGTTGGTCACCGAAGGCCCGCTCAAGGGCCGTACGGTCCCGTTGGCGGCCAGCCCCATCCTGCTGGGCCGGGCACAGGAGGCCACGCTGGTCCTCGAGGATGACTACGCCTCCGGCAGGCACGCCCGGCTCTTTCCCCAGGGAAGCCGCTGGTTCATCGAGGACCTCGGCTCCACCAACGGCACCTATCTGGCCGACCAGCAGCTCACCAGGGCCCTGCCCGTGGACCTTGGTGTACCCGTGAGAATCGGCAAGACGGTCATTGAATTGAGGCCGTAGCCATGGCCGCTCCGGACATGCCCGCAGACGAGGTTCCAGCCTCGCCTCGGCCCCTCATCCTGCGCTATGCGGCGCGCTCTGACGTCGGCCGCATCCGCGCGAAAAACGACGACTCCGCCTACGTGGGCCGGCACCTGGCCGTGGTGGCGGACGGCATGGGCGGCCACGCCGGCGGCGATGTTGCTTCCGCCGCCACTGTCCTGGACATGATCCACCTGGACACCGACGACTACGACGACGACGATGCCGGCACCGTGCTGGCCGACGAGATCCAGACCGCCAACTCGCTGCTCTCGGAACTCGTCCACATCAATCCCAAGCTGGCGGGCATGGGCACCACCGTTACTGCCCTGCTGCTCGCCGAGGGCAAGCTGCACTTTGCCCATATCGGCGATTCCCGCGCCTACCGCCTGCGCGACGGGGAGTTCGAGCAGATCAGCGTGGACCACACGTTCGTCCAGCGCCTCATCGACGAGGGCCGGCTGCGCCCCGAAGAAGCGGAAACGCATCCGCACAAGAACGTCCTGATGCGCGTCCTCGGTGACGTCGATGCCAGCCCCGAGCTGGATCTCGCCACGATCGATGTGCAGCCCGGAGAGCGCTGGCTGCTCTGCTCCGACGGGCTCAACTACGTGGCCGGCCACGTCGTGGAACGCACCGTGCGGGAAACCCCGGACCTCCGCGAATGCGTCGAGACGCTCGTCGACCTCACCCTGGAGGCGGGTGCGCCGGACAACGTCACCGTTGTCATGGTGGAAATCGTGGAGGAAACGCCCGACGACGTCAGTACCGCGGCCGTCGACATCGTGCCGGACGCCGGGCAACCGGAAGCGATCACCGGGACAAAGCCTGCGGCCCCCGATGTAGCTGCCGCCGCTCCTCCTGCCGAGGCCGCCGCGGCGCCGGGTGCCGTACCAGCCGAGGCGAAGCCGGACTCCGCACCTCCTGCCACCCCGGCTCCCGCCGTGCCCGCGTCCGCCAACGCAGGCGAGGGTAGCGCATCCGAGGGTAGCGCCGCGGAGGGTGCGGAGAAGAGTTCCAACGAGCCGGCCACCAGCACGGACCCTCACCTGGGCGAGCACCTTTCCGCCGAGGTGCTGCGCGAGGAGCTTTCCTCCCGGCCGCACATCCTCGTCGGCGCCGCGGTCGCTGCTGCCGAAACCGGTTCCATCCCCACCATCGCCGGCCGCACCGTCGCACGCCGCGCAGCCACGGTCCTGACCCACAAGTCGGACCAGGCCCGCGAGGAGGCCGACGAATTCGCGCCGGCCAGGCGTCCCCGCCGCTGGCTCACCCTGGGAATCGCCGGCGCCGCGCTCCTGGTTCTCGCCGTCGGCCTCTGGCTTGGTTACGCCTGGACCCAGACGCGCTACTACATCGGCGAGTTCGATCAGCGGGTGGCCATCTTCAACGGAGTATCCCAGCGCCTTGGGCCCATACAGCTTTCCACCCTGGAAGCGGTCACGGACATCAAGATGGACTCCCTGCCACAGTTCTCGCAGCAGCGGGTCCGCCAGACGGTCCCCGCGCGGGATCTCTACGATGCCCAGCGGATCGTCAAGAACCTCGAGCGCACGGGAAGCACAGCGCCGTCGGATGAGTGCCTGACTCCGTCGCCCACCGCAACTCCTTCGGCCACGCCGAAGGCCACCGCTACCGGTAAGGCCACGGCCACCGGCAAGGCCACGGCTACCGCGACGGCCAAAGCCTCCGCCACCCCGAAGCCAACGGCCACGGCGTCACCGAACGCGACCTCAACCGCCAAGCCGACGGCCTCGCAGACGGCAACAGCCGGAGCCTCGGCCGCACCCACCCCAACCGCAACCTGTGAGGGGGGCCAATGAGCCACGCCGACACCATGCCCAAACCCCGGCGCAACGTGGAACTGCTGTTGCTCGTACTCGCCCTGTCGGTCAGCATCGGTGCCAACGCACTGATCAGCATCGATGAGCAGACGTCACTGGACACCGACTTCTGGTTCCAGTCCAGCCTGCTGGCCGCCGCATCCCTCGTGTTCCACGTGGTTCTCCGGCTCCGTGCCAAATATGCCGATCCAGTAATACTTCCGCTGGTGGTGGCCCTCAACGGCCTTGGCCTCGCGATGATCCACCGCCTCGACGCGCCGGGCGACGACACCGGCAACAATCAGCTGCGCTGGACAGTGATCGCCATGGCCGTTGCCATCGCCGTGATCTGGTTCCTCAAGGACCACCGCGTGCTGCGCCGCTTCACGTACATTTCCCTGGCCGTCAGTGCCCTGCTCCTGATCCTTCCGCTGGTTCCCGGTATCTCCGCCGGCGAAATCCTGGGCGCCCGGGTGTGGATCCGCCTCGGTCCCATGACGTTCCAGCCCGGTGAGGTCGCCAAGATCACCCTCGCCATATTCTTTGCCGGGTATCTTTCCTCGAACCGGGACCTCATCATGCTGGCCGGCCGCAAGATCGGGCCGATGCAGTTCCCGCGCTTCAAGGACATGGGCCCGATGATCACCGCCTGGCTGGTCAGCATCGGCGTGCTGATCTTCCAGCGCGACCTCGGATCGTCCGTGCTGTTCTTCGGCCTGTTCATCGTGATGATCTACGTGGCCACCAGCCGCATCAGCTGGGTGGTCATCGGCCTGACCCTGATCCTCGGCGGCGGTTTCGTGGCGTCCAAGGTCTTCTCACACGTAGCCCTCCGCATCGACAGCTGGCTCAATGCCTTCACCGAGGAAGTCTTCGGGCGTTCCCCCGGCGGCAGCGGCCAGATCGTGGAAGGCCTGTTCGGCATGGCCAGCGGCGGGCTCGTGGGCACCGGCCTGGGACAGGGCCGGCCCAACCTGGTCCCGTTCGCCAACAGCGACATGATCATCGCCTCCTTCGGTGAGGAACTGGGCCTGATCGGCCTGTTCGCCATCGTGATGATGTACCTGTTGCTCTTCACCCGCGGTTTCCGCGCGGCCCTCGGCACCCGCGACGCCTTCGGCAAGCTGCTCGCCTGCGGCCTGTCCTTCGCCGTGGCGCTGCAGTGCTTCGTGGTGATCGGCGGCGTCACGCGACTGATCCCGCTAACCGGCCTCACCACGCCGTTTCTGGCCGCGGGTGGCTCCTCGCTGCTGGCCAACTGGATCATCGTGGGCCTGCTGCTGATGATCTCACACACGGCCCGCGGCCCGGTGGACACCTCACCGATGCAACCCGGCAGGACACCGGAGGCCCAAAAGCCGGTGACCGCCGCAGGAAGCCGGCAGGACCGTAACGCCACCCAGACTCTCCCGGACGCTCCCACCGAGGCGGTGAAACACCTGTGAACCAGGCCATTCGACATTCATGGATCGCCGCGATCGCCATGTTCGCCCTGATTTTCGGTGCGATCAGCTACGTCCAGGTGGTGGGCGCGGACGAGCTCAAGGCCAACCCGTGGAACCGGCGGGCCATCCTGCAGAACTACTGCAATGACCGCGGCGCGATCCTCGTGGGCGGCTCTGCCATCGCCGAATCCGTGCCGGGCAATGAGTCCTGCAAGTTCCAGCGCAAGTACAACCAGCCCGAGCTGTACGCCGGGCTGACCGGCTACTTCTCCCGGAGCTACGGGGTCACCGGCCTCGAAGCCGCCATGGATGCCCAGCTTGCCGGAAGCTCAGACCAGCTCTTCTTCGACCGGATCGGGCAGCTCTTCCTTGGCAACCAGCCCAAGGGCGCGTCCGTCGAGCTTACTATTGACCCCAAGATCCAGAAGCTGGCGTACGACCTCATCCCGGACGGCCAGCGGGGCTCGATCGTGGTGACCGATCCCAAGACGGGCAACATCCTGGCCATGGTCAGCAAGCCGTCCTACGATCCGAACCTAATCGCCACCCAGGACGTCGCCAAGGAACAGGCTGCCTACAACGAGGCCATCAAGGTCCCGGGCATCAACCTGAACCCCTCGGTCAGCGGCCCCACGGGTGCCCTGCTGGCGCCAGGCTCGGTTTTCAAGCTGGTGGACACGGCAGCAGCCCTGAACTCCGGCAAGTACAACGCGGACAGCGTGCTGCCCAACCCGGCGCGGATGAGCTTCCCGGGCATCCAGTACCAGCTGCCCAACTACGCCGGCGGCAACTGCTACACCCGGAACACGGCCAGCTTCGCGTTCGCGCTGCAGCAGTCCTGCAACACGCCCTTCGCCAGCATTGCCCTCGACCTCGGCGAAAACGCGATAGCCCAGCAGGCCAGCAAGTTCGGCTTCGGCCAGGGGCTGGGCGACCACCTCAAGCTGGACTACGCCAAGAGCGTTTTCCCCTCGGGTCTCGACGAAGCCGGACTGGCGCAGTCCGCCATCGGCCAGCGCGACGTCCGGGCGACGCCGCTCCAGATCGCGCTGATGACCTCTGCCATTGCCAACAGCGGAGTGCAGATGGAACCGAACCTCATCAAGGCAGTCCGGTCCCCGGATCTCAGGGTCATTGACGAACCGAAGCCGGTGGCTTTGCGGACCTCGACGACGCCGGAGATCGCCGGGCAGATCACCGAATGGATGACCAGCGTGGTCAGCGAGGGCATCGCCTCGGGTGCCGGCGTTCCCGGTGTCCAGGTGGCCGGCAAGACCGGCACCGCCGAGCTTGGAAATGGCCTGAACAACTCTTGGTTTACCGGGTTCGCCCCCGCTAACGATCCACAAGTGTCCGTCACCGTGGTCATGCAGGGCGTGGACATCACCACCGGAGCACAGCTAACCAGTCCGAACGCAAAGAAGATTTTTGAGGCGGTGTTGAATAAGTGAGGCCTACATCGGGAATCACCCTCGGCGGCAGATTCCAGTTGACCACGCGTATTGCGATCGGCGGCATGGGTGAAGTCTGGAAGGCCAAGGACCAGATCCTGGGCCGGATCGTGGCCATCAAGGTACTCAAAGAGGAGTACACGGGTGACCCCGGCTTCCTCCAGCGGTTCCGCGCCGAAGCCCGCCACACCGCCCTGCTCAACCACGTGGGCATCGCCAACGTCTTCGACTACGGCGAGGAGGAAGGCTCCGCCTACCTGGTGATGGAGCTGGTCCCCGGCCAGCCGCTGAGCAGCATCATCGAACACGAGCAGGTCCTCTCGCCGGACCGCACGCTGTCCATCATGGCGCAGACGGCGCGGGCCCTGTCCGTGGCCCACGCCCAGGGCCTGGTGCATCGTGACGTCAAGCCCGGAAACCTCCTGATCACCCCTGACGGGCGGGTCAAGGTCACCGACTTCGGCATCGCGCGCCTGGCAGACCAGGTGCCGCTGACCCAGACCGGCCAGGTCATGGGCACCGCCCAGTACCTCGCCCCCGAACAGGCCACCGGCCAGACGGCCACCGGCGCCTCGGACATCTACTCGCTCGGCGTGATCGGCTACGAATGCCTGACCGGGCACCGGCCATTCTCCGGCGAATCCCAGATCGCCATCGCGCTGGCGCAGGTCAACGACGCGCCGCCGCCGCTGCCGGAGTCGCTGCCCAAGCCGGTCCGTGCGCTCCTGATGTCCATGCTGGCCAAGGATCCAAAGAACCGTCCGGCAAACGCCATCAAGCTGGCCGAGGCGGCAGAGGCCATCCGCAACGGGGACATCTCCGGAGCCCACGCGGCCGTTCCCGGCATGCTCCTGTACGAAGGCGGCACGGGCGCCATGACGGCCCCGGTGAATATCGCCACCGCGCCTACCGGCGTGATCGGTTCGGAGAAGAGCTCGACGACGGCCACCTCGGCGCTGCCCGTGCTTGGCGCAGCGGCCGCGGGTGCTGCCGCCGGCGGGGCGGCGGCTGCGGCAGCCGGCAACCCGGATGCTGCCCCCACGCGGGCGGGGAGCACGCTGTCGCGTGCCGATGCCCTGGCCGCCGAACGAACCTGGGACCAGGAACCGGAACAGTACGACGACGAACCAGAGGATGAGCCCGAGCGGCGGAAGCGCAGCCCTTGGACCTGGCCCCTCATCGCCCTCATCCTGCTGGTGCTGTTCGCCGTCGCCGGTATCCTGCTCAGCCAGGCGGGTTTCCTGTTCCCGGGCCAGGGCCCGGCCGCCACCGCGTCGAGCACACCCAGCCGCAGCATAAGTACGAGTGCAACGCCCACCCCTACGCAGACCTCGGCAACCCCGACGCCGACCCCCACGCCGACGCCGACGCAGTCCACTCCCGAGGCCATCAACGTGATCCCGGAGGCGTACCTCGGCAAGCAGTTCAGCGAGGTACGCACCGAGCTGATCGCGCTGGGCCTCAAGGTGGACGGCAAGGAAGTGTCCAACCCTGCCACCCCGGGGACGGTCACGGACCTCAACCCGTCAGGCCCGCTGCAGGCCGGTGACACCGTTACGGTCACCTATTCCAAGGGCCCGGAACAGATTAAGGTCCCGGACATCAGCCCGGGAAGTACCGAAACCGAGGTCCAGTCAGCCATTGAGAAGGCCGGGCTGCGCTGGCAAAAGGGCGCAGACGAACCCGGCGACCCCGGCCAGGACCCCGGAACGCTGGTCCGGACCGAGCCCGACAGCGGCCAGAAGGTCGACGCCGGGTCGGTCGTCACGTACCACCTGGCCCAAGCCCTGATTCCCACACCCACGACCACGCCAACCCCAAGCGGCTCGCCGACTGGAAGATAAGCCGTGACCACGCCACGAACTCCGTCACACCGGGAAGACAACATCCCGGTGACCAGTCAGCGCGTCCTGAACGGACGCTATGAACTCGGGGAACTCATCGGCCGCGGGGGCATGGCCGATGTGCACCGTGGCCTGGATACCCGGCTGGGCCGGACGGTCGCCATCAAGCTGCTCCGCCCCGACCTGGCCCGAGACCCCCAGTTCCAGGCCAGGTTCAAGCGCGAGGCCCAGGCCGTCGCAGCCCTCAACCATCCCTCGATCGTGGCCATCTACGACACCGGCGAACACACCGTGCCGGGCGACGGGTACGACCAGGTCCGGGTTCCCTACATCGTCATGGAGTTCGTGGCCGGCAAGACCCTCCGCGACCTGATCCGGGCCAGCGACATCACCATCGACCAGGCGGTGGAGTACACACTGGGTGTCCTGTCCGCGCTGGAATACAGCCACAAGGCCGGAATCGTGCACCGGGACATCAAACCGGCGAACGTGATGTACTGCGAGAACTCGGACATGGTCAAGGTCATGGACTTCGGCATTGCCCGCGCGGTCGCCGACTCCTCCGCGACCATGACCCAGACCCAGGCCGTGGTGGGCACCGCCCAGTACCTGTCGCCGGAGCAGGCCCGCGGCGAGGCCGTGGATGCCCGCAGCGATCTGTACTCGGCAGGCTGTCTGCTGTACGAAACGCTGACCGGCCGCCCGCCGTTCGTGGGTGAAAGCCCCGTATCCGTGGCATACCAGCATGTCCGTGAGAAGCCGGAACCGCCCAGCAATTTCAATCCGGACGTCTCTGAGGCGCTGGACAGCGTGCTGGAAAAGGCGCTGCAGAAGAACCGTGCTGACCGCTTCCAGGATGCCGCGGCCTTCCGCCGTGCGCTGCGGGCCGCGAAGAACGGAATCGCCGTTCCGGCGTTGTCGCCCAGCGAGGCGCCGACCGACCCCAATGACATCCCGGAGCCGCACCGCACGCCGGCCACGGAAGCGTTCTCCATGACCGGAGCCAGCTTCCTCGACGACGCCCCCACGGGCCGGCTGCGCCGCTCCCGGGACGCCGATGATGACGAATCCGTGCTGCCGGCCGAGGCCGCGGCGGTTTACGAGACGGCCGAGCACGACGAGCTGCCGCTCGGGCTGCCCCGCGAACGGGAGCGGTCAGGCCTGCAGAAGTCCCGCCGTCGGGCCTGGATCACGACATTCGTGATCTTTACCCTCCTGGTGCTGGCCGGCGGCGGCCTGTGGTTCTACAACTTCCTCAACCAGCCGCCTGCCGAACCGGCGCGGGTGGCGATTCCCTCGGTGGAGAAGCTCTCCGAATCCGAGGCGCTGCAGACGCTCTACGACGCCAAGCTGCGCCCACAGATCAAGAGGGTGCAGCACGACTCGATCGCCAAGGGCACTGCCATCGGCACCGCGCCGCCGGCGGGATCGTCGCTGGAACCGAACTCTGAAGTGGTCCTGAACATCTCGGCAGGCCCCAGTGCCGTCAAGATCCCGGAGACGTTACCGGGACGGACGGAGGCGGCAGCCCGCGACATCCTGCGGCAGGCGGGGCTGGTAGGCGCACCGTCCACCACCATGACCAACAGCGCCACTGTTCCGGCGGGCCTGGTGATCACCACCAAGCCCGCGCCGGGCCAGCAGGTGGCGGTGGGGAGCACCGTCGAGATCCTGGTGTCCACCGGCAAGGTGGCCATGCCGGAACTTCGCGGCATGACCCGTGCCGAAGCCGAGGCGGCGCTTAAGGAACTCGGTCTGGTTGCCGTTATCCGCGAGGTGGAGAACTCCCAGGTCCAGCCCGGCAAGGTGACAGGCCAGAGCGATCCGCTGAACTCGCTCGTGGAGCAGGGCAAGGCCATCACCGTAACGGTGGCCGTGGCCCCGGCTCCGGAGCCCACACCCACCCCGACGCCGACGGCGACGCCGAGCGCCACCAAGGGCAAGTAGGGCCGGCACCGGCCCAGGGCTAGCGCCGAAGCCCCACTGCTGGAACCGGCCAGCGCTGAACCCGGCTAGATCAGTGCTGAATCAGCGGGCTGAGCGTGGCCGCACGTTCGGCCGCACCCTTCATGCCCAGCGACTCCAGCCAGTTGCCCAGCATCTGGTAGCCGCCCTCGGTCAGTACGGACTCGGGGTGGAACTGGACACCGCACAGCGGTGCCTCGCGGTGCTGCAGCCCCATAATGACGCCGCTGGCGGTTTCCGCTGTGATCTCCAGGATCTCCGGAATCGTGTCCCGGACGGCTGCCAGGGAGTGGTAGCGCGTGGCCGTCACGGGGGAGGGCAGGCCGGCAAAAACGCTGGCCCCGTCGTGCTGGACCAGCGAGGTCTTGCCGTGCATCAGCTCCGGGGCGTGGGTCACCGTTCCGCCGTAGGCCTCCGCCAGGGCCTGGTGCCCCAGGCACACGCCGAACATAGGTTTCGTCTTCTCGCCGCACCACCGGATCAGTTCGATGCAGACGCCCGCTTCAGACGGCGAGCCCGGGCCGGGCGAGATGAGTACGCCGTCGCGCGTTTCTGCCATTTCAATTGCTTCGGCGAGGGTCACATCATCGTTGCGGACTACTGTTGTCTCGGCGCCCAGCTCCTGGAGGTAACCCACCAGGGTGTAGACGAAGCTGTCGTAGTTGTCCACGACGAGAATCTTTGCTGTGCTCATGGGTTTTTCGGCGCACCAATCGTTGAGTCGGTGAATTGGGTGAACTGGGACATCCAGGGGAAAAGGAACTCGACCATCAGGACCAGGGCGCCGGCCACCAGCACCAGCGAAGTGAGGACGCGGAGCCAGAGCGGGCCTGGGAGATGACGGAAAATCCAGCCGTACATGCCTAGCCTTCCCCCCTCGCGCGGGCCACCTGGGCTGCGATCTCGGCGGGCGGCCCGGCCGAGGCCGGCTGCCAGTGGTCCAGCACCGAGTACGCGATGATCCGTTCCTCGGAGCCGAAGCGGGGATTGCAGCTGGTCATGGTGAGAAGTCTTTCGGTGGGGCGCGCCCCTGGCTGGTTGGGCACCGGCAGGAGGACATCGGCTTCGGTCGGCAGAACGATCCGGTTGTTGCGGAAGACGTAAACGTAGTAGCCGTCCCGTGTCTGGACATAGATCTTGTCCCCGGGAACCAGCGTGTGGATATTGTCCAGCACGGCGCCGTGCGTCTGGCGGTGGCCTGCCACCGCGAAGTTACCCACCGCGCCGGGCATGGAGGTGTTTCCGTAGTGGCCGAGGCCCAGGGTGTCCAGGACGTCGGCGCTGGTGCCTTCGACGATGGGCCGGGTGTAGTTTTCGCCGAAGCGGGGGATGTACATGATCCCGATGGTGCCGCCGTGCCCGGGGGGCTCTCCCACCACGGGCGCTCCGTAGTCTTTCGGGCCGGGGGTGGGCGTGCCGCCCGCCGCGGACGGCGCGGGCGCGGCCGTCACAGGGCCGCCCAGGTCCCGGGCGAAGTCCTTGACGGCGGCACTTTGCTTGGCATCGGACTCCACGTTGGTCCACCACAGCTGCCACGCGACAAACAGGAGCAGCACTATGCCGGCGGTGATGAGCAGCTCGCCGAAGATCTGCACGGCCTTCCGCAGGATTACGACGCCGGTCGCCGGCTTGCCGGTGGCCGTCACCTTCTCCTGCACTACCACGCGATCTCCTCCAAGGCGGTTGCGGGGGCACCGGTGCGGACTGAACTACAGCTAGAATTGGCTGCTAGTAAGACTTCAGACCTGACCAAGAGTGTGCAGACCGCCGGCTATCCCCTTACAGCAGGATATCAAGCCGAGGTCCGTCCTCTTGATTCAGCCGCTAAGGAGGACATGTGCCCGAGTCAAAGCCACGTAAGAAGCCTGCCCGCCCGGCCGAGCCCGTTTCCGCCCAGGCCGCCTACAAGCCGAATCCTGTCTGGTTCAAGCCTGTCATGTTCGGCCTGATGATCATCGGCCTGCTCTGGATCATTACCTTTTACATCAGCGAGGGGCAGCTGCCGGTGCAGGCATGGCAGTCCTGGAACATCCTGGCCGGGTTTGGCATTGCGATCGTCGGCTTCCTGATGACCACGCGCTGGCGCTCCTGAGCCAAGACCCATGACCGCAGAAGGCATCATCATCGGCGAGGATGGCCTGGCCCGTCCGTTGTGGGCTTCCACGGATCCCCTTCTGCGCGAGTATTACGACACTGAGTGGGGCCTGCCCGTCCGGGACGAGCAGGGCCTGTACGAGCGCATCAGCCTCGAAGCTTTCCAGGCGGGCCTGTCGTGGGCAACGATCCTGCGCAAGCGCCCCGCCTTCCGCGCGGCCTTCGACAACTTCCACCCCGAAACCGTGGCAGCCTTCACCGAGGCCGACGTCGAACGCCTCCTCCAGGACCCCGGCATCGTGCGCAACCGCCTTAAGATCCGTGCCGCGATCACCAATGCCAGGGCCACCATCGCGCTGCGGGACGAGGACGGCCTTGTGGACTTTGTCTGGAAGTTCCGGCCGACCTCCACCCCTGCCCCCGTCACTTACGCCGACGTGCCCACCACATCCCCTGAGTCCATCGCACTCTCCAAGGCACTGCGGAAGAAGGGCTTCGCCTTCGTGGGGCCCACCACCATGTTTGCCCTGATGGAGGCCATCGGCATGGTGGACACGCACCTTGTTGACAGCCACAGACGGGGAACCTCAGGCGTCTGGGCCTGACCGCTGCCGGGCGCGCTTTTCTCCCGGGACCGGCCGGTCCACACGTGTTGGTAAAGATATCCACAGTGTTGAAAACTCCCGTGGCTGCGGCCCGGAACAACCGCGATACGTCCCCGGCTGGCGCCGCCGGAGGGCCGAAACTTGCATTTTCGAAGTTATTAACAGTTGTGGAAACGACTGTGGAAAACTCTGGCCCTCAGCCCTTTTCAGGCCTGACGGGGTGCTGGCTGGTGATGGAGACCCGGTTGAATGCGTTCATCGCGATGGCCAGCCAGCTCACTGCTGCGTACTGCTCCTCGGTGAGGTGCTCCCGCGCGTAGGCGTCCTCAAGATCGCGCGTGCGGGCGTCCGGGAGAAGCGTGACACTCTCGGCCAGGGCCAGCGCGGCACGCTCGTGGTCCTCGAACACGGCGGTGTCCCGCCAGGCCGGAAGAACGGCGAGGCGCTGCGTGGATTCGCCACCCTTGACGGCGTCCGTGACGTGCATGTCGAGGCAGTACGCGCAGCCGTTAATCTGCGATATGCGGACATTGACCAGTTCGATCAGCTTCTCGTCCAGGCCGGTTTCAAGCATCGCTTCCTTGGCCTTCAGGCCCAGCCCGTTCAGGGCCCGCCAGGCGGCGGGGTGGTGCTTGTCGAGGAAGATGTGGCTGTGGGTACTCACGGTTTAGAGACTACACGGGCAGGGTGTGGATACGTGGCCGGTTATCCACTTAGCAACAGGCGACTACCCACAAGTTATCCACAACTGGGGAAAACATGTGGGGATTGCCGGCGGGATCGGCAGAAACTAGGCGTTGCGGGGCTTTTAATCGGTGGAATGACACCTCTGTGAGTTATTAACAGTGTGAATAACCCTGTTGAAAGGACATCCGATACTGGGCGCAAGGGGTGCCCAGATGTCTGTTTTTGGCCGGAACACCCTCCTGGGGTGAACTTCCGGTGAAGTTGTCCACTTAACCACAGGCGTAGGCTGCAAAGTTATCCACAGGTGTGGACGGAAGCGTTCACATTGCCCCGAAATGGCCGAGCAACCCGGTATCTAGGGGCCCGGCCGGTGACTTACAGCTGTGTAAGTTATTAACAGTGTGGATAACCGCTGTGGAAAACTCGGTGGGCCGTGCGGTCCGGATGCGACGGCGGATCCCACGCCGCGGCACCTCGCCCCCGGCCCACGCACGCAAAAATGCCCCCGCTTCGGAAAGCGAGGGCATTGCGGGGGAGAGGGCTGGGAGCCGGCGGGGTGCCGTGGCCCAGCGTCAGGACGCCACGAGCACCCGGTACCAGGACGCCAGCGCCAGCAGGGCCACCACGAGGGCCAGCCCGCCGGCCTGCAGGATGTTGCGCCGCGGGCCGCGGGGGACGTAGGCGATGGCGGCTGCGCACAGGGCGCCGGTGATGAAGCCGCCCAGGTGGGCCTGCCAGGCGATCTGCGGCACCATGAAGCCAATGACACCGTTGATCGCGATGAGCACCCAGAGCTGCCTCGTCTCACCGCCCCGGTGGCGCTGCACCACGAGCATGGCGCCGAACAGCCCGAAGATCGCACCGGAGGCGCCAACGAGTCCCACGGGCCCACCCTCGGGCAGGATCGGTGTCAGAAGCAGGTATCCCACCGATCCGCCGATGGCGGAGAGCAGGTATACGGCCAGGAAGCGGATCCGGCCCAGCAGTGGTTCGAGCGCCTGGCCAAATATCCACAGCGTGTACATGTTCAGGACGATGTGGAGCAGGAAGCCTTGGGAATGTAGAAAAGCCGAGGTGAGCATGCGCCACGGCTGGAACACGCCGTACTCGGGCGTCGCATAAACCGACGCGTAGGCAAGGGTCCGGTACACGGCGTTTCCGGGAAGCACCCACTGCAGAACGAACAGCAGGGCACACAAGGCGATGATCGCGTACGTCACCACGGGTTTGCCGGACGCAACGGCGCCGCCGTAAACGGTCCGTGCTGTCGGCGTCGTACGCTTTGCTTCGTTGACGCAGTCAACGCACTGGAATCCGACGGCGGCCGCGCGCTGGCACTCGGGGCACGCCGGCCGCCCGCAACGCTGGCAGCTGACATACGAGGGCCGGTCCGGGTGCCGGGGGCACACCGGTGCCTGCGCTGACGGCTCCGCCGCCGGAGTTCCGTAGCTCATCTGGCTAGAGCTGCTCGATGTCGATGCTGTTGATGGTCACATCTTCAACCGGGCGGTCGCCCATGCCGGTGCGGACGCCCTCAATGGCGTCCACAACCTTCTTGGATTCGTCGTCGGCAACTTCGCCGAAGATGCTGTGCTTGCCCTGCAGCCAGTCGGTGGGGATGGTGGTGATGAAGAACTGTGAACCGTTGGTTCCCTTGCCCATCTGGATGCCGGCGTTGGCCATGGCCAGCTTGTAGGGGGCGCTGAAGCTCAGCTCGGGGTGGATCTCGTCGTCGAAGCGGTAGCCCGGTCCGCCGGTGCCGCGGCCCAGCGGGTCGCCGGCCTGGATCATGAAGTCCTTGATGATGCGGTGGAAGATGGTGCCGTTGTAGAGCGGCGTTCCGGTCTTGTCCTCACCGGTCTCCGGATGGGTCCAGGCCTGTTCGCCGGTGGCCAGTCCGATGAAGTTCTTAACAGTCTTGGGCGCGTGGTTGCCGAAGAGGTTCACAACGATGTCGCCGAGGCTGGTGTGGATGGTTGCTTTTGCAGTTGCTGAGGCAGTCATAGGGCCATTCTTTCACGGCGGGTCAACGCGAACCGGGCCCAAAAGACAGTTCCGCGCTGGGTGAAATCCACCGCGAATCCGCCGGAACGATAGCAGCCCGGCTATTCGTGCACGTAGGCTAACAACAGAACCGTCACATTAATCGGGAGGTAGTTGTGAAGAAATCGGATCGTATTGCCCGCGAACTGGAGTTGTCGGTCAGTTCTGCAGTCGAGAACGCAAAAGACCGCGTGGAAGCAGCGGTGGACTGGGCAGTTCCCCGCCTCCAGCAGGGCATTGACACCGCTTCCCCCAAGATCCAGGAGGGGCTCAAGGTGGCGGCCCACAACCTTGCCGACGGCGTCGCCACGGTAACGCCACGGCTCCAGGACGGTTTGGCGCAGCTTGCCCCGAAGATCCACGACGTCGTGGAAGGCGCGCCGCCGCGGCTGCACGATGCGCTGGACCGGGCCACGCCCGTTATTGCGAACGCCCGTGACCGCGTGGTGGTCGAGTACCTGCCCCGGCTCTCCGACCAGATCGGTACAGCGTCCGAGGCTGTCCACCGGACGCTCGAAAGCACTCCGGCCCGCGTTGACGCCGTGGCCCAGAAGCTCGGTGACGTCGGCATCATCCACACCATCCAGGAACAGGCCCACGTGGCCGGCGGCCACCTCAAGTCTGCCGCCAACGAGGCCAGCCGGGCAGTGACGGGCAAGGCGCTGGTGGCGGAGCCCCAGAAGCCGAAGAAGCGCGGACTCCTTATTCTGGGTGTGATCACCGCGGCCGTCGCCGCCGGCGTTGCAGCGTGGAAGGCTTCAAAGCCGGTCGAGGACCCCTGGAAGACTCCCGCACCCGTGACGCCCGCACCGTCGACGCCAGCTGCGACCACCCCGGCGGCCTCCGCCACCGGTGTTGGCTCGGACGCAGAGACCCCCGCTCCGGTTCCGGCAGCTCCCGCCAGCACTTCTGCTTCGGCTTCCGTTGAAACACCGCTGGACGCTGCCTTCGCACTGGCGGCCGAGGACGAAGCCGAGACTTCCGCCGACGCCTCCGCTGACAAGGCAAAGCATGTTGCCGACGACGCGGATTCTGACACCGGTGAAGTTGCCACCGATGAAAAGACCGCGGTGAAGAACATCGCGTCCAACATCGAGAACGGCGCCGACAAGAAGGCTTAGCCAAGTGCCCTCAAGGGCCGCAACAGGAGGGGTTCCGCTGTGGCGGGGCCCCTTCAGTTGTCTCTGCGGTGCTAAGTTTGAGGTGATGTCACCCGATAGATCCGCAGAGGATGCCTTGACTGACACTGAGCCGCGCGTATCGATTGTCATACCGGCCTACAACGAGGAAAGTGTCATCCGGCAGTGCCTCATCGCGGCGGTGTACCAGTCGGTTCCTGCGCACGAAATCATCGTGGTGGACAACATGTCCAAAGACCGCACGGCGGCGATCGTCACGCAGATGCAGCAGGAGTATCCGGAGAGCCCCATCATCCTGCTCAGCCAGGACAGGTCCCAGGGACTCATCCCTACCCGTAATTTTGGACTCGACAACGCCACGGGGGACATCCTGGGCCGGATCGACGCCGACTCAGTGGTTGAACCTGACTGGGTGGAACAGGTGCAGAAGGCCTTTGCGGACCTGTCCACCTCCGCCGCCACCGGGCCCGTGGTCTATTACGACATGCCGATGCGCCGCTTCGGGCTAAAGGCGGATGACAAGATGCGCCAGCTGATGCTGAAGCTGGCGAAGCACCAATACCACTTTCTGTTCGGCTCCAACATGGCCCTCCGCCGGTCCGCCTGGGAAACCATCCGCGCTGAAACTTGCCGGGATGAGAAGGACGAGATGCACGAGGACATCGACCTGTCCCTGCATCTCGCGGAACACGACCTCAAGGTCCAGTACTGGCCGCAGATGGTCTCCGGAATGTCGGCCCGCCGGCTTGAGGACTCACCCCGCGACTACCGGTACTACGTGACGCGCTTCGACCGCACGTACAAAGCCCACAACGTGAAGAAGATGGCCCTCAAGGCACCCATGGTGGTGTTCTTCTCGGTGTACTTCCCGGCCAAGCTGCTGCGCGCCATCCACACCGTCAACACCAGCCAGCCAGTCCGCCGCGGCGGGCAGTAGCCCGGCGGAAGGGGCCGCCGTCGTCAGTCAGCCCCCAGCTCGGCCAGCGCGCGCTCCTCGGGCGGCTTGCCCCGCGCGGCCCTGCCGTTGCGCTGTCCGGCCACCACGACGGCGAGGCCCACGAGGATGAGCGCCAGCCCGGCGTACGTTCCCGGTGGGAGTGTCTCGTTCAGGAACACGGCAGCCAGGAGCGCGGCGCCGGGTATTTCCAGCAGGATGATCATGGACACCAGCAGCGGGCTCATGGTGGCCAGCAGGTGGTTGAACGCTGTGTGTCCAACGAGCTGGGCGCACACGGTGATGGCCAGAATCCCCACCCAGCCGCCGGCGTCGAAACCGGTCAGGGGCTGATTGGTGAAGATTGCCAGTACGGCCACCAGGACAGCGCACATGCCGTAGCAGAGGGCAGTGTAGGTTCCGGTGGTCATGCTTTGGCGGGCCCGGCCTCCGGCCAGGGTGTAGATGCCGGCGAGGAGCCCGCCCGCCATGGCCAGGAGATCGCCCAGCAGGGCGTCGGCTGAGGTGCCCATGTCGAAACCGGTGATGGCCACCACGCCGCCGAAGGAGATGCCCAGGCCCACCAGGACCTGCCAGCGGTGGCGCACGCCGCGGAAGAGCTGAATGATGGCGATCCAGGCGGACTGCAGGCAGACGAGGGCCGTAGCGGCGGCCACGGAGGTCAGCTGCAGGGACGTGATGAAGCAGGCGAAGTGCAGGGCGAGGGCCACCGCCGCGACGAGCGACCAGCGGAACTCAAAACGCCCGATGCGGCCGAACTGGCGCGGCTCCCGGATCAGGGTGGGAGTGGCCATGACGGCTGCCGCGATGGCATTGCGCCAGAAGGCGATGGCGAGGGCCGTGACAGTGGTGGCACCGAGCGTGGCGGCGATGAGCGGTCCTGAGGAGGCAACGCCCAGGACACCCAAGGCTGCAATGAAGAGATTCACGCTTCAACAGTAGTGGGCGGGCCGTGCCCTGCCGGTTGGGCCGGCCGAAGCCTGGCAACGCAAAAGGTCCCGGCCGTTTCCGGCCGGGACCTTTCTTATGGTGGAGGCACGGGGACTCGAACCCCGAACCCCCTGCTTGCAAAGCAGGTGCGCTACCAATTGCGCCATGCCCCCATAAGAAGCAACCCGTCCATCATACCCTAGTTCCGAATGCTGGCTGACCAGCCTTCGGACCGGTACCCGGGCTATTCAACCTTGTCGGTTGATTCGCTCCAGACTGTTTTCCGGGCTTCGGATTCCTGCACCTTTTTCCTGTAGAAAAGGACGCCTGCGACCGCAGCTGCAATAACCAGCAACTTCTTCACATGCACCCCGTTCCGGCTGGATTCCTGAAAATCCGACCTAAACCCCTACTTGAACCTGTGCAGGTTCCGTGGGCGTACCAGGACTTGAACCTGGGACCTCTTCGTTATCAGCGAAGCGCTCTAACCGCCTGAGCTATACGCCCCGATGCCTCATCGGGCCGAGACATGACTCTACAGCACATCCCGGCCCGATCTCAAATCGAGGCATTCCAGCGGGGTTTTTCCGCGGAAATACGGGGTTTTCAGTCGTCTGTCAGGGTCACGCCGATGCCGCCAACGAGGGTTGCCGAAATGTTGTACAGCACGGCAGACAGCATAGACAGGGCCGTGAGCAACACCACATTCACAACGGCGATGATGGTCGCGAACGACGCCACCTGGCCGAGCGAGGCGACCTTCTTCAGTTCGAAGCCGCCGCCCTCGGAACCGGCGAGGGTTCCCAGCAGGCTGTCCACCTGGTCGAAGATGCCGGTCAGGTCCAGTACGGTCCACAGCACGATGGCCGCCACGACCGTGACGATGCCGAGCGCAACAGACAGCAGGAACGCCATTTTCAGGACGGACCAGGGGTCAACCTTGCTGACCAGGAGCCGGGCGCGGCGCACCTTGGCCTTCGGAGCCGGCTTGACCAGCCCGGGCGCAGCCTGGGCGGCCTGGGGCCGCTGTCCGGGGGCTGCCGGGCGCTGTGCAGGCGCGGCCGGCCGCTGGCCCGCGGGCGCCGGGCCCTGCCCCGCACCTGCAGGACGCTGCCCCGCACCTGCAGGACGCTGCCCCGGAGCGCCCGACGGCGTGGCCGGGCTCTGCTGGGGGCGCACCGGGGCATTCACCCGGGGAGCGGATGCCGGCTGACGCATCCCGCCGGGACCATTACTGCTCGGCTTGGGAAATGAGTCGGAATTGCTCACTCGTTACCTCCGGTGTTGTCTTCGTTCGCCTCAGCATCGCCGGACGTTCCTTCTGCTTCATCGGCCAGTCCTGAAGCCGCCTCTGCGGATTTCTCGTCTGGTCCGGCATCTTCAGCCAACGTTACGTCATCAGCGGCGATAGCCAAGATTTCTGACGCGCTCGGTTCATCGGTGTGGTCGGCTTCGGACTCACGCTCGGCGCTGGCTTCAACTTCGTCTTCGAGGCCGCGTTCTGTGTTCCGGGCAACCTCGATGATGCGGTCGTTCTTGTCCGGCTTCGCGAAGATGACGCCCATCGTGTCGCGGCCCTTGGCCGGGACGCCGGCCACGGATGAACGGACCACCTTGCCGCCGCCCATGACCACCAGGACCTCGTCTTCCTCCTGGACCACGAGGGCGCCCACAAGATCGCCGCGTTCCTCGGCGAGCTTGGCAACCTTGATGCCCAGGCCGCCGCGGCCCTGCAGCCGGTATTCCTCGACGGCGGTGCGCTTGGCGTAGCCGCCTTCAGTCACCACGAAGACGTACGATCCCTCGGCCACGACGTTCATGGCCAGCAGTTCGTCGTCCTCGCGGAACTTCATGCCTGTCACACCGGAGGTGGCGCGGCCCATGGGGCGGAGCGCGTCGTCGGTTGCCGTGAAGCGGATCGACTGGCCCTTGCGGGACACCAGCATGAGGTCATTCGTTTCGGAAACCAGCTGCGCGGAGACCAGTTCGTCCTCATCCCGGAGGTTGATGGCAATGACGCCCGCGGACCGGTTGGTGTCGTAGTCCTCCAGCCGGGTCTTCTTGACCAGGCCGCGCTTGGTGGCGAGCACCAGGTACGGCGCGTGCTGGTAGTCCTTCAGGTCCAGCACCTGGGCGATGTGCTCGTCCGGCTGGAAGGCCAGCAGGTTTGCCACATGCTGGCCCTTGGTGTCGCGGCCGCCCTCGGCAAGTTCGTAGGCCTTGGCACGGTACACCCGGCCGAAGTTGGTGAAGAAGAGCAGCCAGTGGTGGGTGGTGGTGACGAAGAAATGCTCCACCACGTCGTCGCCGCGCAACTGGGCACCCTTGATGCCCTTGCCGCCGCGCTGCTGCGACCGGTAGTTGTCGCTCCGCGTGCGCTTGACATAGCCGCCGCGGGTGATGGTGACCACCACTTCCTCTTCGGGAATGAGGTCTTCCATGGACATGTCGCCGTCGTAGCCCATCAGGATCTGCGTGCGGCGGTCGTCGCCGTGCTTGGCCACGATCTCGGCGAGTTCCTCGCTGATGATCGTGCGCTGGCGTTCCTCCGAGCCGAGGATCGCATTGTATTCGGCGATCATCGCTTCGAGTTCGGCGTGGCGGTCCTGGATCTTCTGGCGTTCCAGGGCAGCCAGCCGGCGGAGCTGCATGTCCAGGATGGCCCGGGCCTGGATCTCGTCGATGTCCAGCAGCTGCATGAGGCCGTCCCGTGCGGCCTCGGTGGTGCTCGAGGCGCGGATCAGCGCGATGACCTCGTCCAGCATGTCCAGTGCCTTGAGGAGGGCACGCAGGATGTGCGCTTCTTCCTCGGCCTTGCGCAGGCGGTAGCGCGTGCGCCGGGCGATGACATCCAGCTGGTGGGTGACCCAGTGGCGGATGAAGGCATCGAGGCTGAGGGTGCGCGGCACCCCGTCCACGATCGCCAGCATGTTCGCGCCGAAGTTTTCCTGCAGCTGGGTGTGCTTGTAGAGGTTGTTCAGCACCACCTTCGCGACGGCGTCGCGCTTCAGGACGATGACCAGGCGCTGGCCGGTGCGGCCGGAGGTTTCGTCGCGGAGGTCGGCGATGCCCTGGACCTTGCCGTCCTTGACCAGTTCAGCGATCTTGATGGCCAGGTTGTCCGGGTTCGCCTGGTAGGGCAGCTCGGTGACGACCAGGCAGGTCCGGCCCTGCAGCTCCTCGACGTTGACCACGGCGCGCATGGTGATCGAGCCGCGGCCGGTGCGGTAGGCATCCTCGATGCCCTTGTGGCCCAGGATGGTGGCACCGGTGGGGAAATCCGGTCCCTTGATCCGCTTCAGCAGTTCCTCGAGGAGCTGCTCGCGGCTGGCGGTCGGGTTGGCCAGGTACCACTGAACGCCGTCGGCCACCTCGCGCAGGTTGTGCGGCGGGATGTTGGTGGCCATGCCGACGGCGATGCCTGAGGACCCGTTGACCAGCAGGTTGGGGAACCGCGCCGGGAGGATGGTGGGTTCCTGGTTCTTGCCGTCGTAGTTGTCCTGGAAATCGACAGTCTCCTCGTCGATATCGCGGACCATCTCCATGGCGAGCGGCGCCATCTTGGTTTCCGTGTACCGCGGAGCTGCGGCCCCGTCGTTGCCGGGCGAGCCGAAGTTGCCCTGGCCCAGCGCCAGCGGGTAACGCATGGTCCAGTCCTGGATCAGGCGCACCAGCGCATCGTAGATCGCCGTGTCACCGTGCGGGTGGTACTGGCCCATGACCTCGCCCACCACGCGGGCACACTTGTTGAAGGCGCGGTCCGGACGGTAGCCGCCGTCGAACATCGCGTAGAGCACGCGGCGGTGGACGGGCTTCAGCCCGTCACGCACATCCGGCAGCGCACGGCCGACGATAACGGCCATCGCGTAGTCGAGGTAGGAGCGCTGCATCTCCGTCTGCAGGTCCACCTGCTCCACGCGGTCGACCAGCACGTCGCCCTCCAGCACCGGCTCCGTGCCGTCCGGGGACTCGGCCGGTACCTCGGGTGTTTCGTCACTCATAGTCTGTATTTTCCGTTTCAGGTATATGTCGGTTCTGGAATATCAGGGGGGAAACCGCTAGATATCGAGGAACCTGACGTCCTTGGCGTTCTGCTGGATGAAGTTTCGGCGCGATTCGACGTCCTCGCCCATCAGCACGGCGAAGATCTGGTCGGCCGCGGCTGCGTCTTCCATGGTGACCTGCAGGAGGGTGCGCCGGTCGGGGTCCATGGTGGTGTCCCAGAGCTCGGTGTAGTCCATCTCGCCCAGACCCTTGTAGCGCTGGATGCCGTTTTCCTTCGGAATGCGGCGGCCCGCTGCCTGGCCGGAGACGAGGACCGCGTCGCGCTCACGGTCGCTGAAGACGTAGTCGTGCGGTGCGTTGGACCACTTGATCCGGTACAGCGGCGGCTGCGCGAGGTAGACATAGCCGTTCTCGATCAGCGGGCGCATGTAGCGGAAGAGCAGCGTCATCAGCAGCGTGGTGATGTGCTGGCCGTCCACGTCGGCATCGGCCATCAGCACAATCTTGTGGTACCGCAGCTTGCTGAGGTCGAAGTCCTCGCCGATGCCTGTGCCGAATGCGGTGATCATCGACTGGACTTCGTTGTTGCCCAGTGCCTTGTCCAGGCGGGCCCGCTCCACGTTCAGGATCTTGCCGCGGAGCGGCAGGATGGCCTGCGTTTCTGGGTTGCGTCCGCGCTTGGCCGAACCGCCTGCCGAGTCACCCTCTACCAGGTACACCTCGCACTTCGAGGGGTCCTTCGAAGAGCAGTCGGAGAGCTTGCCCGGCATGCCGAAGGACTCCAGCGGGCTCTTCCGGCGCGCATTGTCGCGGGCCTTGCGCGCAGCCATGCGGGCCTGCGCGGCGGAAATGGCCTTGCGGATCACGTCGCGTGCGGGGCCGGGGTTGCGTTCCAGCCAGTCGCCGAGCTGGTCGGTGACCACGCGCTGCACGAAGCCCTTGACCTCGGAGTTGCCGAGTTTGGTTTTGGTCTGGCCCTCGAATTGGGGCTCGGACAGCTTCACCGAGATGACCGCCGTCAGGCCTTCACGGATGTCGTCGCCGGTGAGGTTCTCTTCTTTTTCCTTGATGATGCTCTTGTCCCGCGCGTAGCGGTTGATGAGCGACGTCATTGCGGCCCGGAAACCCTCTTCGTGGGTGCCGCCTTCATGGGTGTTGATGGTGTTGGCATAGGTGTGGACGCTCTCGGAGTAAGCCGTGGTCCACTGCATCGCCATCTCGACGGCGATGTGCCGCTCCGTGTCCTCGGTCTCGAAGGCGATAACGTCCTCGTGGACAACGTCCACCTTTTTGCTCGAGTTCAGGTGCTTGACGTAGTCGAGGAGGCCCTCGTTGTACTGGTAGACCACGGTACGGTGCTCCGCGAGGACCTCGCCCTCGGTCAGCACGCCGTCCAGGTCAAGGTCGCCGGCTTCGTCCGTACCGGCCGCGGCCTGGCGCTCGTCCGTCAGGGTGATCTTCAGCCCCTTGTTGAGGAAGGCCATCTGCTGGAAACGCGCGCGGAGCGTCTCGAAGTCGAATTCCACGGACTCAAAGATGCTCGGATCCGGGTAGAACGTCTGGGTGGTTCCGGTCTCTGTGGTTTCCTCGCCCTTGACCAGGGCGCCCTGGGGCTTGCCGCCGTCGGCAAAGGACATGCGCCAGACGTGGCCCTGCCTGCGGACCTCGGTGTTCACCCGGGTGGAGAGCGCGTTGACCACGGAAATGCCCACACCATGGAGGCCGCCGGACACCGCGTAACCTCCGCCGCCGAATTTGCCACCGGCGTGCAGGATGGTCATGACCACCTCGACGGTGGGCTTGCCCTCCGTGGGGTGGATGTCAACGGGGATGCCGCGGCCATCGTCGACCACCTTCACGCCGCCGTCCGCCTGCAGGACCACCTCGATGTGCGTGCAGTATCCTGCAAGGGCCTCATCCACGGAGTTGTCCACGACTTCGTACACCAGGTGGTGCAGGCCGCGCAGACCGGTGGAACCGATGTACATGCCGGGCCGTTTCCGTACGGCCTCGAGGCCCTCAAGAACGGTGATGTCGCTGGCGCCGTACTCCCGCGGTGTGGCAGTCTCAGCCGGCGTGCCGGACGTCCGGGCATCCTCTGCTACAGGTTCCACTGCCTCGATATCTGCATTGTCGTTAGCCACAGGCGCTTTCGACTCCTCTATGTTCGATGATGGCCGGCCTCAGCCGTCCGCCGGGAAAGGGCGTCCGCCAAAAGGCACGTCACTGCCAGCGCCAGCTGCTCGGTTGACGTGCGGTACCGTTCCCGCACGGAAAAAAGCGCGGGAAAACGGACTCAGTCAACGTTTCACCGGCGCCCAGTTATCTAGAGGAATTCTATCGTGAAACGTGGTCGATCCCCGCATTGGCGGGGTGCCGACGCGGCCCAATATGCCTCTCGCTGGCCATTGGCCCCGCCTGCAAGGCTCCAGCAGTCCCCGTTTTGGACTCCTATACGGCCGACGGCGGTTTGAGCGCCCTGCACGCCGTTTGAGCTTTGCTCTCGGAAGGCGCAATCGGAACTGCAGTTGGCGACCCTATCCGTATGTATCCCTGGGTCCGCGTCCGTTGACGGTTCGCCCGCCTTTCCGCCAGTTCGGTGCCGCCGGGCCCAGCACCTGGATGCTCGTGACCACGCCATCGCCGAGTTCGGTGCGGAACTTTTCCAGCAGGCTCATGCTGAGCAACCGGAGCTGCGTCGCCCAGGCGGTCGAGTCGCACCGGACATGGAGGGTCGTGTCGGTGAAGCTCTCCGGGGTGCAGTGCGCAGCGATTTCCGGTCCCACCAGCGCCGGCCACTCGGCCATAACCGAACCCACGGCCACCGGGGAGGTCCAGCCACGCTCGGCCACCAGCCGGCCTACGACTTTTCCCAGCCCCAGGGGATCGCGGCCGGTGGAGTGAAACTGGCTGAAGCCCCGCGTACCCTGGGCTGCGGTGCGCGGTTTTTGGCTGGCGCCTGCCCGCGGCGCCTTCCGGCGGACCTCGCCACGCGCGGCCGCTGCCTCACGCATCCTGTTCAGCGCCGCCTGGGCGGCATCGATTTCATCGGGATCGCGGCCCGGCTGCAGGCCGCCGTCCTTATCCCTGTTCATCGATTCCTCCCGGGATGATCTTCACCCGCCGGCCCGCAAGCTCGTCCGGAATGTCGGCGTCCACGGCGGCGGTCACCAGCACCTGCTCGGCACCGGCAACTATTGCGGCCAGTTTACGCCGCCGCTGGACATCAAGTTCGGCGAAAACGTCGTCCAGAATGAGGATCGGCGCCGAACCTCCGGTGCGGGCGTCATCGAGCATGACGTAGTAGGACGCCAGGCGGAGGGACAGGCACATGGACCACGTTTCACCGTGCGAGGCGTAGCCCTTGGCCGGGGCCTGCCCGAGCACGAGTTCCAGCTCGTCGCGGTGCGGACCCACCAGTGAGATGCCCCGTTCGAGTTCCTTGCGGCGGGACGCCGCGAAGGCGCGGATGTAGCGTTCGGCGAGATCTTCCAAGGACAGCTGACGAAGATCCTCGGTCTGGCTACCCGGCTCGGACGGTGCCGCCGAAGCGGCGGCCGGCTCCCCGTCGTCGTCCATCATGTTCTGCAGCGTTGACCGGTAAATCGCATCCGCGGCCTTGGAGCCATCGGTGAGCTGGGCGTACGCGTTGTTGAGGTGCGGCCGGAGACGCTCAACAAGTTCCAGCCTGGCATGCAGCAGTTCCGCGCCGGCGCGGGCCATATGCTGGTCCCACACATCGAGGGTGGCTTCGTGGCCGGCCGTGAACTTTCCGGCACGTGCCGACTTCAGCAGTGCGTTGCGCTGTTTGAGCACCCGGTCGTAGTCGCTGCGGGTGGCGGCGTGCCGGGGAATGAGGCTCACCAGAAGCTCGTCCAGGAAGCGGCGGCGGTTCGACGGATCGCCCTTCACGAGCGCCAGGTCCTCGGGAGCGAACAGGACGGTGTGGCATATGCCCAGCAGGTCGCGCGCACGGACGGGGTTGCTGCGGTTGATGCGTCCACGGTTGGCGCGGCCGCCGTTGATCTCCAGCTCCAGGATGGTGGACTGTTCGCCCCGGACCAGCTTCGCCCGGATCAGGGCGCGGTCGGTTCCGAACCGGAGCAGCGGACCGTCGGCACTGACCCGGTGGGAACTGAGCGTGGCCAGGTAGCCGATGGCCTCCATCAGGTTGGTCTTGCCGATTCCGTTGGAGCCGACCAGGACCGTGACGCCCGGATCAAACCGGAGATCCACCTGGGCGTAGCTGCGGAAATCCGTCAGGGACAGGTGTTCTAGGTACACTACTTGGCTGGCCGGGTGGCGTGTCCGCCGAACTGGTGGCGCAGAGCGGACACCATCTTCATGGCCGGCGAATTGTCCTCGCGGGAAGCGAAGCGGGCAAACAGCGCCGCGGTAATCGCCGGTGCCGGGACCGCGTTGGCGATGGCCTCTTCCACGGTCCAGCGGCCTTCACCGGAGTCTTCGACGTAGTCGTCGATCGAGGCCAGTCCGGGATCCTCGTCCAGTGCCTTGACCATGAGGTCCAGCAGCCAGGACCGGACGACCGTTCCCTTCTGCCAGGCGCGGAAAGTGCCGGGCAGGTCCGTGACGATTTCCTTCGCGGCGAGGAGTTCGTACCCTTCGGCGTAGGCCTGCATCAGGCCGTACTCGATGCCGTTGTGCACCATCTTGGCGTAGTGGCCCGCGCCGACGCCGCCCACATGGACGAAGCTGTCCGCACGGTCGCCTTCCGGACGGAGCGCGTCAAAGACCGGAAGGGCGCGTTCGATGTCCTCGGCGTCGCCGCCGGCCATGAGCCCGTAGCCGTTTTGTAGGCCCCAGACTCCGCCGGAGACACCGCAATCAGCGAAGCGGATTCCCTTTTCAGCCAGGGCGGCGCCGTGCTTCTGGTCTTCGGTGAAGCGGGAGTTCCCGCCGTCGATCACCATGTCGCCGGGCTGCAGCTTCGCGCCGAGTTCGGTGATGACGGCGTCGGTGATTTCACCGGCCGGCACCATGACCCAGATGAGGCGCGGCGCAGGAATTGCGGCGATGAGCTCGTCTGTGGAGGCGACATCGGTCACCTCGGGGTTGCGGTCGTAGCCGGTGACTTCGATTCCGCCCTTGCGCAGCCGTTCGCGCATGTTGAAGCCCATTTTTCCAAGGCCGATCAGTCCGATATGCACCGTGTGAACTCTTTTCTGCGCGGATGGTTAGGGGCTGGCGACCCAACTAGGTAGCAGATCAAGGCGTTCTGAAGGGTCAGAAGCCCCTCAGCTGCTACCCAGTTGGGCATGTGGCCTAGTTGGGCAGGCGCACCGGCATCACGAGGTAGCGGTAGTCGTCCTGGTCTTCGCCGTCGACGTCGTTCTGCGCGGTGATCATGGCCGGCTTGGGCGCGGTGGTGAAGGAAAAACGCACGAACTTGGTCTCAATCACGCTGAGGCCTTCAACCAGGTAGTGCGGGTTGAACGCGACGGTGATGTCATCGCCGGACAGTTGTGCCTCGAGTTCTTCGGAGGCCTGGGCGTCCTCGCCGGTGCCGGCGTCGAGGTGCAGCTGGCCCTGGGTGAACGCGAGCCGGACCGGAGTGTTGCGTTCCGCCACGAGCGAGACACGGCGGACGGCCTCAACCAGCTCCTGGGTCTGCACGGTGGCGTGAATCGGCGTGGAATCCGGGAACAGCGAGCGGATCTTGGGGTAGTCGCCGTCGACCAGCAGCGACGTGGTGGTGCGTCCGCCGCTTTCGAAGCCGATGAGCCGGCTGTCGTCGTCGGCGATGGCGAGATTGATGTCACCGCTGCCGCCCAGAGTCTTGGCAACCTCGTTGAGTGTCTTGGCCTTGACCAGGGCACTGGTGGAGATGCCCGGTGTGACGGGCTTCCAGGGAACTTCCCGCATGGCCAGCCGGTAACGGTCCGTGGCCAGGAGCGTGATGAGGTCGTCCTCGATCTCCATCCGCACGCCGGTGAGGATTGGAAGGGTGTCGTCCTTGCTGGCGGCGATGATCACCTGGGACACGGCCTGGGCGAACGCGTCGCCGGCAACAGTTCCGGTGATGGTGGGCAGTGCAGGCAGCGGCGGGTATTCGGCCTCTGGCATGGTCGCGAGATGGAAGCTGCTTCGACGGCAGGTGAGTGTCACCTTGTTGCCGTCGGTTTCGATGTCCACCGGCGCCGAAGGCAGGCTGCGGCAGATGTCGGCCAGGAGCCGGCCGGAAACCAGGATGGTGCCTTCGTCCCTGATGTCGGCAGGAATTTCAAGGCGTGCGGAGGTCTCGTAATCGAAGCTGGACAGGCTGACGGTCCCGGATTCGGCCTTGAGAAGGAGGCCGGAAAGCACGGGTACGGGCGGCCGCGGAGACAACGACCGGGCTGTCCATGTGACGGCTTCTGCCAGGACGTCCCGTTCGACTCTGAACTTCACGGAAGGGTGCCGCCTTTCATTGCTGCTGCCATTTTCTGAACGGGAACTCGCAAGGAGCCCACAAGACCGTTGCCCCCAAGTCCCGGAACTTGCATGGTCCGCGCATGGCCGACCGCAAACAGACCCAGGGATGGGAGCGCTGCAGACAGCTTAGCCGGAACTACAGGCATTCCTCATCCCCGCTCATTGATGCCGGCTCAGCCGGCGGTCTGTGGCCGGGCCATCGGCCGGTGTGGTGGAGGTCCGGGAACGAGATTGTTGTTTGAGGGATTTCAATTTTTTGGGATTAGTAGTGTTAATAACTGCTGTGGAAACTGTGGATAACCCGGTTTCCCGGCGCGGATCCGCGGTTAAGCCCTGTTCATGGACTGTGGGTTCGGCAGGTTTTAAACAGGCTGTGGATGGGGACAAGATTCTTGGCCCGTTTGGATGATCCACAGACGCCTTAAGGGTTTTAAGCCCATTAACCGCGGTTGTCCCCTTAACTGTCCACAGGGTTATCCACATGCACCTGTTAATAAGGTTAAGAACCCGGGATCAGGAGTCGCGCTGCTGCTGCTTGATCCGGTTGGTGAGCTCCGTAACCTGGTTGTAAATCACACGGCGCTCGGCCATGAGCTCACGGATCTTGCGGTCGGCGTGGATCACAGTGGTGTGGTCGCGGCCGCCGAGCTCCTGGCCGATCTTGGGAAGCGACATGTCGGTCAGTTCGCGGCACAGGTACATGGCGATCTGCCGGGCGGTCACCAGGGTCCGGGTCCGGGACTTGCTGCAGAGCTCCTCCATGCTGAGCTTGAAGTAGTCAGCCGTCTGCTGCAGGATCTGGCTCGAGGTGATTTCCTGGGCGCCGTCGTCGGTGATGAGGTCCTTGAGCACCATCTCCGCGAGGGCCACGTCCACTGGCTGGCGGTTGAGGCTCGCGAATGCCGTGACACGGATGAGTGCGCCTTCGAGCTCGCGGATGTTGCTGGCGATCTTCGAAGCGATGTACTCCAGCGCGTCGTCCGGGGCGGAAAGGCCTTCGCTGAGCGCCTTCTTCCGGAGGATGGCGATGCGGGTTTCAAGTTCGGGCGGCTGGATGTCCGTCAGCAGACCCCACTCGAAGCGGGATTTCATCCGGTCCTCGAAACCTGCCAGCAGCTTGGGCGGCTGGTCCGAGGTAATGACCACCTGCTTGTTGTTGTTGTGCAGCGAGTTGAACGTGTGGAAGAACTCCTCCAGCGTCCGGTCCTTGCCGGCCAGGAACTGGATGTCATCGATCAGCAGGACGTCGACGTTGCGGTACGTCGTCTTGAAGCTGGCGCCTTCGTCGTCACGGATCGAGTTGATGAAGTCGTTGGTGAATTCCTCGGAGTTGACGTACCGGACGCGGATGCCGCTGTAGAGGCGACGGGCGTAATGGCCGATGGCGTGCAGCAGGTGCGTCTTGCCCAGACCCGAGTCGCCGTAGATGAACAGCGGGTTGTAGGCCTTGGCGGGGGCTTCCGCCACCGCGACGGCCGCGGCATGGGCAAACCGGTTGGAGGATCCGATCACGAAAGTGTCGAAAACGTACTTCGGATTGAGCCGGCCGAATTCGTGTGAAGTGCTCGGCAGCATGGGCTGCGGCTTCTGCTCGATGGAGGGATCGTTTGCGAGGGAAAGCTCGACGGCGGGTTCCGGCTCTTCGTGGATGGGCACCAGATCGGTGTCGACGTCGATTGCGCAGCGGATGTCGTCCGAGAAAACGTTGCGGAGCGCGTCGTCGAGTGCGTCCTTGACCTGGGTCTGGAGCACTTCGCGGGTCAGTTCGTTGGGCACTGCGACGAGGAGGGTGGAACCGATGAGGCCCTGGGCCTGCGCGAGGATGACAAAGCCGCGTTGCCGGGGCGAGACGCGGTCGTCCTGTTCGAGAAGATTCACCACGCGCCGCCAGGAACTTCCGACAGTGTTGGCGTGGTTGGCTTCGTCTACTGTCATCAAATTTGGTTCCTCAAAGCTTGCTGCCTGCATTACATGCAGCCGCAAGCCCGGAACCAAGGTGCTGGCCCGGCATAATCCACAGGGTTATGCACAGTCCGTGGATAATCGGCTACTGGGACACTCTAGGGGATGAAAAGCCTAGAAGATAGCTGGGAAGTGCCTTGTGGATAATTACACCGTTGTGGTTCAAAACCGGCGGTTGTGAGCCGCTTCATCCACAGGTTCCATGCCCCGTTAGCCACAGCTGGGGAAACACGCCGGACGGGCTGCTGGTTTGACTCCCGGCGGCGTTTTGCCCTAACGTTGTGGAGTCCTTTGTGCCTGCTTTCTGACCCCATTTTGGACTTCCGGACACTTCGCGTGTTCGGGAAAACCCGGGGGAAGCAGACACATACAAAACTTAGCGTCGGCCAGTTCTTCCCCTTACTGATCGGGTGGGCGCACCTTTGATCCACTGGAGTAACTAACGTGAGCAAGCGGACTTTTCAGCCGAATAACCGCCGTCGGGCCAAGAAGCACGGCTTCCGCCTTCGTATGCGCACCCGTGCCGGCCGCGCCATCCTGGCCGCCCGCCGTGGCAAGGGCCGCACCGAACTGTCGGCCTAAATACTGACTTGTCGGTCTTCTTCCTTCTGCGAGATTAGCGGTGCTTGCCACCCGTAACCGCCTGAGGACTTCAACCGATTTTTCAACAACTGTACGTTCCGGCGTCCGCAATGGACGCCGGAACGTAGTGTTATATACGGCAACTATCGGAGCCGACGAACCCAGCCGCATCGGGTTCATCGTTTCCAAAGCTGTCGGGAACGCTGTTGCCAGGAACCTCGTTAAGAGGAGACTTAGAGAGGCCGGCGCTGTCTCGCTGCGCGAGTACGGCACCGGATTCGCTATTGTGGTGCGTGCTTTGCCCGCCTCCGCAACAGCCAGCTGGGATGAACTCCTGGCGGATTACAACGCCGCCCTGGAAAACACCATGAGGCGGCTGGCTGGCCGCCTTCCGGCGGTGACCGGAAAACGGCCAGCTGGAACGCCACCGGACGCAACAAGACAGGAAGGGACACAGCGTGCTTGACCCGACTGCCGCCGTCGTCCGTTTTCCCAAGCGTTCCGCCAAGTCCGCAGCAGCGGCCGCAGGCAGCTTCATCTGGAACCTGCCCCGCAACATCCTCATTCTTCTGCTTCTGGTCTACCGCAAGGTGGTTTCGCCCTTGTACGGCCAGGTCTGCCGCTTTTTTCCCTCCTGCTCGGCCTATGCGCTTGAAGCAGTCACCGTACACGGCGCTGTCAAGGGCAGCTGGCTCGCAGCCAGGCGCCTTGCGCGCTGCCACCCGTGGAACGCCGGCGGCGTGGACCATGTCCCCGCCAGCCACCGGGAATGGCCTGAAAACCAGACCCCCAGAATTGTTGTGCTGAACAACCCGGACAAGTACCTGGCTGCTCAGACTGATGAAGAAGGCCGCGCTGCGGCCTGACGAATAGGGAAATCGTATGGACTTCTTTGGAACAATCATGGCCCCGTTCAAATGGCTGGTCTCAGTCATTATGGTCGGCTTCCATGACGGATTGAGCTTCATCGGCATGCCGGCCGAGAACGGCTGGACCTGGACGCTGTCCATCATTGGGCTGGTGCTGGTGATCCGTGCCGCCCTGATCCCCGTGTTCGTCAAGCAGATCAAGGCCCAGCGCGGGATGCAGCTGCTGCAGCCCGACCTGAAGAAGATGCAGGACAAGTACAAGGGCAAGACCGACCAGCTTTCCCGTCAGGCCATGGCGCAGGAACAGATGGCCCTGTACAAGAAGCACGGCACCAACCCGTTCTCTGCCTGCCTCCCCATGCTCATCCAGATGCCGTTCTTCTTCGCGCTGTTCCAGGTGCTCTCCGGCATCACCGGGGCCGCCACCAGTGGGCAGGGCATCGGTGCCATGAGCCACGAACAGGTGGTTCAGTTCGACAAGTCCAGCATCTTCGGCGCTCCGCTCTCCGCGACCCTCCTTCATGGCACGCCGGCTGGCGGCAACGTGGTCGCGGTCTGGATCCTCTCCATCGTGATGATCCTCGCGATGACTGCCTCGCAGTTCATCACGCAGAAGCAGATCATGGCCAAGAACATGTCCGAAGAGGCCATGGCCAGCCCGTTCATGCGCCAGCAGAAGATGATGCTGTACATCCTGCCCATCGTCTTCGGTGTGGGCGGCATCAACTTCCCCATCGGTGTCCTCATCTACTGGACCACCACCAACCTGTGGACCATGGGCCAGCAGTTCTTTGTCATCCGCCGTATGCCGACGCCGGGATCCCCCGCCGCCAAGGCCCTCGCCGAGCGCCGTGCCGCCAAGGGCCTTCCGGCCCTTCCCATCCTGGGCGGCAAGAAGGCCGACGTCGAAGCGGAAGCAGCTGCCGCCGCTGCAGTTGCGCAGGCCCGAACGCAGCGCACTCAGCCACAACGTAAGAACAGGAAGAAGAAGTAATGTCTGTTGAGAGCTCTGAACACGCACTTTCCGCTGAAACCAGCGAAGACCAAGACTCCGTTGCCGGCACCGTGAACGCGGGCAAGGGCACGTCGGCAAGCCGTCTGGAAGAAGAAGGCGACGTTGCCGCCGACTACCTTGAGGAACTGCTCGACATTGCCGACATCGACGGCGACATTGACATTGAGGTCCGCAACGGACGCACCTACATCTCGATCGTGACCGAGGAAGAGTCCGCCGGGCTCGAGAGCCTCGTGGGCCGCGATGGCGAGGTACTGGAAGCCCTTCAGGAGCTGACCCGCCTGTCTGTGCTCTCCGCGACGGAGAACCGCTCACGCCTGGTGCTGGACATCAACGGCTACCGCAAGGAACGCGCGGGCCACCTGCAGAAGATCGCAGAGGATGCCGTCGCGTCCGTCAAGGAAACCGGTGAGGCCGTAGCGCTGGAGCCCATGAGCGCCTACGAACGGAAGATCGTGCACGACGCCGTTGCCGATCTTGGCTTCGTTAGCGAGTCCGAGGGCGAGGGTGCGGGCCGGCACATCGTCGTTTCCGCCGACTGAGCCGTTGGCTGACTTACTGATGGTTGAAATGACTGCAGCCGAGCGCCAGGCGGCGGAGAAGATCTTCGGCGATCGCCTTGGCCTCGCTGAACGGTATGTCGAACACCTGGCGACCTCCGGGACCGAGCGCGGGCTCATCGGACCGCGGGAAATCCCCAGGCTCTGGGGACGCCATGTCCTGAACTGCGCGGTAATCGAAAGTGAGATTCCCCAGGGCAGCCATGTGGCCGACGTCGGAAGCGGCGCCGGCCTGCCGGGCCTTTGCCTGGCCATTGCCCGTCCGGACCTGGAACTGACCCTCATCGAACCGCTGGAGCGCCGGGTGATCTGGCTGCAGGAAGTGGTTGACGATCTCGGATTGAGCAACGTGACCGTCATGCGCACCCGTGCCGAACTGGCTGTGGGAATGGTGAGGGCCGACGTTGTAACCGCCCGTGCCGTGTCCGCCCTGAGCAACCTTGCCGGCTTGACCATCCCGCTGCTTGGTGGCGAGGGTGAAGTCGTGGCCATCAAGGGGCGCAGTGCTGCCGAGGAGATTGAGAAGGCAGCGAAGGCCATCCGCAAGCTTGGCGGTGTGGAGACCTCTGTTGTCACAGTAGGACAAAGCCTGCTCGAGGAACCCACCACGGTGGTGCGGATCGTAGTTAAGAAGACCCAAAAGAGCGCCTAGCCCCGCACGGTGCCGCGGGTCCATAGGGTGTAGCGGTTAGGCTAGAGAACGGCAGTGAAAGCCGAACGAGAGTGAGTGTGTCCCAGTGACCAGTAGCGAAACCTCCACGCAGCGGATTCCCCCGTTCGTGTCCCTGGGGTCGGCGCGTGCCTTCGGCGTATCACCGGTCGCTACCACGGCAAATCAATTCAATCCGGTTGCAGGCACCGTTGCCGCCAAGGTTTCACGTGAAACCGCAGCCCGCGGCAACGTCCTGGACACCCTGGATGACTCGAGCCCCATCGCGCGGGAGCTCGCGCATGAGAACCGTCGGCGGGAACGGCTACTGGGCCGTGACCTGCCGAAGCCGGAGAAGACGCGGATCTTCACAGTTTCAAACCAAAAGGGTGGAGTGGGCAAAACCACCACCACCGTGAACATCGCTGCCGCCTTGGCTGCCGCCGGCCTGAACGTCCTGGTCATCGACATTGACCCACAGGGCAATGCCTCCACGGCTCTGGGCATCGAGCACCATGCCGACGTCGACAGCATCTACGATGTGCTGATCAACGATGTTGCCCTTGAGGACGTCGTGGCCCCGTGCCCGGACATCAGCAACCTCATCTGCGCCCCGGCAACCATCCACCTGGCCGGCGCCGAGATCGAACTTGTCTCCCTGGTGGCACGGGAGCAGCGCCTCCGCCGTGCCATCGACGTCTACGCCAAAGCCCGGCAGAAGAAGGGCGAGCAGCGGCTGGACTACATCTTCATCGACTGCCCGCCCAGCCTGGGGCTGCTGACGGTCAACGCCTTCTGCGCGGCCGGCGAGGTCCTCATCCCCATCCAGTGCGAGTACTACGCCCTTGAGGGCCTGAGTCAGTTGCTGAAGAACATCGAGATGATCCAGAAGCACCTGAATGCGGATCTTGAAGTTTCCACGATTCTGCTCACCATGTATGACGGCCGGACCAACCTGGCCGCCCAGGTCGCAGCTGAAGTCCGGCAGCACTTCCCGGACCAGGTCCTTGACGCCGTTGTCCCTCGCTCCGTGCGCATCTCCGAAGCGCCGAGCTACCAGCAGACTGTCATGACCTACGATCCATCCTCCAGCGGCGCGTTGTCCTACCTCGAAGCCGCAGCGGAAATCGCTGAGCGTTAGAATTTTCCAAACACAGCAACAGCCGGAGCCCGGCATGGCCGGGCTCTTCCGATGGAGGGAATCATCCATGAGCGATAAGCGACGCGGGCTCGGTCGCGGTCTTGGCGCACTCATTCCAAGTTCCGCTTCCGCAGGCGCTTCGGGTAACGGAGCAGCTCCGTCGCGCCCTGTGGATCTCTTCTTCCCGGAGGCGCGGAAGACGGCTGAACCCGTTCCGGCCCTAGAGACCGACATGTCTGGCCTCGACGACGCGCCGGCACGCCAGTCAGGCCGGAAGGCTGAGGCCCCTGCCGAGTCCGCGGTCGAAGAAGATGCTAAGGATGCCTCGGATTCGGCGCAGCTCTCGGCTGCCAAGTCCACGGCGAAGACCGCCGCCAAAAATTCTGGTGCGGGTGCGGCCAAGTCCACCGGCGCGCCGGACGCCGCCACGAAGTCCGAACCTGCTGGCCCGGATGCATCCGCAGATGCCGAGTCCCAGGACGTAGGTTCACCGAAGACTGCCAGCAACTCGCGAAAGGCTGGCTCCGCCGCTGTCCTGGACAACGACGTTGAACTCGTTGAGGTGCCGGGCGTCCGTTTTGCCGAAATCCCGGTCACGGACATCCATCCAAACCGCAAGCAGCCCCGTACCGTCTTCGATGAGGACGACATGGCGGAGCTTGTTCACTCGGTTCGGGAAATAGGCGTCCTCCAGCCAATTGTGGTTCGTACTTCAACCGAAAAGGGTGGGGAACCGTATGAGCTAGTCATGGGTGAACGCCGGTGGCGTGCAGTACAGGCTGCCGGGCTCTCCACGATCCCTGCGATTGTCCGTGACACGACGGATGACGACCTACTCCGCGACGCTCTTCTGGAGAACCTGCACCGCAGCCAGCTCAATCCGCTCGAAGAGGCGGCCGCGTACCAGCAACTGCTGGAGGACTTCGGTACAACGCACGAGCAGCTGGCTGACCGCATCGGCCGCTCACGCCCTCAGGTGTCCAACACCCTGCGGCTGTTGAAGCTCCCGCCACTGGTGCAGCGTCGTGTAGCCGCCAATGTGCTCTCGGCAGGCCACGCCCGTGCTCTCCTCTCGCTTCCCGACGCGGCATCCATGGAGCGCCTGGCGCAGAAGATTGTGGCCGAGGGCATGTCTGTCCGCGCCACCGAGGAAGCGGTCACGCTGCACCGTGAACCTGCGACGCCGGCCAAGAACAACATTCCCCGCCCCGGTGCGCGCCATGAGCGGCTGGATTACCTGGCCTCCTCGCTGTCGGACAGGCTCGACACCAACGTGAAGATCTCGCTCGGGGCGCGTAAGGGCCGCGTAAGTATCGAGTTCGCGAGTGTTGAGGACCTCAACCGCATTATGGACGTCCTCGCTCCAGGGAGCGAAAACTAAGGAACTACTCGAGGATTAGGGCCCGTTCAGGTGAACGGGCCCTAATCTGTTTGCTAAGACCTTTCGAATGGCATCAGCGGCTGTAGCAATGACTCCTCAGCTAAGTAGCGCTGCTGGCACGTTTCATTTGGATGCTGCAGATGCCTGCGGAGTGAACCTGGGCAAGTTGCAGTGCCCGGAAAGATTATAGATCAGATGTCCTAGAGCGAGTACAGCCCGCTGCAGCTCTGCGTATGCATCGCGCTACGGCGGCTGTCATGCCGTTCTAGATTGTCAGCCGGCCCAGAGGGCGACCAAGTAAGGCGGGGAGCGAGCAGGCGTCGTCCTGCAGACAGCTTGCCGACCAAAAGCGCGGGGTATGTACTGGAGCGCCATTTATCCTAAACGGCCGTTCAGAGCGTCCTGGGCCGTCTGTGCAGTCTCTCCCGAGGTTCTGCCTTGCCCAGTTGCCTCGGTACGCAACGCTCACCCACGGGCAAGGACTGGATGCGTTGGGATTTTGCCCCTCCCATCAAGGCATTAGCCCGGTAGACGGCAATACGGGGGCAGTGGTGGCCTCGTAGACCGGCCCAGAGTGCTCGGTTCTTAGCATCTTTGACGGGTTCACACTGCACGACTGGCTGGATGGCAAGTGGGCTGGGCCGAATCTGCGTGATTCGCAGGGCTTCGATGTTTGGATTATTTGGAGGGCGCCACTGACGCTTCCATTGTTTGGACGCGCCTATGCTGTCCTCGTGTTCGCCGTGCTTCCCGTACTGGGCCTCTTTGCCTCTGTCCCTCCATCGCCTGGGTCGCGTTTCACGTGAAACCAGTGGGCATTGGCCCGCAGGTCACCGCATTCGGCGATAATCAGATCGTTCTGCCGGCTTTCTGATCGTCTGGAGCCGCTGTTTTCGTTGCTCCGGCCCACCTCCAACGAGTAGCCACCGCAAGGTACTGGCAATTCCTGCTCTTTCGAACTTTCACTGCGCACAGGGGCTCGATGAACCCCTGCAGGTCGCGGTTCGCGTCCACTATATGGCCGTGTGCCTATCGTGTCGCGATGAGAGAAACTGCCTACTTCTCCTGGGAACCCCACCTGCCCCGTCTCGTCTGAGAGCGGGTGCTCAGGTCCGTTCCATCCTGGTTGTCCCGAACTAGCGCGTCTGCGGCCACGCAGCGGCGATCTGAAGTAGGTGAGGTTCGGTCTTCTAGCCACGGATGGCTGTGATGTCCGCCAGTGTGGGCAAGCGTGTCTCTGTCGCTGTACCCACGCAAGCTCCGCATCTTTCTGTTGGATGGCAGGGGTAGGCGTGGGGCTGTGCGCGCGTTTCACGTGAAACGTCTCGCCGACAGTCGCCCCTTCCGTTCCTACTGCACTTCCCCGGCGCCCGTTTCACGTGGAACAGGCGCCGACGTGAGAAAGGTCCTGCCTCAACCCGTGTAACAGACAGCCGACTCCCTTGGTGCCTATTTCTTTGCGCCGGTGAGGTAGGCAATGAGTCTTCGACATTGGGAGGCAAGCGGCGGTGCGGTATTCGAGTTTGCGAATGGGAAGTCACGGACGCAGATGCTACAGAAAGCAATATCGGAGTTGTCAGCCCTCCCCCGGTGCGCGAGACAGAAGACGCGAATCCCATAACCCGATCCTGCACGAAGGTGGATAACGAGCGCACCAGGGTACCCGCTGGTTCTTCACCCTAAGGCAGGGTTTCGGGGTCGTGCTGCTAGGGGCCGCACGCGGCAGCCGCGATGTGATGACGTCACCACCGTTCCCCGAGGGCGGATCCTGGGTCGGCGGTCCGCATGCTTCATCACGGTATTCCTCGCTGCCTTTCTCTCCAGCAGACTAACCGCAACGTGAGAGCTCGTGCGTGGCCCCCGCGTTGCATGGCCTCTGCGTGTGGTGAGCTGCTATGTGTGCCGGCCGGCAGTATCCGGCGCCTTGTCTCAGTCCCGGGCAGGCCAAGACGCTAGGCGCACACTCGGCTCGTGACTGGGCCGGCGGCAGTTTCACGTGAAACGTGAACGGGAGCCGCCGGGCGTCTACCGAATTTCCGCAGCGGCTTTCCAAGGGCGCGGCCAGCTCCGACATCTATTGGACAGCTATTGTTGGTCAGCGCCTGCATTGGAGCACAGCGGTGAAATGGCGTTCTCCCGCACGCCCTAGTAATGTCACCTGGCCGCAAGTGCCAACTCGCGGAGGCGCGGCGGGACGCCTCGGGATCATGCTGAGGCGTCGCAGACCATGCCTTGGAGCCGTAGCCGTAGCCTATCCTCGGACCCCGCTGCTTCGATGGGCCGTCCGGTGCGCCATGCTGCCTCGCATGCCGAGCACACCTCCCTATCGGCGCTGCGGTTCGCCCCCCGTTTGACGGGGATTCTGCTGCAAGCAGTTAGCCGGCAGCCAACTGAGGATCACCCGGTCTGGTACTTCGCTGGCGGCGCTTGCGCGGCCCTATGGGCACGATCGACGACAACATGATTCACCCTTCGTCAGCTGGCCGGTGGCACTTTTTCGCTGGTGATAACCCAGTGGATAACGCTGTGGATAAACCTGTGGGTAAAGGTGGGGATATGACACAGCTCGCGGACCCCAGGAGCCCGATCGGGCCAACCTTGTGTCTTTCGAGTGCCTCGGCATGACCGGTGACCACCAGCCGTGTTTCACGTGAAACGCGCCTCGTCACACTCGCTCCTGGGTGCGTGAGGCGGCGAGTACGTTCTGAACGGCAGTCATCAATTGGAATGGGTGTTATAGCTACTGTGCAGCGGCAGGATTTGCCGGTGCCGCCACCGCAGCTGCGACATGAAGCTCAGCTTCGCAACTCGGCAGTCCACGCAGCAAGGAGACCGCGCGGTGTGATTCTGCTCACGGACCGGCCAATCTAATCCACAGGCGGCCTCGCCGCGCTGTGGATAACCATGTGGATTCCACTGTGGATAAGACTGTGAATAATGTCATGGTGAGACTCAATACATCGGCACATGACGGGCCGCGAACTCACCTCGTTCCGGTCATTCTCGGGTCTGTCTGACCGACTGCGGTCAGCATTTTGAGGTCCCCAAGGAACGTCTCCATGTCCCAGCTGCAATCTGTAGTGCCCCTGCGGAAGGTAGCGCCCGGCTTCGGGATGCGCAATTAGTCAATGTCCGGCTCTACTCTGCGCCCGGCACAGGCTGCGCTGGACACGCTAGACCCGTCGCCGAGCGCTTGTGGATGAACGCTGAATTGGACAGTGGACGGCCGCATCGTCGTATCCTTGCAGGAAATTGAAGTGACACAGTGCCGGGTATGGGATGGTCCCTGCCGACGATGGCTTGAACTGGTTACGGAGCTTCAGGAACTACCGCGCCCGGGTCAGATGTTGGTCGTAGTGTGGCTGTTCCACATGCCCATGGGATCGGTGCAGCCCTGGTACGCGCTTGAGGCTGGACATTGACAGACAACAGGGTGCTCCTGCCTGGTCTGCGGACCCGTGCTACTCCTGGGTTGGCCGCGTGTTGGCCCTCAGACTGCAGCCGATGGGCCGGACAACCCAGTCCACAGTCCCGCTGTTGCTAAGGTCCTCCGACCACCTTCTTGTTTGCCGTGCCGCTTGCCTGGGTGATGAGTGCAGTCCAGCAAAGCGGGTGTGGCCGGCTGTTGTTGCTCTTCGGTGCAGAATTGCCGGGACTTACTCGTCCGTGCTTCCAGGCGCGTCGGACAAGCTGAAGACCATCCGTGAGCATGCTGGCTACTGCTGCCAGGGATAGCGCCAACGGCTCCGATAGCCTGACAGCAGGTTCGCTGGTCTAAGTGGGCGCGTACAGCCACCGCAGCGTCCATGCGCCACCGTGGGTCTGTGTGCGATCGCGTAGTCGCTTAGGCTGTCAATGGACGCGCAACTGAGAGCGCCGTCTAGGATCGGGATCAGTGCCCGGATGGTCGGGCATCCAAGTGGGGCGTGAGGGGCGCGCTAGGCTGTTGCTCTGTTGCTCTGCTGCCCCTGTTTCGCGAATTGCCGTGGGTCGCGCTTACTCCTCGGCAGGCAGTGTGCTTTGGCGGTCTTTGATGAATGCCTGGGCGATCGGTCAGTGGGCACCGCCCCCGGCACGTGTCACAGGCGGCGGTGCGGCTGGGTACCTTGCGTGCATGGTCCTCGATCTGCAGCGGCGACCGCTCGTGGAATGGCGGCACGTCGGCCCGTTTCACGTGAAACGTCGGGATCCAGTCCAAGTTGGTCGCGTCCTTGGGGACGGTACAGGTACGCTGACTGCTCGCTGCTGCTCCATACGTGTTCCGACTTCATTTGCGTCGCTCTTCGGTCGAGGAGCCTGCTTGCTAATCAGGCGACGGTCACTTTTGCCCGTCCGCAAGGAAACGTCGGACGTTGGGAGGACATTCCACTGACGGAGTGAGCCCGGCTTCCGAGTACGCCCTCAGTGCACCCGACTGGGTCGGCCCATGTTTCGCGTGAAACGGTTGCAGTTCGGTGCAGGACAGGATTCTCGAACCGCGGTTTGTTTCACGTGAAACGGTTACTCCGTGTCCCCAACGGGAGGGTGCTGGTCCGGGGCTGTAGGAGCCCAGCGACTATAAACGAAAGGACGTCGCCTTTGGGCGTCGGGTACAAAAGAACTGAACAGCGCGCCGAACGCTGTCATCGCAGGACTTGCTCCCTGCCCGGTAAACGCAACTCGTTCAGCGGTACGACGCGCTGGACACCAAATGATCGAATGGCACGTGGCGACTCACAAAGCAGCTGCGGCTATCGGCAACTTCTATCGGCACTACAACCGCTTCGCAGACGGAACTTGGCGAAAACCAAATAGTGAGGTCTCCTAGACCAAGATGTTGGTGACGATATAGTTCCTGAGGTGCGCAGCCGGCCTGCTGGTGGTCGGACCTGCCGGGTTGAATTCCGGATTGAGCGCCGCCGCCGCCCATTGACTTTGCGCCGCGAATGGGGACTGCGCAAATGGGGCGAATTGCCTCGCAGGGGCTATTGGTTTTCCTCGAACGTCCGGGGGCACAAATGCTGCAGCGACCCGCATACAACCCCGTATTCCGCTTTGAGTCTCTGCAGCTCGTGTGTGGCGGCCGGCCATTCAGGCAATCAATATAAGTTGATGTGAAGGCTCAGCCTACTAGCCCCCCTTCAGATCTCATTGCAGCTCCTTAGGGGCGCTCAGGCCCTCGTATGGATGAAACACGCATAAGGGGGTTCTTGGGATGGTGGTTCCGTATGGGCTACAGAGGTGGCCGGTTCAGCTGGCGGCCCTGCTCTTAGAATGCAACTCTCCCGGTGTCGCAGGGTTTCATCTTCTCAGAAGAAGACCCGCGGTGTTTCACGTGAAACGCGCCCCCGGGCGTAGCCGGCGCGGGCATGGTCCGCGGGTGACATGCTCCCACCTGGTGAGGTAGGCGCCGCGCGCAGAACGAGGCAGGGCGGAGTGACTGCGCATGGCGCTCCAGGTCCCACCAATTGGAAGGTTGGCAGAAGTTTGCCATTGTGGTCGGCTGAGTCCTGTGAGATTCCGATCTATTCAGCCGGGGTCCCCGCTGGTGTGCCTTGGCGACCACCAGTTGGGATCGCGTGTGAAGGAACTGCTGCGGCGGTAGCAACTCGTAGGCCCCCAAGAGAATGGAGGCCGTAGCCGCCCTGGCCGTTAACCGGCGAGCAGCAGTACTCCCCGATTGCCAGTCAATACGCTCACGTTAGCGACGACTATTGTCGCCTACGAGGCGGACGATTCGGTGCATGGGCGAACGCGTGGACGGCGGTAAAGCGTTGGACGGGAAGGGCCTATTTGCTGGAATTAGGCGTTGAGAATTATCCTGCCAGTTGTGGCGATCCTAACTACCAGCTTGCGCTCGTTTCACGTGAAACATCTTCTGCCCCACAGCTGACAATGTACCTACTTGGGACGTGCGCGCGAAGGGCTTGGATGCCTCATCCGGGCATCGCTGTGCCTAATGACTTTCGACGCTGCCTGGATGAGATAGGCGTCGGGAGTAACTGGGCCTCAAGCACTCGATGCCTTTCACCGGTTCTAGTGCAACTGAGGGATTCTTGGAGATGAGACACGGGGAATACAACCTGTGCAGGGCTATTTCTGAAGTCAGACAGTCGCCGCTGACGAAGAACCCCGAGAATGAGCCCGACTCGACCCGAATGTACTGTGCTCTTACGTGGCGCAAACAAGAAGGTGGCCATCACTCCCCTCGGAGTGATGGCCACCTTTGCGTGCCTGCAGCCGGTGCTGCCTGTCGAGGTTACCGTGCGGGTATGTAATACACAGGCCCGACGCGGCTAGGACAAAACGTCGGCGAATTCCTTCTCGAAGAACTGCTTCGGCTTGGCACCGATGACCGTGCTCTTCACTTCGCCGCCCTGGAACAGGTACACGGCAGGAATCGAGGTAATGCCGTACTCAGCAGCGATAGACGGGTTGTCATCGACATTCACCTTGACAACGTTGACCTTCTCGCCGTACTCCACGGAGATCTCATCCAGGATGGGACCCAGCTTCCGGCACGGACCGCACCATTCGGCCCAGAAGTCAACGATTACCGGCTTGTCAGCGGCGAGTACGTCAGTGCTGAAGCTTGCGTCGGTTACATCTTTTGCGTTGCTCATAACCCTTGTCTCTCTCTTCGAATGAATTTCCGCGCCGGTCAGGCGTGAAGGTCTGCGAGGTAGTGCTCGACGTCGATCGCTGCGACACAGCCGGAGCCGGAGGCAGTGATCGCCTGGCGGTAGGTCGGGTCCACCACATCGCCGGCGGCGAAAACGCCCTTGATGCTGGTACGGGAGCTGCGGCCCTCGACGGCGATGGTGCCGGCGTCCGTGATCTCGAGGCTGTCCTTGACGAGCTCGGTGCGCGGATCATTGCCGATGGCCACGAAGACGCCGGTCACGGCAAGTTCGGACTCGGTGCCGTCGACCAGGTTCTTCAGCTTCAGGCCGGTGACCTTGTCTTCACCGAGGATGTCCGCGACGGCGGTGTTCCAGACGAAGTTGATCTTCTCGTGGGCCTGGGCGCGGTCGCCCATGATCTTGGAGGCCTTCAGCGTGTCGCGGCGGTGCACCACAGTCACGGACTTGGCGAACTTGGTGAGGAAGAGTGCTTCCTCCATGGCCGAGTCGCCGCCACCGATCACCGCGATGTCCTGGTCCTTGAAGAAGAAACCGTCGCAGGTTGCGCACCAGCTGACACCGTGGCCGGAGAGCCGCTTTTCGTTGGCCAGGCCGAGCTCGCGGTATGCCGAGCCGGTGGACAGGATGATGGCCCGGGCGCGGAAGGTCTCCCCCGTTGCGATGGTGACAGTCTTGACGTCGCCGTCGAGGTCCAGGGCGGTGACGTCCTCGAACTGGATCTCGGTGCCGAAGCGGGCAGCCTGCTTTTCGAAGTTCTCCATGAGGTCCGGCCCCATGATGCCCTCGGGGAAGCCCGGGTAATTCTCGACGTCGGTGGTGTTCATGAGCTCACCGCCCGCGGTGACGGAGCCAGCCAGCAGCAGCGGCTTCAGGTTGGCGCGGGCCGTGTAGACGGCGGCTGTGTAGCCTGCGGGGCCGGAGCCGACGATGATGACATCACGTACTTCTGACGTGCTGTTTTCTGCGGTGCTCACTGAACGGTGAACCTCTTCCTTTGTCGATGCGCCAGCCTTCCGGCCAGCCACAGGGCACAACTGATTGGCAGTGTGGAATATTCCGAACGTGTTTGGAGGCAGGCGAGAACACCCGTGCCTGCGTGGAAACACCGCCACGGGACTTTCCACAAGGGTACCGCCTCCGGCAACCTCAGGGCATGCCGGTTACGCCCGTGTGGTACGTGGCGGCTGACCGGCAGTAGCGCCTACTGGACCTTGATCTCCGCGAGCCGCAGGCCGTAGCCAAAGCGGGTCTTCGGGGCGGCGAGCTTGGGAAGGTTCTTGATCGAGATGATCACGTACTGGGCGGTCACCGGTTCGGCCAGCGGCATGGTGAGGTCCGGCGAGGTGAAGCTGTTGGTTCCCACCTGCTTTGCACCGTCCAGCGACGGGCGGTCATTGGTGTACACCGTGATGCTTCCGCCCGAGGCACCCAACTGGTTCAGGGTGATCGAGGAGACCTGGGAAGGGCTCTTGAGCTTGACCACCAGCGGGACGCCTTCCGGAGCAAGGCCTCCCCAGTCCTCCGTGGCAAACTCCATGTCTGACCAGTAGCTGGCAGCATTGCCGTCGAACGCCTTGCCGAGGTCGTCGTCGTACGTCGCGGCGAAATCAAAGTTGCCCTGGCGGGTGATCCCCTCGATGGCCGGCGGCCCTGCGGCCGGAGCGGTGCTCTTGGTCGGCGTTCCGGTACTCGGCTGGGCGGCGGCCGACGGCGGTGCGCTGGCTCCGGGGGTCGCTTCCGTCTGCGGTGCGCTCTTGAAGAGGCTGCCCAGGTTGGTCACGGCGAAGATGAGTCCGACGATCAGGACGGCTGCGAGCAGGCCACCAACAAGCCAGCGCATGGAACGCGGTTCTTTCCGCGGCTCGTCGTCTTCATCGTCGTAATACTCGGCAGCCGGAGCGGCACCAGTGCGGGCGACGGCAGGGAAGTTGCCTGCTCGGCGGTCCTGCTCGTGCGCGTTGCTGCCCTCGTCGCCGTACTCGTCTTCGGGGTCATAGTCGTTCTCGGACCACAGCGACACCTTCGACGAGTTGTGGCCGTCACCGGAAGCTGCGGCAGCACCGGCAGCAGCTGCACCTGCGCCGGCGGCGCCGCGTGCAGCGTTTCCGGAACGGCTGGTGTCGCGCTGCAGCAGTGCCTGCTCGACGTTGTCGTGCTGGACGGTTTCCTGTACTGCGTCCTGCTCGTAGCGGTTACCCGGCTGAACCGGCTGGGGCGCAGTGGTCTCCGGGACGCCCTGCCTGTTTGCCCGCGAACCAGCAGCACCGGCGGCGGCACCCGCAGCGGCACCGGCGGCAGCTGCCGGACCCGCCGCGGGGCGGGCAGCCGGGAGCGGCGGCACGACGGGAGCCTTCCGCACGGGCGCTGTGGGGGCCTGTCCGGGAGCGGCAGCGGCGTGGCTGGAGGCACCGTGGCCGGACCGGCTGGCGGCGGGGCTTGGCGCGGTGGCAGGGTATCCGCCCGGTCGGGACTGGCCCTCGCTGTAGTTCTGGTCGCCGTTGTAGTTGATGTACCCGGCTTCGACCTCGTCGTCTTCGTCGTAGGTTTCGGGTTCGTGGGAGCGCGCCTGGCCGAAGATCTCGCTGCCCAGGGTGTCCGTGAAGAACGGCTCCACGTAGGGCGGGTTGGAGGCGACCACAAGGTCCAGCAGGTCAGCGGCGGAGGTGTGGTTGGTGATCAGGTACGTCGTGGCGTCGCTGACTCCAAGGTCCAGGATCTGCACGTTCCCGGGGCGTTCGCCCGTGGCCACTTCGCGGGCGCTCTGGGCCACCTGGTCGGCGTTGTACGGGCCGGCCACCAGGATGCTGACCGGACGGTTCAGCACCTGGTCCACACCGTCCAGCACCAGATCCTGGTCATGCGAACTCAGCACTGTGGCCGTGACCTTGTAGCGGCCGCCAAGTACTGATCCGACATCGATCGGGTGGGACACGTGTTCCTCCTAGCCTGTCCGGGAATTGCTTCTGGCCCTGGCGATGCATCGCCACGGAAGGCCTCCGGCACGCCGGCGGACCCCTTGGTCTGCAACTACCCTTGTTCCCCTCGATCCTAGCCGATGCTGCGCAACGGCCGCGGAGGACGGGGCTGGCAGACTCCCGCCAGGGCTACTTTTTCCTCCGTCGCCGCGACGGGAAATGCGGGTTCTGGCCTGGGGTCCCCTGGTAGGTGTGGCGGCCGGGAAGCGGGATCTCCCCGCGCAGGGCGTTCCCGCGGGCCGTCCCGGGGACGTCCTCCTCGGGAAGGTAGGTGGCACCGTCGTAATCTTCCGGTTCCGGCTGGGGCGCAGGCCCGGCGCGGAAGGAGGCGGAATCGAACTCGCCGGAAATCCGTGGAATCAGGCCGGTGTCCGAGGAGACCGTGGCGCGTTCCGGCGTCGGACGCCGCCGCGACGCACCGCCAGCGGCCGCACCGGCAGCCGAAGCCGCGGCGCTTGCGGGGGCAGACGGAGCAGCCGCCGGTGCGGCGGACCCACGGCCCAGCCGTCCCAGCAGCGGGCGCAGCAGGTCGCGCAGCTCGGTGACCCGGAACAGCTTCAGCAGCACCAGGTACGCGGCCAGCATGACGGGGCCGACGACGACGATGGTCACCAGGGCGGCGGGCCGGCTGCTCCAGGCAAAGCCAACCGGGCTGTAGCTGCCCATGAGCCACAGTGCCCCCGCGCCCGCAACAGCCGAGCCGAGGGCGGCGTAGCCCATGCGGATGTACGAGTTGATGATCCGCGGGCCGTCCAGGTGCCCCAGCAGCCGGCGCAGGAAGAATGCCGAAACAACCACCGAGAGGATGTTCCCCGCGGTGTACAGGACGGCGATGGCGAAAATGATCTGGTCGAACGGCAGGAACTGGATGAAGAACGCGGCCACCACATTCACCAGGGCCAGCACCAGCTGGATATAGAACGGCGTGCGCGCGTCCTCATTGGCGTAAAAGACCCGGGACATCATGAAGTTGGCGCTCATGAACGGGGTGCTGAGCGCCAGGATGGTAAGTGTCTGCGCCAGCATGACGCCATCCGTGCGGGTACCGCCGGAGAAGAACATGCCCAGCGGACCGGCCAGTGCGAACAGCGCCAGCGCGCCGAACACCGTGGCCACGGCCATGGTCCGCAGGCCGTGGGACAAGGCATCCCGAAGTGCCATGCGGTTGCCATCCTGCGAGGCACGGGTCATGCGGTTGAACAGCACCGTAGCCAGCGAGAGTGCGATGATCGAGTGCGGCAGCAGGTACAGCTGGCTCGCCACTTCCAGCACCGCGTTGCCCGGAAGCATGTCTCCGGCGGGGTCGCCGGCCTCCTGCAGCCGGAGCCGTTCGGCGCCCGGGATGGTGGCGATGCGCATGACGTACAGGAACGCGAGCTGCCCGACGGCGGCCGTCATGAGCGTCCATACGCTCAGTCGCGCGGCGTGACCCAGCCCCACCCCGCGCCAGCCAAAGCGCGGGCGCAGCCCGAGCTTCAGCCGGAACACCGGGATCAGGAGGATGGCCGTCTGGGAGAGGACGCCGATGGTGGAGAACCCGGCGACGAAGAACGTCTGGGACGCGCCCCAGTTATCCAGCGAATGCCGGTTGACGTTGTTGGCACCGAAGATCCAGATGAACATGCCGAGGCCGGCAATTGCCACGACGTTGTTCAGGATGGGCGCCCACATGGCCGGGCCGAAAGCACCGTTGGCGTTGAGGACCTGGGTCAGCAGCGCGTACAGGCCATAAAAGAAAATCTGCGGCAGGCACCAGAAGGCGAAGGTAACCGCCAGCGCCTTTTGCTGGGGCGAGTAGCCCTGCGTGGTGAGTTCAATGACGGCGGGCGCAAACAGGGTGACCAGCAGGGTCAGGGACAGGAGGACGAGAACTGCCAGCGTAAGCAGCCTGCTGATGTAGTCGGCTCCCCTGTCCGGGGCCTTGCTCGCCTTGATGATCTGCGGCACCAGCACGGCGTTGAAGACGCCGCCGGCCACCAGCAGGAAGATCAGGTTGGGCAGGTTGTTGGCGTTGATGAACGTGTCATTAACGGTCGAGCCCAAGCCGAGGGCAGCGCCGAGCATCCAGGTCTTGCCGAACCCCAGCACACGGGACACCAGCGTCCCGGCGGCCATGATGGCGCTGGAACGTGCCTCGCCGGGCTGCGCGGCACTGGAGGCTGCCTCGCTGGCGGGCGTCACACCGGGCGGTGTTTCGCCCGGCTGGGCGGGCTGGTCGGAGGACGGATCGTCTGCTGACATCGTCTTCATCGTCTCACCCGGGTGCTCATATTGCGGCACGCAAGGGGGTATCCGGCGGGCATTGCCGGACGGTCAGAGGTGCTCGGGAAGGACTTCGCGTGCCAGGTCGGCGATGCGGCGCTCATTGGGGAATGAAAGCTTGCGGGCAAGCTCGTGGATGGGAACCCAGGCAACATCAACCGCTTCCTTGTCAGGATCGTTTTCGATGGTGAGTTCGCCGCCGGTGGCGCGCAGCAGGTAGTGGTGCACTGTCTTGTGCACGCGGTGCCCGCTGACGGTAAACCAGTAATCGATGCTGCCCAGCGGGGCCAGAATGTCACCGTCGATGCCGGTTTCCTCGGCAATCTCCCGGACCGCGGCTTCCTCGTTGTTCTCCCGGCCCTCCGGGTGGCCCTTGGGCAGGCACCACTCCAGCCGTCCGCCCCTGTTAAGGCGGGCAATAATCGCAACCCTCAGTTCGTCGTCGGACGTGTCAACCACGACGCCGCCGGCGGAGATCTCCTCCACAGTGGGGAGCGAGGCCGGGGCCGAGTGCGGTGCAGGCGCGACGTGGGCACCGATTGCCGACGGCAACGGTGGGTTCGTCCTCCTGCCGGGAGCGCTCGGTACTGGATGGGCCATGCAGTCCACTCTAACGACTCTTGCCCCGCCGTGATGACCGGGACATGGCTTGCAGGTGGACTGCATGTGACAGGGTTCGCCGGCGCCGTCGCACAATGACGGGATTTGGTGCGGTGGGGCTTGGTTTTCTGACAAGCTTAAGTAACTATGGCGCACGCACATCAAAAGACTGATCTTCACACCGTTGACTTCCAGGTGGACCCGGTGGTCCTGGAGCTCGGTCAGCGGTTCGTGGATGCCGGTCATGAGCTGTCGCTGGTCGGCGGCCCGGTCCGGGACCTCTTCCTGGGCCGCACCTCCCCCGACCTCGATTTCACGACAGATGCGACGCCGGACCAGACAGTGGCGCTGATCAAGAAATGGGCGGACAACTTCTGGGAGATCGGCCGCGCCTTCGGAACGATCGGCATGCGCAAGGCCGGCTTCCAGATTGAAATCACCACCTACCGCGCCGAAGCCTACGACCCCGAGTCCCGGAAACCCGTGGTGGCCTTCGGTTCCTCCCTCACGGACGACCTGCTGCGCCGCGACTTCACCATTAACGCCATGGCCCTGCGTCTGCCGTCGATGGAGCTGGTGGATCCCTTCGGCGGCGTCCGCGACCTCCACGCTTCGGTGCTGGCCACCCCGGGCGCGCCCGAGGCATCCTTCTCCGATGATCCGCTGCGGATGATGCGCGCCGCGCGGTTTGCGTCCCAGCTGGGCGTCACTGTGCGGGACGACGTCCGCACTGCCATGACCCGGATGGCCGAACGCATCAGCATCATCTCGGCCGAACGCGTCCGCGATGAGCTGGTCAAGCTCGTTTGCGGGCGGCACCCCCGCGCGGGCATCGACCTGCTCGTGGACACCGGCCTCGCTGAGTTCGTGCTGCCCGAGGTGTCCGCGCTGCGGCTGGAATCGGACGAGCACCACCGCCACAAGGACGTCTACCAGCACTCCCTCCAGGTCCTGGAGCAGGCGGCAGCTTTGGAGACGGATTCCGACGGCGCCGTTCCCGGCCCGGACTTTGTCCTCCGGTTTGCGGCACTGATGCACGACGTCGGGAAGCCGGCTACGCGCCGGTTCGAACCGGGCGGCGCGGTCAGCTTCCGCCACCACGACATGGTGGGGGCGAAGCTGACGACGAAGCGGATGAAGAAGCTGCGCTTCGACAACGACACCATCAAGGCGGTGGCCCGCCTCGTAGAGCTGCACATGCGCTTCTACGGCTACGGGGAGGCCGGGTGGACCGATTCTGCGGTGCGCCGTTATGTCACCGACGCCGGGCCCCTGCTGGAGCGCCTGCACCGGCTGACCCGCTCCGATGTCACCACACGCAACCAGCGCAAGGCCGATCGGCTCTCCTTCGCGTACGACGACCTCGAATCCAGGATTGCCGCACTCCGTGAGCAGGAATCCCTGGACGCCGTCCGGCCGGACCTCAACGGCGCCGAGATCATGGCGCTGCTGGACCTCAAACCCGGACCAGTCGTGGGCAGGGCCTACAAGTTCCTGCTGGAGGAACGGATGGAAAACGGTCCGCTTGAGCCTGCCGAGGCCGAGTCCCGGCTGCGGGCCTGGTGGGCTGAGCAGCCTGAGTCAGCTGCTGCTTCTGTGTCTTCTGCTTCTCCCGCCGACGTCGAATCTTCCCTAACCGAGGAGTCCAAGTGAACGCCGCCAACATCGCCCGCCCCCAGCTCTGGATCCTGCGGCACGGCGAAACCGAATGGTCCAAGAGCGGCCAGTACACCGGGCTGACGGACCTGCCCCTGACGGTGGAGGGCGAACAGCAGGCAGTCGAGGCGCGCCGGATCCTGGACACCGTCGACTTCGACCTGGTCCTGACCTCCCCGCTGCGCCGGGCCCGGCGCACCGCGGAACTCGCCGGTTTCCCCGACGCCGTCCACGAACCGCTGGCCGTCGAATGGGACTACGGCGACTACGAAGGCATCAGCTCTGACCTGATCCGCAAGGACAACCCCGACTACCTCATCTGGACGCACGGGGTTCCCAACGGCGAAAAGCTGGAGGATGTCGCGGCGCGGGCAGACAAGATCATCGCCCGGGTCCTGGAGTCGGGGCTGGACAATGTCCTGGTGGTGGCCCATGGCCACTTTTCCCGGATCCTCACCGCCCGCTGGCTCGAACTGGATCCGACTGAGGGCCGGCATTTCCTTCTCGGAACAGCCAAAGTCTGCACCCTCGGCTGGGACAAAAGGACACCCGTGATTCTCCGGTGGGGCCTGTAAAAGCGCCTTTTTGGATTTGTTTTTCGAATTTTTGGAAAATAAGTAGTCAACGCCGGCATTCCTGGTGTACTTTTATTCCTGACCCCAGAGCGATGCGCCGGGGTCTCGGCGCACGCTGTTCGGCCAGTCAGCCGGAACAGCGGCAGAGCAGAAAAGGAGGTTGGGAAAATGATTACTTTGACTAGCGGATGGAAGATGACCATCACCGCGTTTCCGGCCTTCGTTGCTGACCCGCGCCCTCTTCACGGACTCGCCCGAGCGTAGTTCTGACTCCAGGCTCTATCCTGGCCCCCGGCCGTTCTCCCGCGCTTTTGCGGAAGAGCTGGCGGGGCATCGGCGGATTTTGCCTTTCTCAGAAATTCTGACCCCGGCGGTCTGATGTAGCGGAACCACGCGGTTGCGCAGCTCGCCCATAATTCGGAACCCTGCTTCTTGTTGGGATTGCCGCGCTGCCGTTCCGTGGGCCAATTGTCGCTTTTGCGGCTCCTATTTTTCTGCCGGGCATTTCTTTGCCTTTTTTAGGCCATTTCCTCGCATGCCTGAATGGCTCTAATTGCCATGCCCGGATTCTTGCCTCATTTCCAGAAAGGAGGTGAAATTATGCTCCGCAAACTAAAAGAGATCCTTTTCGGCCTCGGTTCGGCCTCGCTCCAGCAGCCACAGTTCGACGGCCAGATGCTGGACCGGAAACGGGAAGACGTCTACGCGCTCATGCACGAGCAGATGATCAGCCTGCGCTGAACCGTCTGCCGGCGACCCGACGGCCCGGGACCCACCGGTAAGCTCGAGAACATGCAGGAGACACAGCCGCCGCCAGAACGAAAGCTCGCGCGCCTGGTGGTGCCGAGCCGCAGCGACCGTTTCCTGCGCAACTTCACAGAGCTCATCGGCGGGCCCCTGGGCCAGCGGTCTGCCCCGGGGGTGGTCGCGCCCGGCTTTTTCACGGTGGAACGCGTGCTGATCATCCTGACCGTGCTCGCAGCCCTGGCTGCCATCGCCGTCAAGGACTACTGCCGGGTGAACGGCTGGGAGACGCCGTCGCAGTTTTACGCGACCTGCTACTCAGACTTCCCTGAACTGTTCCGCAACCGGGGGCTGGGCAGCGGGGCATTTCCTTTTTTCACCCCGGGTGCCCTCTTCGAGTATCCGGTCCTGATGGGCCTGATTGCCGGCATCACGGCGCTCCTGGTTCCCGGCGAGGGAGTCACGGACGCCCGGATCCTCGGCTACTTCGACGTCAACGCCACCCTTGTCGCCGCCGTCTGGATCGTCACCGTGCTGGCCACGGCCCGCATGACCCGGCGGCGGCCCTGGGACGCGGCGATGGTGGCCGTGGCGCCCGGCATTGTCCTCGCAGGCGTGATCAACTGGGACATGTGGGCCGTGGCCATGCTGACCCTCGGCATGTACTTCCTGTCCCGGGAGCGGCTGGTACTTGCCGGCATCCTGATAGGTCTGGGAACCGCCACCAAGCTGTACCCCGTCCTGGTCTTGGGCGCCATCTTCCTGCTGGCCCTGCGCACAGGGAAGATCCGGGCCTTCGTGGTCCCGGCAGCGTCAGCCGCGTCAGCCTGGCTGGCCGTCAATCTGCCCATTGCCGCGCGGGACCCGGCCGGCTGGAAGTACTTCTTCGAGTTCACCCAGGACCGCCCCGCGGGCTACAGCTCGCCTTGGTTTGCGTACAACCTGGTGGCCGGGCGGGTGCGCTGGACGCTCCTCACCCCGGAGGCCATTAACACGCTGGCCCTGAATGTGTTCCTGCTGGCCTGCGTCCTCATTGCGGTCCTGGCCCTGACCGCCCCCCGGCGGCCGCGGATTGCGCAGCTGACATTCCTGATCGTGGCGGCCTTCATTCTCACCAACAAGGTCTACTCGCCCCAGTTTGTCCTGTGGCTCGTGCCGCTGCTGGCCCTCGCCCGGCCGATGTGGCGCGATTTCCTGGTCTGGCAAGGCATTGAGGGGCTGCACTGGGCGGCCATCTGGATGTATCTTGGCCAAGTGACCAGCGGTGGCGTCTCACAGCACAACATCGACATGCCGTATTACGTCCTGGCCGTCGCCGCCCATATGCTTGCAACGGCATATCTCATGCTGCGGGTCGCCTGGGACGTCTGGGACCCCAGGTACGATCCCATCCGGCGGCACGACATGGACGACCCCCACGGGGGTCCCTTCGACGGTGCACCGGACTGGTTGCGGATCGATCTGTTCCGTCCCTCTGCTTCCCTGGTGCCATGGCGAACGGCTGCCCGCGATGCCTGATGTCGCCGTCGTTGGTTCGGGACCCAACGGACTCGCCGCCGCCGTCGTCATGGCGCGGGCCGGACTGAAGGTGCGTGTGTACGAGGCCGCGGACCAGCTCGGCGGAGGATCCCGGACATCCCAGGTCATAGAGGAAGGGCACTGGCACGACGTCTGCTCGGCCGTGCACCCGATGGCGCTGGCCTCGCCCTTTTTCCGGGCGTTCGAGCTGGCGCGCCGTGTGGACCTGCGGCTTCCGCCAGTACAGTTCGCCTCACCGCTGGATCGTGGCCGGTCCGCCTTGGCGTACCGTTCGCTCGACCGGACCGCCGACGAGCTGGGCAAGGACGGCCACGCGTACCGAAGGCTCCTCGCTCCGCTGGTGCGGCACATCGACGGCGTCGTGCAAACCACGTCCGACCAGCTGCTGCGCGTTCCCGGTGACCCGCTGGCCGCCGCCGTTCTGGGACTGCGGACCTTTGAGCAGGGATCGCCTCTGTGGAACCTGCGCTTCCGGCAGGACCGGGCACCCGCTCTCGTCAGCGGCGTGGCAGCCCACGTGGTGGGCCGCCTCCCGTCCCTGTCCGGGGCGGGTGCGGGCCTGCTGCTCAACGCGCTGGCGCACAGCGGGGGCTGGCCGATTCCGGTGGGCGGATCGTCAGCCATCGCCGAGGCCATGGCAAACGACGTCAAAGCCCACGGCGGCGAGCTGCAGACAGGATTCCGGGTCACGTCGCTGGCGGAGCTCGAGCCGGCGAAGGCAGTACTTCTGGACGTGGCGCCCCCAGCCCTGTCCCGCATTGCAGGCAGCCGCCTGCCCGCGGCCTACCGCCGCGCACTGGAGTCCTTCCGGTTCGGCAACGGCGCGTGCAAGGTGGACTTCATCCTGTCCGGCCCCGTGCCGTGGACCGCTGCGGAACTGGCGGGCGCCGGAACAGTGCACGTGGGCGGCACCCGGGCAGAGATGGCGGCGGCGGAAAACGCCGTGTCCCATGGCCGGCACCCGGAGCGGCCCTACGTCCTGGTTTCGCAGCCGTCCGTGGTCGATCCCGGCCGCGCGCCGCAGGGCAGGCACATCCTCTGGACCTACTGCCATGTTCCGGCGGGGTCCACTGTGGACATGGGCCAGGCCGTCATGGACCAGCTGGAGCGCTTCGCGCCCGGGTTCCGTGACCTCGTGCTGCGACACAAGGTCACGACGGCGGCAGAACTGGCCGCCTACAACGAGAACTACGTCGGCGGCGACTTCAGCGCCGGCCTGCTGGACCCCCGCGGCCTGATCCAGCGGCCGGTCGTCTCGCCCGTTCCCTGGCGCACGCCCGCTCGCGGCATATACCTGTGCTCCTCGTCCACCCCGCCCGGACCCGGCGTCACGGGCATGCCCGGGTTCCGCGCCGCTACATATGCACTCAAGGACATATTCGGACTGGACGTCCCGGCACTGGGCTTGTAGCCGGTACGGGCCGTGGCTGCAGCGCGACGGTGTGGCGTGGCTGTTTCGTGGCTGGCGGCCCACTGCCGCCGGGGGATAATAGCGCGGTGGGGAACACTCAAAAACTTTCACTTGTCCTTGTCGGTCTCATACTTAGCGGATCACTGGCAGCGTGCGATGACGGCCGCGGCGGCGCGGAAGCCGCGGCCAAGCAGCTGGCCTCAGCCGTCGCGGGCCTGGACTTGCGCCCGGTGGCCTTCGACGGCCGAGACTCGTCGGTGGCCAACGACCAGCTCAACCAGGTCTTCAAGGCACTGGCGCCGGCCAAACCGTCCGTCGAAGCGGGCGAGCTGACGCTCGACGGCGACACCGCGCGGATACCGCTCAACTACAACTGGAAGATCTCCACCGGTGAGTGGAAGTACACCGTCTCGGCCGACTTGCGTAAATCCGGCGACAAGTGGCTTACCGTCTGGTCGCCGGGGCTGCTGGTCCCGAACCTGGCGGAAGGCGAGATCCTCAGCAAGGCCACCCAGCCGTCCCCGCGCGCCGACATCCTCGGTGCCGGCAACCAGAAGCTGGTGACGCTGCGCCCGGTGGTCAACGTGGGCATCGACAAGCCGCAGCTGGGCGGCGCCGACGCGGCGGACTCCGCCACCAAGCTAGCCAAGCTCGTGGGCGTGGACCCCGCAGCCTACGTTCAGCAGGTCGAGGCGTCCGGCGCGGAGGCGTTCGTTCCTGCCATCACGCTGCGCAACACCAGCGACCGTGCGGTTACAGACGCCGAGATCGAGGCCATCCCCGGTGGCCGGGCCATCCCGGACGAACTGCCGCTGGCGCCGACGCGGAACTTCGCCCGGGCAGTCCTTGGCACTGTAGGCGAAGCCAGCGCGGAGCAGATCGAAAAGTCCAACGGCGCCCTGGCCGCCGGGGACGTCATCGGCACGGGCGGACTGCAGCAGCAGTACGACGCCCAGCTCCGAGGCACGGACGGCACCGTTGTCCGTGTGCAGCGCGCCGATCTGACGCGCGAAGAGATCCAGGCCGCGCCCACTGACCCGCGGCGCACCGTCTTCGAAGTGAAGGCAGTACCCGGCACGCCGCTGCAGACCACCCTCGACACGAAACTGCAGCAGCTTGCCGAGGAAACCCTGGCAGGCATCAAGCCGGCGTCCGCCATCGTGGCGCTCCGGCCTTCCACGGGGGCGGTGCTGGCCGCCGCGTCCGGGCCCGGAAGCAACGGCTACAACACGGCCATGCTCGGCCAGTACGCGCCGGGATCCACCTTCAAGGTGGTGGACTCCCTTGCCATGATCCGCAACGGATTCACCCCCGATTCCACCGTGGAATGCACGCCCACACTCACCGTCGACGGCCGGAAATTCAAGAACGCCGAGGGCTACCCCAAGGACTCCCTCGGCTCTGTGACCCTGCGTGACGCCTTCGCCCATTCCTGCAACACCGCCTTCATCGCTGCCCGGGACAAGGTCACCCAGGCGCAGTTGGAGTCGGCCGCCACCTCCCTCGGGGTCGCCGTGGAGGCGCCGAAGCTGGGCGCTGAGGCCTTCCTGGGCTCCGTGCCCGGCGAGGCCGAGGGCACCGAGCACGCGGCGGCCATGATCGGCCAGGGCAGGGTGCTGATGTCCCCGCTGGCAGCGGCCGTCATGGCAGGCTCGGTGGCCAAGGGAGCACCGGTCTCCCCAGTCCTGGTGGAGGAGAGCGCTCCCTCGGCATCGGCGTCGGCAACCCCGGCACCGACCGCGGAAGGTTCCGCCCCGTCGTCGACCGTTACAGCGGAAGCTCCCGCCAAGACCGCCCAAACCCCCGTCACCAAGGCGGAAGCGGCGTCCCTCACGGACATGATGCGTGCGGTGGTGACCTCCGGGCACGCCGGATTCCTGGCCGACGTCCCCGGCGAACCCGTTGGTGCCAAGACGGGCACCGCCGAGTTCGGAAACGACAACCCGCCCAAGACCCATGCCTGGATCATCGCCGTGCACGGGGACCTGGCCGTTGCTGTTTTCGTCGAGGACGGCGGGCTCGGCGCCACCACCTCCGGCCCGCTCCTGAAGAAGTTCCTGACCGCCGCCGGCTGACACCCCCCGCGCATCCACCCTCCCGCGCTGGAGTTTTTGTCCACTTGTCGCGACTTTAGGGCCCTTTTGGGCACGATATCTGGACAAAAACTCCGGCGGGCGGGGCATGGGAGAATTGCCCGGTGGCCCATATTGACGTTTCCGGCATCGACTACTTCCTCTCCGACGGCACCCAGCTGCTGAACGGGGTGACCTTCAAGGTCCCGGATGGCACCAAGACAGCGCTCATCGGACCCAACGGAACGGGCAAAACCACCCTGTTCCGCATCATCGCCGGGGACCTCACCCCGGACGAGGGCGTCATCGGCCGCTCCGGAAACATGGGCATCATGCGGCAGTTCGTGGGGCAGGTCCGCGACGATTCCACGGTCCGCGACCTTTTGGTGTCCGCCGCACCGCCCGCACTGGCAGACGCCGCCCGCGCCGTAGATGAGGCCGAGCTGGCCATGATGGAGCACGACGACGAGCCCACCCAGATGCGCTACGCCCAGGCAATCGTCGACTGGGGCGACGCCGGCGGGTACGACGTCGAAACCGTCTGGGACGAGGTCTGCATGGCCGCCCTGGGCCTGCCCTTTGACCGCGCCCAGCACCGCCGGGCGTCCACGCTGTCCGGCGGCGAGCAGAAGCGGCTGGTGCTCGAGGCGCTATTCGCCGGCCCCGACGAACTGCTGCTCCTCGACGAACCGGACAACTACCTCGACGTTCCCGGCAAGCGCTGGCTCGAGGCCAAGCTGAACGATTCGAAAAAGACGGTGTTCTTCATCAGCCACGACCGCGAGCTGCTCAACAACGCCGCGGGCCGCATCGTCACGCTCGAGCCGGGAATCAACGGCGCCGGTGCCTGGATCCACGGCGGCGGCTTCGGCTCCTACGTGGAGGCCCGGGCGGACCGGAACGCCCGTTTCGAGGAACTGCGCAAGCGCTGGGACGAGGAGCACGTCAAACTCAAGGAACTCGTCAACATGTACAAGAACAAGGCAGCCTTCCGCTCGGACATGGCCAACCGCTACCACGCTGCCCAGACCCGGCTGGCGAAGTTCCTTGAGGCCGGCCCGCCGGAGGCACTGCCGATCGAGCAGAACGTCCAGATGCGGCTCAAGGGCGGCCGGACGGCCAAGCGGGCCATCGTGGCCGAACAGCTGGAGCTGACCGGCCTGATGAGGGCTTTCTCCACGGAGATCTGGTTCGGGGACCGCGTGGGCGTGCTGGGCTCGAACGGCTCCGGCAAGTCGCACTTCCTGCGGCTGCTCGCCACCGGGGGCACCGATCCGGAGCGGGAACACCTACCCGTTTCCGACGTCGAAATCGCCGAAGTGCCCCACGAGGGGACCGTGAAACTCGGCGCCCGTATCCGGCCCGGGTTCTTTGCCCAGACCCACGTCCGGCCCGACCTGCTCGGCAAGACACTGCTGGAGATCCTGCACCGCGGCGACGAGCACCGTTCCGGCCTTGGCCGTGAGGCCGCGGCGGGCGCACTTGACGGCTACGGGCTGGCCGGACAGTCGGAACAGAAGTACGAGTCGCTGTCCGGAGGCCAGCAGGCACGGTTCCAGATCCTGTTGCTGCAGCTCTCCGGCGCCACGCTGCTGCTGCTGGACGAGCCCACCGACAACCTGGACCTGCATTCGGCCGAAGCGCTGGAGCGTGCCATCGACCACTTCGAAGGCACCGTCCTGGCCGTCACCCACGACCGCTGGTTCGCCCGCACGTTCGACCGCTTCCTGGTCTTCGGCTCCGATGGCAAGGTGTACGAATCCGCCGAGCCGGTCTGGGACGAGAAGCGGGTGGAACGCGCCCGCTGACCGAGCGTCAGTCGGTTTGCTGCAGGAAGTGAGAGAGCGTTGGTGGTTGGCTAGAGTTGTCGGATGACCACAACCCAGCAGCTTGCCGGCCGGCAGGTGTCTGCCGCCGCCCTGGCCACGTTCATCATTTTCGGTGCGAACGGCCTGGTCTTTGCGAACTGGGCTGCCCGCATCCCGGCTGTCACGGAGATCCTGGGGATCTCGTCGGGCCAGATGGGAACCCTGCTGCTGTGCACGGCCGTAGGGTCGCTGATTGCGTTGCCCACTGCCAGCCATGTCATCACCCGGATCGGCACTGCCAACAGCGTCCGCGCCAGCGGGCTCCTGGCCGCGCTGGCGAGTGTGGGAGTCTCCCTATCGTTGCTCGCTGAGTCAGTGCCCGGCACAGCCGTCTCGCTCCTCTTCTTCGGCATGGGTGTCGGGCTGTGGGACGTTTCCCAGAACGTTGAAGGGGCCGACGTCGAGCACCGGCTCCGCAAGACGGTTATGCCCAGGTTCCACGCGGCCTTCAGCGGCGGTGCTTTCGTGGGTGCGCTGATCGGTGCAGGCCTGTCCGGGCTGGGTGTCGGCCTGCCCCAGCATCTGCTGGCTATCGCCGCGGCCGTGGTAGTGCTGACGCTGGTGGTCCCCCGCTATTTCCTGCCCCACACCGCACCGGAAAGGCCGGCGGACGGCGAAGCCAGGGCGCCCCGCGGCCCATCAGCCTGGCGGGACGGCCGCACCCTGCTGATCGGCGTGGTGGTCCTCGGCGCCACGCTGACGGAGGGTGCCGGCAACGACTGGATCGCCAAGGCGTCGGTGGACGGGCTGGGGAGCTCCGAGTCGACGGGCGCGCTGCTCTTTGCCCTCTTTGTGCTGGCCATGACCGCCATGCGGTTCGTCGGCGGCGGTGTCATCGACAAGTACGGCCGGGTGGCAGTGCTCCGGGGAAGCATGGCGGCGGCCGCCGTGGGCCTGGCACTCTTCGTGTTCGCCGAAAACCTTTGGCTGGCTGCCGTCGGGGCTGCGCTGTGGGGAGTGGGCGCGGCCCTGGCGTTTCCGATGGGAATGTCGGCCGCGGCGGACGATCCGCGGCATGCGGCGGCCAGGGTCGCGGTGGTTTCCACCATCGGCTACATCGCCTTCCTGGCCGGTCCCCCGCTGCTTGGATACCTGGGGGACCTGACGGGAATCCGCCTGGCACTGCTGGCCATCGGTGTGCCTATCCTGGTCGCCCTGCTGCTCGCCGGCGTCGCCAAACCGCTTCCCGGCAGGGAATGACCCGGCGGGGATGACCCGCCAGGGCGGAAAGCTGCCGTAGCGGGAACACACGCCTGTACCGGGCGGTAGGGTGGGGAAATGCGACGAATGCTGCGCCGCGGCCCGGGCTGGGTTGCCGCCTTGGACCGCACGCTGATGCGGGCTGTCTCCGCTTTCCCGGGCGGGCACCATGACACCTTCTTCCGCCGGCTCTCGGCCTCCGCCAACAAGGGGAAGCTCTGGTTCGGCGTCGCGGCCGTGGCAGCCGCCATCCCGGGTCGCACCAGGCGCGCCGCGGTCCACGGGCTGCTGGCCCAGGGCGTGGCGTCGGCCGTGACCAACCTCGTATTCAAGACCTTGCTCCCCCGGGCCCGGCCGCTGCCCGAGCATCTGCCGGTGTTCCGCTTCGTCCATCCGCAGCCCACCAGCTCGTCCATGCCGTCGGGCCACTCCGCATCCGCGGTGGCGTTCGCCCTCGGCGCCGGACTGGTGCAGCCGGTGCTCGGAGCAGCCGTCGCGCCGGTGGCCGCCGGCGTTGCATACTCCAGGGTGCATACAGGAGCCCACTGGCCCTCCGATGTGCTGTTCGGCTCGGCGATCGGGGCCGGGGCAGCCCTCGTGACGAGAAAGTGGTGGCCCGTCCGGCCACCCATGCCCGCCACCGCCAGGCGGCGGGTCGAAGCGGCCAAGGTCCCGCAAGGCGATGGCCTGAGTATCGCGGTGAACACGCTGGGCGGTTCCTTCACGGAAGAAACGGCGGCAGCCCTGAAGCAAGTATTCCCTCTCGCGCATATAACGCTGATGGCACCTGATGACGATGTTGCCGAGCGGATGGCGGAGGCAGCCGCCGTGCCGGGCATCCGCGCTCTTGGAGTGTGGGGAGGGGACGGTACGGTGGGCACCGCCGCTGCTGCCGCCGTCGAACGTGATCTTCCCTTGCTGGTCCTGGCCGGCGGAACCCTCAACCACTTCGCCCGGGACGCCGGAACGCCCTCCCTGGTGGAGGCGGTGGCCGCGGCGGAACGCGGCGAAGCGGCGCTGGCCGACGTGGGCGCCGTGGCGGTGGAACGCGGCCTTGCGGACGATCCGGAAAAGGTGGAGCTCGTCATGCTCAACACCGCGAGCATCGGCCTCTACCCCAACCTGGTGCGGCGCCGCGAACATCTCCAGCCCGCTTTGGGGAAGCCGCTCGCCGGCGTCGTGGCGATGTTCCGGACCTTCGCCGTGGAGAAGCCAATCACGCTCATCGTCGACGGCGTCCGGCACAGGTTGTGGATCATGTACCTGGGCCGCGGCCGCTACTACCCGCGGGACCACGCCCCGCTCTTCCGGCCGGTACTGGACGACGGCGTGCTGGATGTCAGGATGATAACCGCCGACGAGTCCTTCGCCCGGCTGCGGATGCTCTGGTCCGTGCTGACCGGCACGGTGGCGACGTCCAGGATCACGCACCTGACGGAAGCCACCAGCATCCGCGTGGAATGCGGCACGGCCCCCATGGTGCTCGCCGTGGACGGCGAAACCATGCCCGGCGTCCGTGCCGCCGAGTTCACCCTGAAGCGTGCCGCCCTGCGCTACTACTCACCGGCGGAAGGCAGCTGACGCCGGGAATGGAACGCATCGCTCATCCCACCGGATGACACGCAGAACCCTGATTCGCCCCTGAATCATCCCTGAGACCGGCGAATTCGGCAGTCGGCGTCGGTAGCGTGGAACGTGCACACCAGACAGCACGCCCGCAGCTATGCAAAGGAAAGCTTCCATGATTGAGGCAGAAGGCCTGACGAAGGTCTACGGCGACAAAACCGCCGTCGGCGGCGTCAGTTTCACCGTCCGAGCCGGCCAGGTCACCGGCTTCCTGGGACCCAACGGGGCCGGCAAGTCAACCACCATGCGCATGATCATGGGCCTGGACACCCCGACGGCGGGAACGGTCACCGTCAACGGCGTTCCATTCGCCCGGCACACGGCACCGCTGCGCGAAATCGGCGCGCTGCTGGACGCCAAGGCCGTCCACACGAGCCGCTCCGCGTACAACCACCTGCTGGCCATGGCCGCCACGCACAGCATCCCGCGGACACGTGTACACGAGGTCATCGACATGACAGGCCTCGCAGACGTGGCCCGGAAGAAGGTCAAGGGGTTCTCCCTGGGCATGGGCCAGCGGCTGGGCATCGCCGCCGCGCTCCTCGGCGATCCGCAGACCATCATCCTGGACGAACCCGTCAACGGCCTCGATCCGGAAGGCGTGGTCTGGGTGCGGAACCTCGTGAAGTACCTGGCCTCCGAGGGACGCACGGTTTTCCTCTCCAGCCACCTGATGAGCGAGATGGCCCTGACCGCAGACCACCTGATCGTGATCGGCCGCGGAAAAATCATCGCCGACGCTCCCATCAAGGACATCATCACGGGCAAGGGCCAGAGCCGGACCCGCGTGCGCTCCGACCAGCCCGACCGGCTCATGAACGTCCTCGCCGGAACCGGCGTCTCGGTGGAGCTGCAGGACCACGAACTCCTTGAGGTCACGGGCCTGGATCCCCGCCAGATCGCCCGTGCGGCACTGGATAACCGGGTTCTTGTCTACGAACTCACCCCGCTCCAGGCGAGCCTCGAAGAGGCCTACATGGAGCTGACCAAGGACGAGGTCGAATACCACTCGCTGATCACCACGGGAGCCCCGGTTCCCGCCCAGTCCGGAGGCAACTGACGCCATGAGCACATCGTCTTCCATTCAGCCCGCAGCATGCCCCGGCCGCGCCGCCGTCCGCCACGCAGGTGGCCCGGGACCCGGTCCAAGCTTCCTCCGGGTCCTGAACTCGGAATTCATCAAATTCCGGACGCTCCTGTCCACCATGATCCTGCTGGCCTCGACGGCCGTCGTCATGGTTGGCTTCGGCGCCCTGTCCGCCTGGGGAACGGGCCAGTTCGCGGACCAGGCCGCCTCCGATCCCGAGGCCGCCGCGGCCATCGCGGCACAGGGCGGCGACCTCGCCGTCACGGTCCCCACCTCCGGCGTGTCCTTTGCGCAGCTGATCCTGGGCTCACTGGGTGTCCTGCTCATGAGCTCGGAGTTCACCACCGGCATGGCACGCTCCACCTTCGCAGCGGTGCCCAAGAGGCTCCCGGCGTTCGTCGCCAAGCTCGTGGTGGTCATTGTCAGTGCCTTTGTGCTGACGGCGGTGTCCACGTACATCGCCGGCCTGGTGGCGGTGCCGATCCTGGACAACTTCGGCCTCAAACTCGACCTCGCCAGCTCGCAGCCCGTCAAGCTGCTGCTCGTCACCAGCGCCTATGTGGCCGCGGTGGCCGCCATCGGCATGGCACTCGGCACGCTGCTGCGGAATTCAGCCGGCGGCATCATGGCACTCGTCGGTCTGTTCTTCGTGGCACCCATCGCGTTCCAGCTCATCCCCGGCGACTTTTTCGAGGAGGCACGCAAGTACCTCCCCGGAAACACGATCAACCCTTTGACCGCCGTGGAGCATGTCCCGGACACGCTCGAGGTCTGGCAGGCGGCCCTGGTGCTGGGCGCCTGGGTGGCGGTGCCGGTGGTCCTGGCCATGGTCCTGCTGAAGAAACGGGACGTCTAGCCGCACCCAGGCTCTGCCCATGATCGACACTGTTTCCGGAAGGGACGCGCCAGCCATCCAGACTGACGCGTCCTTTGCCGAGCTCGCCGCCCGCCGCCGTGGCCTGCTCCGGCGCTACCTGTACCGGCGTCCCCGGGTGACGGATGCCGTGGTGGTCGCCTGTTATGCCGTGCTGGTGGTGCCCACCGTGATCGACGCCGTGAATGCGGGCAGGTGGGCCGCCGTGGGGCTGCTCGCCGCCGTGGCGCTGTCCCTGTTCCTGCGGCGCCGGCATCCTGTGGCCGTTGTGGCGTTCGTCGCGGTGGCCGAGGTTGGCGTGAGCCTGCTGCACCCGTGGGGATCCAATGTTTCGGCTGGACTGTGGTTCTCACTTTACGCCGTTGCCGTGGTCCACACCCGCCGCTTTGCCCTGGTCACAATGGCCGTGGCAACCGCGCCGCTGGCCCTGCTGTATTTCCTGTCCGCGGTGGGGCCGCTCGAGCGGGAGTTGCCCAACCCACCCGCATCGCCGGAGGAATTCCACCTCGTGACCAGCATTGCGGCCGGCACCAGCATCGCGTTTTCCAACATCATCGCCACCGGAATCGGCATTTCTGTCCGCCAGCGGCGCGAGCACGAGCAGGAAATCGCGGCCTGGGCGGCCCAGGCTGCCCGCCTGGGCTCGGTCAACGAACGCAACCGGATCGCCCGGGAGATGCACGACGTCGTGGCCCATTCGCTGACCGTCATGGTCGCCCTGTCCGGCGGGGCCGCCGTCGTGGTCCGCAGGGATCCTGAACGCGCCGCGGAGGTGCTCGCGGAACTGACAAGGACCGGCCGCGCCGCCCTGGCAGACATGCGCCGGGTGCTCGGCGTCCTGCGGGATGATGCGCCCGCCGGCCAGGCGCCCCGTGAGCCGCTCGCGGACGGCGCCAGCCTCGGAAAGCTGCTGGACGGCTTCCGCACCGCAGGCCTTCCGGTCCACTACTCGCACACCGGACCGGCGCTGCCCGAGGACGTGGCCCTCCAGCTGACCGTGTACCGGATCGTGCAGGAATCGCTGACCAATGTGCTGCGCTACGGCCGGGCGCTGAGCCGGGTGGACGTGCTGGTGGCGCGCCAGGATTCCACGGTCACCATTGAAGTGCTCGACGACGGCCGGGGCACCGTTGACACGGTCACCCCGGGTGGGACGGGCCAAGGCCTGACCGGGATGAGGGAACGGGCCGGAATCTTCGGCGGTACGGTGGAGGCGGGGCCGGCAGCAGGCGGTGGCTGGCGCGTTCGGGCGGTCCTGGCACTGAATGGCAGGATGCAGGACGGCCGGATGCAGGACGGCAACACGGAGAACGGCAAATGGGGGAACGAATGAACGAGTCCGGGCGACTCCGGGTCCTGCTGGCGGATGACCAGCCGCTGCTGCGGATGGGTTTCCGGCTCATCCTCGAGGGTGAGGACGGCCTTGAAGTGGTGGGCGAGGCTTCCGACGGCGCTGACGCCGTCCGCCAGGTGGGCCGGCTCGATCCCGACGTCGTGCTCATGGATGTCCGGATGCCCACGCTCGACGGGATCGAGGCCACCCGGGCCATCACCAGTTCCGGTGCGCGTGCCAGGATCATCATCCTGACCACCTTCGACCTGGACGAGTACGCCTTCGCCGGGCTCCAGGCCGGCGCCTCGGCGTTTTTGCTGAAGGATGTGGCACCCGCCGAACTGGTCCAGGCCGTGCGGGTGGTGGCCAGCGGGGACGCCGTGGTGGCGCCCCGCGTCACCCAGCGGCTTCTGGAGACGTACGTCCGTGGCGCCGGACCCGCCCCCGCGCAGGATGCGTTGGACTTGGAGGCGGCCCCGCCGGCCGCGGTACCTGCTCCCCGCGACCCGCTGCTGGAGGACCTGACGCCGCGGGAAACCGAGATGCTGGAGGCCATGTCCGAGGGGCTGTCCAACGCCGAGATCGCGCACCGCTATTTCCTGTCGGAGGCCACGGTGAAGACACACGTGCGGCGGATCCTGACCAAGCTGCACCTGCGGGACCGTGTCCAGGCCGTGGTCTACGCCTACGAGACCGGCCTCGTTATCCCGAGCAACCCGGACTACTGAGACGGCTGACTCAACCCGGTTCCACAGCTCCTGCACAGGGAGGCCCTATGCAGGCCATAGCCCGCTGGAGTTGGATGGTGCCATGACAACCACCCCCGAGGGACAGCAGCCGCGGCACGAGCCGCATCCCAACCATGACCGCGGCCTCGAGTTCGATCTCTCCACGCTCATGTCGCGCCGCTCGCTGGGCATGTTCCTCGGCGCCGGAACGGCGGCCGCGCTGGCGGCGTGCACGCCAGGCGGGTCGTCGTCCGCACCGTCGGGATCGCCGTCGTCGCCTTCCGCCGTCTCAACGGCAAGCGGAACGGCCAGCGCCACCGCGTCCGCCACCACAACGACGACGGCGCCGGCAGCTTCCGCTGCCACCACGGCGTCCGCCTCCCCCACCCTGACCCGGGCGATCGCCGAGTGCGGCGTGGAGATTCCGCAGGAAACGGCCGGACCGTATCCGGGCGACGGCTCCAACGGACCGAACGTGCTGGAAGCCTCCGGCGTGGTCCGGCAGGACATCACCTCGAGCTTCGGAACCTCCGCCACGAAAGCGGACGGTGTGCCGCTGACCGTTACGCTGACCCTGCTGAATAACGCCACCGGCTGCGTCCCCCTGGCCGGTGCCGCCGTCTACGCCTGGCATTGCGACAAGGAGGGGAGGTACTCGCTCTATGATTCGGGGCTGGAGACCGAAAACTTCCTGCGCGGGGTGCAGGAGGCGGACGCCAACGGCCAGGTCACCTTCAAGACCATCTACCCCGGCGCCTACAACGGCCGCTGGCCGCATATCCATTTCGAGGTGTTCGAGTCGATGAACAATGTCACGGCGGCCGGGCAAGTACTTGCCGTCTCGCAGATCGCCTTGACCGATGCCGCCTGCCGCGAGGTCTACGCCTCCGCGGGCTACGAAACCAGCGCGCGGAACTTCCCCAACACCACACTGACATCGGACAACGTGTTCGGCGAGGACGGCGGCATCTACCAGTTGGCCACGATGTCCGGGTCCGTCTCCGGCGGCTACACGGCAGGGCTCAACGTCACCATCTAGTGCACCGTTAGACTCGGAGCCATGCCTCTCCATTCCTCCGCCGCAGAGCACATCCGGGACCTGGGCGACTACGTCAGCGCGTCGCCGTCGAGCTTTCACGCCGCCCACGAGGGCGCCCGGCGCCTCACGGAAGCGGGCTTCTCCTGCCTGGACGAGCTGCAGCCCTGGGAGGCCACGGCCGGCAAGTTCTACATCGTGCGGGACGGTGCCCTCATTGCCTGGGTCACTCCTGAGGATGCCGGGCCCACCACCGGCTTCAACATCCTGGGCGCCCACACGGATTCGCCGTCGTTCAAGCTCAAGCCCAAGCCGACCACCGGACGGTTCGGCTGGCTCCAGGCCGGCGTGGAGATCTACGGCGGACCGCTGCTGAACTCGTGGCTGGACCGCGAACTGCAGCTGGCCGGGCGCCTCGTGATGCTCGACGGCACGCAGCACCTGACCGCCACCGGGCCGATGCTGCGTTTTCCGCAGCTGGCCATCCACCTGGACCGGGCGGTCAACGAGGGCCTCACGCTGGACAAGCAGCAGCACATGAATCCGGTGTTCGGGCTCGGCGATCCGGGCACGGAGGACCTGCTGGCGGTGCTGGCCGAACGGGTTTCCGGCGAGGGCGCATCTGTTGACCCGGCCCAAATCGGCGGGTACGACGTCGTCATCGCGGACACGCAGCCGCCAGCGGTTTTCGGGGTCAGGAGTGAGTTCTTCGCCTCGGGGCGGCTGGACAACCTGTCCGCCACGCACGCCGGAATCACGGCACTCATTGCGCACGCTGACGCTTCCGACGGCGGTTCCGCGGTTTCCGGCGAAGCGTCACCGATAGCGGTGCTCGCCGCCTTCGACCACGAGGAAATCGGTTCCGCGTCCCGGTCCGGCGCATGCGGGCCGGTATTGGAGGACATCCTGGTCCGGATCTCGGACGGGCTGGGCGCCTCGGCGAGCCAGCGGCGGCAGGCGTTTGCGGCGTCGTTCTGTGTGTCCGCGGACGCCGGCCACGCCGTCCACCCCAACTACGCCGAACGGCACGACCCCGTCAACCGTCCCGTCCTCAACGGCGGTCCGCTGCTCAAGATCAACGCCAACCAGCGGTACGCCACTGACGCCGCCGGGGCCGCCCTCTGGGCGAGGCTGTGCGGTGAGGCCGGGGTTCCCTTCCAGGAGTTTGTCTCCAACAACGTGATGCCGTGCGGTTCCACGATCGGACCGCTGACGGCCACCCGGCTGGGCATCAGGACCGTGGACGTGGGCGTTCCCCTGCTGTCGATGCACTCGGCCAGGGAGCTTTGCGGCGTCGAGGACCCGCACCGCCTGGCCCGGGTGACTGAGCTGTTCTTTGGAGCCGCGGCGCCCGCCTAGTGCGCGGATGACCGATTTCCGTCCGGTTACAAAAGTGCCTGCTGGACAACGTTTGTTGCCTCCTGCGGTCTATGGCTGGAAATATGCCTGTTTTGATTGCCGTTAACTGTGTCTTTGCACAGCCCGGACCTGCCCCCGGCTCGCTTAGTGTGAAACGCACAGTGTGGTCCCCGGCACAGACTCTGCCGCCCGGCCACCACCCAAAACCTGCAATCAAAACAAGGATGGCGCAGCCATGCACGCTGACCAACAACTGTCGAAATCCCTAAAACCCCGGCACCTGTCCATGATCGCCATCGCCGGCGTCATCGGCGCAGGCCTGTTCGTCGGCTCCGGCGCGGCCATCCAGCAGGCCGGTCCCGGCATCCTCCTGGCCTACATGGCCGCAGGCATCGTGGTCATCCTGGTCATGCGGATGCTGGGCGAGATGGCGGCCGCGAACCCTGAAACCGGATCCTTCTCCACCTACGCGGACAAGGCACTGGGCCGCTGGGCGGGCTTCAGCATCGGCTGGCTCTATGCGTGGTTCTGGATCATCGTGCTGGGCATCGAAGCCACGGCCGGCGCCGCGATCATGCACCGCTGGGTGCCCGGCATCGACCAGTGGGTCTGGGCCCTGGTGCTCATGGTCCTGCTCACGCTGACCAACCTGGGCTCGGTGAAGTCCTACGGGGAGTTCGAGTTCTGGTTCGCCTCCATCAAGGTCACCGCCATCATCCTGTTCCTGCTTTTCGGCGTGGCAGCGATCCTCGGCCTCGTTCCGGGCGTTCCGGCGCCGGGCCTGAGCAACCTGACGGGCAACGGAGGCTTCCTGCCCAACGGCCCGGGGGCCGTCCTTGCCGGAATCCTCGTAGTGGTGTTCGCGTTCTTCGGCGCTGAGATCGCCACCATCGCGGCCGGTGAATCCGAAAACCCGGTCGAGGCGGTCAAGAAGGCTGTCCGGTCCACCGTCTGGCGCATCCTCGTCTTCTACATCGGCTCCATCGCGATCGTTGTCACGCTGCTCCCCTGGAACTCCGCCAATGTGGCCAAGAGCCCGTACGTCGCGGTCATCGAACTGTTCGGCATCCCGGGCGCCGTTACCATCATGGACGTCGTGGTGCTGACCTCGGTGCTGTCCTGCCTGAACTCGGGCCTCTACACGGCCAGCCGCATGCTGTTCTCGCTCTCGCAGCGCGGCGATGCCCCGAAGTCCTGGACCCGCATCTCCAAGCGCGGTGTGCCCGCCGCTGCGGTGCTGGCCTCCACCGTGGTCGGCTTCATCACCGTGGGGCTGAACTACATCGCCCCGGACACCGTCTTCCTGTTCCTGGTGAACACCTCCGGCGCGATCGCCCTGTTTGTCTGGCTGGTCATCGCCGCGTCCCAGCTGGTGCTGCGCCGCCGGATGGGGGCCTCAGCCAAGGACCTGACGCTGAAGATGTGGTTCTTCCCGTACCTCACCTGGCTGGCGATCGGAAGCATTGTGGCGCTCATCATCGGCATGGTGATCCTGGACTCCACCCGCGATTCGCTCCTGCTCTCCGTGGCCCTGGCGGTCGTGGTGGTCGGCATCGGCGTGTGGCGTTACCGCAAGGGCGGTCCGGTGCGGGCCGAGGCGCCTGCCGCTTCCGCAACGCCCGCCGAAACCGCAGACGCAGGCGTGGGGTCCGGCCCGGCGTCGTAATCCCGCCCCCGTCCTTCCCTTTGGAACCATCCGCCCGGTTGGCCGTTACGGCCTGACCGGGCGGATGGTTTTGCTTGGGTGTCAGCCCCGTCTCAGCCTTGCCTGGGGGCGAACATGATGACGGCGACGCCTACCAGGCAGACGGCGGCACCGATGAGGTCCCAGCGGTCGGGCCGGAAGCCGTCCAGAAGCATGCCCCACACCAGGGAGCCGGCGATGAAGACCCCGCCGTATGCCGCGAGGACACGGCCGAAGTGGGCGTCAGGCTGGAACGCGGCCACGAAACCGTAGAGCCCGAGCGCCACAATCCCGAGTCCGGCCCACCACCACGCCTTGTCCTCCCGCACGGCCTGCCAGATCAGCCAGGCTCCCCCGATCTCGGCCACGGCGGCCAGGGTGAAAAGGAGCACGGATTTCAGAATGGTCATGGGTCCAGTATTCCGCCCGGTTTTCCACATAGCTGGGGCGGCGCTTCCAGCCCGCCATCGGGCCCAGTAGCCTAGGACCTGTCCGAATCGCGGAATTCCTCCCCGATGCACTAAGATAGTGAAGTCTGTGCTGCGCCCTGGCCCATTTTTGGACGCGGGCGTGCACGGCATCGCAAATGAACCTCCTGTTACGGAAATACCGTAACCGCTTAGCCCAAAGGAGGTGGGTTCACATATGCGTCCTTACGAATTGATGGTAATCATCGACCCCGAGGTCGAAGAGCGTACCGTAGAGCCGTCGCTTCAGAAGTTCCTGAACGTCATCACCAACGATGGTGGAACCATCGAAAAGGTTGACATCTGGGGCCGTCGCCGTCTGGCTTACGACATCAAGAAGAAGTCCGAAGGTATCTACGCCGTGGTGAACTTCACCGCGACGCCGGCTACCGCCAAGGAACTTGACCGCCAGCTGGGTCTCAACGAGACCATCATGCGCACCAAGATCATCCGCCCCGAAGAGCAGAAGGTTGTTGCTGAGTAATTTCAGCTCCCAACTTTCATTCTTTACCCCGCAGGAACGAACAAGGAGGCAGTAGATGGCAGGCGAAACCACTATTACGGTCATCGGTAATCTCACCAATGACCCCGAACTGAGGTTCACACCGTCAGGTTCGGCAGTAGCGAACTTCACCATCGCGTCCACGCCTCGCACCTTCGACCGCCAGTCCAATGAGTGGAAGGACGGGGAAACCCTGTTCCTCCGCGCTTCGGTTTGGCGCGAGGCAGCAGAAAACGTCGCCGAGTCCCTCACCAAGGGCACCCGCGTGATTGTTTCGGGCCGCCTGAAGAGCCGTTCCTACGAAACAAAAGAAGGCGAGAAGCGCACCGTTATCGAGCTCGAGGTCGACGAAATCGGCCCGAGCCTGCGTTACGCGAATGCCAAGGTCAACCGCACTCAGCGCTCCGGCGGCCAGGGCGGTTTCGGCGGCGGCAACAGCGGCGGATTCGGTGGCGGTGGATTCGGTGGCGGCCAGGGTGGAAACCAAGGCGGCAACACCGGAGGAAACTGGGGCGGCAACCAGCAGCCTGCAGCGCAGGATGACCCCTGGGCCACGCCCGGAGTCAGCAATGCGGGCGGCGGCTGGGGCAACGGCCCGGATTCCGAACCTCCCTTCTAAAACATAAACAAAGGTCCGGCGCAGCAGGCGCCAAAGTATTCCATAGGGAACGCTCTGCGCACGCCGCGGTCGGACCACCACCATCCCGTGGATCACGATTCACGGGCTCCCTAGAATAGGAGCTCCACGATGGCTAAGGCTGAACTCCGTAAGCCCAAACCAAAGTCCAACCCCTTGAAGGCCGCTGACATCACTGTCATCGACTACAAGGACGTAGCATTGCTGCGCAAGTTCATCTCCGACCGCGGAAAGATCCGCGCCCGTCGCGTCACTGGCGTCACGGTGCAGGAGCAGCGCAAGATCGCCCAGGCAATCAAGAACGCCCGCGAAGTTGCTCTGCTGCCCTACTCCGGCGCTGGCCGGGGCTAAGGAAAGGGATTAACTAACATGGCAAAGCTCATTCTGACCCACGAAGTAACCGGTCTCGGTGCTGCTGGCGACGTTGTCGAGGTCAAGGACGGTTACGCACGTAACTACCTGCTGCCCCGCGGTTTCGCCCTGACCTGGTCCAAGGGTGGCGAGAAGCAGGTTGAGTCCATCAAGGCTGCCCGCGCTGCCCGCGAGCACGCTTCCCTGGAAGATGCTCAGAAGCAGGCCGCCGCTCTGTCCGCGAAGCCGGTCAAGCTGGTTGTCAAGGCCGGCGAAAGCGGCCGCCTGTTCGGCACGGTCAAGCAGGCCGACGTCGCCGACGCTGTTGAGGCCGCAGGCCTGGGCAGCATCGACAAGCGCAAGGTCGAACTGCCGGCTCACATCAAGTCGGTCGGTTCCTACCAGGCCAACGTCCGTCTGCACGACGACGTTGCCGCTGTGATCGAACTCGACGTAGTCGCAGGCAAGTAGCAGTTCCGGCTTTCGCCGGATCTGCTCCGCAGTCCTGAACTGCTGACGGCCCCCGCCGTCGGATTCCTCCGGGAAACCGACGGCGGGGGCTTCGTTGTTTCCGGCCGGCGCTCTACCGGCTGTGCAGGACGGTGGTGCCGTAGCGGTATCCGAGGCTGATCAGTTCTGCCAGCACGGCGTCGTCGACGTCGGCGAGCCTGTTGATGTAGAGGCACCCGGCACCGGTCTTGTGCTTGCCGAGACGCTCGAGCAGTGCAGCCGCCTCCGGCGCATTGGTCAGGCCATACAGCGAGAGGCTGGCTTTGCGCGGTGAAAACCCCACCGCTGCTGTCTCCCCTTCCCGCCCGGTCGCGTACTTGTAGTGCACCCTGCCGAACCCGACGATGGTGGGACCCCACATCTCCGGTTCCAGGCCCGTCAGATCTGCCATGAGGGCACGGAGACGCATGCCGTCCTGCCGGCGCACCGGGTTCTCCACCGCCGCGATGAAGTCGTCCGCCGAAACGCCTGTCACCTGTGTCTTGTTCTCCACCATGGACGCAGTGTACTGAACCGTGTGCCGGGCGGCGGAATAAAGGCCGGACCTGCCGGGTTGAGCGAGTAGATGCAAATGCATGTAAGCGCCAATCAGAGGAGACCGCCATGGAGACCCGCCGCATAACCGTCCTGTCCGCCGGCCTGGGAGTGCCGTCGTCGACCCGCCTGCTGGCCGACCAGCTGGCCGCCGCCGCCACCCGGGAGCTGACGGCCGCCGGCTACGAGGTGGCCACCGGCGTCGTAGAGCTCCGCGACCTCGCCGTGGACATCGCCAACAACTTCGTGACGGGCTTTGCCCCGCCCCGGCTGGCTGAAGTGATTGCCGGCGTCGAGGCCTCCGACGGCATCATTGCGGTCTCACCGGTGTTCAGCGCGTCTTACAGCGGGCTGTTCAAGTCTTTCATCGACGTGCTTGACCCCAAATCGCTGGACGGCAAGGCGGCGCTCCTGGGGGCCACCGGCGGAACGGACCGCCACCAGATGGTGCTGGACCACGCCATGCGGCCGCTGTTCAGCTACCTGCGCACGCGGACCGCCGCCACGGCCGTCTTCGCCGGCCCCCAGGACTGGGGAAACACGGACGACGGCGGCACACCCCTTTCGATGCGGATCGAACGGGCGGCGGCAGAGTTCAGCCGCCTCCTGGAAGGCGACCAGCCGGGACGCAAGCCTGCCCCGCTCGAGTCGCTGCCCTTTGAGCAGCTGCTGGCCGGGATCTCGGGCGGGCGGTAAAGCGAACTAATCGCGGCACCCGCTCGTTGTGCCGGGCATGAAATGTCCCATTGATTCTTCAGACCTGGTCATGAGCGAACGCAGCGGCGTGGAAATCGACTACTGCCCACAGTGCCGGGGCGTGTGGCTGGACCGCGGCGAACTGGACAAGATCATTGACCGGGTCAACGCGGGGGCGCCGGCGGCACCTCCGGCGCCGGTTCCCCCTGCTCCGGCGTCACCCGCACCCGGCATGGCTCCTCCGCCGCTGTACCGCAACTTCGAACCGCGGCGTGAGCAGCCGCGCTACGACGACCGCAGCTATGGCAAGGGACACGACCGCGACTACGACCGCCGCCGCAACAAGAAGAAGGAAGGCTGGCTGGGGGACCTGTTCGACTTCTAGCCGGCTGCGGCCACCGCGGTCATTGGCCGCGCCGGTCAGTCGTCCAGCCGGTCAGTCGTCCAGCAGGGCGATGAATTCGCGCGCCTGCTTCAGGGTGATGTCGGAGTGCCGGGTCAGCGCGGTGGCTGCTGCTTCGATGTTGCCGCTCTTGGCGAGCGTGCGGATGCGGCCGTAGATCTCGTCATTGAGCATGTTGCTGCTGACCTCCCGGGTGACATCGCCTTTGCTGGCGATCGCCCGGTACCGGTACGGGAACCGCTGCGGCGGCTCGTCGTCGTCCTCGGGTTCGCTGGGCTCCTGGGCCGGGGAGCGGAAGGGCTGCGGGTGGGCTGCCAGCGCGGCCACCGCGTCCCGTGATGCGCGCAAGCCCTGTCCCGACACCTCGTAGTACAGCTTGATCGCAGCCATGGCCTGGCCCTGCGCGATGAGCGCATACAGCCGCCGGTGTTCGTCCTCGGACAGCTTGGCTGCGGCTTCCCTGGCCAGTTCTGCGGACTCCGTGGGCGGTTTGGCGGGCTCCCTGACCGTACGGCGGCGTCGGCTCAACGCCCGCGCCGTCAGGGCCACGGCGACAGCCACCGCCACGAGGATCAGGAAGGGGATCAGGAGCGATTCCATGGTTACAGCCGATCTACATATTGCTTGGCGGTCAAAAGGTTGGAATGGGTGGCCTGGCGCAGAAGCCTGATGGCCTGAAGCTTCTGTCCGTTGCGCACCAGGGTCTGCAGCTGTGATGCCAGCTGCGGGTTCAGCATGGTCCCGGGCATAGCTGCCGCAGGATAAGAGCCGTGGGGGTAGTCAGGTTGGCGGCCGGGATCGTGACCGGGATGGCCCGGGGGCGGTGCCGGACGATGCTCGTGCTGCTGGATCTGCTGCTGCCGGTTCTGGCTTGGCAGGGCTGCCGCCTCCATGCGGGCCCGGGCTGCCAGGGCCGCCTGAACCTGTGCCGCGTAGTGGGCTTGGGAGCGCCGTGCCAGCTCCAGCTGGTAGCGGTCAGCGTCGGACATTCCTCCGTCGCGCGGCTTCAGTGCCGTGGCAAAAGCCCAGAGGGCTGCGGCGAGGACAAGGGCAGGAACCAAGACTGTCAGAACGTCGCCCATACCTAGAGCTTAACGCCACATCCGCGTTATCCACAGCATATGCCGGGCTGCGCATAGTGTGGCCCCGCGGCGGCGACGGTTGTCCCCCTGTGAGGGAAGGTTCGTTCAGTCGGCATGCATGCCAGGATGGGTTCCGGCATGTGCCGGTGATTCGTATCACAAACCGGGAATGAAGGCGGCGAAAACTCCCTCCGGAAGCGGAGTTACCGGCGGGTATCCCCAGCGGACGGTTAAGGCTGTGGATGAAGGTTGGGCTAAAAATAAATTTTGTCCACAGGAAAATTCGAACGTTTCCGCAGGTCAGAGGGTATATATGCCGCAAAGAAAATTTCTATCCACAGCTTCCCCCACAGGCTGTGCACAAGCAGCAGTATCTTGTGCACACGTTATCCACAGAGGTGCGGAACTCCGGGCTTTGTGAGTGGCCGGCTGGGCGCTAACGTTGCGGAGACACCCCATTCGCGTGGGTTTTCCCTTCCGGCCTGAAGACCGGAGCCGGCCGACAGCCGGACTCCGTGAGATTCGTGCTGCCCTGTGGAAAACCTGTGGATGAGGCGTCGCCGGGGTTCAGCGGCCGGGACCGAAAATGTCAGGGCCTGCTGGTGTAGTTGCATTAGCCCGGGCAGCAGATTCTTGCTGCGCGGACCACCCACGGCACACGGCACACGCGCCGCAGTCCCCTGCAGGGGCTGCGGACACAATGGAGGACGGCAGCTTTGTCAGTTACGCACCTGGACTCAATCGAAGGTACCCGCGAATCCGAAGGCAGCCGCAAACCTCCCCAGGACATCCCCGCCGAACAGTCCGTCCTGGGCGGCATGATGCTCTCCAAGGACGCCATTGCGGACGTGGTTGAGATCCTGCGCGGCCAGGACTTCTACCGCCCCGCCCATGAAACCATTTATGAGGCTGTCATCGACCTCTACGGCCGCGGCGAACCTGCGGATGCCGTCACGGTGTCCGATGAACTGACCAAGCGCGGCGAGATCAACCGGATCGGCGGCCCCGCCTACCTCCATGAGCTCATTCAGACGGTGCCCACGGCCGCGAACGCAGGCTACTACGCCGAGATCGTGGCCGAGCGCGCCGTGCTCCGGCGACTGGTCAATGCCGGCACGAAGATCGTGCAGCTCGGCTACGGGCAGGACGGCGAGGTGGAAGACCTGGTTAACCAGGCCCAGGCCGAGGTCTACGCGGTCGCCGAACGCCGCACGGCGGAAGACTACGTCGTCCTGAAGGACGTCATGGAGTCCACGGTGGACGAGATCGAGGCCTCCGGCCACCGCGGCGAAGGCATGGTGGGCGTCCCCACGGGCTTCTACGAGCTGGATGAGCTGACGCACGGGCTGCATCCGGGCCAGATGATCGTCATCGCCGCCCGTCCCGCAGTGGGTAAGTCCACCTTCGCGCTGGACTTTGCCCGCTCGGCCGCCATCAAGAACAACCTGAGCACGGTGATGTTCTCCCTGGAAATGGGGCGCAACGAGATCGCCATGCGTCTCCTCTCGGCCGAAGCCACGATCGGCCTGCAGGACCTCCGTAAGGGCACCATCAAGGATGAGCAGTGGTCCAAGATCGCCACCACCATGGGGCGGATGAATGATGCCCCGCTGTTCATTGACGACAGCCCCAACATGTCCCTGATGGAGATCCGGGCCAAGTGCCGCCGCCTCAAGCAGCAGCACGACCTCAAGCTGGTGATCCTTGACTACCTGCAGCTCATGAGTTCAGGCAAGAAGGTGGAGTCCCGCCAGCAGGAAGTCTCGGAATTCTCCCGCGCGCTCAAGCTGCTCGCCAAGGAACTCCAGGTCCCCGTCATCGCGCTGTCGCAGCTGAACCGTGGTTCTGAGCAGCGCCAGGACAAGCGCCCCATGGTCTCGGACCTGCGTGAATCGGGATCCATCGAGCAGGACGCTGACATGGTGATCCTGCTGCACCGCGAGGACGTGTACGACAAGGAGTCCCCGCGCGCCGGTGAGGCAGACATCCTCGTGGCTAAACACCGTAACGGCCCCACCAAGGACATCGTGGTTGCCTTCCAGGGCCACTACTCGCGGTTTGCGAACATGGCCGGGGATGCCGGCGGAGGCGGCGGCTTCTAGGCCGCGCTGGTGTTGGCTAGTGCGGTTGTGACTGCAGCAGGTGGTTGGGCAGCCTGTTTCCGGGGGCTGCTGCCCTGATTTCCAGCAGCTCCCGTGCGTGGGCGTGGAGCCGCTTGTCCTCCTCGGACACCGGGGTCCATGCGGGGATCGGAACCGAGGTGCCCTCGGCGTCACGGGCCACCATTACGGTGAGGCAGTAGGTGGTCAGGTTCAGTTCGCGGCCCTTGGGGTCCCCCGAACGGACGTGTACCGCAATGTGCATGCCCTTGGTGCCCGTGTAGACCAGCCGGGCCTCAACCTCCACCACGTGCCCGATCAGCAGCGGCCGGTAGAACCGAACCCCGCCGGAGAAGACAGCCACCGTGTCCCGGCCGCAGTAGCGTGAGGCGCAGACATATGCAGCCTCGTCGATCCATTTCATGACGATGCCGCCATGGACCTTCCCGCCCCAGTTCACATCGGTGGGCGCCGCCATGAACCGCAGGACGACGCGCTCGGCAGTGCCGGCATCGGTATATTCCTGGGCGTTCATCGCTTCCACGATCTGCTCGCGGATCCCGATCCGGGCCAGGGCATGGTCCCGCTCTTCCAGTTCCTCGGGCGTTGCCGGCTCGAACTGCTTCACCGGGACGGGTTTCCCGTCCTCGCCAACCGCCACAAAGATCACCATGCACTGGCTGCGCATGGTGGCCGGCCCGCCCTTGGGATCCCCGGAGGAAACCACCGTTCGGATGTGCATGGAGGAGCGGCCCGTGTAGACGATGGTGGCCGTGACCTCTACCATGTCGCCAATGTTTACCGGATCTGCAAAGTGGATGTTCCCCACATAGGCGGTCACGCAGTAGGACTTGGCCCAGCCCACGGCAGCCGCATAGGCCGCCTTGTCCACCCACTCGAGTACCGTTCCGGCGTCAACCGATCCGCTGTGGCCCACGTCCATGGGGGCGGCAAGGAAGCGGAGGGTTACTGAGTTGGCGGCAGTCTCGCTCATGCTCGCAGTTTACTGACCGCTGTCCGAACGGCAGATCCGGGCCTTCACAAAGGCGCGTACGGGCGCCATACGCCCCAGCGCCGGGCATAAAGCGTCACGAATAAGGCGGATTGGTCATGGCACTAACGATAATGATTATCATTAGTGCCATGAGGAAAAGACGACCTTTGTTTCCTGACCCAACAACCAGCCGCCGCCGCGGCCGCCCCAGGGGGCCATCCATGGTGCCCTTCGCGCGGCCGTTCTCGGGGCCGCGCACCAATCCAGTTGCTCACCCGGCCAGGACACCGTTCGCGGCTCCGCTGGCCGCGGCCTGCGGCGCCGCCCTGCTGTTGTCAGGCTGCGCCGCCGGTCCGGGGCAAACCACCGCGCAAACGTCCGCCGGAAGTTCCGCCAATCCTTCGCCGCAGGCAGACGACGCAGAACGCACCGAGCTTCGCGCCCCAAAGCCGCGCCTTGCCTATACGTACGCTGGCGGCGTCGGCGTGCTGGATGCAGCCACCCTTGAACCTGCGGGGGATGTTGGGCTGGAGGGGTACAGCCGCATCAGTCCGGCCGGGGACGGCCGCCACGTCCTGGTGGCGTCGGGCGACTCGTTCCGCGTCCTCGATGCCGGCACCTGGACCGAGCGGCACGGCGACCATGGCCATTCCTACGCCGCCCAGCCCACGCTGACGGACCACGCGTTCGGAGCCAGCAAGCCGGGCCATGTGGTGCGGCACGCCGGCAGGACTGTCCTGTTCAGTGACGGGTCCGGCAGGGTGGAGTCGTTCACATCAGCAGCCCTCGGAACGCTTGCCGAAGACGGCCTTCCGGAGACATCCACCTACACCGCACCCGAGGCCCACCACGGTGTGGCGGTGGAGCTGGAGGACGGCAAGCTGCTGGTGACCGTGGGCAATGAGAACGCCCGCGACGCTGTGGCACTCCTGGGCCAGGACCGCAAGGAAATCGTCCGGAGCCAGGACTGCCCAGGCGTCCACGGTGAGGCGGTGGCGGGTGAAAACACCGTGACCTTCGGGTGTGAGGACGGGATGCTGGTATTCACGGACGGCAGGTTCTCCAAGATCTCCAGTCCTGACGCCTATGGCCGGATGGGAAACCATGCCGGTTCACCGGCGTCGCCCGTGGTGCTCGCGGACTACAAGGTGGACAAGGATACGGTCCTGGAGCGGCCCACACGGATTTCGCTGGTGAACACCGCCACCAAAGCCCTCAAGCTGGTGGATCTTGGCACCAGCTATTCCTTCCGGTCGCTGGGGCGTGGACCGGCGGGGGAGGTGCTGGTCCTCGGCGCCGATGGCGCGCTGCATGTTCTCAATCCACTGACCGGCGCCACCGTGTCCACGGTGCCTGTCGTGCCGGCCTGGCAGGAGCCCGAGGCGTGGCAGGATCCGCGGCCCACCCTGTACGTCCAGGGTTCCACCGCATACGTCACCGAGCCGGCAACCCGGAAACTGCACGCCGTCGACCTGAAGGCGGGGAAGGTGGTCCGCACGGCTTCGCTGCCCCACACACCCGATGAGCTGACGGGCGTCACCGGCTAAACCAAAGAAATAACGACGGCGGCCGCCCACCCGGCGCCGAAGCGCCAGGCGAGCAGCCGCCGTCGTTGTTTCCTGGACACGCACCGCCTGGGAGGGGCGCCCCTGAAGGTTACGCGAGAACTTTGAGCTTTGAATCGCTGCGGCCGAACAGGGCTGCATCCGCCGAGATGCGACCCGCTCCGGCAAGGGCGATGGCCGCTGCACCGGCCGCCAGCAGGAGGACCAGCTCGTAGCCGCCGGTGGCGACGAACACTCCGGCCGAGGCGTGGACCAGGAAGAGGGCGCCGAGCATGTCCAGGGCGAGCAGCGCGGCGAAGACGCGGGTCAGTACGCCGAGGATCAGGGCGATGCCGCCCGCCAGTTCGAGGGTGGCGACGACCGGGGCGGCGATCTCAGCCGCCGGAACCCCCATCTTGGCGAAGGAAGCCTGCGTGCCGGCGATGGTGAATTCGCTGAACTTCTGCCAGCCGTGCGCGGCGAAGAGGAACCCGGTAATCACTCGCAGGATCGTCAGGGCTGTGGTGGTCTGGGTGGACTGGTTCATGGAGATTCTCACCGTTCGGATCGATTGGGGGGTTGTCTCTTTTGGGCACGCGGTCCGGAGCCCGTCGGATGAAGCTTCCCTTCCACTGTCCCGAAGTTTTGTTGAAGTGTCAACTAATGTGTCGTGGTTATCTTTATTGCGCCAGCTAGGCTGAAACCGTGCCACAATCGCCTTCCGCTGCCGTTTCCACCCCAAAACCCGAGAGCCACGGCCGTGAAATCCTCCGGCTTGCCGTTCCGGCTTTTGGCGCCCTGATCGCCGAACCGCTCTTTCTGCTTGCCGACTCGGCGATCGTTGGGCACCTTGGCGTTGCCCAGCTGGCCGGCGTCGGGCTGGCCTCGGCGGTGCTGCATACGGCGGTTGGGCTGATGGTCTTCCTGGCCTACTCCACCACCCCGGCAGTGGCACGGGCAGTCGGGGACGGCCAGCTTGGCAGGGCGCTGGCAGCCGGGCGCGACGGTGTCTGGCTCGCCCTGCTGCTGGGGACCGTGCTCGCGCTGGCCGGGTTCCTTGCCGCGGAGCCGCTGATCGGGCTCATGGGGCCAGGCCCTGAGATCCGCACCTTCGCGGTCGATTACCTGCGCTGGTCCATGCCCGGGCTGGTCGCCATGCTGCTGATCTTCGCCGGCACGGGCGTGCTGAGGGGGCTGCAGGACACCCGGACGCCCCTGGTGGTGGCGACTGCGGGATTCACGCTGAACATCGTGCTGAACCTGGTGCTGGTATACGGCCTTGGCCTGTCTGTGGTCGGGTCCGCGGCGGGAACGAGCATCGCGCAGTGGGCCATGGCCGCGGTGTATCTGGTGATGGTGCAGCGTAGCGCCCGCCATCACGGCGTCAGCCTGCTGCCCGACTGGCACGGCATCCGGGCCATGACCAAGGTGGGTTCCTGGCTCATGCTGCGGACCCTGAGCCTGCGCACCGCCATCCTCGCCACCGTCCTGGTGGTCACGGCCCAGGGTGCCGTGAACCTCGCCGCCCACCAGCTGGCCATGACGGTGTTCACCTTCCTCGCCTTCGCCCTGGACGCCCTGGCCATCGCCGCGCAGGCGCTGATCGGGAAGGAGCTGGGGGCCTCAAATCCCGGCAAAGCCAGGATCCTGACCCGGACCATGATCCGCTGGGGTACCGGCTTCGGTGTGGTCACCGGCGTGCTGCTCGCCGCGGTGGCCCCGTTCGCCGGCGCCCTCTTCACGTCCGACGCCGGCGTCCAGTCGGTTCTGACCGCGGCCCTCTGGGTACTGGCCGCGGGCCAGCCCCTCGCCGGGTACGTGTTCGTGCTCGACGGGGTGCTGATCGGCGCCGGCGACGCGAAGTATCTGGCGATTGCCGGCGTCGTGAATCTTGCGGTCTACCTTCCGCTGCTGCTGGCCGTGCCGCTGGCCGGGGCCGACGGCGCGGCGGCGCTGGTTTGGGTGTGGGCGGCCTTTTCGCTGGGCTACATGTGCGCCCGTGCCGTAACGCTGGGGCTGCGGGCCAGGACAGACCGCTGGATGGTGCTTGGCTCATAGCTGCGGCCGGATTCGCCGGCGCAGGCTGGCGCACTAAACTGGAGCGGTGACTTCCCCAGCGACCCCTGCCCAGTCCGACGTGCCTGCCCCCTCGGGGGAACTGTGGAAACCCGCCCTGCTGCGGGCCGCCGCCGCACTGGTGTTCGGAGCCGTGACTGTGTTTTGGGCGGCTCCCTCCGTGACCGGCATGTCGCTGACCGGCGGGGTGTATCTGCTGGCCACTGGCCTGATCCTGCTGTGGGGCATTCCGCTGACCGGTTTCCGCCGTGACGCACCGGCCGGCCGGCTTCTGTCCGCCGGCGGAGCGGCCCTCACCGGCGCCGGCGTGGCCCTGCTGTTCTTGCAGGGCAGCCTGGTGTTCGCCGTGATCGGCGCTTTGGGCCTGGCCGTGGCGTCAGCAGCCGAGCTGTGGCTGGGCATCAGGTTCCGCGGACGGCATGTCCTTGCCCGCGACTGGCTGGCCTCCGGCGTCATCGGGCTGGGCACGGCCGCGACCCTGCCGTTCTTCGTGGAACTTGGTCCGCACGCGCTGCTGGGGGTTGCCGGCGGCGGGGCCATCATCTCGGGTGTGCTCTGGATCCTGGCAGGCCTCTCACTCCGGCACGATGCGCGGGCGGACGCGTCAAAGGCCGTAAACTAGTACCAAGGGTTCTACTCGTTGTAGAACAGCCGTTGGCTGCCAGCAGCCCTTCAGAACACCACACAGCACAGCGGGCAGGCCGCATCGCGCCGCCCGCGCGGGAGGAATCACCTTGGCACACCAGAAACCAGGAGAACCGCGCAACCTGCGGACCTCGGTCAAGGGACCCCTGATGTTCTCCGCCTTCTGGGCTGTGGTCGCTTTCTTCGCGGTACTGATCTTCGCCTCCGGCGGCAGCGCCCGGTCGCCGCGGTTCGACCTGGCCTTCACCGGCGCCGGCATCGCCTTCATTGTCACGCTCGTCATCGCCGCGATGCTGTCCATGAGCTACAAGGACAACGCCGCCCACCTGGGTAAGGGCTCGGGCGTGAACCTGAGCTCGGCCCGGAAGCCCCCACAGGGGCACGGCGGGCGAGGCGCCCAGGGCGGCCCGGATGCCCGGGGCGCCGCCGGTTCGGGCGGACCCGGTGAATCCGGGCCCGACGGCGGAGCCTCCTAACGCCCGACGGCCAGCAGCCGCCGGCGCCGGTTATTCTCCGCTCGCGCGGCGTGCCCGGTACGCCGCCACATGGGCGCGGTTGGCGCAGTTTCCGGTGTCGCAGTATCTCTTGGACCGGTTGCGGCTGAGATCGAGTACTGCCGCGTCGCAGTCATCGGCCGCGCACACGAGCATCCGGTCCATCTCCTTGCTGCGGATCACGTCAACGAGGGCCATGGCTGCCTCGGTGCCCATCCTGTCTGCCAGTGGGGCATCGTGCGTGGTGGCGTGCAGGTGCCAGTCCCACTGATCATGCTTGAGCAACTGGGGGAGTGCCTGGGCATCGCGCAGCAGGCGGTTCACGCCGGCCACGGCCGTATCCTCATCAGCCGTCCACAGCGTTGCCAATACCGTCCGCAGTGCGTGGATGCTGGCTAGTTCGGCGGCGTCGTGCGTGCGTGAACCGGTAAAGCCCTCCTGCCGCAGGAACTCGTCCAGGGCGGCCACTGTGGGCAGGTTTTCCTCGCCGTTGGCGGCCGAGTTGATGAGGTTCACCACAAAGCGCAGCGAGAGTTCCGTGTCAGGGGCAAAGACCACCTTGACTCCTTACAGTGCCGGGGCGTAATGTCAGGACCAATACCCCACTTTACTCCTGACGGGAGGCATCCGTGCCCGTACCGAACAACCGCGCCGAAACGGCGGTCACTTCTGTGGCGCCGGTTCCGGCCCGCCTTCCGGCCCCGGTTGCGGCTCCCGCTCCCGCTTCCGCTCCGGCTGCCCCTTCCGCTGAGGCAAAGGCCACCGGCTTCCTTGCGTCAGGATTGGGTGTCGCCCTCTTTTCGTCGGCGATCTTCGGGCTCTCCGGCTCCTTCGCCAAGGCGCTGCTGGAGACCGGCTGGACGCCCGGGGCGGCCGTCACCGCCCGGCTGACAGGTGCCGCGCTCATCCTCGCGATCCCCGCTGTGCTGGCGCTCCGGGGCCGGTGGCACCAGCTGCGGTCGAACTGGCTGACGATTCTCCTGTTTGGCCTGATCGGCGTCGCAGGGTGCCAGCTGTTCTACTTCAATGCCGTGGCCCGGCTGTCAGTTGGCGTGGCACTGCTGCTCGAATACCTCGGCCCGGTACTGATCGTGCTGTGGCTCTGGGTGGCCAGCCGGAAGCGGCCGCGAGCCCTGACCATCGCCGGGACGCTGCTGTCGCTGGGCGGGCTGGTCCTTGTCCTGGACCTCACGGGGGCAGTGAAGGTGGACGCCGTCGGCGTGCTCTGGGGTCTGGCCGCGGCCGTCTGCCTTGCCATCTATTTCTTCCTCACGGCCAAGCAGAACGACACGCTGCCGCCCATCGTCCTCGCATCGGGCGGGCTGCTGACCGGTGCGGCGGTCATGTGGCTAATGGCAGCCACCGGCCTCCTGCCAATGGCCATGAGCACGGCCGATACCAAACTCGGGCCCTGGACCACTCCGTGGTGGGTTCCGCTGGGCGGTCTTGTGGTGCTGGCCACCGTCCTGGCCTACGTTTCCGGGATCATGGCTGCACGGGCGCTCGGCACCAAGGTGGCCTCGTTCGTCTCCCTCACCGAGGTCCTGTTTGCCGTGGTCTGGGCGTGGCTGCTGCTGGGCGAACTGCCCGGCGCCATCCAGCTCGCAGGCGGACTGCTGATCGTGGGCGGGGTGGTCTGCGTCCGGCTGGATGAGCTCAGGGGGGCCAAACCGGGGGCCGGGGCAGCGGTGACCGGACCGCTTGACCATGCGAACGACGTCGAACCCGTCCCCTAAGTCTCCAAAGACGGGCCAGGTTCTTTCGGGACTGACCGCTTGAAATGCCGGAGGGCCGGACGCATGGTGCGTCCGGCCCTCCGGTGCGTTCCCGGGTTAGCGGGAGGCTTCCTCCTGCTGGGAAGCGTTGCGGCTGGCCTGCTTGCCGGCCTCGTCCAGTGCCTGCGCCACCTTGGCAAGGGCTGCGGCGTGCTGGCCGTGCCACTCGCTGCGGAACTTGTCGGCGTCCGGGCCCTTCCAGTCGGTGCCCTCGAGCACCTTGGTCAGCAGGGACTTCTGCTTCTCGATTTCATTCGAACCAGCCTGAAGCTTGGTGCCCAAGTTCTTCAGCTGCGCAATGTCTGCACCCCAAATAGCCATTACATTTCTCCTTTAATCAACGGATCCGATCCAGTCGGCATCCCCAGCGGCCTCCGGCTCGTCCGGAAGATCCATTGCCTAAAACCTATCCTCCGGTCCGAAAGAGTGTCGATGGGCAGCGCTCCCCATGGAGTCCTGCCCATGGTCACACGCTCCGCCTGAAGCGGGCCCGGAAGGGTCGATCCTCGGCGCTCCAGAGCCTAGCATGGGGGTATGTGCCGGAATATCCGTACCCTCCACAACTACGAACCGCACGCCACGTCCGAGGAGATCCACGCCGCGGCGCTGCAGTACGTGCGAAAAATCAGCGGCAGCACCAAGCCCTCCAAAGCCAATGAGGAGGTGTTCGAGCGCGCCGTGCACGAGATAGCGCACGTGACCCAGCACCTGCTCGAATCCCTGGTGACGCACGCTCCCGCAAAGGACCGCGACGAGGAAGCTGCCAAGGCGAAGGCCCGGGCGGCTGTCCGCTTCGGGACGGCCTAGGGTCTGGCCCCCGCCCGGGGTGCTTACCTCCCGAAGCGCCGCAGCCTGAGTGAGTTGGCCACCACCAGCACCGAACTCGCCGCCATGGCCACGCCGGCCACCATGGGATTGAGCAGTCCGAGGGCAGCCACCGGAATGCCCACCGCGTTGTAGAAGAAGGCCCAGAACAGGTTGGTCTTGATGGTGGCCAGCGTGCGCCTGGACAGCTCGATCGCGGTGGCCACCTGTCCGAGGTCGTTGCCCATCACGGTCAGGTCGGCAGCCTCGATCGCCACGTCCGTGCCGGAACCCATCGCGATGCCGAGGTCGGCCTGCGCCAGGGCTGCGGCGTCGTTCACGCCGTCGCCCGCCATGGCCACCGTCGCGCCGGCAGCCTGCAGCCGGCGGACGGCTTCGACCTTGCCCTCGGGGAGGACTCCGGCGAAAACATCGTCCGCGGCGATTCCGACGGCGGCAGCCACCTGGGCAGCGACCGCGGCGTTGTCACCCGTGAGCAGCATGGGCCGCAGTCCCAGGGCCTTGAGGCGGGCGACAGCCGCCTTCGATCCCTCCTTGACCGTGTCCCGCAGTTCGATGATGCCGGCCGCCTCGCCGTCCACGGCCACCCAGATGGCGGTGGCGCCGGACTCCTCGGCGTTCCGGAGCACCTGGTCCTGCTCCGGCCTGGTCTCGACTCCGTTCTCCAGCAGCCAGCCGCTGCGGCCGGCAGCGACGAGCTGGCCTTCAACGGTTCCCACCACTCCGCCGCCAGGGGCGGAACGGAAGGCGACGACGGCGGGGAGGCCGGCGCCGTCGTTCGTGTCAGTGACGTTGTGGCTGGCGTACGACCGCTGGCCCGTGGCGGGTACGGCGGATTTTGCGGCGGCAGCGATCGCTAAGGCGATCGGATGCTCCGACGCCGACTCCACCGCTCCGGCCAAGCGCAGGACGTCCGGCCCGCTGAACGGCGCAAATGCCGCCACGGCGTCCACGGACAGCTGCCCGCTGGTGACGGTTCCGGTCTTGTCCAGCAGGATGGTGTCCACCGTGCGGGTGTCCTCGAGGACCTGCGGGCCCTTGATGAGGATGCCGAGTTGTGCGCCGCGGCCCGTTCCGGTCAGGAGGCCCACGGGTGTGGCCAGGCCAAGGGCGCAGGGGCAGGCGATGACCAGCACGGCAACTGCGGCGGTGAAGGCCGCGCGGAGTTCGGGGCCTGTGATGTCCGGCCCGGCGGCAAGCAGCCAGCCCGCGAAGGTGAGGACGGCGATGGCCAGGACCACGGGCACGAAGACCGCGCTGATGCGGTCGGCTAGCCGGGCAATTGGCGCCTTGCCGGTCTGTGCCTGCGAAACGAGGCGGCCCATCTGGGCCAGGGTGGTTTCGGCGCCGACACGCGTGGCCCGGACCAGCATCCGGCCGGACGTATTGATGGTGGCACCGGTGACAAGGCTGCCCGGCCCGACATCCACGGGAACCGATTCGCCCGTGACCAGTGAGGCGTCCACTGCCGAGACGCCGTCCATCACCACGCCGTCGGTGGCGATCTTCTCGCCGGGACGGACCACGATCACGTCCCCGACCGCCAGCCGGCTCGCCGGGATCTTCACTTCGGTGCCGTCCTGCAGGATGGAGGCGTCCTTGGCGGCGAGATCAAGGAGGGCCCTGAGCGCGTCGCCGGCCTTCGACTTGGCGTTCGCCTCCAGGAACCGGCCCAGCAGAAGGAATGTGGTGACCACGCTGGCCACCTCGAAGTACAGGCCCCCCGAACCAGCGCCGCCCATCTCTTCCATGCCGGGGTGTTCGGTCAGGCGGGGGAAGGCGAGGAGCTGCCAGGCGGAGAACAGATAGGCCGCGATCACGCCGAGCGATACCAGGGTGTCCATGGTGGAGGCGAAGTGGCGGGCGTTGATGGCGGCCGCCCTGTGGAACGGCCACGCCGCCCAGCTGACCACGGGCAGCGCAAGGGCGCCGGCCACCCAGCCCCAGTCGGGGAACTGGAACGCCGGGAACATCGAGATCAGGAACACCGGCACCGTCAGGACCGCCGCGACGAGCAGGCGCGGCTTCAGTTCGGAGGCCTTGCTGCCGTGGGCCATGTGGTCTTCGTGGTGCGCTGCGTCGGCCTCCATCCCGGCCTGCTCCGCCGGGTCCTTCTTGGTGACCGGTCTGACCGTTGCCTTGTAGCCGGCCGAGGCTACTTGGTCTGTGATCTGTTGGTCCGTGATGGTGGCCGGGGCTGTTACGTGGGCGGTTTCGAGGGGGAGGTTGACCGTGGCCTCGACGCCTTCGAGCTTGGCGAGTTTCTTTTCCACGCGGTTCACGCAGGAGGCGCAGGTCATGCCCGCAACGTCCAGTTCGATCACCCTGCGGGGGTTGCCTGCGGAAAGGTGTTCGGTGCCCATGGCTGGTCCTTCTGTGGTGGTGCTTCGTGCCCTCTGGTGCTTCGTGCTCTGGTGGTGCCTGGTGCGGATGGGAGGCCGGGGTTAGGCCTCGTTGGCCACCACCAGGTAGCCCGCCTCGGCCACTGCCTCGCCGATTTCGGACGGCGAGAGCTTCTGCGTGGAGGTGATGGTGACGGTGGTAATGCCGCCGGCATTGAGGTCGATATCGATGTCCTCGACGCCGTCCAGCGCCTCGAGCTCCTCGCTGACTGCGGACACGCAGTGCCCGCAGGTCATGCCGGAAACGTGGACTTTGGTGGAGATCGTGCTCATTGCTGGCTCCTCGTTGCTGCGCTGACTGGGTTGGCCAGCTTGGTGGGTGGTGGTTGTGCCGCTAGCGCAGCAGGCGCCCGATGGCGCCCGCCGCCTCCTTGACCTTAACGTCGATGGCTTCGGCCCGGAGATCAGGATCAGGTTCGGAGGCCGCCCCGACAACGCAGTGGCCGATGTGTTCTTCCACGAGGCCCAGGCTGACGGCGTGCAGCGCCTTGGTCACCGCAGCGACCTGCGTCAGGATGTCGATGCAGTACTTGTCCTCCTCGACCATCCGCGCGATTCCCCGGACCTGCCCCTCAATCCGCCGGAGCCGGCGCAGGTACGCGTCTTTGTCCCCCGTGTAGCCGTGCTGCGCGGAGTCTGCAATCGCTTCTTCGTTGGACGCCGCCGGCGTCCGTTCTCCGGAAGTCTCCATGCCCTCAAGTTATACCCCTAGGGGGTATCCGTCAAGGAAGGTGCGTGAGGTCACGGAAGTGGAAAGCTAACTGGCTGGATGGCGAAGAGACTAATGATCTCAATGAGGGGTTCCTAGCACCCCGGAGTTTTCGGGCAACAAAAAGCTCCGGAGCGCGTTATTGGGGGATACGCACTCCGGAGCAGTCTTTGGGGCGGGCTCTTGATTCAGCCTGCCTGGTTCAGCTTACTTGCCGGTAGCCACGTTGGCCACCACCTTGAATAAGTACTTTGACTTTACTTTTCCGCGCGCTTCTGGCAGGCGTGTGACCCGCCTATTCAGGCCGGTCCTCATGCGCCGCCATCCGGAACGGGACCACCAGCACGGGCCGGCTCTGGTGGTGGGTAAGCCAGGCGGCCACCGAGCCGTTCAGGAGTTCCGTAATGCGGTGTCCGAAGCCGCGCTCCGGCGTTCCCACAATGATCATGGGAGCGTTAACCTCCGAGGCCAGTCTGCCGAGCGCGCGGGCTGGGTCCCCGGCTAATGTGCGCAGGGTCCATGCCGGCCCGCCGTCCTGGACGGCCGAAGTGATGGCCGACTTCAGTTCGGCGGTGAGGGAGCGGACGTCGTCGTCGTCCCTGTCGGGGTGCAGGGAGAGGCGGTGTGCGGATCGCGCGGGATCCCACTCAACCAGGTAGCTTGCCTCATCCACGTAGGCGAAGAGCAACGGGGCGGACAGCTTGTGTGCCAGAGTGACGGCGGTCTTGAGGACCTCCGGATGCTGGCCGGGAACCGTGCCCACAAGGAGCGGAGGCGGACCGCTGAAGTGCTCTGCATCCATAATCAATTGTGTGCCCGCGGCGTCGGGAAAGACCATAGCTCCACAGGGCCTTCGCCCAGCTCAGCGCCGGTTTCCAGCCCCCCGGGGCGCTGTCGGCGCAGATGGACGGGCGGCGATATTTTCCCTTGAATCCCGCGCCGGGTGAGCCTAGTTTGGAGACGTAGAAAGGCGGCGTCCCATGCAGATTCACATGTGGTGGCTGGAGCTGGACCTGAAAAGCAAGGAGTGGCTTCGCGAGAACCTGCGCGCCGGCGAGGTTCCGGCGTTCGTGATGGAGGGGATTGCCGAGGCTGGCGGCCCGCACCCGGACACCCCGCAGGCGGTCCTGACCGAAGCCGAGTGGGATTTCATCGAGACCCAGTCGGAGTTTGTGGACTGACTGGTTCCGCTGGTCTGACCGGTTCCGCTGGCTGACCGTCGCGGGCCCGCGCGCCGGTCATGCCGCGCGTACCACCGGCAGCTCATCCCAGTGGGTCGTGTAGCGCGGCGAACGCATGCCGCGCTTCATGCTCCAGTCCAGACCGCTCCTCAGGCCCGCGAGCCCGAGCCCGATGGAGCCCCTGCCGTACTTGCGGCTGATCTGCTCAACCAGCGGCCCGATCCCGCTTTCCTCGTGCGGGTTGGTGAAGGGCTCCAGCGGCTGCTGATTGCCGGACGGCCGAAGGTCGGTGACCATGATGCCGGCCCGCGCGTATTTCACGCCCTCCTGGATCACTGGAAGCAGGGCGTGGGCCGCCCTGGTGAGCAGTACCGGGTCCGAGGTGGGCATGGGCAGCGGAACGCACACCGAGGGAAACGACTTGTCCTTCGGGTTGTAATGGGATGTGCCGGCGAACGCTGTGAGGACCTTGGCCTGAAGGCGGTGCCGGGCCAGCCGCGCACTCGCCTGCTGCGCATAGACGCTCAGGACCTGGCGAAACTCGGGGACCGATGTCAGGGGAGTGGAAAACGAGCGCGAGAAGATCAGCTGGTCCCGTCCCACGCGTTCCTCCTCCAGCGGTATGCACGGTGTTCCGCGCAGCTCCAGCACCGTGCGCATCAGCACCACCGAAAAGCGGTCACGCACCATCACCGGATCCGCCCGGCTCAGCTCCAGGATGGAGCAGATCCCCATGGCGTTCAGCCGCTTTTCCAGCCGTCCCGCCACGCCCCAGACCTCCGAGACCGGCAGCCGGGCCATGAGCAGTTCACGCGCCTCCGGGGCCATTGATTCCCAGCGGCACACCCCTTCAAGGGATGGATTGTTCTTCGCCCACCGGTTCGCCAGTTTGGCCAGCGTCTTGGTGCCGGCGATGCCGACGCACACAGGCACCCCGACGTTGCGCTGGACCGCGGCCCTGATGGTCCGGCCAAGACCCACCACCTGTTCGGGGCTGCCCTTGATGCCAAGGAACGCCTCGTCGATGCTGTACACCTCGAGCCAGGCCGAGTAGCGTCCCAGCAGCTCCATCACTCGGGCGCTGATGTCGCCGTACAGTTCATAGTTGCTTGACCGGGCAACGAGGCCCCACTCCTTGGCCCGCGGCGCGATCTTGAACCACGGTTCGCCGGTGCTGATCCCCCGGGCCCTCGCCTCCGGGCTGCGGGTTACGGCGCAGCCGTCGTTGTTGGAGAGCACCACCAGCGGTCTGCCCTCAAGGGAGGGGTCGAAGGCCCGCTCGGCGCTGGCGTAGAAACAGTTCACGTCCACCAGGGCTATCTGCTGCCGGGTCTCAGACATGGTGCAGGCACCTGGTGGCCACGCCCCAGATGGTGAGGTCGGCCAGGGCTGGGACCATGATGTCCGGATATAGGGGGTTGGCCGCCTGGAGCACCACGCCAGCCGCGGTGATCTTCAGGCGCTTGATGGTGAGCTCGCCGTCCAGCACTGCCACCACCACGGATCCATCGCGCGGTTCCAGTGCCCGGTTGACGATCAGTTCGTCGCCGTCGCTGATACCGGCCTGTTCCATCGAGTCGCCGGACACCCGCACTATGTAGGTGCTGGTGATGTCCTTGATCAGGTGTTCGTTCAGGTCGATCCGGCCGTCGAAGTAATCCTGGGCGGGCGACGGGAAGCCCGCTGGGACAGCCACGGGGGAGACCAGCACCAGCCGCAGGGAAAGTCCCGCCTCTATCACGCGGGGGTCAATGATCACGCCCACAACACACCTTTTTCGAATATATGTTCGATAGTTCAGTGTAGTCCCCGAGGCTGACAGAATGCAGCAGTGCGAGCCAGCGGTTGTGTTCATCACACGTTCGTCGTGCCGCCTCCGTGGCAGCGGGTCTCCGTCGCATACTGGTCTCATGGGGATGCAAGGCACAGGAGGATCAGTGGTGGAAACCTTGAAGAGGGTGGTGCGGAACGAGTACTTTCCGGCAGCGGCCGTGCTGACGCTGGTGGTGCTCTTCTGGGTTGCGGGCCTGTTCGGCGGCCTGTCGCTGCTCAGCCGGAGCCAGCCCCCGATCGCCACGCTCACCTGGCTGCTTTTCGTCTACGCCGCTGCCGTCCTCACGCCCCTGGCCGGAATCCTGGCCGCGGCGGACCTGCTTCGCCGGTGGTGGCGGAACCGCCGTGCCGCACAGGCCGGCACCGCCAAAGACGGCGCGAGGATCGGGTCCTAGGCCCGGCCCGAGCAACGAATCCAGCCAGACACGTGGGGGTCAAAACCATTGCAGCCCCTCCGCCCGAGTGGTTGCATGGGGTGCATGAATGCCTCAGAGAGTTTCGTTCTAGCAATCGGGACCAAAAAAGGCCTCTGGCTCGCCACCAGCCGGGACCGGAAGCAGTGGTCCTTTTCCGGCCCGCATTTCCTGATGAGCGAGATACCAAGCATCGGAATCGACACGCGGGACGGCCGCACGCGCATCATGGTGGGGGTGCGGTCCGAGCACTGGGGCCCGTACGTAGCCCACTCGGATGATCTTGGCGCCAGCTGGACCGAGCCCGAGCAGGGCGCCATCAAGTTCCCCGAAGGCACCGACGCCGCCGTGGAACGGATCTGGCAGATCCATCCCGACGCCGAATCCCGCCCGGGCGTCGTCTGGGCCGGCGCGGAGCCGATTTCAGTGTGGAAATCGACCGACGGCGGCGAGCATTTTGAGCTGAACCGCGGACTCTGGGACCACCCGCACCGCAGTGAGTGGGGAGCCGGGTATGGCGGCGCGGCAGCCCATTCGATCGTGGTCAACCCCTCCGGGGAGAACGTCCATGTGGCCATGAGCACCGGAGGCGTGTACCGCTCGCTCGACGGCGGGCTGTCCTGGGAGCCGCGCAACAAGGGCATCTCCGCCTACTTCATGCCCGATCCCAACCCGGAATTCGGCCAGTGCGTCCACAAGATAGCGGCGGATGCCGCCGTCGAAGGCCGCCTTTACGCGCAGAACCACCACGGCGTGTACCGCACCGACGACAATGCCGAGAACTGGGAATCGATAGCGGACGGCCTGCCGGCCGATTTTGGGTTCGTCATGCTGACCCACCCCAGGCGTGCAGGCACGGCCTGGGTTGTTCCCTTGAAGGCCGACGGCGAACGCATCCCGCCGGAGGGAAAGCTTGCGGTGCACCGTACGGACGATGCCGGTTCCACGTGGAAGCGCCTGGACGCCGGCCTGCCGCAATCAGAATTCAATGCGGTCCTCCGCGACGCGGCCAGCGTGGATTCCGCCGAGCCCGCCGGGGTCTACTTCGGGACGCGCGGGGGCGCGGTGTATGCCAGCGCAGACGAAGGCGATACCTTTGCGGAGGTGGCGTCCCACCTGCCGGATGTGCTGTGCGTCCGCGCCGCCGTTGTGGCCAGGGCCCCGGTTGCTGCCGGGACCGGCGCATGAGCAAGTGCAATGGCTGAGATCAGTGTGGTCCTTCCCAGCGTCCTCCAGCCGCTCGCCGGCGGGCAGTCCATACTGACTACACCCGCCGACGGGGCGGTGACTGTGGGCTGGTTGCTGGATTCCGTGACCGGGACTTACCCGGTGCTTGCCAGGCGGCTGCGGGACGAGACGGGTGCGCTCCGCCGCTACGTGAATATTTACGTGAACGGTGAGGAGGTCCGGCGTCTCCGCGGCCTGGAAACGGAAGTTTCTGCCGGCCAGGAAGTGCTGATTATCCAGTCCGTGGCCGGCGGTTAGGCGGCTCAGGCGACGCGCCAAACGCTGCATTCGTCCGTATTGATGGCCTTGCGCATGCCCGTGTGATGATCCATGATCCACACGACGCCAATGCCCGGGGCTGTCTCCTGGACGCTGCCGCGGCGGATGATGACGTCGTCATAGCTGGGGCCAACCGACAGGCGGGCCTCGATCTCGTCGCCGCGGTGCAGCTGGTCCAGGGCACGGACCCGGGTGATGTGGGGTTTGGCTTCCTTCAACATGGCGTGGCCTCCTGAGCTGGAGTTGGTGCCTGCAATTGCCGGCACAACCAGTGTGGCGCGGCAATGTTGCGCAGGCGTTTCCTGCCCGTTAGCGCCCGGTTAGTTTCCGGCACCGAGGCGGTTTCCGAACGCCACCGGGAAGCCTGGGAGGAGCTCGACCTCCGAGTCCACGGTTCCGGGCACGAGGGTGGTTCTCCGGCCCCGGACGGTGTCTGTTGCGGGAGCCTGCCCGGGGCCGGAAGTGTGTCGCTGTTACTGGGCCTGGACGGGCTTGCCGTCGATCAGGCGATTGACCTGCCAGGGGTTGGCGTCCTGCAGCGGTGCCGGGCGCAGCTGCTCCGGGAAGTTCTGGTAGGCAACCGGGCGCAGGAACCGGTTGATCGCCAGCGTGCCCACCGAGGTGGTCTTCGAGTCAGAGGTGGCGGGGTAGGGACCGCCGTGAACCACTGCGTGGCCGACTTCGACGCCGGTGGGCCAGCCGTTGATGATGATCCTGCCGACCTTGCGTTCCAAGGCCGGGATCAGGCCGGAGGCAATCGCGTAGTCCTCCTCGGTGATGTGCAGGGATGCGGTGAGCTGGCCCTCGAGCAGCCCGGTGGCCCGGATCAGGTCGTCGATGTCATCTTCGTCTGCATGTACTGGGTCTGCAATGTGACCCCCTACTTCGCGATCGCCACCTTCGCACCCATCGTGCTCGAAAGCCTGGGTGTTGAGGACGGCCTTGCCGGAGCGCTGCTGCTCAACGGCGTGATGGTGGCCGGATCCCTGGCTGCGATGTTCCTCATTGAACGGGTCGGCCGCCGCAAACTGTCCATCCCGCCGATGTGGATCGCCGCCGTCGCCCTGGTGATCATCGGCCTGTTCTCCCACGTCTCGCCGCTGGTCATCCTGGTCTGCTTCATCGCCTTCTCCTTCTTCAATGCCGTCTCCACGGCCCTGACCGGCGTGTACCCCGGCGAGGTCTTCCCCACGGAAATCCGCGGCGCAGGCGTCGGCTTTGCCACGGCCTTCTCACGGATCGGTGCCGCGGCCGGAACGTTCATCCTGCCGATGTCAGTCGATGGCCTGGGCGTGGGAACCACGATGCTGATCGCCGCCGGCATCTGCGTGGCGGGTGCAGTGATCTCCCAGTACCTCGCCCCGGAAACCAAGGGCCTGAGCCTGAGCGACACCTCAGCGCCGCAGGGCAAGGCACTGGTGCGGTAGTCCCAACCAAACAGGACACTTCGCGCCCAACCCGAACGCCTAACAAGGAGGAAAGGGGCCGCCGCGGCCCGCAACGCGGCCTCCGCCACCCGAGGACTGACCCCCCAAAGGTCATTAGCAAAGCAACCACCGGGGAGGTCGTCCTGGTCCCCTGAACCTCGGGCAGAGCCGTTGAGCCGAGGGGTGAACGCCCCGTTCGCTACTTGAAAAGCGCATAGGATGGATGGGGACAGCACGGGCTTCGGGCCGTGGGCGAACGCGAACCGGGAGCAGATATGGCGGCGGGACGAAGCGCAGCAGAAGCCGACCAGGCGCAAGGAACCGAGACGGCAGCTGCCGATGAATCGGCAGACCTGACCAACAAGTCCGTCATCAAGGCGACCGTCCTTCTGAGTGAACTGGGCCGCCACCGGCAGGGAATCACTGTCACGGAGCTGGCCCAAGCCGTAGGGATGACCCGCCCGACGGCCTTCCGCCTGCTCCTGAGCCTTGAGCAGACGGGCTTCGTGGACCGCGTGGACAACCGCTATCTGCTGGGCTGGCAGATGGCCAAGCTGGGCAGGCTAGCCGACCCCTACACCGGTGCCGTAGCCAGGATCCAGCCGATCCTGGACGAATACGCCGCGAAGCTCAAGGAGACGATGAGCTTTGCCATGGTCCGGGGTGAAACGTCCTACGACGTGATCGCCGAAGCCTCGGGCTCGCGCTACCTGAACGCTACCCACCTGTACGTCGGCGGAAACTACCCCGCTCATGCCAGCGCCACGGGAAAGCTGCTGCTGTCTGAACTCAGCGACGAAGGAATTTCCGCTTCATTGCCGGACAAGCTGGAGTCCTACACCGCCCGCACCATCACGAGCCGGAAGGCACTCCTGCAGGAGATCCGCCAGGTCCGCGAACAGGGCTATGCGGTCATCGACGAGGAGCTTGAAGAGGGCCTTTTCGCCGTCGCCTACCCGGTCCGTGACACTTCGAATGGACTGATCGGCGTGCTCGCTGCCCAGGGACCCGTACAGCGGTTCAAATCGGACAAGCTGCCCGGAGTTGTCGACCAGCTCCGCAAGGCCGCAGACGAGGTCGCGAAGGCCCTGTCCTAGCAAACCCTGTCCCGGCGGCGGCCGTCAGGCGTTCGCCATGGCGATCAGGTGCTCGCGCGACGGGTACTTCCATTCCACGTACCGGACCGGGACTCCCGCGCCTTCAGCCACCACGCCGTGAGTGATGGCGTCCTTGCCCTCGCTGCTGCTCACCTCGGTGATGCAGGCGATCAGGGCTCCGGTGCGCCTGTCATCGCGTTCACGGAGGATTTCCGCGACCATCTTGGGGGTCTTGCTCCTTATGCAATGAGAAGGATGCGGTGAACGGTGCTCATGGTTGGCTCCTCGCGGGCTGCGGGAACCGTGGGTTCCCGGGATTTCTGATACCGGAAAGCCGCCTTTGGCCATCCGGTAGGTCATGATGATGTTGAACTTTGAACGTGACGTTCATTCATTGAACGTAGGTCCATCGTGGCTCCTGTCACGGCATTTCGCAAGGGGCCGGCGGCCGTGCCTATTGCGGCCCCGCCCGCCGGGCCGCCGAGTCGCTGCCCGTTACAGACCTGCCGGTTACAGAAGCGCCTGGCCCGAGCGTAGCGGCACAGGCCGCTGCGCCGGCCCTGAAACGGACTGAGGATCGGCCAGGCCGGGGCACTTCCAAGCGAGCCGGTCCATCAAGCCAGGCCATTGACCGCGGATTCTTCTGGAACAAGACTTTCAGTGGGCCAGCAGCCCGCCACCGTCGACCAGGAGGAGCCAGCGATGACCACGCAGGAAACCGAGGCAGAGGCGGCCTACCGGGCCGGCAGGGAGTGGTTCAAGAGCGCAGTGGTGTACCAGATCTATCCGCGCAGCTTCGCTGACTCGGACGGTGACGGCATCGGTGACCTGCGCGGGATCATCGGCAAGCTGGACTACCTGCAGAAGCTGGGGGTCGACGTCGTCTGGCTGTCCCCGGTGTACCGCTCACCGCAGGATGACAACGGCTATGACATCAGCGACTACCGCGACATCGACCCCGTGTTCGGCGATCTGGAGACCCTCGACGAACTGCTGGACGGCCTGCACTCCCGGGACATGAAGCTGGTGATGGACCTCGTGGTGAACCACACCTCGGACGAGCACCCGTGGTTCGTGGAGTCCCGTTCCAGCAAGGACAACCCGAAGCGGGACTGGTACTGGTGGCGGCCGCCGCGCGAAGGCGCCGGGCCGGGAACACCAGAGCCCGGAACACCTGGTGCAGAGCCCAACAACTGGGGCTCGGCTTTCTCGGGCCCGGCCTGGGAATACGACGCGGAGACAGGGGAGTACTACCTGCACCTGTTCTCCCGCAAGCAGCCGGACCTCAACTGGGAAAATCCGGAGGTGCGGGCCGCCGTGTACGACATGATGAACTGGTGGCTGGACCGCGGCGTGGACGGCTTCCGGATGGACGTCATCAACTTCATTTCCAAACAGCAGTCGCTGCCGGACGGTCCCCAGGCCGAGGGCATGCTCTACGGCGACGGCGGCCCGCACTTCATCTGCGGCCCGCGCATCCACGAGTTCCTGCAGGAGATGCACGAGGAAGTCTTCGCGGGCCGGGACAAGGACCTGCTGACCGTGGGCGAGATGCCCGGAGTCACCGTCGGGGACGCCGCGCTGTTCACGGATCCCGCCCGCCGGGAGGTGGACATGGTGTTCCAGTTTGAGCATGTGGCGCTGGACCAGGAGGGCGGCAACAAGTGGCGTCCCAAGAAACTGCTCCTGACCGACCTCAAGAAGTCCCTGGGCCGGTGGCAGGAGGGGCTCGCGGAGCGCGGCTGGAACAGCCTCTACTGGGGAAACCATGACCAGGCCCGGGCCGTTTCCCGGTTCGGCGACGATGGCCAGTACCGGGAGCTGTCGGCGAAGATGCTGGCCGCCGTCCTGCACCTGCACCGCGGCACGCCGTACGTTTACCAGGGCGAAGAGCTGGGCATGACCAACATGGCGTTCGGCGCCATCAGCGAGTACCGCGATATTGAGGTCCTCAACCACCACCGCGAAGCCACCACGCACCTGGGCCACACCGACGCCGAGGTCCTAGCCGCCCTGGCGCCGCTGAACCGGGACAACGCCCGGACTCCCGTGCAGTGGGACGCCAGCCGGCATGGCGGCTTCACCACCGGGGCGCCCTGGATTGCCGTGAACCCGAACGCCAACACCATCAACGCCGCCGCCCAGGTTGACGACCCCGGGTCCGTGTTCAGCTTCTACCGCAAGGTCATAGCCCTCCGGCACTCGGATCCCGTGGTCGCCTACGGGGATTTCAGCATGCTGCTGCCCGACGACGAACACGTCTACGCGTTCACACGCTCGCTTCCGGAGGCGGAACTGCTGGTGCTGGCCAACTTTTCGGAGACCGGCCGGACGGCCGGGGTCGACGACGGCGGCTGGCTTGAAGAGGGATCGGCGGAGCTGGTGCTGGGCAACTATCCGCCGGAAGCGGGCGCCGCTGCCGGCGAACGGCAGCCGTTCGCCCTGCGCCCGTGGGAGGTGAAGGTGTTCCGCCGGAAAGTCCGGTAGGGCGCGGCGGCCGGAGCTGGAATCTCCATGGGACTACGGCGCCAGGCGGTCGCCGGGCCGGTGGACACGGAACCAGCGGTAGCCGTAGCGTCCCAGCTCAACGGTGAACCCGCCGTCGGCCTCCAACGGAACGTTCCCGCCGTCGAACAGGTCCAGCAGGATGGCGTCCCGGAATGCCCGTGGCGGGCTGTCCCCGGACCCCACGTTCGCGGCAACCTTGACCGGCGCGTCGCCGAAGTTGTGCAGCAGCACCACGGTGGCCTCCGCCGAGCTGCAGCGGTGCGCAAACACGGCCGGCTCGGGCTGTTCGAGGACGGCGAACTCGCCCCAGCCCAGCTCCGGCGATTCGCGGTACCGCTGGATCAAAGTGGCCATGAAGTTCCAGAGTGACTCCGGATCCCGTTTGGCGCTGGCCGCGTTGACCTTCTCCGGACCGTACTCCCCGCGGGGCAGCGGGACCACCAGTTCGGACGCCTTGGCACTGGAGAAGCCGCCGTTCTTTTCATCGTTCCACTGCATGGGCGTGCGGACGGCGGCGCGGCCCTTCTGCCGCAGGTCCTCGCCCATGCCGATCTCCTCGCCGTAGAAAAGAACCGGCGTGCCCGGCAGCGAGAACATCAGCGAATAGACCATCCGGATTCGGCCGGCATCGCCGTCCAGCATCGGCGGCAGCCGGCGCCGCAGCCCCCTGCCGTAGAGCTGCATGTTCTTGTCCGGTCCGAACGCGGCGAACACCTCCTCCCGCTCGCCCTCGCTGAGCTTGTCCAGCGTGAGCTCGTCATGGTTGCGCACGAACATCGCCCAGTGGTTGTCCGGATGCAGCCGCGGACGCGTCTTCAGCGTCTCGGCCAGCGGCCGGGCATCCTGCCTGGCAAGCGACAGGTAGATGTGCTGCATGGACATGAAGTCGAACTGCATGTTCAGCTCGTTGCCCTCGGCGCCGCCGAAATACTCCAGCTGGTCCTTGTACGGCAGGTTCACCTCGCCCAGCAGCACCGCGCCGCCGTTGCGCCGGTTGACGAAGCTGCGCAGGGCGCTGAGGTAGTCGTGCGGATCGATGTTGGCCGCCTCGTCCTTGGGCGCGCCGCGGGTCTCCAGGAAAAACGGCACCGCATCGAGCCGGAAGCCGTCCAGCCCGAGCTCCAGCCAGAGACCCATGGCCTTGGCGATCTCGTTGCGGACGTTGGGGTTGGTGACGTTGAGGTCCGGCTGGTGCTCCATGAACATGTGCAGGTACCACTCGCCGGTGGCGTCATCCTGGGTCCAGATGGAGGTCTGCTCGCCCGGGAACACCACTTCGGAGGACGTGTCCGGCGGCGGGTCGCTCCGCCAGACGTAGTAGTCCCGGTACGGGTTGTCCACGGACTTGCGGGCCTCGACAAACCAGGGGTGCTGGTTCGAGGTGTGGTTGACCACGAAATCCGCGATCACCCGTATGCCTCGGTCCTTCGCGGTGCGGATGAACTCAACAAAGTCACCCAGCGTGCCCAGCCGGCGGTCGACGTCGAAGAAGTCGGTCACGTCGTAGCCGTCGTCCCGGTCCGGCGACGGATAGAAGGGCATGAGCCAGATACAGTTCACGCCCAGCGCCGCCAGGTAGTCCACGCGCTGGGTCAGGCCGCTGAAGTCTCCGGTGCCGTCGCCGTCGTGGTCGAAGAACGTCTCCACGTCCAGGCAGTAGACGACGGCGGTCTTCCACCACAGGTCCGATGTCTCCGCGATGTTCATGCCACTGGCACCTTCCGCAGCTGCGGCAGGACGCTGTCCGCAAAGGCGTCGATGAACGGCGCCTGCTCCTGCCCCACGAAGTGCAGGTAGAGCTCGTCGAAGCCGAGGTCCAGGTACTCGCCCAGCCACTGCACGTGGCGGTCCAGGCTGGCGGAGATGTTCACCGACTTCCGGACCTGGGCTTCCCCGACGTCGGTGCTGACGCCGTCGAAGTGCGCCGCCGTCGGAAGGTCCCAGGGGATGGGCGGGGCGAAGACGTTCGACCGCCACTGGTCCAGGGCAATGGCGACGGCGTCCTCCTCCCGGGGAGCCCAGGACAGATGGATCTGCAGTGCGGCCTTCCCCTTGCCGCCCTCGGCCCGGTACGCCGCCAGCATTTCCGTGAGCTTTTCGACGGGCTGGTTCACCGTCACCAGGCCATCAGCCCAGCCGGCGGCGCGGCGGGCCGTTTCCACGCTGATGGCCGGCGCGATCAAAGGGGGAGGCGGCGCCGGTACATCCCAGATCCGCGCCTGCTCCACGGTGACCAGGCCGTGGTGGGTCACCTCCTCGCCCGCGTGCAGCCGGCGGATGACGTCCACGCACTCCTCCAGCCGCTGCTGCCGGGTTTCCTTGAGCGGCCAGGGGTCGCCGGTGACGTGCTCGTTCATATTCTCGCCGCTGCCCGGAGCCATCCAGAACCGGCCGGGAAACATGGATGCCAGGGTGGCCGAGGCGTGCGCGATGATGGCCGGGTGGTACCGCTGGCCCGGTGCGGTGACCACACCGAAGCCCAGGCTGGTGGTGGCCAGGGCAGCCCCGAGCCAGGACCACGCGAAGCCCGAGTGCCCCTGCCGCGCCGACCACGGTTCGATGTGGTCCGAGCACATGGCGGCGTCGAAGCCCGCCTCCTCGGCGAGCCGGACGTCCTTCAGGAGCTGGCCGGGGCTGATCTGTTCATGCGATGCGTGGAAACCGATAGCTGCCATCGTTAATGTCTACCGGCGGGCGGGGGCCATGTCGAGGGTGGCGTGTTCGGGGTGGCCCGCCCCAAGGGGTGGCGCCCGGCAAGGTCCCGGGCAAGAATGGGGCCTATGCAGCTGCCGGTCATGCCCCCTGTCGCCCCCATGCTGGCCAAGTCGGTCGGTGCCATCCCCGAAGGCCGCCTGAGTTACGAGCCGAAGTGGGACGGATTCCGCTCCATCATCTTCCGCGACGGCGATGACGTGGAGATCGGCAGCCGCAACGAGAAACCGATGACGCGCTACTTCCCCGAGCTCGTGGAGGCGCTGAAGGCCAACCTGCCGCCGAAATGTGTGATCGACGGCGAGATCGTCCTGGTGGGCGCGTCCGGGGACCGGCTGGACTTTGACGCCCTGCAGCAGCGGATCCACCCCGCGGCCAGCAGGGTCAAGATGCTCTCCGAACAGACGCCGGCCAAGTTCGTGGCCTTCGACCTGCTGGCCCTCGGCGACGAGGACTTCAGCGGCCGTCCTTTCGCGGAGCGGCGGGCGGCCCTCGAGCAGGCCTTCGCCTCCGCCAGTGCCCCTGTCCACCTGACCGCCGCCACGCAGGACCCGGAGCTGGCCGGAAAGTGGTTCCACCAGTTCGAGGGCGCCGGCCTGGACGGAATCATTGCCAAGCCGCTGGACGGGCCCTACCAGCCGGACAAGCGCGTGATGTTCAAGATCAAGCACGAACGGACCGCCGACTGCGTTCTGGCTGGCTACCGCGTGCACAAGAGCGCCCCGGACACGATCGGCTCGCTGCTGCTGGGCCTGTACAAACCCGACGGCGAGCTCGCCAGCGTGGGGGTCGTCGGCGCCTTCCCGATGAAGCGGCGCAAGGAGCTTTTTGAGGAACTCCAGCCCCTGGTCACCAGCTTCGACGAGCACCCGTGGGCCTGGGCCAAGCAGGAGGAGGGCAACCGCACGCCCCGCAACGCGGAGGGCAGCCGGTGGAGCGCGGGCAAGGACCTGTCCTTCACTCCACTGCGGCCCGAAAGGGTGCTGGAAGTGAAATACGACCACATGGAAGGCGAGCGGTTCCGCCACACCGCCCAGTTCGTGCGCTGGCGGCCGGACCGGGACCCGGAGTCCTGCACCTACGAACAGCTCGATGAGCCGGTGAAATTCGACCTCGCTGAAGTGCTCGCCACGTGACGCTAAGGTCCGCCGTCGTGACCTTCTTTAAAACCAAACCTGGCCCAAAACACAGCGACCCGCCGTGTCCTGACCCGGTTTGGGGGGCAAACCGGGTCAGGACGGCGGGTCGAGCTGCTTGAGTTGGGCTACTTGAGGCCGAGCTCCTTGGTGGGAACCTTGAAGGTCTCCTTGGCCGTCAGGGCCGAGACGGCGGCGATGACGCAGATGACAGCGGTGAAGATGCTGATCTGCACCCAGCCGCCGGGCTTAATGCCGCCCATGGCCGCGACGATGGCCGGGGCGAAACCGGCCATGAGGAAGCCGAGCTGCGTGCCGATGGCCAGGCCGGAGAACCGTACCTTGGTGCTGAACATCTCGGCGTAGAAGGACGGCCAGACGGCGTTTGCGGCTGCGTAGCCACAGGAGAAGAAGGCGATGGCGGCCAGGAACATCAGCGGCACGTTGCCGGACTCGAGGCTTAGCAGGAACAGCGGGGCCAGGGCCGCGCTGGACAGGGCGCCGTAGATGTAGACGGGCTTCCGGCCGATCCGGTCGGCCAGCTTGCCGAAGAGCGGCTGGGTGCCCAGGGCGACGAGGTTGGCGCCAACCACGAGCCAGAGGGTGATGGTGCCGTCCACGCCGGCGACAGTCTTGGCGTAGCTGATGGCGAGGGTGCCGAACACGGTGGAGACGGCGGCGATGAAGGCACAGCAGATGACGCGGAGGACGTCCCGCCAGTGGGCCTTCAGAAGGTCGGCGACGGGGAGCTTTGCGATCTGGGCCGACTTTTGGGCTGCCTCGAAGGCCGGCGGCTCGTGCAGGGAGCGGCGGATGAAGAACGCGACCATGACAACCACGGCGCTGAGCCAGAACGGGACCCGCCAGCCGATGCCGTACTTGATCTCGTCCGGCAGGGCGAGGACCGGAATGAAGACGAGCGCCGCCAGGATCTGGCCGCCCTGCGTGCCGGTCAGGGTCCACGAGGTGAAGAAGGAGCGCTGGTTGTCCGGAGCGTGCTCCAGGGTCATGGAGGATGCGCCGGCCTGTTCGCCGGCGGCGGAGAGGCCCTGGCAGAGGCGGGCCAGCACCAGCAGCGCCGGAGCCCACCAGCCCACGGTGTTGAAGTCCGGCAGGCAGCCGATCAGGAAGGTGGAGGCACCCATGAGGACCAGGGTGAACATCAGGACCTTGCGCCGGCCCACCCGGTCACCGAAGTGGCCCAGGATGACGGCGCCGACGGGCCGGGCGATGTAGGCAAAACCAAACGTCGCGAAGGACATGATGGCGGCATTGGCGTCCGCATTCGGGAAAAACACGTGCGGGAAGATCAGGGCGGCTGCCGAGCCGAAGATAAAGAAGTCGTAGTACTCGACGGCGCTGCCGAGGAAGCTGGCAAGGGCTGCCTTCTTCGGTGTCCCGGCCGGGGCAACAGTGCCCGGCGCGGCGGACGGGATGGTCTGGCTCATGGTGTTCCTTCAGGGGGACGACGTTGTCGCGGGATGTATCAGTGATCGCGGCCGCCGTCCGGGTTGGGGAAGGGGCGGCTGGCGGTCGTTGGAAAGACCGGGACTCAGTAGCCACATGGTGAGAGCTACTTGTGCGATACAGCAATGATCGCTGTGAGGGCAGTCACCTGTCAAGAAACATGCTCACGATCTAGAAATAGCTCTCACATTGTGGCAACATCGAGTTATGAGTGTGAAGGAAGCCACAGGCGAAAACGCCTCCCCGGAAACCCCCGTTGAAGCGGGCGCCCCCGCCGGAGCAGATGCCCCCGCTGACGCCGCAAAGCCCGCCAGGGGGGAATCCCGCACCGACATGGTGGGCAAGGCCCTGGGGCTGCTGGTCCTGCTGGGGGATGAGCCCCGCGGTGCCAGCGCAGCGGAGATCTCGCGGCGCGCGGACCTGCCCTTCAGCACCACCTACCGCCTCCTCGGCTCGCTCACCCGTGACGGGTTTGTGGACTACGAGCCGGATGGCCGGCGCTATCACCTGGGCCTCCGCATCTTCCAGCTGGGCCAGGCGGTCTCCAACCACCACGGCTTCGCCGGCACCGCACTGCCCATCCTGCGCAAGGTCACGGAGCAGACGGGCGAGGCCACCATCCTCTCGGTCCGGGACGGCATCCACCACCTCACCGTGAACAAGGTGGACGGCCCGCAGACCTTCCGTGTAACCAGTGACCCCGGCTTTCTCGGTGCGCTCCACACCACCTCCGTTGGCAAGGCGCTCGTGGCGTTCGCTGAGGATGAGGACCGGGAAAAGCTGCTGGAGGAGCTCCCGCTGGAGCCGCTGACAACCCTCTCCATCACCGACCGCGACGCTTTCCGCGCTGAGATCGAGAAGGTCCGGCGGCAGGGGTATGCGGTCATGGATGAGGAAAACGAGCTGGGCATGCGTGCCATCGCTGTGCCGGTCTTCAACTCCCAGGGCATCGCCTTTGCCTCCCTGGCCACGGCTGCTCCGGTGTTCCGGCTCAGCGTTGAGGCGATGGAGGCGCTGGTCCCCCTCCTGCAGGCGGCCGCCGTCGAGCTTTCCGCCCGGCTGCCCCAGCGCTAACCGCGCCTAAAACAAGCCACCAAAAAAACCTTGTTCGCATCTAGAACAAGAGTGCATCATATGAACTTTTCCTGTACCGTTATCCATATCACCTGGCCAGCCCGGGGCGCAGCAGGCGCCCGAACCGGCCGAGTGCCGTTGTCAAAGGAGCCGCACGCATGAGCAATCGAACCGAGTCCTACCTCATAGGACTTGTCGGGGATGGCGTGATGCCGTCGCTCTCGCCCTACATGCACGAACGCGAAGGGGACGTCCAGGGCGTCCGCTACCTGTACCGGCCCATCGACCTGCACGAGCTCGACCTGCCGGCCACCGCCGTCGGTGATCTGCTGCAAAGCGCCTACCGGATGGGCTTCAACGGACTGAACATCACGCACCCGTGCAAGCAGCTGGTCCTCGAGCACCTCGACGAGATCGCCCCGGACGCCGAACGCCTGGGCGCCGTCAACACCGTGGTCATCCAGGACGGCCGGTTCATCGGCCACAACACAGACTTCTCCGGCTTTGCCGCGGCCCTCGCTTCCGGACTTCCGGACGCCAAGCTGGACCGCGTGGTGCAGCTCGGAGCGGGCGGTGCCGGATCCGCCGTCGCCTACGCCCTCCTCACGGCCGGCGTGCAGACGCTGGAGCTCGTGGACATGGATCCGGCGCGCTGCGCCGAACGCGCCGCCGAACTGGCCGGCTTCTTCCCGGACCGCACCGTCACCGCACGCACGACGGCGGAGCTGCCGCAGCTGATGCCCGCCGCCGACGGCCTGGTGCACTGCACCCCCGTGGGCATGGCCGCCCACCCCGGCACTCCGCTGGACATGGCCCTCGTCGAGCCCCGGCACTGGGTGGCGGACATCGTCTACCGCCCCATCGAAACCGAGCTGGTCCGCGAGTCGCGGGCCAAGGGCTGCCAGGTGCTCGACGGCGGACGCATGGCCGTGGGCCAGGCCGCAGACGCCTTCCGCATCTTCACCGGACTCGAACCCGACGCCGAACGGATGCGCGCCCACTTCCTTGAGCTCATCGCGGCCGAAGAGGTGGCCGTCTGATGCGCACCGGAATCGCCACCGTCTGCCTCTCCGGCACGCTGAAGGAGAAGATGCAGGCCTGCGCCATCGCGGGCTTCGACGGCATCGAGATCTTCGAGCAGGACCTGGTCACCTCGTCGCTCAGCCCCGAGGACGTCCGCAAAATGGCCGCCGACCTGGGCCTCACGCTGGACCTCTACCAGCCGTTCCGCGACTTCGACAGCGTGACCGAGGACCTGCTGGCGGCCAACCTCCGCCGGGCCGAGGCCAAGTTCCGGCTCATGTCCCGGCTGGGCATGGACACCATCCTGGTCTGCACGAACGTCGCCACCGCCACCATCGATGACGACGACCTCCGCGCCGCGCAGCTCGCCGCCCTGGCTGACCTAGCCGGCGAGCACGGCGTCAAGGTCGCCTACGAGGCACTGGCCTGGGGCAAGTACGTCAACGACTACGAACACGCCCACCGCCTCGTGGAAAAGGTGGACCACCCCAACCTCGGCACCTGCCTGGACTCCTTCCACATCCTGTCCCGGGACTGGGACACCGCGCCCATCGAGAACATCAGCGCGGACAAGATCTTCTTCGTGCAGGTGGCCGACGCCCCCAAACTCTCCATGGATGTGCTCTCCTGGAGCCGGCACTACCGCGTCTTCCCGGGCGAGGGTCAGTTCGAGCTCGCCAAGTTCATGGGCCACGTGGTCCGCGCCGGCTACACCGGGCCGGTGTCGCTCGAGGTCTTCAACGACGTCTTCCGCCAGTCCGACGTCGAACGCACCGCCGTCGACGCGATGCGCTCGCTGATCTGGCTGGAGGAGCAGAGCGCCAAGTGGCTGGACACGAACGCGCCGGCCATCTACGGAGGTGCCGCCGGCACTGTTGCTGGTGGTCCTTCGGCGGCTGCCCGCCGTCGTTATCCCATGGAACTGGCCACCCTTCCCCAGGTGGCGGAACCCGCCGGCTTCAACTTCGCCGAGGTCAAGGCCGCGGACACCGGGGTACTGGAAAAGGTGCTCGGCCAGCTCGGGTTCGAGTTCAACGGCCGCCACCGCACCAAGGACGTCCAGCTGTGGACCATGGGCCACGCCCGGGTGATCATCAACGAGCAGGCCCCAGAAGCCGCCGAGCCGGCGATCGCAGCGCTGGGGTTCGACGTCGACTCCCCGGTGATCGCCTCCGCCCGCGCCCAGCAGCTCAAGGCCCCCGTGGTTCCCCGGAAGAGCCAGGCCAACGAGGAAGTGTTCCAGGGCTTCGCCGCCCCCGACTCCACCGAGATCTTCCTGTGCCAAGGCAACCCCGATGGCACGGCTGCCTGGACGCGTGAGTTCGGTGAGGGGCTCGAGGTGCCCTCCGGCGCCCGGACCGCGGTGATCGACCACGTGAACCTGGCCCAGCCGTGGCAGCACTTCGACGAGGCTGTCCTTTTCTACACGAGCGCGCTGGCGCTGGAGCCGCAGCCGTACGCCGAGGTGGCCAGCCCCAGCGGCCTGGTCCGGTCGCAGGTCATGCAGACCTCGGACCGGGACGTGCGCCTGGTGCTGAACCTGGCCCCGGTCATCCAGCAGGACGGCGCGGACTCCGGTACCGCCCCGCGGAAGACCTACCAGGAACACATCGCCTTCGCGGTGGATGACCTGGTGGCCACCGCCCGCGCCGCCCGCGACCGGGGACTGGCCTTCCTGCAGATCCCGGAGAACTACTACGAGGACCTGGACGCCCGCTTCGACCTGGACCCCGAGTTCCTGGCCACGCTCCGGGACCTCAACCTGCTGTACGACCGCGACGCCGACGGAGAATTCCTGCACTTCTACACCGCCACGGTGGGCAGCGTGTTTTTCGAGATGGTGGAACGCCGCGGCAACTACGACGGCTACGGGGCGCCCAACGCTCCGGTGCGCCACGCCGTCCAGTACGACCACCTGCACCGCCTGACCCAAACCAACCGCTGATTGCCCAACCACAGATTGAAAGGAGGCTGCTGTGCCTGAAGACGTGAATCTCGCAACGTACAACGCCGACGCGCTGACCGAGGACCTGTCGGATGCAGTACCCGCAACCCCGCCCGCCCCGACGGCCGCCCTCGCAGGGAAGCCGCGCGTGGAAACCCAGCAGGATCTCACCGCGGAGATCAAGGCCCTCGGAGACGCTTACGCCCGGGCCCTGAAGGACGGTGCGGTGCCGGAAACCCAGCCGCGCCTGGACTTCCCGCCCTACCGCAGCAGCCTCCTGCGGCACCCCACGAAGAGCCTGCACCACGCTGACCCCGAAACCATCGAGCTGTACTCCCCGGCGTTCGGCCACCAGGACGTCCACGAGCTGGAATCGGACCTGACCATCCAGCACAACGGCGAACCGCAGGGCGAGCGGATCATCGTCCAGGGCAAGGTGCTCGACGGCGACGGCCGCCCGGTTGCCGGCCAGCTGGTGGAGATCTGGCAGGCCAACTCCTCCGGTCGCTACATCCACAAGCGCGACCAGCACCCCGCACCGCTGGACCCCAACTTCACCGGCGTGGGCCGCTGCATCACCGGCCCGGACGGCACCTACCGCTTCGTCACCATCAAGCCCGGCGCCTACCCGTGGAAGAACCACCTCAACGCGTGGCGTCCCGCGCACATCCACTTCTCGCTGTTCGGCACGGAGTTCACGCAGCGCATCGTCACCCAGATGTACTTCCCGGGCGACCAGCTCTTCCCGCTGGACCCGATTTACCAGTCGATCGTGGACCAGGATGCCCGCGACCGCCTCGTGGCCACCTACGACCACGACCTGACCGAACCGGAATGGGCACTGGGCTACAACTGGGACATCGTCCTGACGGGTTCCAAGCGGACCTGGACCGAGAACGAGGCGCTGGGCGCGGAAGGCGACGACCATGAATAACTCCACCAAGCTTGTTCCCACCCCAGGCCAGACCGTGGGCCCGTTCTACGGCTACGCGCTGCCCTACAACAAGGACCGCGAACTGCTGGCCCCTGGATCCCCGGGCTCCATCCGCCTCCAGGGCACCGTCTACGACGGCGCCGGGCACCCGATTCCGGACGCCATCCTGGAGATCTGGCAGCCGGACGCCGAGGGCAACATCGTGCACCGGACCGGTTCGCTGGTCCGCGACGGCTACACCTTTACCGGTTTTGGCCGCAGCGCCGTCGGCAACACCGGCGTCTACACCTTCACCACCGTGAACCCGGGCCCCACCGAGCCCGGCGCCGCTGCCTTCATCTCGGTTGCGGTCTTCGCCCGCGGCCTGATGAACCGCCTCTTCACCCGCGTCTATCTGCCGGAGAATGAGGAAGCACTGGCGAAGGACCCGCTGCTGTCCTCGCTGGAGCCCGAGCGCCGCAAGACGCTGATCGCGCGCCGCGACGCCGACGGCGGGCTCACCTGGGACATCCGCCTCCAGGGCGAGGGCGAAACCGTCTTTCTCGACTTCGAGGGAACCGGAACCGGGGGCGCCGCAAAGTGACCGGCTTCCAGGCAGCAGGCCCTGGCGGGCTTGGCGACGTTGGCCTGCTCAGTCCCGTGTCGGCGTCGCCCCTGGTGGCGGCCCTGACCGGTGACCGGGCCGTCCTCGCGGCGATTCTCGCCGTCGAGGCCGGCTGGGCCGCCGTGCTGGAGCAGCATGACCTCGCTCCCGCCGGTTCCGCTGCCGTGGTGTCCCACGCCGCCGACGCCTCCCGGTACGATCTTGCCGATATTTCCCGGCGGGCGCAGGGGGGTGGAAACCCGGTGATCCCGCTGCTGGCAGACCTCCGGAGCCAGGTCAAGGCGCTGGACGTTGCTGGCGTTGGAGCCGCGAAGGCCGTGCACACCTCGCTGACCAGCCAGGACGTGCTGGACACCGCCCTGATGCTGGTGGCGCGGAATACTGCTGAGGCGCTGCTCGCCGACGTGAAAGGCACGACGGCGGCGCTCGCCCGGCTGGCGGAACAGCATGCGGACACGCTATGCGTCGGCAGGAGCCTGACCCAGCATTCGCTGCCGTTCACGTTCGGGCTTCGGGCCGCGCAGTGGTTCCACGGGCTGGCGGCCGCGGCACGCCGGCTCGAGGCGCTGGAGCTGCCGGTGCAGTTCGGCGGCGCGGCGGGCACGCTCGCCGCCGGGACAGTGCTCACTTCAAAGCCAGTGCTCACGCCGGGTTCCGCGTCGGACCCCTTCGCGCTCTCGGACGCACTGGCATCGCAGCTGGGACTCGCCGCCGCACCCGCGCCGTGGCACACCAACCGGCTGGCGGTGACGTCGCTCGGCGACGCCGTTGCCTCCGTGGTGGATGCGCTCGGCAAGATCGCCGCGGACATCCTGTTCCTGAGCCGTCCCGAGGTGGCCGAAGTGGCCGAACCCCGCGCCCCCGGCCGCGGCGTTTCCTCGGCAATGCCGCAGAAGCAGAACCCCGTGCTGTCCGTGCTGGTCCGCAGCGCCGCCCTGCAGGCCCCCGGCCTGGCGGCACAGCTGCACCTTGCCGCGGCCACCTTCAACGACGAACGCCCCGACGGTGCATGGCACACCGAATGGCCGGCCCTGCGCCAGCTGCTCGCTTTGGCCCTTGGCGCCGCCGGCCATGTGCGGGAACTCGCGGAGGGGCTGCAGGTCTTCCCCGACGGCATGCGGCGGAACCTGGACCTGTCCGGCCCGCTGCTGCTCAGCGAAGCAGTCTCCGCCGCGGTGGCGCCGCTTCTGTCCGCCGGGGAAGCCGGCGCTGTCGGATCTAACGGCGACGGGAATCAGCAGCTGCAGGCCGTCGTCGACAAGACGCTGCAGGCGCCGCCGGCCGAACAGGCCGCCACGTACCGTCGGCTGCTTCGTGAGGCCGTCCCCGCGGACAGGCTCACCGACGCACAGCTCGAGGAGCTGCTCGACCCCGCCAGCTACCTCGGCCAGGCGGCCGAGATCTCGCGGCGGATCCTGGCAGCTTTCCCTGATCTTGCTCTTACTTCAACCGAACCAGACGGAAACGGAGATTCCCGTGGCTAAACCAGCAGTGAAGGCAGTGCTGCTTTCCCCCCAGCGCGCGCTGGGGGATAAACCGCTCCTGATCGTCGGGCCGTCGCTCGGCACCTCCTCGGTGCTGTGGACCCAGGCCGGCTCGCTCCTGGGCAGCGATTACGACGTCGTCGCCTGGGACCTGCCCGGCCACGGCGTCTCTGCCCCGGCCGCCGAAACGTTCAGCGTCGCCGACCTGGCGGACGCCGTCGTCGAGCTTGTTGACTCGATCGCCCCCGGCGAGAAGTTCCACTACGCCGGCGTGTCACTCGGCGGGGCCACGGGCCTGCAGCTGGGCATCAAGCATGGCGACCGGCTCAAGAGCCTCTCCGTGCAGTGCTCCGGTGCCAAGATCGGCACCCCCGAGGGCTGGCTGGAACGCGCCGAGACCGTCCGCACCCAGGGCACGCCGGTGATGATCCAGGGCTCGGCCGAACGCTGGTTTGCGCCCGGGTTCATGGACCGCGAACCCGAAGTCAGCAGCCGGCTCCTGCACTCCCTGCGCGACACCGACCGCTTCAGCTACGCGTTCTGCTGCGAGGCCCTGGCCGGCTTCGACGTGCGCGAGCAGCTCGGCAGCATCAGCGTCCCCACGCAGGCCGTGGCCGGTGCCGCGGATGCGGTTGCGCCGCCGTCGTTCGCCGAAGAGGTAGCCGCGGGCATCACCGCCGGCGGCGGCACCGCGTCCGCCGTCACGGTCGAGGGCGTGGCGCACCTGGCCCCCGCCGAGGCGCCGGCCCACGTGGCGGAACTGATGCGGAGCCTCATTTCCTGGGCCGAAACCCGGGGAGCCGCCAAGTGAGCGGCGCCGAACGAAACGGTGTGGTCCAGCCGGACGCCACCAGCCAGGAGATTTACGACGGCGGCATGGTGGTCAGGCGCGAAGTGCTCGGCGATGCGCACGTGGACCGGGCCAACGCCAAGAAGGACGCCTTCACCGAGGACTTCCAGGACATGATCACCCGCATCGCGTGGGGCGGCATCTGGACCCGTCCGGGCCTGCCGCGCCAGATGCGCTCCGCCGTCACCATCACCGCCATGGTGGCGCACGGGCACTGGGAAGAACTGGCCATGCACATCCGCGCGGCCATCACCAACGGACTGAGCAGGGACGAGATCAAGGAGATCCTGCTGCAGACCGCCATCTACTGCGGAGTCCCCTCCGCCAACACCGCCTTCAAGACAGCCCAGCAGGTGTTCCATGCAATGGACAATGCAGCAATGGACAGCGCCGCAACGGATGACCCGCACTAGGCAACTTGCACCCGACAGCCCCGTGCTCACCAACACCCCCACCCCACCCAACTAAGTAGCAGCAGAGGGCGTTCCCAGCCCTCAGAACCCCCTGAAGTGCTACCCAGTTGGGACCCAGACAACTCGAGGAATTCATGAACCAGGCTTTTGTTTACGACGCCGTACGCACGCCGTTCGGTAAGTTCGGCTCCGGCCTTGCCGGGGTCCGTCCCGATGACCTTGCCGCGCACGTGATCGGCGAGTCCGTGCGCCGCGCTCCGGGCTTGGACGTGGAGCGCATTGATGAGGTGGTGTTCGGCAACGCCAACGGCGCGGGCGAGGAGAACCGCAACATTGCCCGGATGGGTACGCTGCTGGCCGGGCTGCCGGTCTCGATCCCGGGCACCACTGTGAACCGTTTGTGCGGGTCGTCGCTGGACGCGGCGATCATTGCCTCACGGCAGATCAACACCGGTGACGCCGACCTGGTCCTGGTGGGCGGCGCCGAGTCCATGTCGCGGGCTCCGTGGGTGCTGCCCAAGACGGAGAAGCCCTACCCGGCCGGCGACATGACCCTGGCCTCCACCACGCTGGGCTGGCGCCTGGTCAACAAGGCGATGCCGAAGGAGTGGACCATCTCCCTGGGCGAGGCCACCGAGCGTTTGCGCGAGAAGTACGGCGTGACCCGGGCGCAGCAGGACGAGTTCGCCGCTGCCTCGCACAACCTGTCCGCCGCGGCGTGGGACGAGGGGTTCTACGACAACCTCGTCGCCCCCGTCCCGGGCACAGACCTGGTCCGCGATGAAGGCATCCGCCCGGGTTCCTCGGCGGAGAAGCTGGCCGGTTTGAAGACCGTGTTCCGGCCCGAGGCCGACGACGCAGCATCGGCGGGCACCAAAGGCGGGACCGTCACCGCCGGAAACGCGTCGCCGCTGTCTGATGGTGCCTCCGCGGCGTGGATCGGGTCCGAGAACGCGTCCTCGATCCTGGGCCTGGAGCCGCTGGCCCGGATCGCCGGCCGCGGTGCGCACGGCAACGACCCCCAGTTCTTCGGGTTCGCCCCGGTGGAGGCGGCGAACAAGGCCCTCGCGAAGGCGGGCATCGGCTGGGACCAGGTGGGCGCCGTCGAACTTAACGAAGCGTTCGCCGCGCAGTCCCTGGCCTGCATCAACGCCTGGGGCATCGACCCGGCAATCGTGAACCGGCACGGCGGCGCGATCGCGATGGGCCACCCGCTGGGCGCGTCCGGCACCCGCATCCTGGGCACCCTCGCCCGTTCCCTGCAGGCCTCCGGGCAGCGCTGGGGTGTGGCGGCGATCTGCATCGGGGTCGGCCAGGGCCTCGCCGTTGTGCTGGAAAACGTGACTGCTTCTACAGGAAAGGCATAGGCGATGCTGAATTTCATTGACACGGTCGGCGAGGCCGTCTCAGCCGTCAAGGACGGCTCCACCGTGATGATCGGCGGGTTCGGCAACGCCGGCCAGCCGTTCGAACTGATCGACGCGCTGCTGGAGTCCGGCGCCACGGACCTGACAGTGGTGAACAACAACGCCGGCCAGGGCGACCAGGGCCTCGCGCTGCTGATCAAGGAAGGCCGGGTCCGCAAGATGATCTGCTCCTTCCCGCGGCAGTCCGACTCCTGGCACTTCGATGCCAAGTTCAAGGCCGGGCAGATCGAACTCGAACTGGTGCCGCAGGGCAACCTGGCCGAACGGATCCGCGCCGCGGGTGCCGGGATCGGCGGATTCTTCACGCCCACCGGATACGGCACCATGCTGGCCGAGGGCAAGGAAACCCGCATCATCGACGGCCGCGGCCAGGTGTTCGAGACGCCCATCCACGCCGACGTCGCGCTGATCAAGGCGCTGAAGGCTGACGGCGTGGGAAACCTGGTTTACCGCAAGACGGCCCGGAACTTCGGCCCGATCATGGCAGCCGCCGCGAAACACACGATCGTGCAGGTCTCCGAGATCGTGCCCACCGGTGTGCTGGACCCGGAAAACATCGTGACCCCCGGCATTTACGTCAACAGCATCGTCCGTATCGATTCCAGCGGTGCAGCCGCCGCCGGCAGCACAGAACAGGTGGCCTGAGATGAGCCTTGTAGAAACGTCCATCCAGACGTCCGAAACACCGCTGGGCCGCGACGACCTCGCCCGGCTCGTGGCCCGCGACATCAAGCCGGGATCGTTCGTGAACCTGGGCATCGGCCAGCCCACCCTGGTCTCGAACTACCTCAAACCGGAGCAGAACATCACGCTCCACACCGAGAACGGCATGCTCGGCATGGGCCCGGTGGCCACCGGCGACCAGATCGATGAGGACCTCATCAACGCCGGCAAGATCCCCGTCACCGAACTGCCCGGCGCGTCCTACTTCCACCACGCCGACTCGTTCGCGATCATGCGCGGCGGGCACCTCGACATCTGCGTCCTCGGCGCGTTCCAGGTCTCCGCGACCGGCGACCTCGCCAACTGGCACACCGGCGCACCCGACGCCATCCCCGCCGTCGGCGGCGCCATGGACCTGGCCACGGGCGCCAAGGACGTCTTCGTCATGATGACCCTGCTGACCAGGGAAGGCGCCTCCAAGATCGTGGAAGCCTGCACCTACCCCCTCACCGGTGTGGGCTGCGTGACCCGCGTCTACACCGACAAAGCCGTCTTCCTCACCGGCCCCGACGGCGTCCGCGTCCGCGAAACCTTCGGCTGCACCCTCGAAGAACTCCAGGCCCTGGTGCCCGTCCCCCTCACGGCCGCCCCCGCCGTCGGGCAGTAACGCGCTTCCCTTCCCAGCGCGAACTGGCAGCAAATGACCGCAACCCCGGGTTTTGGGGGCATTAGCTGCCAGTTCGCGCGTGCGGGGAGGGGCCGTAACTGTCCGTTCGCGCCGATTAGGATTGGTAACCATGACCGACGCAGCAGCAGGGACCACGCCCCGGGCGGGCCGTCCGCAGAAGGACGGGACGCCAACGGCCAGCGACCAGTACGTGCAGTCGCTCGCGCGCGGGCTGGCGGTCATCCGCGCGTTCGACACTGAGCACGCCGACATGACGCTCACCGAGGTGGCTGCCCGCACGGATCTCACGCGTGCCACGGCCCGGCGTTTCCTGCACACGCTCGTGGAGCTCGGCTACGTCCGGACCGACGGCAAGACCTTCGCGCTCACGGCCCAGGTGCTGCAGCTCGGCTACGCCTACCTTTCCGGCCTCTCCCTGCCGCAGCTGGCCCAGCCGCACCTTGAGGAGCTGTCGCTGAAGCTCGGGGAGTCGACGTCAGCGGCGGTGCTGGACGGGACCGACATCGCCTATATCGCACGAGTCACCACGCGCCGGATCATGACGATCGGCATCACCGTGGGCACCAGGTTCCCCGCCTATGCGACGTCGATGGGCAGGGTCCTGCTCGCCGGGCTCCCGCCGGAGCAGCTGAAGGAATACCTGGCCGCGGCGGAGATCAAGCCGCTCACCCCGCGCGCGGTCGGCACGGTGAAGGACCTGTTGGCCGTCCTCGACAAAGTCCGTGCTCAGGGCTGGTGCCTGCTGGACCAGGAGCTCGAACTGGGGCTGATGTCCGTGGCTGCGCCCGTTTACCACGGCCGTAAAGTGGTGGCAGCCGTCAACGTATCGCTGCAGGCACAGTCCGTGGCCGCCAAGCCGGACCGCGAGGCTTACCTCGAATCGGTGCGGAAGGAAATCGTAGCCACGGCGGAGCGCATTTCGTCGGACTTCTCCAGCGGACGGTAGGGGCTTAGCGGTGTTCCTTGACCCCGCACCAGTTGGCGATGAACACGGCAATGCTCTTGGTGATGCGCCGTACCGACTCCACGGACACGCGCTCGTCGAACCCGTGGATCGATTCCGAGACCGGCCCGTAAACCAGTGCCGGAGTGTCCGCGTACAAGGCGAAGACGCGCCCGTCCAGGTATCCCGGCGTCGTAAAGCTGGCGAGTTCACCATCGAAGACCTGGCGGTGCGTCTGCTCCAGCAGATTTTCCGCGTCGCTGCCGGGCTCCAAGACATAGCCCTCCGAGTAGAAGCCGGTCCTCGTGGGAACCGCGCTGATGGGCGCAGGTCCGCTTGAGAGAGAGGCCAGGCATTCCTGCAGCTCAGCCCACGCCGACTCGGCACTGATACCGGGGTAGATGGCGGCACGCACATCGAATTCACACCAGGCAGGCACGCTCGATGGCCAGTCGCCACCGGAAATGCCGCCGAAGTTGAAGTTGATGGGATGGTCAAGGTTCTCGAAATGCGGATGGCTGCCCCGGTCCGCATTCCACTTCTCTTCAACCTCGCGCAGCGCTGTCATGGCCGTGTATGCGGCATCGATGGCATTGAAGCCGGAGCCCATCTCCCGCGGGTGTGTCGGATTGCCCGTGACCCGCACCTTGAACCAGAGAACGCCCACGTTTGCGCGCACCAGCATGTCCTCCTCGGGTTCCGGGATGATGACGGCGTCGGCCCGGTAGCCGCGCAAAAGGGCGGCCAGGGAGCCGTTACCGGTGCACTCCTCTTCAACGACTGACTGGAAGTGGATCCGCCCCGCAGGCTCCAGGCCGGCAGAACGGACGGCGTCGAAAGCAAACAGATTCGCGGCAAGGCCAGCCTTCATGTCTCCCGCGCCCCGGCCGTAAAGCCAGCCGTCGATGATCGGCGCATCCCACGGAGAACGGGACCATGCCTCGTGCGGGCCTTCGGGAACGACGTCGACGTGGCCGTTGAGAATCAGCGAGCGGCCTTCCTCGCGGGCCGGCAGATAGGTGCCCACGACGTTTGTCACCCCTTGGTAGGAGACCGTCACGGCGCCGAATCCCTCGTGGATGGCAAGTTCGTCGGGATCGAGCTCCCAGCGGTCCATCTCCAGTCCGCGCTGCGCCATCGCAGAGTGCAGAAGATCCTGGGCGCTCCCTTCGTTGGTGCGCAGGGACGGGTGCCGGACGAGTTCCTGGGTGAAGGAGAGCTGGGCGTCAAAGGCGGCGTCCACGGCGTCGAGGATCCGGCGGGTCTGTTCTTCGGTGATCATTGGCTTCTCCGGGTAGAAACGGGGGAATCATGACGGCGGGAAGGGCTTGGGGGAGCCGTCCCGCGGACGGCTCCCCCAAGGAAGGCAATTTGTGAGGTGTGGTTTAGTTGTCGGTCACGATGCGCTTGTCCTGCACCCGCAGCCGCTCGCCGATCAGGCCGCCAGCTGCAGTCATCAGGGCGATGATGGCCAGGATCAGCGCCGCACCCCAGGACTTGTTCCCGGAAACTCCGAGCATGGCAGTGGCAATCATGGGCATGAAGCCGCTGGTGGCACCGGCAATGTTGTAGCCGAGGGCTACGCCCGAGTACCGCAGCTTCGGCGGGAACAGCTCGGTCAGCAGCGCCCCATTGACGGCGTAGGCCACGCCGACCAGAACGATGCCGATGGTGATTGCCAGTGTGATCAGCGCCGGAGACTTCGTGTCGATCATGGCAAACAAGGGGAATGCTGCGACGGCGGTCAGCAGGCCGCCCCACATGGTCACCTTGCCGGGGCCGATCTTTTCGGCCAGCCGTCCCATGAGGACAGTGATGACGATCTGGGCGACGGCGGCAATCAGGGTGGCGTTGACCATGACACTGCGCGGCACGCCGAGGCTGTTCGAACCGTAGCTGACCGTGAAGGTGGTGATCATGTAGAAGCCGCCCACACCCAGCATTGCGGCAAGTACCGCGATGATCAGGCGGCCGCCGGCGTGGCGGAGGACGTCGAGCGCCGGAACCTTGGCAGTCTCCTCGTGGGCAAGGAGGTCCTTGAAGATCGGGGACTCCTCCACCTTCATCCGGATCCACAGTGCGATCACCAGCAGGGGGAATGCCAGCAGGAAGGGAATGCGCCAGCCCCAGGCGTCAAAGGTCTGCGAGGGGAACAGCAGAACCAGGGTGAAGGCGCCGGAGGAGAGCAGCGTGCCCACGGGCGAGCCGATCTGCACCAGGGCGGCGAAACGGCCGCGCTTCTCCGCGGGGGCGTGTTCCACGGCCATGGTGACGGCACCGCCCCATTCGCCGCCGACCGCGAGGCCCTGGACCAGGCGCAGCACCGCGAGCAGGACAGGGGCTGCCAGGCCGATGGTGCCAAAGTCCGGCAGCAGACCGATCAGGCCGGTGGCGACGCCGATCATGACGATCGTGGTCAGCAGCGCGGGCCGGCGTCCATAGCGGTCGCCGATGTAGCCGAAGAGGATGGCGCCGATGGGGCGGGCGGCGAAGCCCACGCCAAAGGTCGCGAACGAGGCGAGCAGGGCCGCCGTCGGGTCCAAATCGGTGAAGATGAGCCGGTTGAAGACCAGAGCGGCTGCCGTGCCGAAGAGGTAGTAGTCGTACCATTCGAGTGCGGTGCCGACGAACGCGGCGCGGGCAATCGTGCCGGCGTCTTTGCCGGAAATAGTCGGAGCAACTTGTGCGCCTTCGAGTGAGTGTGACGTCGCCACGTGGATGCCTTTCGAACTGTGCGTGCCCCGTCCCGCACCATGTGCGGCGGCCGCAGCCTGAAGATTCCGATGAGTTCCCATCCGTGGAAGCGGAGGGTGGACGCCTAGCGGATAGGGCTGGGCTACACGTTCGAGCCTAGAGGAGTGACAATCTCCTAAACAATGACATTTTTCACCCAGAATCCGCCTGTAGCGTGTGCATTCTCACAACGAAGGTTGTTCGTAGGCTGCAATAGAGACCAGCGCAAGGGCAGCCTGCGCCGGCACCGTCAGGTCGAGTCCGATCACTTCCTGCAGTGCATTGAGCCGGTTGACCACGGTGTTCCGGTGGCAGTAGAGCTCCTCGGAGGTCAGCTTGACGGAGCCGGTGCGGCCATAGCTCAAAGCCACATCCAGGAGGCGCTGCCGCTCATGTGGGCTGCACTTGTCCAGGGCATTCCATACTGGTGCGGCAAAATCAGGCAATGACTTTTCCAGCATCTCTGCCGCCACGCCCATCCAGGTATCGGCCATGGTGCCCAGCCGGGTTCCAGGCGAGAGGTGCGTGGCAAGGACCAGGGCGGACGATGCCGCCTTGGGAACGGCGGCGAGCCCCTCTGCCGTCGGTATGTAGCCGGCGGAAAAGTCAGGCTGGTTCTGCAGCCAGGTCTGCTCCTTGCGGACCACCCGGAACAGGTACAGTGCACCGGCCTTTTCAAACATGAACGCCCGGCGGTCCGGCTCGTACTGCTGCTGCGCCTGCGTCACGGCGTCCCCGGTCACCGCCAGTACCTCGAAGGTGTCAGAGATTCCAACACCAAGGGCGGCAGCGATGTCCGGCAGGTCCGCAGGATTGGCGTGGTCGAACAGCCTGGTCAGGAGGCGCTGCCGGTAGAGCTGTTTGTTCCGGGCCAGGAGGGCCTCTTCCTCGGCAAAAGCCTGCTGGATGCTGCTGACATAGCCTTCGACGGTATCAAGCAGGCGGTCCATGTTGGCCACCAGCACATCCATGTGATCCTCGCGGGCCACTCGCTCCAGCCCTTTCCACAGGACGCGGAAATCGTTTCGGACAGCTTCCAGGAAGGCATTCAGCGGGACGCCCTGGCGGGCCCTGCGGACGGCGACGGCGCGGGGGAGGGCCTGCAGGTCGGGCGGAAGCGGTGCGCCGGCCAGCTGCAGCAGGAACATGTCCATGCTGTCCGCGGCGGTCTGGTAAATGTCCTCCTCAGGGACCAGTGCCTCATCGTATGACACGGCCTGGAAGCGTTCCAGGAAGTCCCGGACCAGGGCGTCGCGCTCCTTCCACAACCTCCCAATGAGCTCGGCCCAGTCCGGTTCGGCCGAAGGATCCTGGGGAAAGTTCCTGACCTTGGCCGCGCCGGTGGTAGGGGTCGAGGTGCGAGTGTCCATAGAACCATATTAGGCATTTGCCCAACTTGGGTCGCTGAACCGGCGGCTTTTTTCCATTGAGAATGATATTTTTCCAGGGTTGAATTGCAGAGTCAGCAGGCTCCACCTGCGCCGGTCCGGGGATTCCCGACGCCGGGACCACCACCGGGAACCGCTTCGCGGGTCCGGAAGCGCACACCTAGAGGACTCATGCTGGTTGATCTCCTAATCCGCAACGCACACATCCTGACCCAGGATCCTGCACAGCCGCAGGCGCGGGAGCTGTGGATCCATGACGGGAAAGTCCTCGCTGTGGACGAAGGCCCCGACAGCGGCCTCCGTGCACGGCGCACCATCGACGCGGCAGGCAGCACCGTGGTGCCGGGCTTCAACGACGTCCACGCGCACAGCGTCTGGTTCGGGTTGACCCTCATGGAGGCGGACCTCGGCCGGGCAAGAAGTATGGATGATGTCTACGCCGTCATTGCGGAAGCGTCGGCGCCGCTTGGCCCTGATGAGTGGGTGGTCGCCTCGGGCTTCAGCCCCCTGCTGCTGGAGGGGACCCAGCCTGACCGTGAGCGGCTGGACGCCGCCGCCGGCGGACGGCCGGTCTGGATCAAACATTCCTCGGGGCACGCGTGCACCCTCAACGGGGTTGCTCTTGGCCTCGTCCTGAAGGGCGTTGACCCGGCCGAACCGATTGAAGGCGGTGTCATTGCCACCGACCCGTCCGGCCGGCCCACGGGTTTGCTGGAAGAGAACGCGATGCGTCTGGTCCAGGACCTCATGCTGCCGTATCCGCTGGAGACCATCGAGCGTGCACTGGACCTGGCCACCACCCACTATCTGTCCGAGGGCATCACCAGCGTCACCGACGCCGGCATAGCAGGCGGCTGGATAGGGCACAGTCCGCGTGAATTCATGGCCTATCAGAACGCCCGGGACAAGGGCCTGCTCAGCGTCCGCATGCAGCCCATGCTGGTCCTGGACGCACTGCATGCTGTTACGGGCCACTCGTCCGAGCCGGCAGCGAGGGGCATCGACGCCGGGATACGCACCGGGTTGGGGGACGATTGGCTCCGGGTGGGCTCGGTGAAGATCTTCAGCGACGGCTCGCTGTTGGGCAGCACGGCGTACATGACCGAGAACTACGTTGGCTGCACCCACAACCACGGCTATCTGCAGATGGATGCGCAGGAGCTTCGTTCCGCCGCGCTGGAGGCCTACCGCGCGGGCTGGGCCATCGCGATGCACGCCATCGGCGACCATGCCATTGACCACGCCATCGACATCATCAGCGAGGCCCAGGATGCCTACGGACTCAACTCGCTGCCCAACCGGATTGAGCACGGCGGGGTGCTGCGACCGGAGCAGCTGGACAGGATCGCCGAGGCCGGGATCGTGGTGGTTCCGCAGCCGCACTTCATCACCGAATTCGGTGACGGCATGGCCCGCCTTCTCGGCCCCCGAAGGACAGAGCTCTCCTACCCGGCGAAGAGCCTGCTGCGCCGGGGCTCCATTCTGCCCGGAAGTTCGGACCGCCCTGTCTCGGAGGGCCGGCCGCTCAACGTGATGCAGTCGTTCGTGGAACGCCTGACACCTTCCGGCGCGACATACGGCCCGGCGGAGCGGCTCACGGCCGCCGAAGCGCTCGCTGCCTACACCACGGGGTCGGCGGCGGCGACGGGGGCGGCAGATATCAAGGGACGGCTCGCGCCCGGATATCTTGCCGACCTGGTCTTTCTCGACCAGGATCCGACGGCTGTGCCCTCCTCGGATATCGCGGCAACCCAGGTGCTGGCCACCATGGTCGGCGGCGACCTGCGGTTCGGGACGGACAGGTTCGCTGCCAAGGAGGCAGCGGCCGGTGACACGCACACGGACACGGACACAACAGAATTCGCGACAGCACTGAGCGGGAAGGAAACCCCATGAGCACCACCAACGAGCAGTTCCTCGACGATTTCAGGACGATGTCCACCTTCGGTGCAACCGAAGGCGGCGGCGTCGACCGCCAGGCTGGAACAGCTGCCGACCACGAAACCCGCCAGTGGTTCGGCGGATGGCTCGCCCGGCACGGCTTCAACGAAACGGTGGACCAGGCAGGCAACCAGTTCGGCACCGTCGAACTGGTGCCGGGCGCTCCCTACGTTCTGGTCGGTTCGCACCTGGACTCGCAGCCGCTGGCCGGCCGCTACGACGGCGCCTACGGCGTGCTGGCCGCCGCGCACGCCGCCGCCCGCGTTGCTGACGATGTGGCAGCCGGGAAGGTGGAGCCGCGCTACAACCTGGCCGTGGTGAACTGGTTCAACGAAGAGGGCAGCCGGTTCACCCCCAGCATGATGGGCAGTTCGGTCTTCACCGGAAAACTTGCGCTCGATACCGCGCTCGCCACCACCGATGCGGCGGGCGAGACCGTTTCCGCAGCGCTCAGGAACGGACACCGGCAGGCAGAAGGGAGCGCGCCCGCATTGACGGACGTGGCGAATTACGCCGAAATCCACATTGAGCAGGGCCGGATCCTGCAGGAGCAGGGCATCCAGATCGGCATCGTCGATAAGACGTGGGCCGCCAGCAAGTACCGCGTGACCGTCAACGGGGCCCAGTCGCACACCGGCGCCACCAGAATGGAAGACCGGCAGGACGCCCTGTACGGCGCGGCGCTGCTCATTGCCGCCGCACGGGACCTAACCGCGGAATTCGGGCAGGGACTGCTGCACACCTCCGTCTCCGAGATGCAGGTCCTGCCCAATTCGCCCGTCACCATTGCGCGCCAGGTGCTGATGAACCTGGATCTGCGCTCCCCGGACGAGGACGTGCTGGCCCGTGCCCGGGACATCCTGGCCAAGTGGATCGGTGACGTCCAGGAGCGTTCCCGGACGGACGTCCAGCTGGAACTCACGCACCAATGGGGGCTGGTGGCCTACCAGCCCGAAGGTGTGGCACTGGGAACCGCCAGCGCCGAACAGCTGGGTTTCAGCCACATGAACATCATGACGGTGGCTGGCCACGACTCCACGAACATGAAGGACGCTGTGCCCACGGTGATGCTGTTCGTTCCCAGCGAGGAAGGTATTTCCCACAATGAGGCCGAGTTCACGCGTGGTGAGGACGCGGTGCGCGGCGCCGAGCTTCTCACCGAGGTGGTCCGCCGGCTGGTCCGCGGCGAACTGGAAGCAGCCGCGATCAACAACGACTAAGCGGCCCGTCACCCTCCCGCCGCGCGCCCTTGGGCCATAGACTCTAGCCAACTACGTGCAGCAGCGCCGCTCCGTCCGTCCGGACCCCAAGGTCCGGGAACCCGGGAGTTTCCGGGGCTCCGGGAGCAAGGCGCCGCTGCACCCGTTGGAAGGACGTGGCGGGTGAAGCTGGGCATAGCGCGGGAGCGCCGGGAAGGCGAACGGCGGGTTGCTGCGACGCCCGAAACCGTAAAGCAGCTGGCCGGACTGGGCCTGGAGGTGCTGGTCGAATCCCGGGCGGGCGTCTCCGCCGGGCATGCCGACGACGAATACCGCCAGGCAGGCGCCCAGATCGTTCCCGACCTCGATCCCGCGGAGCTGGACATCCTCGCCCACGTCCGTCCGTTGGAACTTCCGACGGCGGCAGCCCTGAAGCGCGGTGCCGTCACCGTGGGTCTGGCCTCCCCGTCGTCCGAACTCGCCACCGTGAGGGCACTCGCCGAACGCGGGGTCACGTCCTTCGCGCTGGAACTCGTGCCGCGCATCTCCCGGGCCCAGTCCATGGATGCCCTCTCCTCGCAGGCCCTCGTGGCCGGCTACCGGTGCGTCCTCGAAGCCGCCATCCGCCTGCCCCGCTTCTTCCCGCTGTACATGACCGCCGCCGGAACCGTCCCGCCCGCGAAGGTGCTGGTGCTCGGGGTCGGCGTGGCCGGGCTGCAGGCGATCGGCACGGCGAAGCGGCTCGGCGCGCGCGTCTCCGCCAACGACATCCGGCCGTCCTCCGCCGAAGAAGTCACGTCCATGGGCGGGACCTTCATCAAACTGGACCTCGAGACGGCCGAGGCAGCCGGCGGGTACGCCCGGGAGCTCAGCGCCGACCGCGGCGCCCTGCAGCGCCAGCTGCTGGCGCCGCACGTCGCCGATGCCGACGTGCTGATCACGACGGCGGCCGTGCCCGGCAGGCACGCCCCGCTCCTGGTGACCCGTGAGATGGTGCAGGGCATGCGCCCGGGATCGGTCGTCGTCGACCTGGCCGCGGAGTCCGGCGGCAACGTCGAGGGGTCCGTCCCTGGCCGGGACATCCACGTCCCCACCGCCGACGGCAAGGGGACCGTCGCCGTCGTAGGCCTCAAGGACGCGCCGTCCGCCATGCCCACGGACGCCTCCCGGCTGTACGCCAAAAACGTGGCCAACCTGCTGGCCCTGATGACCGTGGACGGGACGGTCGTCCCCGACTTCGACGACGACGTGATAGCGGGTGCCTGCCTGACGCACGACGGCGTGGTGCGGCATCCGCCGACGGCGGAAGCGCTCGCGGCGCTCGCCGGGGAGACGGACAACGACCTCGCAGACGAGATGGCCAATACTCCAGTGAAGGCGTCGGAGAACGAAGGGGTGGTCTGATGGACGGCATCAGCCTGCTGACCATCACCGTGCTGGCGGTGTTTGTCGGCTTCGAAGTGGTCTCCAAGGTGTCCAGCACGCTGCACACGCCCCTGATGTCCGGCGCGAACGCGATCCACGGGATCATCCTGGTGGGCGCCATCATCGTCGCCGGCCAGGCCACGCACCCCTGGGTCCTGGCGGTGGCGCTGCTCGCCGTCGTTCTTGCCACGGCGAACCTGGTGGGCGGCTTCGTCGTGACCGACCGCATGCTCGAGATGTTCCGCGGCCGCAAACCGGATCAACCGGCCAAAGCTGCCCCGAATGAAACCCAGAGTGAAACCAGGGAGAACAAGGAGGCCAAGCGGTGACCCTCCTCGACGCCAACGTCACCGCCCTGCTCTACCTCGCGGCGGCCGTCTTCTTCATCCTGGCGCTGAAGGGCCTGAACTCGCCGCGCACCGCCCGCCGCGGCAACCTCATCGGCGCGTTTGGTGCGCTGATCGCCGTCGTCACCGTCTTTTTCTCAACCCGGCTGGACAACGTCCCCCTGATCCTCGGCGCCATCGCCGTGGGCTCCGGTGTGGCCGCCCCCGTGGCCAGACGCGTCAAGATGACCCAGATGCCGCAGCTCGTTGCCCTGTTCAACGGGGTGGGCGGCGGCGCGGCCGCACTCGTTGCGCTGCTGGAACTGCCGCATGCGGAGGACGCCTGGGTGCGCGTCGCCGTCGTCTTCACCCTGCTGGTCGGGGCAGTCTCCTTCGCCGGCTCAGCCGTGACGTTCGCGAAGCTGCAGGAGCTCATGACCACCCGCCCCGTGGTGTTCCCCGGGCTGCCGGTGCTCATGGGGGCGGTGCTGCTCGCCGCCGTCGGTGCCGCGGCCGCCGTCGTGCTGGGCGGGTCGCTCGTGCTGGCGCTGCTGCTCCTGCTGCTGGGCCTGGTGGCCGGCGTGCTGCTCGTGTTGCCGGTGGGCGGCGCCGACGTGCCGATCGTCATCTCCCTCCTCAACGCGTTCACCGGCCTCGCAGTTGCCGCGTCCGGACTGGTGCTGGGGAACGTGCTCCTGGTGGTGGCCGGGACGCTGGTGGGCGCGTCGGGCACCATCCTCACCCGCGCGATGGCCGCGGCCATGGGCCGCAGTGTGGCCGGCATCCTGTTCGGCGCGTTCCGGGGAGGTTCGACGGCGGGATCCACCGCCGTCAGCGACCGTCCGGTCCGCTCGTCCAGCCCGGAGGACGTGGCGGTGCTGCTCGGCTACGCGCAGCGCGTGATCATCGTTCCCGGCTACGGGCTGGCCGTGGCGCAGGGACAGCACACCGCTGCCGAGCTGGCGCAGGCATTGGAAACCCGGGGAATCAGGGTGGACTTCGCCATCCATCCCGTGGCGGGCCGCATGCCCGGGCACATGAACGTGCTCCTCGCCGAGGCCAATGTGCCCTACGAATCACTCAAGGAAATGGGCGAGATCAACTCCGAATTCCGCACCGCCGACGTCGCGCTGGTGGTGGGCGCGAACGACGTGGTGAACCCCGCCGCGAAGACCACCGCCGGCTCGCCCATCTACGGGATGCCGATCCTCGAGGTGGCGGACGCGCGCCAGGTGGTCTTCCTCAAGCGCTCCATGCGGCCAGGGTTCGCCGGGATCGAGAACGACCTTATGTTCGAGCCGCAGACCACGCTGCTGTTTGGCGATGCCAAGGAATCCCTGACCAAGGTGCTGGGTGCGGTGAAGGCCCTGTAGGGTGTTGCTTTCTCTAACCTTCTTCCAGACGGCAGCCGTTACCGAAATGTGACTTTTGGTGCCGAGGTGCGATAACCTCGGCCGGTGCCCTGGTTCCGCTCAGGGCATTCCCGGGCAGAATGCCGAGCCCTGCCACTGACCGGGATCCGTTCGCAATGACAACTGGCAGGGACGGGGGAACCACGTTAGTACCGGCCTTGCGCATCAAGGCCTAGGGGTTAAGTCCAGACGCACCGCCCAGCAGCGGGCAGGACCGGGTGACTCCCACCCGAACCCGACAGCTAACCCCGCAGGCATGGGAGAGGCACATCACCATGTCACGTAAGTCCACGCCCGCGCGCCATCGCGCCACCCCGACGACGTCCATCGCCCTGCAGGGCCTGCAGTATTCGCTGAAGTCCAATGCCGCCTCGGTCGCCAAGCCGGCGGCCGCGGCCGCCGTCGCTTCCGGTCTCCTCTTCGGTGCCGGGGCACCTGCCCACGCAGGTGCTTACGCGCCAGAGACTCCGGCCGGCGCCGCCCAGTCCGCCACGGCCCCGGCCGGAGCTGCCGTGCAGTCAGTCGCCGGCCAGGCGCTCGCCGCACCGGCCCAGGCCGCACCGGCAGACGCCGGATCTGCTGTGGCCGGAGCATCGCACACCGTAGTGCCCGGTGATACCTTGGGCGCCATCGCGGCACGCCACGGCGTCAGTCTCGATGCGTTGCTCGCAGAGAACGGCCTGACCCTGGCCTCGGTCATTTACCCCGGCGACCAGATCCTCATTCCGGGACCCGGCGCTGCTGCAGCCCCCGCAGTACCTGCAGCGCCGGCAGCACCCGCAGTGCCCGAGGTTCCCGCGGCTCCGGCTGTTCCGGCAGCCCCGGCGGCCCCGGCGGCCCCCCAGCCCACCGGCATGGGAATCTACAACGCCTCCGCGTCAATTACCCCGGCAGCGGCAACCACCCCGGCAACCACCCCGGCAGCCAGCGGCGTGGGCGCGGCCATTGTGGCCTCGGCCCGGGCGCAGCTCGGTGCCACCCAGGACTGCACCGTCCTGGTGGAACAGGCCCTGCGGTCCGTCGGCAAGTCCGTCGGCGACCTCGCGCCCGCGCAGTTCTACCAGTACGGCACACCCGTTTCGTCCCCGCAGCCCGGGGACCTGATGATCAGCGGCGGACACGTCGGCGTGTACATCGGCGGTGGCCAGGCGATCAGCAGCGGCATGAACGGTGTCAACGAAACCATCGTGCACCCGGCCTCCTGGCTCACCGGCTCCACTTACGTGCGGGTCAACGCATAGACAGAGCGCAGACGCCTCACAGGCGGGGCGGTTCAAACAACAGCGGCGGGTGCATAGGCACCCGCCGCTGTTGCGTTTCAGTAGCTGCCGGCTGCCGGGTGCCGGCGCGCGCGAAACAAAAGTCACTGTCAAGCAACAATTGTTGACCGCTGGATACCATGTCGGGTTTACTGGCAGCCTGACCGGATGTGAGCTGGAGCACGTCACGGCTGAAGCATTTGCAAGCACCGCCGAGAGTGAGTTCCCGTGGACCTGATCACCACCGCCATGACCACCGCCGAGATTGAGGCAGCAGCGAAGAAGCTGATGACCGCCTTCGCGGCCACCGATACAGACGGGTACTTCGACTGCTTCGCGCCCGATGCGACCTTCATCTTCCATTCCGAACCGAACCGCCTCACCTCGCGCGGGGAATACCGCGACCTGTGGCAGAACTGGGTGGAGGACGGCTGGCGGGTTGCAGAATGCGCCAGCTCCAACGCGTACATTCAGATCGCCGGCGACAGCGCCGTGTTCAGCCACGATGTCGAAACCGTGATCGACGTTGCCGGCACCAAAGAAACCCTTCACGAGAGGGAGACCATCATTTTCACCAGGACGAAGACAGGCAGCGTGCTCGCCGTCCACGAGCATCTTTCTCCGGCGCCTGCCAGCCAGAAGGCGATCTCATGACCAACGATTCCAAAGCCCCTGCAGTGACCGAAGTCGAAAAGCACGGCATCGAACCGATTCCCGCTGCCGACAGGACGGCGAAACCGCTGGACCTCTTCCGGCTGGTGTTCGGTGGTGCAAACACGTTCGCCACGGTAGTCCTGGGATCCTTTCCCATTCTCTTTGGGCTGTCCTTCAAGGACGCACTGCTGGCCACTGTCCTGGGCGTCGTCGTCGGCGGCCTGATTCTGTGCCCGATGGCTGTTTTCGGCCCGACCAATGGGATGAACAATGCCGTCTCGTCCTCCGGGCACCTGGGCGTGCACGGCCGTGTCGTGGGGTCCTTCCTGTCACTCCTGACCGCGTTCGCTTTCTTCTCCATCTCCGTGTGGAGCTCAGGGGACGCGCTGGTAGGGGGCGCGAACCGCCTGGTCGGGCTGCCCCAAAACGCCGTGACGCTAAGCCTCGCCTACGGCGTCTTTGCTGTCCTGATCCTCACCGTGTGCATCTATGGGTTCCGTTTCATGCTCTGGGTCAACAAGATTGCGGTGGTCGCCGCATCCCTGCTCTTCCTGCTCGGCATCTTTGCATTCGCGGGTTCGTTCGATGCTTCCTACGCCGGGACGTTCGGGCAGGCGGCGGATGCTGCCACCAACGCGCTGTTCTGGCCGTCCTTCATAGGATCGGCGCTGATCGTCATGTCCAACCCGATCTCCTTCGGCGCCTTCCTGGGCGACTGGTCCCGATACATCCCGGCTGAGACGCCAAAGCGAAAAGTCATGGCTGCCGCCTTTCTCGCCCAGGTCGTCACTCTCGTGCCGTTTGGCTTCGGGCTGGTCACGGCCACCATCATTGCCACGGAGGCGCCGTCGTTCTTTGAAAACTCTGACTACGTGGGCGGCCTCCTGGCCGTTTCCCCGGCCTGGTACTTCCTGCCGGTATGCCTCATTGCCCTGGTAGGCGGAATGTCCACCGGCACCACCGCGCTCTACGGAACAGGCCTGGACTTCTCCAGCGTCTTTCCCCGGTTCTCCCGCGTGCAGGCCACGCTGTTCATCGGGTCCATCGCGATCGTCTTCATCTTTGTGGGCCGCTTCGCCTTCAACATTGTGCAGAGCATCTCCACCTTCGCGGTGCTCATCATCACCTGTACTGCTCCGTGGATGATCATGATGATGATCGGGTACGTGACACGCCGCGGCTGGTACGACGCCGACTCGCTCCAGGTCTTCAACCGCCGCCAGGTGGGCGGCCGGTACTGGTTCAACCGCGGGTGGAACTGGCGTGCGATGGGCGTCTGGATCTTCTCTGCGGTTATGGGCATCATGTTCGTGAACGTTCCGAACCAGTTCGTCGGCGCGCTTGGCAATCTCGCCGCCGGAGTGGATCTGAGCATCCCCGTTTCGATCGGCCTGGCGGCAGTTCTCTACCCCGCGGTGCTGTGGCTGTTCCCGGAACCCGCCGACGCGTATGGCCCGGCCGGACCAAGGTTCGTCAGGGCGGCGGCCCCGAAGAACATCCCCATCGTGGACGAGAAGAAGGATCTGGAGCCCGTGCTGTCCTGATCCGCCCCGCCGCACCGAAATTACTTTCGGTGCGGCGGCAGCGTTTGTGCGGCGCGGACGACGGCGTCCGTCACCTCTGCGAGGCCCGGCGAGTCCAGCGTCCACACCTGCCAGTAGAGCCGCAGGTCCTCGCTCCACGCCGGGTCGAGCTCCACGAGGGAGTTTTCCGGGTCCTGCTGGTCCGGCACCATGCCCCAGCCCAGGCCCGCATGGACCGATTCCACGAACTGGACGGAATCGGGGATGAAGTGCTGCGGGGGAGTGGCGTCCGGCGCGATGCGTGCGAGGACAGCCAGCTGGTGGGTGTCCTTCCGGTCGTACTGCATGACGGGGGCTGCGGCGAGGGCTTCCGGCGTGGGCCCGTCGGGGAACCAGCGCGCCACAAACTCCCGCGACGCCTTGGCCCGGTACACCATCGTGCCCAGCGGCCGGATGGTGCAGCCCTGCACAGGCCGGGGATCCGCGGTGATCGCGCCAATGGCATCGCCCGAGCGCAGCAGGTCGGCCGTTGCGTGCTCGTCGTCCCGCAATAGCTCAAGGGCCACGCGGCCGCCGAGCGCAATCTCCCGGTAGGCCGGCGGCAGCCACGTCGCGATCGAGTCCGCGTTGGCCACGAGGGGAACCCGCAGCCGCTCGGCACTGAGTTGCCCGCCGCCGGTTCCGTCCCCAGTCTCCGGCCCGCGCAGGGCGAGGACCGCCTCGTCGGCGAGGAGCAGGAGCTGCCGCGCGGAGCGGAGGAGCTGCTCGCCCGCCGGCGTCGGCCGGACCGGCTTGAGGCGCCGCACCAGAACGCTGCCCACGGAGCGCTCGAGTGCCTTGATCCGCTGGCTCACGGCTGAGGGTGTGAGCCGGAGTTCCCCCGCGGCAGCATCGAAGGTCTCGTGGTCGACGACGGCGGCAAGCGCCCTCAGCTGGTCGAGTTCCATGAAGATATTCTAATGGAACTGCAGAAAAAGTGAATTGCTTTTCATATTTTTCGGCCGTACCTTCGAAGAATGCTTCCCTTTCTGACCGGGCTCGGAGCCGGCCTCAGCCTCATCGTCGCCATCGGAGCCCAGAACGCGTTTGTCCTGCGGCAGGGCCTCAAGCGCGAGGCTGTTCTTCCCGTTGTCATGGTCTGCCTTGTAAGTGACGCGGTCCTGATCCTGGCCGGCGTCGCAGGGATCGGCGCACTCATCCAGGGAGTCCCGGTGCTCCTGGCCGTAGTGCGGTGGTTCGGCGTCGCGTTCCTTCTGGCGTACGGGGTTTTCGCCGCGCGGCGGGCGTTGCGGCCCGGGGTGCTCAAGGCGGCAGATTCCCCCGGCAAGGGAACCGTCTTGTCTGCCGTGTTCACCGCCGCAGCCATCACCTGGCTTAACCCGCACGTCTACCTCGACACGCTGGTGCTGCTGGGCTCGCTGGCCAACACCCACGGTGATTCAGGAAAGTGGCTCTTCGGGGCAGGAGCCGCGGCCGGCAGCGCCCTCTGGTTTCCCCTCATCGGCTACGGGGCGCGGGGGCTCAGCGGCTTTTTTGCGCGGCCGGCATCGTGGCGGATCCTCGACGGCGGGGTCGCCCTGCTCATGCTCACCCTGGCTGCCGTCCTCGCGACCGGAGCCTGACGCCTCTTACCCGGTACCGAGCCTCCGGCCCGCGGGTCCGGGCCTCGTTGCTAGGTGGTGGCGCCGCCTGCGATTCGGTCGAGTAACCCGGCGATGATGTCCAGCGCGCCGGCAAGCTCGAGATCGGTCGGGGCGCCGTACCCGATGACCAGGCCGTTCTCCGGCGTCCGTTCTGCAAAGTAGCTTGCCAGCGTCACCACCCGAACTCCCAGTCCGAGTGCTTCCTTCGCCAGGCGCTCGGCAGGGGCGTTCGGCCGAAGCCGGATAACGGCGTGCAGCCCGCCGTCCAGGGCTGCTAACTGAACGTCTTCCCGTCCTCCCAGCCGGTCAAGCAACAGTTCGCGGCGATGGGCGTACTGGCGCCGTGCCCTGGCGATGTGCCGTGCGAGGCCGCCGCCGGCAATGTAGTTGGCAAGGGCAGACTGCATGACTCCGGGAACGGGGGTGCCGAGGTCATGCCGTGCGTCCTTGAGCCGCTGCCCGGAGGTGCCGCGTACAACCAGATAACCGCAGCGCAGCCACGGGCTCAGTGATTTTGAGAAGGTGCCCACCAGGACGACTTCGGCGGCGGAAGGCAGCGAGGCAAGCGCGGGCAGAGGCATCCTGCGGTGGCGGAACTCGCTGTCGTAGTCGTCCTCGAGGATGATCACCCGGTTGGCTTCAGCCCAGGCCAGCAGGGCCAACCTTTCCTTCACCGGCATCCGGCCGCCCAGCGGGTACTGGTGGCTGGGTGTCACCAGGATGGCGTCGGGGCGGAGGGCAAGGGCTGCAAGCTGTGCCGCTTCCAGCCCGTCGTCGGCAACCGGAATGGTTTGCACCCTGGCTCCCGCCGCCGTAAGCACACGCCTGGCCGTGGGATAGCCGGGGTCCTCCATCAGCACCCGGGGCGGGGCAGACGGGCCGCCGAGCGCCGCGACGACCAGCTGCAGGGCGTCGCTGGTGCCCGCCGTGATGACGACGTCGTCAGCTCTTACCGTTAATCCGCGGGATGCGGCGAGGTGATCGGCAACGGCAGTGCGAAGCGCCGGAGTGCCCAGGGCGGCCGGAAGCTCAACCTCCACCGGCTCGGCGACTGCCTTTCGCCAGGCGGCCCGCCAGTCGCGGTCGCGGAACGGGGCCCCGGACGGCCGTCCCGGCGTGAGGTCGACCATTGCCGTTTGCTCCATGCCGGATGTCTCATGGGCGCCTGCCGACGCCCTGCCCCGGCCGTCGGAGCGTACCGCCACGCGGGTGCCGCCCGAGCCCCGGCTTTCCAAATATCCTTCACCTGCAAGCTGCTCATAGGCGCGGACCACCACTCCGCGGGAGACGCCCAGTTCGGTGGCAAGGCGCCGCGACGCCGGGAGTGTGTGCTCCGGTCTCAGCGTCCCGTCCAGGATGGCCGCACGCAGCCGGCCGACCAGCTGGGCGGCTAGCGGAAGGCGGCTCTGGTGGTCAAGGACCAGCGGCAGTTCGGCTTCGATCTTTGGTCCTCCTGAATCGTGGATTCTTGGATCTATGCTAGAACCAATCCAGCTGTGAACATGAGGGGAGAAAGCAAAACCTGGACTGAAAGAGGGCGCCGTCGTGTTTAACGGTCTGTGTGCATTTCCCCTGACTCCGCTCGCCGGGGACAGCGTCGATGAAGCCGCGCTGGTTCGCCTGGTCGGGCGTTGCGTCGACGCCGGCGCCGACTCGATCGGAGTGCTTGGTTCGACCGGCATCTACACGTACCTGCTGCGGGAGGAACGCCGCAGGGTGGTGCAGGCCGCCGTCGAAGCTGCGCAAGGGACCCCCGTGGTGGCCGGTGTCGGCGCGATGCGCACCCGTGACGTGCTGGGATGCGTCGAAGATTCCCAGACGGCCGGCGCATCTGCGCTGCTGCTGGCGCCGGTCTCGTACCAGCGGCTCACCGAGGAAGAGGTCTACGGGCTCTACTGCGAGGTCTCGGCTGCGTCTGACCTGCCGATCGCCGTCTACGACAACCCGGCCACCACGGGGTTCACCTTCACCGATGAGCTCCATGGCCGCATCGCCGAGCTTCCGGGCATCGCGTCGATCAAGTTCCCGCCCCCTGCAGCAGGCCAGGCCGCCGACCGCATCGCCCGGCTCCGGGCTGCAGTTCCCGGGGGTGTTTCCCTGGGCGTCAGCGGTGACTGGGCCGCGGCGGAGGCACTGGTCGCAGGGTGCGACGTTTGGTATTCGGTCGTCGGTGGCCTGTTTCCCAAGACCGCCAGGGTGATCGTTGACCTGGCCAGGGCCTCCGAGGCCGCCCGGCCCGGGAAGGGCGACCTGGCGCTGGAAGCCTCTGCAGCGCTGGAGCCCGTTTGGGTGCTTTTCCGCGAGTATGGGAGCCTGCGGGTCGCTGCCACGATGGCCGAAGTGCTTGGCTTCGTGGAGGCGCCGTGCCTGCCCCGTCCGCTGAAAAGCCTCGCCGGTCAGGACCGCATAAGGGTCGAGGAAGCCCTGCAGCTCAGCGGCCTGGGCGCCTGAGCAGGTGACGCATGGATAGCCCAGACCGCGGCACGGCGCAGCAGGAAAGGCGGGAACCAACAGCACGCGCGGGGCAGGAAGCGCCGCGACAACCGCCACGGGAAGCGGCCCGGCCCGGCGGCGGCTTGGCCCGCTACGTGGCGGCCGCGGCGCTGGCGCGCACCGCGGACGGTGGAGCCGTTGTGGCTATTGTTCTCCTGGTCACCACCAGCGGGGCGCCGGGTTGGCTTGCCGGTTTGCTGGGTGCCTGCATCACCGCCCCGCACCTGCTGGGTCCGCTGGTGGCGCGGAGCCTTGATTCCTGCCGCGACGGCCGCGTCCTGATCGCGTGGGCGTGCGTCGTCCATGGCGCCACGTTGGCGGCAGCGGTGCTGCTGTACCCCGTGACGTGGCCGGCAGTGACCGGCGTACTGCTGGTGGCTTCGGGACTGGTTGGCCCCCTGCTGACCGGCGGCATCAGCAGCCGCCTTCCCGCGATCGCCGGCCCGGACCGGGTCAGCCAGCGCCGGGCTCAGGGCTGGGATGTGGCCACCTACGGAATCGGCGGGACGATTGGCCCGAGCGTCGTGGCCGCGGTCTCCGCCTGGGCCGGTCCCACTGCAGCCGCGCTCATCCTGGCGGCAGGCACTTTCGCTGCCGCCGCCGTCGTTCGGTTGCTGCCCTACGTTCCTCCGGCGGCAGTGGCAGCCGAGGTTCCGCGGCCGGTCCAGACCCTGCGGCTCATGGCTGTCACGGGCCGCCTTCGGCGGATGCTGTACCTGACCGTGGCGGTGGCGTTCTCCGTTGCCGCGCTCCCCATCGCGGCCGTCGCCTCCACGGCCGTGTTCCACGTGCAGCCTGCCGCCGCGGGCGTTCTGACGGCCGCGTACGGGCTGGGCGGGCTGGCCGGTTCGGCCGGCGTGATGTGCCGTCCGCTGCGGGGCGACGCAGACCGGCTGGTCACGCGCCTCGCAGGACTGGTCGCCGGGGCGCTCGCCGTCGCCGCGTTGTCCGGGTCCTTTGCGCCTGCCGTCGCAGCATACGCAGCCGCCGGGGCCATGAACTCGTTCTTCTTCGCGGCGACCCTTGCCGCCCGCAGCGAGTTTGCCCCGCCGCAGGTCCGGGGGCAGGTGTTTGTTTGGGTCGGTGCCCTCAAGATCGCCGCCGGGTCCGCCGGAACGGCCGCGGCCGGCGTCGTGATGACCGGGGAGCCGCAGTTTCCCCTGCTCCTTGCCGCCGCACTCATCCTGGCCGTTGCCGCGGCATCGGTCCTGGACCGACGCGGTGCCGGCAGGCCCGAGACGGAATGAAGCGGGGTGCAGAGGCCGGCGGCTGCACGTGAATCAACTGAGGTTCGTGCCCATATCCCGGGAACGCGGTTACGATTTGAGTTCCGGGGCTTTCGGGCCCGCCCGCAGCAGCCGAAGGACACCATGACAGCCCAGAATGCTTCCTCGCCGCCACGGGCCGCCGTGGTGGTCAATCCCGCCAAGGCTGTTGGCGCCGAACTCCGCGCCTCGCTGGTCCGGCTGTGCGAGACGCAGGGCTGGGCCGAGCCGCTGTGGCTGGAAACCACTGTTGAAGACCCGGGAGTGGGTCAGGCGCGCGAGGCGCTGGAGGCGGGGGTCGACGTCGTTATTGCCGCCGGCGGCGACGGTACGGTGCGGTGCGTGGCTGAGGCGCTGGCCGGAACCGATACGCCGATGGGCATGGTCCCGCTCGGGACCGGCAACCTGCTGGCCCGCAACATGGGCGTGGACATCACCGACCCCGTGTCCGCCGCGTACGACGTCCTGAACGGCACGGACCGCACGGTCGACGTCGCCAGGACCACCTTCGACGGGTCCGACGGCGAGAACGTCTTCCTGGTGATGGCCGGCGTGGGCTACGACGCTGCGATCATGGCGGACACGGTGGACGCGCTGAAGGACCGCATGGGCTGGCTCGCGTACGTCGAGGCCGGCATCCGCAAGCTGCCGGGCAAACCGGTCAGGGCCACCATTCAGGTGGACGACAAGCATCCGGTCAAGCGGCGGATCCGCAGTGTCATGGCCGGGAACTGCGGCCGGATCATGGGCGGCATCGAGATTTTCCCCGAGGCGAAGATCGACGACGGGATGGTGGACCTGCTGATCCTGGCGCCCCGCGGGCACTTCGGCTGGCTGGGCGTTGCGGCGGGCATCTTCGGCCGCAAGAAGAACAAGAAGGAATCCGCCGAGTACTTCCAAGGCAAGAAAATCGAGGTCACCCTGGAGCAGGAGGAGGAGTTCCAGCTCGACGGCGACCATGTGGGCGCCGTCAAGCACCTGTCCATCTGGGTGGACCCCGGGGCGCTCAAAGTCCGGATGTAGACCCGATCCGGGTGTAGATCCGCTCCGTACGGTAAGCGCCCCGGGGCTGGGGTGCAACCTGGCCTCAGTGGCCAGGCGCGTCAGTCCCCGAGGAGCCTGCCCCACCTTGGTGCGAGCAAGGGGGAGCCGGCAAGTTTCAGGCAGTGCCACAGGGTCACGGCCACCGAGTCCAGCACCGGAACCCCCGTGCCCGCCTCGATTTCGGCCGCGATGTTGGCGCCATAAAGGTTGGTGCAGAGGTAGATCAGCGCATCGGGCGCGTCGGCCGCGAGCTCCAGGGAGCCCGGACGCATTTCATCGTCGGTGACCCGGCCGAAGGACTCGTTGTCGCTCAGGCCCAGGCAGCGGTGGCTGACGGTTTTGATGCCGTCCCGCTCATAGGACCTGATGACGGCCTCGTTGACGTCCTCCGTGTAGGGCGTGAACAGCCCGATCCGTTCGGTGCCGAACGCCCGGAACGCCTCCAGGTAGGCGAGCGTGGACGTCGTGGCGGGGATGCCGGTGGCGTCGGTGATTTCCAGGACGAGGTCGCGGTCGTGCGCGGACCCCAGCCACGATCCCGAGGTGCCGTTCCAGGCGATCACGTCCACCTCCGCCGTCGCCAGCAGCCGTGCGGCCTCGCGCATGACGGCGGGGTCGAACTGCCTGTCCGAGGAATCATCCAGTGCGATCCGGGTGACCGGGATCCGGGTGAAATGGATGGTGACGTCGCTGCGGTCGCCCAGGATGCGGTAGCTCTGCGGTTCCAGGCATGTGTTGGAGGACGGCACGATCATACCGATCCGGGTGGGGCGGAGGGGTGAGGTCATGAATGGCTCCTAGAGGGTCGCGGCGGACAGGTCGGCAGCGGCGGCAAGGTGTTCCCGGAACCCGTTGCGGGCCACGAAGCGGCCCACGGCGCCGGGGTCATGGAAGCCCTCCCCGTCGAGCACCACGCGGCCTGCGGACACCACGACGGCGGGCCAGCCGGCCAGCGTGCGGCCGTCGAAGGGCGAGAAGTCGGTGCCCATGTGCAGCGCGCCGCCGTCCACGGTCCGCTGTTCAGTCGGATCGAAGAGCACCAGGTCGGCGTCGAAGCCCTCGGCGATGGAGCCCTTGCCGGGCAGCGCGTTGATGCGTGCAGGTCCGGCGGAGAAGACCTCCACGAAGTCCTCCACGGTGCTGCCGGCTTCGGCCATCGCCGTGAACGTGACGGGCATGCGGGTCTCCACGCCCGGGAGGCCGTGCGGCATGGCCCGGACGTCGTCGGTGCGCTCCCGTTTCTGGGTCAGGTCGTAGCAGGAATGGTCCGAGGAGACTGTGTGGATGGCACCGCCGGCGAGCCGCTCCTTCAGCGCCGCGACTGTCTCCGGGCTGCGCATGGGCGGGCAGCAGGCGTACCACTCCGGGAAGGCCGAGCCGTACACGGTGTCATCGAGCGTGAGGTAGTGCGGGCACGTTTCCGAGTAGGCTTCCTGGCCGTGTTCCCGGGCTTCGGTGACCAGGTCGACCGCTCCCGGCGTTGACTGGTGGACAAAGTACACCGGGGCCTTCGTGTACTGGGCCATGGTCAGGGTTTCCTTGACCGAGATTTCCTCGGCAAGCTCGGGGCGCGTGCGGTGCAGGTGCTCGATGCCGATCCTGCCGTCGTCGGCGTGCTGCTGGGTGCAGTCGGCGATGATCGGATCGTGCTCGGCGTGGATGTAGGTGAGCCCGTCCAGCCGGACCATTTCGCGCATCACCTTCAGGATGGTGTCGCCGTCCGCCATCGTGGTGCCGCGGTTGGTGGTGTACATCTTCACGGAGCGGACACCCTCGGCGGCGAGCTGTTCGAGCTGCCACGGCACGGTCTCGTCCCAGCTGATCACGGACCCGTGCAGTGCCACATCACAGCGGGACTCCTGGGCCAGTTCCTTCTTGTTGAGCACGGCAGCGAGCGGAGTTTCGCGGGCGTCGCGGGGGATGCCGAAGTCGATGATGGTGGTGGTGCCGCCCCACAGGGCAGCGGTGGAGGTGGTCCGGTAATCGTCCAGGGTGCGGAACCGGCCGGTCACCTGCGCCACGTGGCAGTGCCCGTCCACGCCGCCGGGGATCACCAGCAGGCCGGTGGCGTCGATGGTGCGTTCGGCGTCGGGCGCGGGTTCAGTGGCGTCGACCAGCTGGCTGATCTTGCCGTCCACCACCACGACGTGGGCGGACCGGCGGCCAAAACTGTTGACCACGGTGCCGTTGGTGATGACGAGTTCGGGGATGCGGGACATCGTTGTCCTCCTGACTGGGAAGGGAAGTTTGCTGGGGATTGGTGTGTGACGGCGCGGCGTTGGCTGGGCGTCGGGGTTAGGCAGGCGCCGGGGTTAGCTGGGCGCCGCGGCGTTCGACGCCGTCTGGGCGGCGGTAAGGGCGGCGTCGAGATTTTCCGACAACCCCTTGCGTGCCTTGACCGGCGGCGGGGCGAACGCCCCGGCACGGTGCGGGCCGGACTGGAGGCCCGCCACGGCCTCGGCCATCCGGATGCCGGCGGAGATGCCGTCCACCACGGGAACAGGGATCTGCCCCCGGAGTTCGCGGGCCAGGCCTGCGAGGGGCGCTCCGGCGAGGATCACGACGTCGGCACCGTCCTCCGCGACTGCCTGCCGGCTGAGTGCCAGGAGGGTTTCCTTGAAGTCCTGCTGCACCGAGCCGATGGCGTTGAGGGTCTCGTTGATGGAGCGGATCGAGGCCAGCCGCCCGCCAAGGCCGAACCGGTCCACGCAGTCCAGGTACCACGGGCGGATCCGGTCCGAGATGGCGATGATGGAGAACCGGTGGCCCTGCAGTGCCGCGGCGCAGAGCGCGGCCTCCGTAATGCCGATGACGGGCACGTCGGCCAGCTCCTTCAGGGCCGGCATTCCCGGGTCCCCGAAGGCCGCCACCACGACGCCGTCGATCTGGCCGTGATGCTCGGCGATGATCTCGGCCACCGCGCCGGCGGCGATGAGGGACTCAAAGCGGGTTTCGATGTATTCCACGCCGTGCCCGGCGGTGCGGACCACCAGCTCGGTGTCGGGTGAGGCGGAGCGCAGAGCCTCCGATTCGATCAGCGCGGTGACGTCCTCGCTGATGTTGGGGTTGATGACAAGGAGTTTCATTTTTTCTTCCGGTGCAGGGCTGGTTCGGTTTTCTGGAAGTCGTCGGGGAACTGTTCGCGGTATTTGCCGATGTGCGACGCCGACTGGGCGGCGGCACGGTCGGGATCACCGCTGGCGATGGCCTCGTAGAGGTCCCGGTGCTCCTGGATCAGTTCCGGCAGGTCGCTGACGTGGCGGAACAGCCAGTGCATGCGGCCTTGGAGGGGTTCCAGCGCGGATTTGAGGAAGCCGTTGTCCGCGATCCGCGTGATGGCGTCGTGAAATTCGCTGTTGGCGCGGTGGGCCTCCATGACGGCGCCCTTGCCGAGGCACCGTTCGGCCTCGTCCAGCAGTCCGTCAAGGTAGCCCAGGTCTTCCGGTGTTGCCCGGACGGCGGCGAGGCGGCAGGCCAGCACCTCCAGCGACTGGCGGACGTCAAACAGATCCTCCACGTCCTTGGGGCTGAGCGAGCTGACCTCTGCGCCCCGCGCCCCCCGGTCGCTGAGCAGGCCTTCCTGGCGCAGCATCCGCAGCGCCTCGCGGACGGGAAGCCGGGAGACGTTGAACTCGGCGGCAAGGTCGCGTTCCACGAGCCGGGTGCCTGGAGCGTAGTGCCCTTCGAAGATCCTGGTGCGGAGCGTGTCCCGGACAGTCTCGCGGAGGGGGCGTTCCTTGTTCTGGGTTTCTTCTGCGGCAAGCATGATGCTCCATTTCATGTTTTTCTGTGACTCTATGTCCTCGGCGGCATTCATCTCAGCTCAGTCCGCCCCTGGCAAAGAGTTGAATGGCGAAGGGCTGAAGCGGCCAAACTCCCGTTCAAGAGCCGCGGCGACGGCGAGCACTTCGCGGTCGCGGTATGGCCGGCCCACCACCTGCACGCCGACGGGGAGGCCTTCGTCGGAAAGCCCGCACGGCACAACCGCCACCGGGAAACCAAGGATGCTGATGGCCCGGCAGCAGGATCCCAGTTCCGTCCAGGGAATGTCTTTGCCGCTGACGTTGAAGGAACTGAACCGGGGATCCGACGCCGGCACGCTGGCCACAGGCAGCAGCAGGATGTTGTGCTGCTCCATGAATCCGAGCACCTGCGCGCGGATCGCATCCCGCTCCGCGGCGGCCTTGCGGTAGTCAGTCACGGTGCTGGGTGCTGCACCGAGCAAGGAGCCGCGGAGGTTGCTGCCCAGCCCTTCCTCACGCCCGGCGGCAAGTTCCACCACCTCGGGCATTCCCTCCGCCGTGCGCAGGGCCACGAAGGCAGCCGCCGCCCGCTCGAGGCCCGGCGGCCTGCCGTGCGTCGTCGGAACACCGAGAGCCTTCAGGGCCTGCGCGGCGCTTTGGACGGCGGCCACCAGATCGTCGCGGACAGGGTGGGTGCCCTCGTCCTCAAACCATGCACAGCTGATCCCGGCCAGCGAATTGACCGGGCCGCCCAGCGGCACCGGCACGGTGGAAGGATCTACGCCGTCCGTCCCGGTGAGAATCCCGAGCAGCAAGCCCAGATCATCCACGCTCCGGGCCAGCCAGCCCACGGTGCCAAGCCGGTGCAGGGCAGACATCGAGTTGGGCGCGGGGAGGCTTTCTCCCGCTGCTGGCGGTACGTACGGCAGGAGTCCCGTCTCGGGCACGATTCCGACGGTGGGCCGCAGGCTGGCCAGGCCCGTACAGTGGGCCGGCCAGCGGATGGAACCGCCAAAGTCGGTGCCGAGCCCGAAGGCGCTCATACCGGACGCAACGGCGGCGCTGTCGCCGCCGGTGGAACCGCCGGATGTCAGGCGCTCGTCCCACGGATTCCAGGTGGCTCCGAAGAGCGGGTTGCTGGTGTGTGTCTCAACCGCGAACTCAGAACAGTTCGTCTTGCCCAACAACACAGCCCCCGCCTCCTGAAGGCGCCGGACCGCCGTCGCGGACTGCTCCGGAACGTAATCCGCCAGAAGCGGGCTTCCCGCCGTGGTGCGCAGCCCTTGAGTGGCCAGGGTGTCCTTCACGGTGAACGGCACACCGTGCAGGGGGCCCAGGGGGCCGCCCAGTGCTGCGGTCCGGTCCGCGGCGGCCGCTTCCTCAGCGGCCAGCGGGTTAAGGGTGACGATGGCGTTCAGGCGGGGGTTTTCCCGGGCGATCCGTTCGAGGTGCAGTTCCAGGCATTCGGTCGCCGTCAGGCGGCCCTCCCGCAGGGCGTTCGCCCATTCCGTCATGGAAAGCCGGGTCAGCTGCCCGCTGTCCATGGAGGTCCTGTCCATGGGGGCCTCCGTTGGAGGCGGGGCGGTGTTGTTCATGTCCGTGATCCTTAGCGTGCGGTGCTGGCCGTCTTGCCGGCCTCGTTCATGGTGATCTTGGACGTTTCCTTGGCGACGTAGACGCAGTACACCATGAGCAGCAGCGCGGCGGACAGGTACCCGGCCACGGCGAATCCGGAGCCGGTCAGGACGATCAGCTGGATGGCGATCAGCGGGGCAAAACCACCGCCGAAGACGCCGGCGAGCTGGAAACCCACTGCGGAGCCGGTGTAACGGACCTTGGTTGCGAACAGTTCCGGGATGAACGAAGCCACCGGGGCGTACATGGCGGCAACAATCACGAGGCCAAGGGCGGGGGCGATGAGCACCTGGAACGGGTCCTTGGAATTGAGCATCGCAATGAATACGAAGCTGTAGATGATGCCCGCGACGGCACCGCCGATCATGACGGGCCTGCGGCCAACACGGTCCGAGAGTGCGCCGAACAGCGGGATGCTGATCATCTGTGCAACAGCCGAGATGGTCGATGCGGCCAGGGCCAGGCTCTTGGGCAGGCCCAGGTGTTCGGTTCCGTAGACGAGGACGAACAGCGCGAAGATGTAGAACGCAATGTCGCTGCCGATACGGGCGCCGACTGCAAGGGCCAGCTGCTTCTTGTAGTGCTTGAAGACGTACAGGAGTGGAGCCTTGACCTCTTCCTGCTTCTTCTCGGCGGCCTTCTTTTCGGTCTCTTCAAAGATGGGCGATTCCGCGAGCTTCAGTCGGATGTACAGGCCGATGGCAACGAGCGCGAAGCTGATCAGGAAAGGGATCCGCCAGCCCCAGGCGAGGAAGGCTTCCTTGGAGAGGGCCGTGGTCATGAGGGTGAAGATGCCGGTGGCCAGGAGGAGACCGGTTGGAGCGGCGGTCTGGACGAGGCTGCCGAAGAGCCCGCGCCGGCCGCTCTTGTCCGATTCGGTGACCATGAGTGCGGCGCCGCCCCATTCGCCGCCGATGCCGATGCCCTGCAGGAAGCGCAGGCTGACCAGTAGGACAGGGGCCCATATGCCGATGTTTTGGTACGTGGGCAGGAGTCCGACTGCTGCGCTGGCCAGTCCCATCAGGAGCAGTGTGGTGACTAGGACGTTCTTGCGGCCGATTTTGTCGCCGAAATGACCGAAGACGGCGGCGCCCAGGGGACGCACTACGTAGCCCACTGCGTAGGTGGCCAACGCCAAAAGAAGGCCAATGGCAGGCTCTGAGCCGGGGAAGAACAGGAGAGGGAAGACGATGGAGGCGGCTGTGCTGTAGGCAAAGAAGTCGTAATACTCAAGGGTGGTGCCGACGAAGCTCGCGGCGACGACCCTCTTCATTGAGTTTTCGCCGCCCTTCGGCTTGGCGTCGGAGACGGCTCCGCGGGCTGGGGAGTTGATCGACATGTTGCCCTCCTGGGCGATGCGATGGGGGTTACAGGACCGGGTGTGGGTGGGTGAGGAGACTGTCCTCATTTTGACCGGTTTGGGATCCCAAATACGACGGTAGATGGTTGGTGGTCTGGTGTCAATGGATTTGGGATCCCAAAAAGGTGCGCTGTTTGGCTACGCGGGCTGACGGTTAGACAGGCAGCCGCTTGTTGTAGTTGAGGGTGAGCACGGAGGCTCCCATGATGATCGCGGATCCCACGAAGTAGAGCAGCGCCCAGGTATAGGAACCGGTGGCGCCGACGATCAGGCCGACGGCGATCGGGGTGACGAATCCGGAGATGTTGCCGCTGAAGTTCATGGCCCCGCCGAGGACGCCGGCGTTGGTGCGGCCGCCCAGGATGGACGGGATGCTCCAGAACAGGCCCACCCAGCGGAGGAAGAACATCACCACGGAGAGAAGGACGACGGCGGTGGTCGGGTCAGCGACGACGGTCACCCCGACGAGGCCGCCCACCACCACGACGCTGGAGGTGCCCAGTAGCGTCCGCATGACGCGGTTGGCGGAGGCGCCGGATGCGCGCCACTTGTCGGCGATGGTGCCGCCCAGGATCTCGCCGACGAAGCCGGCTCCGAAGATCACGAAGGTAGACCAGCCGATGGTCTTCAGGTCGAAGCCCTTGGCCTGGGCCAGGTATAGCGGGCCCCAGGTGAGCAGGCCGTAGAACACGCCATTGAAGCCCAGCCAGCCAAAGCACATGGCCCAGAAGGAGCGGAACTTCAGGTAGGGGAGCAGCGCGCGCCTGCCGTTGCTGCCTTCCTTTTGGGCTTCGGCGTCCTCCGCTGCATGCGAGGCCTCGATGTAGTCGGCCTCGGCGGCGTTGACGCCGCGGTGCTGGCGGGGATTGTCGCGGACGTACCACCAGACGGCCAGGCCCATGAGGACGGTGGCGGCGCCGGCGATGACGAAGGATGTCCGCCAGCTGCCGGTGGAGGCGATGAGCCCGGCGATGAGGATGCCGCCCAGGCCGGCGCCGAGTGGAGCCCCGGCATCCAGGATGGTTGCGCCGCGGCCACGCTCAGACTTGTGCATCCAGATGGCGTTCAGTTTGCCGCCGGCAGGCATCACGCCGGCCTCGGTCACGCCGATGCCCAGCCGGGCGATGAACATGCTGAGGAAGCCGCCGGCCATGCCGGACGCGGCGGTTGCTGCACCCCAGCCCACACAGGATGCGGTCATGACCTTGCGCGGACCGAACTTGTCGATCAGCAGGCCGACCGGGATCTGCATCAGGGCGTAGGTCCAGAAGAATGCGGAGAGCAGCAGGCCCACGAGCTCCGGGGCGAGGTTGAACTCCTTTTGGATGATGGGCAGCGCCACCGAGATGGAGCCGCGGTCGATGTAGTTGACGGCGACCAGGACGAGCAGCAGCAGGAACAGCTTCCAGCGGACGTTCGTGCGCCGTTGCACGCTGTCCTTGCCGGGCCTGGTGCCGCGGGACTCGGGGGATTCGGTCTGGGTTGTCACTGCTTCGGTATCTGGGAGAGACACAGCTTCTCCTTTGCGGGAAGGGTGCGGACAGGGGATGGGTGGATGTAGTGGGGCGGTGCGGCCGCGGTCCGGCGGGACTCTGTGGGCCGGCAGCGTTGGTTTTACACCGGCGGAATAGTCCCGCCGTTTGGGATCCCGTTTTGGGATCCCAAATTCAAGATAGGTGTGGCGTGGGACACTGTCAAGGGTTTTCGGCGAAGATGGCCGCGGCCCGCCAATAAACGAATTGTGACTGCAGACTGGGAACTGCTGACAGGAAAGGAAGCACCGCATGAAGACGGTCCGACTTGGAAACTCCGGCCTGGAAATCAGTGCCGTTGTCCTGGGCATGATGAGCTATGGGGACCCGGGGAAGGGCTCGCACGGGTGGAGCGTGGGCCTCGACGACGCCAGGCCGTTCGTGCGCCGCGCCTACGAGGCCGGGATCACCACCTTCGATACCGCCAATGTGTACTCGGCCGGCTCGAGCGAGGAGATCACCGGAACCCTGCTCAAGGAACTGGCGCCCCGGGAAGAGATCCAGATCGCCACCAAGGTCCACGGCCGGATGCGCCAGGCCCGCAACGGGGCCGGCCTCAGCCGGGCGGCGATCATGCACGAGATTGACGCGTCCCTCACCCGGCTCGGCACCGACTACGTGGACCTGTACCAGATCCACCGCTACGACCCGGTGACTCCCGTCGAGGAGACGATGGAAGCCCTGCACGACGTCGTGAAGGCCGGAAAGGCGCGGTACATCGGCGCGTCAAGCATGTGGGCCTGGCAGTTCGCCCAGATGCAGCATGCGGCGGAGTTAAACGGCTGGACCAGGTTCGTGTCCATGCAGGACCAGTACAACCTCCTGGAGCGGGAGGAGGAACGCGAAATGCACCCGTTCTGCCAGGCGACCGGCGTCGGCGTCATTCCCTGGAGCCCGCTCGCACGCGGCAACCTGACCCGGCCGTGGGGTGCCGCTGGATCCGGAACGCGGAAGGACACGGACGAGTTCGGCAAGGGGCTGTACAAGCAGGACGAGGAGGCGAACAAGGCGATCGTCGACGCCGTCGCCGCAGTGGCGGACGAACGCGGCGTGCCGATGGCGCAAATCGCCCTGGCATGGAGCGCTGGCAAGTCCGCGGTTACCGCACCCATCGTTGGGGCGACGAAGGAACGCCATATCGACGACGCCGCTGCCGCCGTCGAGCTTGAACTCACCGAATCGGAATTCCGCCGCCTCGAAGAGAGCTACACGCCCCGCCGTCCCTCCGGGTTCTGACCGGGCAGGGGTTCTTCGCGGCGTCGGGTGAGGCTGCCGTTGCGTGGGTACGGGTCACCACAACACCGGATGCAGGTGTTGAAGGACGGAGGAGGATCGGCGATGGCACAGGATTCTTTGCTGGAGCGAATGAAAGGCCAGTGGGACGGACTCGGGGCCGGTGTGTATGCGGCTGCCTTGGTGATCGTGGTGCTGGGGCTCTGCGGCGTCGCCGGCGTTCTCCTCCATCTCCCATGGCTTTTCCCAAGCCTCGGCCCGACGGTGATGCTGTTCTTCGAATCCCCTGAGCAGGAGGCTTCGAGGCCGGTCAACGCCCTCGTGGGGCACGGCATCGGGCTGGTGGCGGGTGCCCTGTGCCTCTACGCGTTTGGGTTGCAGGGCCAACCTTCGGCCCCGGTCGGCGGACTGACCCCGCTGCACGTGGTTAGCGGTGCCCTGTCAGTAGGGCTGACCACGCTCGTGCTCACCTGGATCGGCTTGCCGCATCCGCCTGCCGGAGCGACCACGCTGATCATCAGCCTCGGCATCCTCACGACGCCGCCGCAGCTGCTGTCCGTTGCTGCCGCTGTTGTGATGACCACCCTTATCGGCTGGGGGCTGAACATGCTGCTGGGGACCCGCCCGGCCCGGAAGTAGGCCCGGATCTCTGGGCGGCTCCGGATGCCTGCGCCTCCCAGTCACCGCGGGCCTCCCGATGCGCCAGTATTTCGGCAAGCTCGGCGAGCCGGTGCGCGCGGGCCGATTCGGCCGGTGTGAACGGCTCGCCGGGACGGAAGAAGGTGATGGGTCCGTGCCAGGCTGTCGGGATTTTCAGGAGGGTGCCGGCGTCGTTCGTTTGGGCTCCGTTCTGTTGGACGCGGGCTGACTCGCTGCCGGGGTCTAGGATCCGGGCGGACAGCAGCTCCGCCACGGCCAGCGGGAGCTCCGCGGGAGTGGCGGCTATCCGGGCGGCCAGGCTCAGGGCCTTGGTCTGTCCGTCGGCCATGGCCAGGGCGGTTGTGGGCCAGACCTGCGTGCTCCGCCCGCCGCCGTCGGTCAGGGCCTCCAGCAGCTGGCGCTCGCCGACCTCGCCCGGCGCGGACAGCACAAATTCATCCATTACTCCGCCACGGACCGGATGGACGTGGATGCCCAGGATGTTGGTGTCCAGCAGCGCCAGTGACCTGGTGATCCGCTTCAGGGAGCCGGGCTCGTCGCGGAGCACGGTCCTCGCACGCCAGAGCGCGGGCGCACTGCCAAGCCGCCGGCGGTGACGCAGCGCGGGCGCGTGGAGCCACCGCCGCAGGATCCGCGCGGCGGATGGTTCGGCCACCCAGATCACCAGGACCGTGGCTGTCAGCGTCAGCACCAGCACCTTGGCCAGGTAGGGCAGGTGCGTCTGTACCACCAGCGCGTGCACCAGCAATTCTATGGGGAGCATGACGGCGACATTAGCCACCGTGAGGCGCGTCTTGGTGGGTTCGGGCATCTGACCGCAGACCTCGCAGCTCAGTTCGGCGGGGGAGGGGGCACTTGCACGAGGCTTCATGGTGCCAGCCTGCCCGGCCGCTGTTACAGCAGGATTGCCCCGACGTTCCGATCCCGCGAAACCTCCGCCGGGTGCATGGCGTTTTTTGTCCAGATAATGGCCTCTGATGGGGCTTTTGCAGCCATTATCTGGACAAAAACTCGGGGGTGCTGAAGGGCTATGGCCAGCCTCCGGCCCGCTCCCTACACTGAAGGGACCAGCGTGCGGAGCTCCCGTACAACGGCCTGCTCGCACGGAAGAGTTCACTCGTGGAGAGCACCGTCATGTCCATCAGCATCAGTTCAGGCCATACACGCCGCCGTGCCGCCGTAGGGCTCCTCGCCCTCGCCGCGCTCCTGGTCCCCGCACCCGCCGCCTCGGCCCGAGAGGCGGAGTCCGATGACGTCGCCCCGGTCATCCTGCTGGACGGGGCCAAGGGTGCCGAAGGCATCGCGGCCGCCGGCAGCACCAAGTTCTTCGCCGGAGACCTGGTCACCGGGGACATCTACCGCGGCGACATCCGCAACGACAAGGCCACCAAGTTCATTGATGCGCCCGATGGTAGGGTGGCCGTGGGCATGAAGGCGGACCGGCACAATGACCTGCTGTTCGTCGCCGGCGGACCTACGGGCCAGGCCTATGTGTACGACACCGACACGGGCAAGACGGTCAAGACCTACCAGCTGACCAAGAAGGAAGCCTTCATCAACGACGTGGCGCTCACTGACCACGGCGCCTGGTTCACCAACTCGCGTCAGGCTGAGCTGTACTTCATTCCGGTGGACGACGACGGCGACCTCGGCTCCGTGCGCACGCTGGCTCTGAAGGGCCCCGCGGCGGACACCGGCAAGCAGTTCAACCTCAACGGCATCGCCTACTCCCGCGACGCCCGCCGTCTGGTCGTCGCCCACTCGGGCAACGCGGCGCTGTACACCGTCAGCCCGTGGACCGGCGCCAGCACCGCTATCACCGGCGTGAAGGTCCCGAACGTCGACGGCGTCCTGGTCAAGGGCGACACCGTCTGGGCAGTGCAGAACTTCTCCAACCAGATCAGCCGGATCCGCGTGAACTTCCACGAGTCAACAGCCAAGCTGCGTGAGGTCATCACCAGCCCGGACTTCAACATCCCGACGACGGCGGCCCTCTTCGATGACACCCTCGCCGCCGTCAACGCCAAGTTTGGCGTGCCGAATGCCAAGACCTTCGAAGTGGTGACCGTGGACGCACGCACCAACGCCACCAAGTAGAGACGAACGCAACAGCGCAACGGGCGGCCTCCACGGGAAACGCGGGGGCCGCCCCCGTTAAACTGGGAAACGGACGCCAGTGCCGCCGTCGTCAGTTCCAGACTGCAACGAAAGGCGCGATTCCCCCGTGAAGCTGCTGGCCGAGATGTTCACCCTTGCCCCGGCAAACAAGGATCATCACGTCGCCGTGCGCTGTGCCGTGGGAGTGTTCGTGCCGCTGATCACCCTGCTGCTGCTGGGCCGCCTGGACCTGGCGATCTTCGCCTCCTTCGGCGCGTTCACCGGCATCTACGGCCGCGGCGAGCTGCACCACAAGCGGTTCTTCATTCAGGTCCGGGCCGGTGCGCTTATGCTCCTGGTGATCCTGCTGGCCACGCTGACCGCCAGGACCGTGCACGCCGGCGGCCTGTCCCAGGAGGCGAGCATCTGGCTGCAGGTGCTGGCCACCACCCTGGTGGCCGGCGGCTGCTCATGGGTGATCGCCCGGTGGCGGCACCGGCCGGCCGGCTCGCTGTTCCACATCTTCGCGTTCGCCGCAATCGCGTCCATTCCCAGCCAGCCGCCGCTGTGGGAGTGCCTGCTGGTGGCCGCCGTGACCACGCTTTTCTGCCTGGCCGTCGGCCTGTCCTCCCGGGTGCTGCGGAGCCACCGGACGCCGTGGGAGATGCCTCCGCCAGTCCGACTGACCTCGGATGAGAAGCGCGCCGCGGGGCAAGAGGCCGCGGGCTACCTTGTGGCCGCGGGGCTGGCCGGCACGCTCGCCACCCTCGTGGGCCAGCAGCTGGGCTTCGGGCACAACTACTGGGCCATGGTGGCGGCGGTGGTTCCACTGGTGGGACGCACCACGCGGCACCGCATCGCCCGCGGTATCCAGAGGATCATCGGCACCGTGCTGGGCCTTATCCTGCTGGCGGGCATCCTGCTCCTGCAGCCGGTGCCGTGGCAGACGGTCCTGGTGATCGCCATCTGCCAGTTCGGCGCCGAGCTCTTCATTGCCCGCAACTATGTGCTGGCCCAGGTCTTCGTGACGCCGCTGGCGCTGACCTCCACCCTGCTCGTCTCGCCGGCCGCGCCCGGCATCCTGCTGCGGGACCGGATCGTGGAGACGGTGATCGGCGCCGCCGTCGGAATTGCCGTGGTGCTGGCCCCCGCCGTGTGGTCCCGGCTATGGCGGCGGACTTCGGCCGGGGTCCCGGCGCGGTAGGGCCTATTCGGCGACCAGGAGCGCCTGGGGTGCGGCCTGCTTCATCCTCGTCCGCAGCCACCGGATCGCCAGCTCCGAGTCGCCCTCGCACTGCTTCACGATGCCCTGGAGCTCCTTGTCCCGGTCACCCTTGGCCGCCTGCCCCACCATCATCCAGGTGACGTCGATGTGGTTGACCAGCACGTACAGGTCCTGCAGGTCCAGCATCAACGCCAGCGGACCGGAGCGAACCTCCTTCACGCCGTTGGCCGTCAGCCGGTGCTCCTCCTCGCCCTCGACGTCTTCGCCGTAGCGGTCAATCACCGCCTTCAGCGCCTCCCGGTGGGCGTCGCACTTCCTGGCGAACGTCTGAAGGATGAAGTGCACGTCGGGTTCGTCGCCGTGGCCGTCCGCCACCACCCGAAACGACGACGCGAGTGTCGCTTCCGCCTCGTCCAGCAGGCCGATGTAGACCGGGAGTTTCATCGCTGGGCTCCTGTGGCGCGGCGGGATGCGGTGGTGTCAGGGGCTTTCGACGGGCCGTCGCCGCTGCGGAGCTTCTCCACCCGGACGGCGGCGTTCTTGAACAGCGGCTGCTTGGACACCGGGTCCCATTCGGTGATGGTGAGTTCGTTCGCGGCGCGGTGCCGGCCGCCGTCGGGCTTAAGAACGACGGCGGGATCCCCGGTCCCGCTGCCGGCGGCAGCACCGCCGTCGGACGTGTCCCAATAACCGTAGTGGAACGGCGCGAAGACGGTCCCCGGCCGGATGTCGCCGACCCGGACCGGAACCTCGAGGCTGCCGCGGCGGGAGGTCACCCGGGCGATGTCCCCCTCCTGGCAGCCGGCGCGCGCGGCATCCTCCAGGGACATCTCGATCCAGGGCTCCGGCGCGGCGGCGTTGAGGCGGCGGCTGCGGCCGGTCTTGGTCCGGGTGTGGAAGTGGTACGCCGTCCGGCCGGTGGTGTAGCGCAGCGGGTACTCGGCGTCCGGTTCCTCATGCGGAGGGGTGTAGTCGAGGGCCTTGAGCCAGGCCTTCCCGGGCTGCACGGTCGCCTTGTACTGGGTTTCGCCGGTGGTGGCGCCGGTGAGGAGGTCGTGGCCGAAGGACTCGCAGTACTCCGGCGCGGTGGGGAATTCGCCGTCGGTGTACAGCCGTTCGGTGCCTGCCGGGATCTCTTCGGTGCACGGCCACTGGATGCCGCTGCCGCCGCGGAGCTTGCCGTAGCTGAGGCCGGTGTAGTCGCAGGGGCGGCCGCGCGAGCATTCCTTCCAGGCCTCGAAGCCGTCCTCGGAGCCTGACCAGTCCAGCAGCGGCCGGCCGTCCTTGTCCGTGAACCCCATCCGGCGCGCGTAGTCGAGGAAGACGTCCAGGTCGCTCCGTGCCTCGCCCGGCGGATCGACGGCCTTCTCGGACAGGTGGACGGTGCGGTCCACGTTGGTGAAGGTTCCGGTCTTCTCGCCCCACGCGGCGCAGGGGAGGACGACGTCGGCGTACTGCGCGATCTCGGTGAGGTAGATGTCCTGCACCACCAGGAACAGGCTGTCCTTGTCCAGGATGTGCCGGATCCGTTCGAGCTGCGGCATGGACACCGCCGGGTTGGTGGCGGTGATCCAGAGCAGTTCGATGGAGCCCTGTTCGGCGTAGCGGAAGATCTGCAGGGCGTGAGTCGGCGGCGCCCAGTCCGGGATGATCCCCGGGTCCACGTTCCACAGCCGGGCCAGGTCCTGCACGTGCTGCGGGTTTTCCCAGTTGCGGAAGCCCGGCAGGTCGCCGTCGGCCCCGCATTCCCTGTTGTTCTGGGCGGTGGGCTGGCCGTTCATCTGCAGCAGCCCGCAGCCGGGCCTGCCGAGCATGCCGCGGAGGAGGTGCAGGTTGTTGACCTGGCACGCGGACGCCGTGGCGTGGGCGGACTGGTAGAAGCCCTGCAGCACCGTGGAAAGCACCCTGTCTTCGGTGCCGAAAATCTCCGCTGCCCGGCGTACGTCGGCGGCGTCCACGCCGCAGGTCTCCGCCACCTTCTCCGGGGTCCACGGCTCCACCACGCTGCGCAGCTGGTCCACGTTGGCGGTGTGCTCCGCGATGTAGGCCTCGTCTATCCAGCCATTGGCGAAGACCTCGCGGACCAGGCCGTTCATGAGCGCCAGGTTGGTGCCCGGATGAACCGCCAGGTGCACATCGGCACGGCGGGCCACTTCAGTGTCGCGCGGGTCCACGCACACAAGCTTCGGCGGGTTCGGCCCGTCCAGCCGGTCCAGCACGCGCGACCACAGCACCGTCTGCGTCTCGGCCATGTTGTGGCCGTACAGGAAGACGGCGCTGCACTCATCGACGTCCGTGTAGCTGCCGGGCTGGCCGTCGGCTCCGAAGGACTCCTTCAGCGCAGCCGCGGCCGTGGCCGTGCACAGGCGCGTGTTGCCGTCCATGTGCGGCGTGCCGATGCCGGCCTTGCCGAGGATGCCCAGCGCGTAGTACTCCTCGAGGAACAGCTGCCCACTGGTGTAGAAGCCGTGGCTGAGCGGGCCCTTGCTGGCAAGGAGCTCCTTGCTGCGCGCCACGATGCGGCCCATGGCGGTGTCCCAGTCCGTCTCCACCAGCTTGCCGTCCACCCTGATCAGCGGGCGGGTCAGGCGGTCCCGGTGCTCCTCGCCCTGCCAGCTGCCGTAGAGTCCCTTGGGTCCCAGCCGGCCGCGGTTCACCCGGTCTGCGGCGCGGCCGCGGATGCCCACCATCTTCCCGTCCTTGACGGCGATGTCGCACCCGCAGCCGTTGCTGCACAGGACGCACGCCGACTGCACCCACCTGTCCACGTCGACGTCGGTCAACCCTTCGGCCAGCACCTGGTCCACGCGCTCGGGCCATGCCTGCCCGCTTCCGTGGGGTGTCCGTTCGCCCCAGATGTCTGCTATCCGGTCGGTCATGGGGTCAGCCTCCGAGGATGGTAAGTGAACTTACTGTCCTTAGGTTACCCGCCGCCGCCGTTCGCGCCAGCGGCTAACCTATGAACGCCCGACGGCGGGTTCCCGGCCGGGTGCAGCGGCGACCGCATGGGGGACGGCCACCAATGCAACGACCGCCAGGACGGCTGCTGCCGCGAACACGTAGAAGCCCCACGGGTAGGCGATGCCGGCTGCCACCAGTGTGCCGGTGACGGCCGGTCCCATGATGGCACCGAACCGGCCCACGCCGGCTGCGAAGCCGAGGGCGGTGCCCCGGAGCCGGGCCGGGAACAGTTGGCTGACCCAGGCATATACGAGAACCTGGGAGCTGAAGACGAAGACGCCTGTCACGAAGACGGCGGCGTTGAGCAGCAGTTCGCTTTGGACCTTGATGCTGAGGACGGCCAGGAAGACTGCGGAAAGGCCGAACCACAGCAGGACGATTTTCTTGGTGCCGTGCTTGTCCGCCAGGATGCCGGCCACCACGAGCCCCACGACGGCGCCCACGTTAAGGACCAGCAGCAGCACGAGGCCCGCACTCACGGTGTATCCGGCGGAGGCCATGAGCTGCGGCAGCCAGGTGTTCAGACCGTACACCAGCAGGAGGCCCATGAAGGAAGCCACCGCGATGCCGAGGGCGACGAAGGGGTAGGGGTTGCGGGTGAGGTCGCGGAAGCTGGCCTGCTCCGGGAACTGACCGGCTCCTGCGGGTTCACCCTCGGCTCCCTTGGTTGCAGAAAGCTGCCCGGCAGGGGCCGGTGGCAGGGTCTCCGGCAGCCGGAACCACAGGAGCGGCACCAGGGCGAAGCCGGCCAGTCCGCCGACGACGAACATGATGCGCCAGTCCGGCACTACCAGAATGGCCAGGAACGCGGTGGCGACGGCGCCCACGTGGTAGCCGGTCATGGTCCTGGTGGTGGACTTGCCGGCGGTGCCGGCCGGGGCGTAGTCGTTCATGTAGGCCAGAGCCGCCGGAAGACACGCGCCCAGGCCCAGGCCGGCCAGGAGGCGGAAGATGCCGAAAACGGCCACGTTGGGTGCAAAAACCACTGCGATGGTGAAGAGCGAAAACCACGCCACGCAGGCCACGAGGAGGCGGCGCCGTCCCAGCCGGTCGGAAAGCGGAGCGATGAAGAGCGCCCCGATGCCCACGCCCACCAGTGAAATGGTGGCCGCGTAAGTGGCACCGATGGCGTCGAAGCCGAGGTCGTGCGTCTTGATCAGGGTAGGTATGACGGTGCCCAGCACCACCAGGTCGAATCCGTCCAGCACCATGGCCAGCCAGCAAAGCCAGACGGGCCACTGGGAGCGGCGGGCAACAGAGAGCGTTGACATGGGGAACCTCATCGTCCGGTAGAAACTTTTGTGGAATCGAAGGTGCAGGATCCAGGTTGCCGCTGCCCTTTCGACATGAGATTTGTATCACCGCCGGGTGTAATCTGGGACAACTCAAACCATTCAATGGAAGGAGGGACGGTGGCCAATTCAGAGTCCGGGGATTCGGTGGTGGACCGCGTGGTGCGCGTCATCGCGGCGTTCCCGGCCGGCGTCACTGTCCTGCAGCTGTCCGAGCTGGCGGAGCGCGCGGACCTTCCCCTCACCACCGCGCACCGCCTGGTTCGGCAGCTGGCCACGCACGGGCTCCTGGAAGCGGGTCCCGGCGGCTCGGTCCGGCTGGGCCTTCGGCTCTGGGAGCTGGTGAACCGCAACTCGCCCACGCTGGCCTTGCGCCAGGCGGCCATGCCTTTCATGGAGGACATCCAGCACGTGCTGAACCAGAACGTGAACCTCGCCGTGCTCGACGGCTGGGAGGCGCTGTTCGTGGAGCGGCTGTCCCGCCGCGGATCCGTGGCCAACCGGGCCCAGATCGCGGGCCGGATGGCGGTGCACGTGTCATCGGCCGGACTGGCCCTGATGTCGCACCAGCCCAAGCCGGTCCAGGCCGAGTATCTGGACCAGTTTGCGGATCCCGCCGGAAAGGTGGGGAGTGACGAAGTGCGGGCCTTGCTGGCGGAGGCTGCGAACCAGGGCTTCGCCGAACTGGCCGGCGTGATCGATCCTGACACCTGGGGTATTGCTGTTCCCGTGCTGGACGGCCAGAAGCGCGCGGTGGCGGCGATCGGCGTCGTGGTTCCCCTCCGCGAGATGCGCATGCAGGCGCTGGTCCCGGCGCTCCAGACGGCGGCACGCGGGATCGCCCGTCGGCTCAGTGAGGGTCCCGGCTAGGTTTTCCAGGCCAAACGTGATTCCATTCAGCGGAATTACTGTAACGCCGAACACACGCTCCGGCGCACACTGTTAGCCAGCAACCACCTTCCGCCCGGACTTCCGGGCCCCGCAACGGAGCGAGGAACACCATGGCACGACAGATCATCACCACCCAGGTGGCCATTCTGGGCGCAGGCCCTGCGGGACTCATGCTGTCCCACCTGCTGGCCAAGGCCGGCATCGAATCCACCGTGATCGAAATCCGCAGCCGGCAGGAAATCTCGGAGACGGTCCGCGCCGGGATCCTGGAGCACGGCACGGTAAACATGCTCGTCGACGGCGGCGTGTCTAACCGCGTGCTTCGCGAAGGAGACCGGCACGACGGCATTGAGCTCCGGTTCAACGGGGAAAGCCATCGCATCGACTTCAAGGAACTCGTGGGGGAGTCCGTCTGGCTGTACCCTCAGACCGACGTCTTCATGGACCTCGCCGCGCGGCGGGAGGCCGACGGCGGCGACGTGCGCTACAGCGTCACCGACACCACCATCCACGGCATCGAGGACAAGCCCAAGGTCTGGTTCACGGATGCCGACGGCGTGGAGTACGAGCTCCAGGCCGATTTCATCACGGGTGCCGACGGCTCGCGCAGCCACTGCCGGTTCCAGATCCCCGAGGCGCACCGCAAGTGGTACTTCCACGAGTATCCGTTCGCCTGGTTCGGCATCCTTACCGAGGCGCCGCGCAGTTCCGACGAACTGATCTACGCCAACTCCGAGAACGGCTTCGCCCTCATCAGCCAGCGCACCGAAACCGTGCAGCGCATGTATTTCCAGTGCGACCCCAAGGAAAACGTGGCCGACTGGAACGATGAGCGGATCTGGGCGGAGTTCCGCAGCCGCGTCAACGGCAACGGCTTCGAACTGAAGGAGGGCCCGGTCATCGACAAGATGGTCCTGCCGTTCCGCAGCTTCGTGCACACGCCCATGCGGCACGGCAAGCTGTTCCTGGCCGGCGATGCCGCCCACACGGTGCCGCCGACGGGCGCCAAGGGCCTGAACCTGGCGATCCACGACGTGAAGGTGCTGTTCGAGGGGCTGGACAGCTACTACAACAGCGGCTCCGCGGCGCTCCTGGATTCCTACAGCGACCGCGCGCTGGACCGGGTGTGGAAGGCCCAGCAGTTCTCCTACTGGATGACCACCATGCTGCACACCCCTGCCGATGCCGGCGACTTCGCCCGGGCCCGCCAGCTGGGCGAGCTGAACTCCGTGGTGTCCTCGCGCCACGGCCAGGCGTACCTCGCCGAGGCGTACACCGGCTGGCCGTCCCGCTAAACCGGCGGGCCGCCCTGGGTGGGACGGCCCGCCAAGCCGGCGTCCCGCCAAGCCGGCGTCCCGCCAAGCCGGCGTCCCGCCAAGCCGGCGTCCCGCCGTCGGGCTTAAGATCGGGTCCATGGAAGCCATAACCATCATCGGCGGCGGCATTGCCGGCCTCGCGCTCGGGGCGGGCCTGGACCCAAAGCGCTTCGACGTGACCATCCACGAGCAGAGGCCCGGCGTGCCGGCGGTGGAGACGTCGCTGGCCATGTGGCCGGAGGCGCAGGCGGCCCTGGCGGTGCTGGGGGTGCTGCCGCAGATCAGGGCGGCGGGCACAGCCTTCGGCGGAATGGCCCTGCGCGATGCGGCGGGCACAGCCCTGGTGGCCCCCGAGGTGCGCGGGGTTCTCGGCGTCTCACGGGCGGACCTCATCCGGATCCTCGACGCCGCCGTGCCCGCCTCCGTGCGCCGCGTCGAGGGCAGGGTGGACGAGATCCCCGCTACCGGACCGCTGGCGTCAGGCCTGCTGGTGGGAGCCGACGGCGTCCACAGCGTGGTCCGCCGCTCCTTCTGGGGCGCGAGGTCGCAGGCGAGGCTGACGCAGTACCTGGCGCTCCGCGGCGTCCTGCCCGCGCCCGTCCAGGCCGGCGCCGGCGGGGAATACTGGGGACGCGGACAGCTGTTCGGCATCACGCCCGCGGCTGCCGGGAGGACCTATTGGTACGCCTCGTTCCGCTCCAACCTGGGCCCGGCAGATGTTGATGCCGCCGCGGCGCTGCAGCAGGCCAAGGAGCGCTTCGCCGGAAGTGCTCCGGCCGTGCGCACGGTGCTGGAACAGGCGACGCCCGACGCCACTCTGGCGCAGCGGATCTGGACCACGCCGAACCTCGGCAGCTTCGTGCGGCCGGGTGCTGTCTTGGCGGGCGACGCCGCGCACGGGATGACGCCCAACCTTGGCCGCGGCGCCTGTGAAGCGCTGGTGGACGCCGTCACGCTGGCCGAACTCCTCAACGCCCACCTGGTGGAAGACGCACTGAAGGCCTACAACCGGCAGCGCGCACTCAAGACCCAGCTGCTGCGACTGGCCTCCTCCGCCATGGCGGGCGTGGCCCTGGCCGAACGGTCCCAGCCGCTGCGCGACGGATTGCTGCGGCTGGCTTCCCGGTAGGTTTTCGGGAAACACGGACGACGGCGGGACCGCTAGTCCTGCTGCAGGGTTTCGGTGAGGTGGTGCGTGGGGATCCGGTCGCGGTCGTAGGTGATCTCCGTGTAGCCGTGCGGTTCCGGCTTTCCGGTGGAGCTGAGGTTCACGAACACGATCTCCTCGATCGTGAGGATGCTCTGCCGCGTGATCATGTTGCGGACCTCGGCGCGCATGGTCAGTGACGTGCGGCCGAAGCGCGTGGCGGTCAGGCCCATCTCGATCAGGTCGCCCTGGACCGCCGAGCTGACGAAGTTGATTTCGGAGATGTATTTGGTGACGGCGCGGCCGTTGCCGAGCTGGAGGATGGCGTAGATCGCGGCTTCCTCGTCGATCCACTTCAGCAGGCTGCCACCGAACAGCGTTCCGTTGGCGTTGAGGTCCTCAGGCCGCACCCACTTGCGGGTGCGGAACGTAATGTCTTTGGTTTCCATAGCGCGAGATTAGCCGACGGCGGCCCGACCCGCCGGAGTATGACGGCCGCCGTCGTTGTGCGCTCGCTCAGGCCATGGCGGTGTGCGCTGCGCTGTGGCTATTGATCTGCTTGGCGAAGCAGTACGAGTGCTCCAGGCCGATGTAGGGGCCGAAATTGGGAACCGGATCGAAACCGGAGTTGGCGTAGAAGTTGCGGCCGTCAGGCTGCGCCGACCCGGCCTCGGCAGTGATCCGGGTGATCCCCTGCGCAAACGCCTCGGCCTCAAGGGCGGCCAGGATGGAGCTGGCCACGCCGGACCCGCGCGTGTAGGGGAGAACGTAGAGGCGCTTGATTTCCGCCGTCTCCGAATCGAGCAACCGCAGGCCGCCGCAGCCCACCGGCTGGCCCGACCCCTTGTCGTAGGCCACGAGAAACACCGCGGTATCCACTTCGGACGGCTTGGGTCCCGGCTCATGGTCGGCGTATCCGAATCGGGCGTCCAGTTCGGCCTGCTGCGCCGCGCGCAGGTCGGCGCCCACAGGGTTAGACCAGCTGACTTTCCGGATGTTGAGCCTGGGATTGGTCTGCATCTGTGCCTCGATTCGCCGAAGGGTTGTGCGAATTAAGGCTAGGAGTGCGCCGTTACCGCGGTGTTTCCTGCCGGTTAGCGCCGTGGGAACACTTGTGGCCGTGCTTGCCATGTGAGCGCGCTGTTACTGCCGCACTAGTGTCCGCAAGGGTTTCAGGGACGCTCGCTTTCGTCGTCTAGCCCGTGGTCTTTCCCATCGGGTCCTCGGCGGTGGGGTCGGCCAGGGCGAGGCCGCCGACGGGGCTGGCGTCCCAGTGGATCAGGTTCCAGCCGGCGTCGGGATCGCCTTCAAGCGCCACGATGCCGGTGTTGGCGAGGACGTGCCGGGCGGCGAATTCCATGTCGATGTTGTCCGCCCGGTGGGCCGCCCAGACGCGGATCGCGGCGCCATGGCTCACCACGGCGATTGCGCCCGTGGGGGCGGCTTCCGCGGCGACCTTGGCGATGGCTGCGTCGTAGCGTTCGAAGAATTCGTGCCCGTCGGGTCCGGCGGGCATCCGCCGGTCGAAATCGCCGTCGGCCCAGGCGAAGACGGTGCTCATGTACCGGCGGTGGGACTCGTGGTCCGTCAGCTTCTCGAGGGCGCCTGCCTCGATCTCGTGGATGCCGTCCAGGATCTTCACGTCCAGGCCCAGTTCGCGGCCCAGGGGCCTGGCGGTGATCTGGGTGCGGACCAGGGTGGAGGCGTACAGCGCGCTGATCGGCTCGTTGACCAGGGCCCGCGGCAGGGCCTCGGCCTGGCGTTCGCCCAGCTCGGTGAGGCCTGGGCCGGGGTGGGCGGTGTCCAGCTGCCCCAGCACGTTCCCGGGAGTTTCGCCGTGGCGGATGAGAAGCAGCCTCATGGTGTCGCGTTCCTTGTCATCGTTGGGAAAGGTAGGCGGCACGGGCCGCCTTGGCGGGTCCGGCTTTTTTCCTGCGGAAGCCGCCGGAAACGGCAGCGGTGCCGGGCAGCAAAGCCCGGCACCGCCGTCGTACTTATTTCAGGTGGTCCACCAGCTGGTCCGCGATGCCGGTGTACTTGCCCGGCGTCAGGGCGAGCAGCCGCGCCTCGGCCTCTGCGGACAGGCCCAGGCCCTGGACGAACTCCTGCATCCGGGCGGCGTCCACGCGCTGGCCCCGGGTGAGGTCCTTGAGCCGCTCATAGGGGTTCTCCATGCCTTCGACGCCGGCAATCGCCTCCGCGCGCATCACCATCTGGATGGCTTCACCGAGGACTTCCCAGTTCGTGTCGAGGTCCTCGGCGAGCACGCTCTCCGCGACGTCGAGGCGCTCCAGGCCCTTGGCCACATTGGAGATGGCCAGCAGCGAGTGGCCGAAGGCGACGCCGATGTTGCGCTGGCTGGAGGAGTCGGTGAGGTCGCGCTGCCAGCGGGAGGTGACCAGGGTGGAGCCGAGCACGTCAAGGAGGCCGGAGGAGATCTCCAGGTTGGCCTCGGCGTTTTCGAAGCGGATCGGGTTGACCTTGTGCGGCATCGTGGAGGAGCCGGTGGCGCCTGCCACGGGGATCTGCGCGAAGTAGCCGATCGAGATGTAGCTCCAGATGTCCGTGCAGACGTTGTGCAGGATCCGGTTGAAGCGGGCCACATCGGCGTACAGCTCCGCCTGCCAGTCGTGGCTTTCGATCTGGGTGGTCAGCGGGTTCCAGGTCAGGCCCAGCTTCTCCACGAACGACTTCGCGACCTGCTGCCAGTCGGCGCCGGGGACGGAGGCCACGTGGGCGGCATACGTGCCGGTGGCACCGTTGATCTTGCCGAGGTATTCGGTCCTGGCGATGCGTTCCAGCTGCCGGTTCAGGCGGTGCGCGATGACGGCGAGTTCCTTGCCCAGGGTGGTGGGCGTGGCGGGCTGGCCGTGCGTGCGGGACAGCATCGGAACGGCGCGGTTGTCCTCGGCCATCTTGCTGATCTGGGCCACAAGGGCGCGGGCGGCGGGCAGCCACACGTCCTCCACAGCGGCCTTAACGCCCAGGGCGTAGGACAGGTTGTTGATGTCCTCGGAGGTGCAGCCGAAGTGCACCATGGCGGTCAGGTTCTCGATCCCGATGGCGGGCAGGCGGCGGCCGATGTAGTACTCCACGGCCTTCACGTCGTGGACGGTGACGGCTTCGATTTCGGCCAGCTCGGTGACGGAGGCGGCATCGAATTCGGTGACGATGGCGCGCAGCTGCTGCTGCTGGTCCTCGGTCAGCGGGCCGGCGCCCGGGAGGACGTTGTCCCCGGTCAGGTGGATAAGCCATTCAACCTCGACGGCGACGCGGTCGCGGTTGAGGGCTGCCTCGGACAGGTAGTCAACGAGGGGAGCGACGGCGGACTTGTAGCGGCCGTCCAGCGGGCCGAGCGCGATTTGTTCCCCTGACGCGGCGAGGGCGAGGCGTCCGGAGGGCGTACGGGTGTCAGCTGTGGCGGCAGTTTCAGGCATGACCTGATTCTTTCATGAAGTTCTGTGCCCGCTGAAGCACGGGATTGCCTGTGACTTCTCCTCCACAGCCCCGCCCCGCATGCACTTGTCCACATGGACGACGCCGACCGTTCCGTCGGGTGCCGACGGCGCCCTAGCGTCATGGGCAGGAAGAGAGGAAGGGGCCGGGCGCCGGAGCGCCGGGCCACGGGGATGGGGGTATCCGAATGAGCGCCAGCATCACGGCGATGAGCGCCAGCGTCACGGCGATGAGCGCCGGCATCACGGCGGCCGATGCCGCGGCATGTTCGTCGCGCGGCTTTGAAGTCCAGCTGTTGGCCGGGCGGATCGAGGCCTGCGCCGAACAGGTCCAAGTCGTGCAGGCCAGGCTCTCACAGCTCCAGCTCATGGACTGGCAGTCGCCCGCCGGCCAGGCCTACCGGTCCAGCGTTCGGGGGCACGCCATTGCCCTCTCCCGGGCGCGGGAAGAAGTGCTTGCCGCCGCTCTCGCACTGCGGCGGCACTCCGTCAACGTCGCTGAGTCGGCCCTTCCTGCCGCCGCCGGGGGCTACTGATGGCCGAGGCCGCCCCGGGTGGCAGCGGCGGGCAGCTCCGCCCCGCTGAACCGGCCTCCAACAGCGTCCTTTCCGTGCGCGGCGGAGTGGGCGGGATTTCATTCCAACTTGAGGAACTGGATATGGGGGCGCGGGAGCTGGAGACGCTCGCCGGGGATTTGGCGGCTGTGGAGCTCGGCATCTATAGCGTCTGGGAATCGCTGGGAAGCTACCAGCGGGACGATCCCGCCAGCGGCGCGGAGGCCCTGACGGCCGTCTGGGACGGGCGGCACTCTGTGGCGGCCGTGCGGGATGAGCTGGAGCGCCTGGCCGGCGACGTGCGTGCCTGCCAGCTCGGGTACAGCGCCGCCGAGATGGCGAGCATGCTCAAGACGCAGCTCAATTTGGACTCCCCGTGGTTGGCGGTACGGCAGTTCATTGACCTTGGCCTGTCAGGTGACGGGCGTCCGAACAGGGACACTACAGAGGCGATCGCCTCGAGTGACCGCCTCGCGGCCGGCATCGCCCTGGCAGCTGTTCTGGGAGTACGGCTGAGCCCCTTGGACGCCGCAGTGAAGATGGTGCTCGCGTCCGGCATGGCGGGATCGAGTGTCCCCGCCCTTGCGCGGATGTTGCTGGACCGCGTCCTGCCGGAACTCAGGCCGCGGCCGGTCAGGGCCCTCAAGGAGGATTCCGCGGACATTGCCCTGGACGCCTCCCCTGCAGGTCTTCTTGCCCGGGCAGGCGAGGTGGAGGAAGCCGGCCCAGGCCAGATCGAGGTCATCCAGACAACCACCGGGGGACGGGACGCGTTCATCGTGATCATTCCCGGAACCCAGCCCGGCAACACCGGCGGTCCCAACCCTTTCGACGAGGCCGGAATCGGCGAAGCCTTCGGATACGGGTCCGAGTACACGGCCGGGGCCATCCGGGCGGCCCTTCACGAAGCAGGGGCAGAGGCCGGGGACCAGGTGGTGGCTGTGGGCTACAGCCAGGGCGGCATCCACGCGATGAACCTGAGCCAGGACAAGGCCTTCCTGGCCGAGTACAACCTCAGGTACGTGCTGACCGCGGGATCGCCGGTGGGGGCGATAAACCCGGCGCCAGGTGTCAGCAGCCTGCATCTGGAGCACCGGCAGGACTGGGTTCCGGGCAGCGAAGGCCTTCCCAATCCGGACACCAGGGACCGGGTGACGGTAACGCTGAACGGTGTGGTCAGGACGCCGCCCGGTGAGGACGCCGGCCTCGGGCCCGGCCACCGGCTCACCAACTACGAGGCCGGGGCGCGGGCCGTCGCCGCGAGCCCTGATCCTTCGCTGGTGGCATCCGCCGTCGTCCTTGCGGGCGTAGTGGGTGCAGGGGGAACGGCTAAGGCCACCCGCTTCCAGCTGGTCCGGGCGCCAAAGCCGCCCGTGTCCGTCGTGCAGCCGCCACTGCCCGGACCGGGCAGGATTATCTTTCCCGTCGTCGGCGGCAGACCGGCCGTCGTCGGCGGCGGACCAGGCGGCGTTGTCAGTGGCGGGCAGCCGGCCGGCGGGCCACCAGCCGGCGGGCCATCAGTCAGCGGCGGCGGGCGCCGGGAAGCCGATCAGCCACAAGGGAAATGATGGTGATGATGATGGCAGCCAGCACGGCGGTCCAGAAGAACGAGTCGATCGTGAAGTGCACCGGCGTGTAGCCGCTGATCCACGAGGTGAGGTACAGCATTGCGGCGTTGATCACCACCGTGAACAGCCCCAGCGTCAGGATGGTGATGGGCAGCGAGAGGAAACTGACCACCGGCCGCACAAACGCATTGACCAGGCCAAAAATCAGCCCGATGAACAGGTACGCCAGGACAATGCCGGCGGCGTCCGTTCCCTGGTTCACTCCGGTCTTGGCCACAGCTTCCGTGGTGGCTGTGGTGGAGATATCCAGGCCGGGCAGAAGCCAGCTGGCAATCCACAGCGCCAGTCCGTTAATGATCACGCGCATGATGAAAGACCGCATGCACCCATGCTTTCACACCGCAAGGTGTGGCTGGCAGTCAGGGGCATAGGCTAGGTGGCATGACTTCATCAGAGACTATGGCGGGAGGCTTGAGGCCCCGACCGGTGGTTGACCGGCTGCCCCGCTACGCTGCAGGTAAGCCGCCCGTCGCCGTCGACGGCCTTGCAAGCTACAAACTATCGTCCAACGAGAACCCGCTGCCGCCCATCCCGGCCGTGGTGGAGGCCATCGCCGCGCAGACAGACTTCAACCGCTACCCCGACCCGCTCAGCACCAAGCTGCGTACCGCGCTCGCCGGGTTCCTCGACGTGCCGGCCGAGGACATCGTCACCGGAGCCGGCAGCCTTGGAGCCCTCACCCAGCTGCTGGCAACGTTCGCCGGCCAGAACGACGACGGGAAACCTGACGAAGTCATCTACGCGTGGCGGTCCTTCGAGGCCTACCCCATCTGCGTCGGGCTTGCCGGGGCAGAGAGCGTCCGGATCCCCGTGACGGCTGACGGGCGCCATGACCTCGACGCAATGGCCGCAGCTGTGACCGCGCGGACCAGGGTGATCCTGCTGTGCACTCCCAACAACCCCACGGGCCCGATTCTGACCGCCGAGGAAACTGAGCGCTTCATCAAGGCCGTCCCCTCGGACGTTGTGGTGGTCATCGACGAGGCCTACCAGGAGTTCGTCCGGGCTGAAGACGCCGTGGACGGCATCCGGATGTACCGCAAGTACCCCAATGTGGTGGTGCTCAGGACGTTCTCCAAGGCCCACGGCCTCGCCGGCCTCCGCGTCGGCTACAGCGTTTCCCAGCCCCAGCTCACCCAGCACCTGCGCGTCGCCGCCACCCCCTTCGCGGTCTCCCAGATCGCCGAACAGGCAGCGGTGGTGTCGCTGCAGAATTTCGGCCAGGTTGTAGAAAGGGTACAAAGCCTTGTGGACGAGCGGGACCGCGTAACAGCAGGCCTGCGGGACCTCGGCTGGTCCGTTCCGGAGGCACAGGGGAACTTTGTCTGGCTTGATCTGGGCGAGAACAGCACGGAGTTTGCCCAGCTCGCCGGGGAACGGGCGCTGTCTGTGCGGGCCTTCGGAAACGAAGGCGTCCGGGTCAGCATCGGCGAGGTGGAAGCGAATACCCGATTCCTGGAACTCTGTGCGGTCTACACAAAACCGCCACGCCGTTCCTAGCGCTTAACAAACAGCCGGCGCTACCTACGCCGGATAAAGTAAGGAACAGTAAGCCAAATATATATGCCTCGGCGGGAATGCATTCCCGGCGAGGCATATATCCCAGCGACATTGCAACGCATCCGGATGCGGCAGGCAAGGAGACGGTATGGGCGCAACACATCTGCCCTCCACCGAGTTCGATGGAACGGAACTGGACGACCAGCTCGAGGCTCAGGCCGAGGCTGCCCTGGGCGTGCCTCCGACCGAGATGGTCCAGCTTCTGGGCCCCGACGGCACGCTGGGAACGGACTCCGTGTTCTCCGAGTACGCCGCGCGTCTCGACGCCGAAAAGCTCCGGGGTTTCTACGCGGACATGGCTTCCATCCGCCGCTTTGACCAGGAAGCCACCGCCCTGCAGCGGCAGGGCCAGCTGGCGCTGTGGGTTCCCCTGACAGGCCAGGAAGCTGCCCAGATCGGATCCGGCCGGGCCAGCCAGCCGCAGGACTACATCTTCCCCACTTACCGCGAGCACGGCGTTGCCCTGACCCGCAACGTGGACCTGGCCGAACTGCTGAAGCAGTTCCGCGGCGTCTCCAACGGCGGCTGGAACCCCAAGGACACCAACTTCCACCTGTACACGCTGGTCCTGGCCGCGCAGACGCCACACGCCGTCGGATACGCCATGGGCATCCAGCGCGACCAGAAGCTCGCCGAAGCGCAGAGGCTGGAAGGCGCCCAGGGCGGCGTGGAAGGCTCGGCCGAGCCAAAGGCCGCCGTCATGGTCTACTTCGGCGACGGTGCCAGCTCCGAGGGCGACGTCCACGAGTCCATGGTCTTTGCCTCCTCGTACAACGCCCCTGTGGTCTTCTTCTGCCAGAACAACCACTGGGCCATCTCCGTGCCCACCGCTGTGCAGACACGCATTCCGCTGTCCAACCGCGCCAAGGGTTACGGCTTCCCGGGCATCCGGGTTGACGGCAACGACGTCGTGGCGGTCCACGCCGTCACCGAATGGGCGCTGGAGCACGCACGCCAGGGCAACGGCCCGGTCCTGATTGAGGCCTTCACCTACCGCGTAGGTGCCCACACCACTGCCGACGATCCCACGAAGTACCGCGAGTCCTCGGAAGAGGCCCTGTGGCGCGAAAAGGACCCGCTGGACCGGCTGGAAAAGTACCTCCGCGCCGAGGGCGTGGCCGACGACGCGTTCTTCGCCAAGGTTGCTGCCGAGGGCGACGAACTCGCCGCCTACATCCGGAAGTCCACCTACGCGTCGGACGCCCCGGACATCAGGACGGCTTTCGCCAACACCTACGTCGAGGCGCATCCGCTCGTGGCCGAGGAACTGGCGTGGTTCGAAGAGTACAGCGCGGGCTTTGCCGGCGAGGACGAGGGAGAAGGGGCAGGCCGCTGATGACCACCATGACCATTGCCAAGGCCATCAACGAAGGCCTGCGCGCCACGCTCAGCAACAACCCCAAGTCCCTCCTCATGGGCGAGGACATCGGCCCCCTCGGCGGCGTCTACCGCGTCACCGACGGCCTGATCGGCGAATTCGGCGCCGACCGCGTGGTGGACACCCCGCTGGCAGAATCCGGCATCATCGGCACCGCGATCGGCCTGGCGCTACGCGGCTACCTGCCCGTTGCCGAAATCCAGTTCGACGGCTTCGTCTTCCCCGGCTTCAACCAGATCACCACCCAGCTGGCCAAAATCCACTCGCGCAGCAACGGCAACCTCACCGTGCCCGTGGTCATCCGCATCCCCTACGGCGGCGGCATCGGCTCTATCGAGCACCACTCGGAATCGCCGGAGGCACTGTTCGCGCACACGCCCGGCCTGCGCATCATCACCCCGTCCAACCCACACGACGCTTACTGGATGATCCAGCAGGCCGTGAACTGCCAGGACCCGGTGATCGTTTTCGAACCGAAGCGCCGCTACTGGCTCAAGGGTGAGGTGGACACCGCATCGGCCGGCTCGGCTGAAGACCCGTTCAAGGCCCACGTGGTCCGCGAGGGAACCGACGCCACCGTGGTGGTATACGGCCCGCTCGTGCCCGTGGCCCTCGCTGCCGCCAACGCCGCGGCCGAGGATGGCCGCAGCATCGAAGTAATCGACCTGCGCTCCATCTCGCCAATCGATTTCGACGCCATCGAGGCCTCCGTTAAGAAAACGGGCCGGCTGGTCGTGGCGCACGAGGCACCCACCTTCGGCGGCATCGGCGGCGAAATCGCTGCCCGCATCAGCGAACGGGCCTTCCTGTCGCTGGAGGCGCCGGTCATCCGGGTCGGGGGCTTCCACATGCCATACCCCGTGGCCAAGATCGAAGAGGACTACCTGCCGGACATCGACCGCATCCTTGAGGCGCTGGACCGCACCTTCGCGTATTGACGCCGTGGCGCACCAGCGCCAGCTGACTCTTTCGCCCACTGCCTCCGCACGTCCCGGAGCGCCCGAGCTTTCGAACCCGAGGATCCCATGACGCTTAACAAGTTCAACCTCCCCGACGTCGGTGAGGGCCTGACCGAGGCAGAGATCGTTTCGTGGAAGGTCAAGCCCGGGGATGAGGTGGCCATCAACGACGTCCTGTGCGAGATCGAGACTGCCAAGTCCCTCGTGGAGCTCCCGTCGCCGTTCGCCGGCACCGTCACCGAACTGCTGGTCCCGGAAGGGGCGACGGTCGACGTCGGGACCGCCATCATCAGCGTCTCTGACACCATGCACGGCGACCCCACGCCTGCCGACGCGCCCGCGCCGATGTACGGAAAGCTCCCGGTGGACGGCGGTACCGCCGCCGGCGGTGAAAAGTCAGACGGCGGTGCTGCCGCGGGCGGCCTTGCCGCCGGTCCGCTGGTGGGTTCAGGCCCGAAGGCCGACGCCGTGAAGCGGCGCCCGCGCCTGACGCGGCCCACGATACCGGCAGATACAGTCCACGGTGCGCCGGAAGTGGAGCCTGTCCAGCCCCACTCCGCGGCGGACGTTCTCCTGGATGTTCCGGCCAGCGCAGAGCCGGTGGCCGGGCCTGTCCCGGCGAGGCGGCCCGAGTGGACTCCCGCACTCGAGTCCGACAAGCCGACCATTGGCGGGGCCATTTCCGGGCTCATGAACAGGGTCCTGGCCAAGCCCCCGGTGCGGAAGATCGCCCGCGACCTGGGCATCGACCTGGCCGATGTCGTGGCCACCGGCGCGCGCGGCGAGGTGACGCGGGAGGACCTGGTCAGCTACCAGGCGCAGCGCGATGCGGAAGTGGACAAGGCGGACACCTTCTGGGGCACGTCCGGCCGTCCGCAGGAGCAGCGGGTCGAGCGCATCCCGGTCAAGGGCGTCCGGAAGGCCACCGCGAAGGCCATGGTGGAGTCGGCGTTCTCCGCGCCGCACGTGAGCATCTTCGTGGACGTGGATGCCAGCCGCACCATGGAGTTCGTCAAGCGGCTCAAGGCTTCACGTGACTTTGAGGGCATCAAGGTGTCCCCGCTGCTGATCCTTGCCAAGGCCGTCATCTGGGCCGCGGCGCGGAACCCGAGCGTCAATGCCACCTGGGTGGACAACCCGGACGGCAGCGACTCCGCCGAGATTCACGTCAAGCACTTCATGAACCTGGGCATCGCAGCGGCCACACCGCGCGGGCTGATGGTCCCGAACATCAAGAATGCCCAGGATCTGTCCCTCAAGGAACTGGCGCTGGCGCTCAACGAGCTGGCCACCACGGCGCGCGCCGGCAAGACCCAGCCGGCGCAGATGCAGGGCGGCACGTTGACCGTCACCAACATTGGCGCCCTCGGCATCGACACCGGAACCCCCATCATCAACCCGGGTGAAGTGGCCATCGTGGCGTTCGGCACCATCAAGCAGAAGCCGTGGGTCCTGGACGGCGAGGTCATACCGCGCTGGATCACCACGCTCGGCGGATCCTTCGATCACCGCGTCGTGGACGGCGACCTTTCCGCCCGCTTCATGGCCGACGTTGCCGCCATCCTGGAAGAGCCTGCCCTGCTGCTCGACTGACGGGCCCCGGAGGGGTACCCTCCGGGGAAAGGGGGATGGACCGGACAGGCAGGGACGGGGTTCCCATGGGTGAGGATCGCGGGATCGCCAGCATCCGCGTGAAGAACCGCGTGGCCCGGGTCATTACCGAGGCCCTTCAGCCGCCCATCACCGTGGCGCTGCTGCTGCTTCTCAGCCCGGCCATGGAACCCGGCTTTCCGGGCACCGTCTGGTTCGGTGCCGTGGCGGTGCTGTTTGTGTGCGTGCTGCCGCTGGCCGCCGTCGTCCTTCTGGTGCGGCTGGGCAAGGTGACGGACCACCACGTCAGCGACCGTAAGCAGCGCGCACCGGTGCTCGCCATGGCAGTCGTGTCGCTGCTCGCGGGGCTGGGAGTGCTCCTGGCCATCAAGGCGCCGTACAGCGTCATCGTGGTGGTGCTTGCGATAGTCGGCGGCGTGGTGGTGCTGGCCGCCATCAGCCTGTTCTGGAAGATCAGCGGCCACGCCGGGGCCATCGCACTGACGGCGGTCATCTCGGTGCTGATCCTGGGCGTCCAGTGGCTTCCGCTGCTTCTGCTGATTCCTGCAGTCGGCTGGTCCAGGGTGGTGCTGGGCGCCCATACGGTGGCGCAGGTTGTTGCGGGCGCCCTGGTGGGCGGCGGGGTCACCGCCGGGCTGTGGTGGCTGCTGCGTGAGGTGCTGGTCCGGATTGGCTGACGCCGGGGCCAGTCATCAGGCCGACGCCGAAGGCTGGCTTAGTATGCGGAGTAGGAGTTGGCCAGCAGCTGGGCCATGGCCGGATCGCCGGACATGCCTGCCATGCTTACGGCGGCGGCCAGCAGGACGCCGCAGACGGCTGCGATGCCGGTGCTCACGAGCGTGAGGAACTTCCAGTCTTCGCGGATAACGCTTTTCAGCGTGTCCGGCAGCTGGAGGTCAGGGGAGATGAGGTTCGGGGCGCTGTCCACGGAGCCGTCGTCGAGGAGGGCGATCACGCGGCCGGCGGAGCGGTCCACGCGCATGGCGCTGATGTGGTTGCCGTGGCGGGCAAGAAGGATGTCGTGGCCGACGAGTTGGCGACGCTGGAGAGTAAGCACAGTGTTCCCCTGAAGGTAGATTTGGGTTTGTCCGCACCATCGGGGGCAACTCCAATTTTATCTTTCAGGGCATGCGCAACTGCCGGAAAACCGGGTGAGACTGCCCACCAGCCCGGGTGATCCGCGTCAAGTCAGGCCCGCTGTGGCTAATCGGCGCCGTAGGTGTTCGCGATGTAGACGTCGCAGGAAGCGCTGTGGGCCACGCTGTTCGCCACACTGCCCAGCACGCGCCCCAGGCCCTGCATCCGGCGGTTTCCCACCACGATCATGCTCGCGTCCAGGCGCTCCGCCTCCCTGACCAGGGCTTCGGCCGGCTTGCCCCGCGCGGAGGAATAGGTGATCTGGAAGTCGCCGTCAGCCAGGGCAGTCGCCACGTCCCGGGCCACCTTTTCAGCGTCGTCGGCGGACGACACGATCCACCGGTCGCTGCCGCTGCCGAAGACTTCGGTCCGGTCGGTATCGAACGCGGACACGACGTGGAGCCTGGCCCCGAGCGCCGCAGCCAAATCCCGCGCCACCTCCGCCGCCTTGCGTGCGGTCCCGCTTCCGTCCACACCAACAACAATCGTTCCCGCCATGGCCTGATCTCCTTTGAATGTCGCGACGAATCTGATGTTCCGTTCGTGGCCTGTTTCGTCCGTGTCTCAGCTCAGTCCAGCGAGTCTATGGCTTCCTGCAGTACCGGCGCCAGGCGCCGCACGCCTTCGGCGATGGCCTCCGGCGGAACGGCGCTGAACGCCAGGCGGAGTCTGTTCGAAGGGGCGTCCGAGTGCGTGAAGGCCGCGCCGGGAATGAAGACGACGCCGGCTTCAATCGCCTTGTGGAGCAGGGGATACGTGTCCACGCCCTCCGGCAGTGTCACCCAGACGAAGAATCCGCCCTGCGGCCGGGTCCAGCTGAGACCCTCGGGCATGTACTCCTCCAGGGCAGCCAGCATCGCGTGGCAGCGCTCGGCATACAGGCCGCGGTACGTCTCGATCTGGCCCTTCCAGTCATAGTCCCGAAGGTAGGCCGAGACGAGCATCTGGTTCAGCGTGGGCGGGCAAAGGGTCACTGCCTCGGAGGCGAGGTAGTAGCGGCGCTGCAGGTGGGCGGGAACCAGGGCCCAGCCGATGCGCAGGCCCGGGGCGAAGATCTTCGAGAACGAGCCCATGTAGATGACGTCGTCCGGGTTGCCTGCGCGCAGCGGCGCGAGCGGCTCGCCGTCGAACCGCAGCAGGCCGTACGGGTTGTCCTCCAGCACCAGGATGTTGGCGCGGCGGCAGATGTCCACGATCTGCTGCCGCCGCTCCTGCGCCAGGGTGATGCCCGACGGGTTGTTGAAGTTGGGGATGGTGTAGAGGAACTTGATGTTTTTCCCGGCAGTCTGGAGCGCCGCGATCCGGGCCTCAAGAAGCTCAGGCACCAGCCCGTCGTCGTCCATGGGAACGGCCTCCACCTGGACCTGGTAGGCCTCGAACGTGTTGAGGGCCCCCACGTAGGTGGGTTCCTCCACGAGGACCACATCGCCGGGATTGCAGAAGACCTTGGTGGCCACATCCTGGGCGGACTGCGAGCCGGCGGTGATCACCACGTTCTCCGGCCGGGCGTCAAGGATGCCCTCGGCGGCCATGACCTCGCAGATCTGCGTGCGCAGTTCCTCGGTGCCCTGGCCGCCGCCGTACTGGAGCGCGGTAAGGCCGTCCTCGGCGATGATCCGGGCTGCCGTCTGGGCGAGCTTGTCGAGGGGCAGCGACTGCAGATAGGGGCTGCCCCCGGCCAGCGAGACCAGGCCGGGGCGCATGGAGATGTCGAAAACGTCCCGGACCGCCGACTGCCTGATGTTCGCGGCGCGCTCGGAGAAGAGTTCGTCGTGGCGGTGGGCTGAGGTTGCGGCCCGCTCGATCGCATCGATGGCTTCGGCGGGGAGGACGGCTGCGGCGGCGTCGAGTGTTTCGTGGGTCACAATCCCAGAGTACAGCCATTGGTTGCTGATTAGGCAACAGCTGTTGACCAGTTTTCCTTGGCGGGTATGAACTGGTGACCGCGGACGCCTTTACCTTCGGCAGGGCAAGGCATGGAATGGAGCCATGACGTCACTCGAGCCTACGCCCGCACTGTCCCAGTCCGCACCGTCCCAGTCTGCGGAGTCCCAACCGGCGGAGTCCCAGTCTGCGCAGGCCGACGCCTTCCGCCAGATGCACGCGGGCGGTCCTGTTCCGCTGGTGCTCGTGAACGTGTGGGATGCCGCGTCTGCCCGGCTGGTGGAGAAGGCGGGGGCGCTGGCGATTGCCACCTCGAGTTCGGCCATCTCGTGGAGCCTCGGCTTTCCGGACGGCAGCCACGTGCCGCCGGGCCTGGCGTTTGATGCGCTCCGCAGGATCACTGCCGCCGCGAGCGTCCCGGTCACGGCGGATATCGAAGCCGGGTATGCGGGCGCGGACGGCATTTTCGACGACGGCCTGCTCCGGCAGACTGTCACGGCGGTGCTGGCGGCCGGCGCCGTTGGCGTCAATATCGAAGATTCGGGCGGCGCGTCCCTCACGGCCGCGGATGAGCAGGCCCGCAGGATCAGCCTGGTCCGCAGCGTCGCGGCAGAGTCGGGCGTGCACCTCTTCATCAACGCCCGGACGGACACGTACCTTTCCGGGCAGTTCGGCGACTCCGCATTCGAGGAGACCCTGGCACGGGCCGAGGGCTACCTCGCTGCGGGGGCCGACGGAATTTTCGTGCCAGGCGTGACGGACCTCCACGTCCTGCATGAGCTGAGCAGGCGGATTCCGGCGCCGCTGAACGCGCTGGCGGGCGTCGGATCGGCGTCGGTGGGCGAACTGCACGACGCCGGTGTGCGGCGGGTCAGCATCGGCGGCAATGCGGCCAAGGCGGCGTATGCAACGGTGTCCCGTGTGGCCGCCGAAATCCTGGGCGACGGCAACTGGTCGGAACTTGCGGGTTCGCCGAGCCACGCTGAGATGGATGCGCTGTTCTCCGGGGAGACCGGCCCTCCCGGGACCGGCGCCCAGTCCTGATAGGCGCTAGCGGAGGCCGAGAACGTCGGCCAGGGGCACTCCGCTGACGTAGATTTCCGCCCGGACGGCACCCACGGCCGTGACGGCAGTGTGGGTGAGCTGCGCTTCGATCCGCGGAAGATCGCAGACGCCGCCGGGCTGGACTGCGCCGGTCAGGTTTACCACCACGGTGGTGCCGTCGAGGTAACCGGACGCGTACTGCAGCGAAGAAGCAGACAGTGCGTTGTAGAGGCCGCTGGCCGGCGGTGCGCCCGGACCTGACAGCAGCCTGCTCATGGCGGCCTGCAGCGGCTCACTGATGGTGGAGTCGGCATTGTGCACGGCCACCAGGCTGTCGTTGCAGCCGAAGCGCACGCCGGACCTGCCGCCGTCGTCGATCGCCACGTAGTAAACCGCGGTGCCCGCGCTGGCGGCGCCGGAGGCTCCGCCTGCACCTGCGCCAGGCAACGTGGAACCCGATGCTGTGGAACCCGGGGCAGGGGCGGCCGAAGCCGGGCCGGCCCCGGCTCCCGAGGCTGGCGCGGGTTGCTGGACGGTTCCGCCCGGCAGCTGTGCCTGGGTGTCCGGACCGGTGACGCCGGTGCCGAGTCCGCCGGCCGACGGGCCGACGGAGTTAGCGCCTGCGGACGGAAGCGCCGGACGGGTGGCAGGAGCGGGCTCGGAGGCCCCGCCTGCCGCGCCAGGAGCGCCTGTGCCTGCGGCACCCTGGGTGGAGGCGCCCAGCCCGGATCCGGCGGCGGTGGGCGTGCCGGCTTCCTCGGGCGGGCTCACGGGAGGCGCCGGGCGGGGTTCGGGTGCCGCCGCAGGGGCGGGACCGGCGTCGTAAGCACTTTGGCCGGGAGTGCAGGAGGCGAGCCACAGGGGGAGCGTCAGGCAGAACGCGGCGACCGCCGTCGTCAGCGGTCTGGCTCCCCAGCTCGACTTCATGACTGCACCGCACTCCCTGCCCCGGCACGTCCCGTACATCAACGTTACGGCGGGGCGGCGGGCCGTGGAACGGTGCCGGGGTGTCAGTTTGGCTGCAGCTCAGTCACGGATTGGTTGCAGCCTTTCCCGACCGTCCTGCAAGGCGGAGAGCCCGGAAACAGCGCACGCCCCCGGCCGCTGGAGGGCCGGGGGCGTGCGAAAGGGGAGGAACCTGCCTAGGCTGCGGCGCCGGCGGGCTCGACGGCGGAAAGGGCGACGAAGAGTTCCTTGATCTGCTCAACGACCTCGGCGTCGTCCTTCGGGTGGGTTTCGGCGAAGCGGACCATGGAGCCGGGGACGGCGAGCTTGGCGTCCTCCAGGACGCGGGCGCCGGCGATGCCGACGGCCTTGCGGGCCTCGTCCTGGGCCCAGACGCCGCCGAACTGGCCAAAGGCGGTGCCGACGACGGCGGTGGGCTTTCCGGCGAGGGCGCCGGCGCCGAACGGGCGGGACAGCCAGTCGATGGCGTTCTTCAGCGAGGCGGGCATGGTGCCGTTGTGCTCCGGGGTGACCAGCAGCAGGGCGTCAGCCTGGCCGGCTGCCTCGCGCAGGGCGGTGGCGGCCGCCGGGACCTGGCCTTCGACGTCGATGTCCTCGTTGTAGAACGGGATGTTGCCCAGGCTCTCGTGGATCACGATCTCGACGCCTTCGGGCGCGTTCAGCTGGATGGCTTCGGCAAGCTTGCGGTTGTGGGAGTCGGCGCGCAGGCTTCCCACGAGGGCGAGTACGGTGCTCTTGGACATGTGAACTCCTTAGGTCTTGCCGCGGAACGCTCCGCGGCGAGTGGTTCTTGGAGGCGTTTGGTGCCTTCATCCAGACTAAACGGACTACGGTCCGGATATTATTCCCGGGTCTAGAATGCTTGGTGTGAGCCTCATCCCAATCCGCTCCGGGTCCTCAACCGGCCCGGGGTCATCGCTCGGGCCCTCGGCCGGCCCCTCTGCCGGCGCCGGGGCGGAACGCAGCGATGCCGCCCGGAACCGCGAGCTGCTCCTGTGCGCTGCACGGCAGCTTGTGGAGGAATGCGGCGCCGACGGCGTGACCATGGACAAACTGGCGGAGCGCGCCGGCGTCGGCAAGGGGACCGTGTTCCGCCGGTTCGGCAGCCGCGCCGGGCTCATGATGACCCTGCTCAGCGACGCCGAGGCCGAATTCCAGGGCCGCTTCATGTTCGGGCCCCCGCCGCTTGGGCCCGGGGCGCCGCCGCGGGAACGGCTGATCGCCTTCGGTGCCGAACGCATCCGCTACGTCCTGGAATACGGTGAGCTCGCGAGGGCCGCCCAGGCGTCCCTGCACAACAGGTTCGAGGCCCCCGCGGCAGTGCTGTGGCACCGGCACATTGAGCATTTGCTGCGTTCGGCGGGCTTCGACGCGGACCCGTGGCTGATGGCCATGTCCCTTAGCGCAACCCTCGACCCCGAACGCCTGCTGCATGCCGTCCGCGTGCAGCACGTTTCGCCGGAGCGGCTGGAGGAATCCTGGCGCGAGCTGGTCAGCCGCGTCGTCGGAGATGTGGCAGGCGGTGACGCCGGGGCAGAGGGTAGCGTGGCACCATGAGCACCGATTCCTCCACTCCTATCCGTACCGCCGTGGTGGGCTTCGGCCTGTCCGGCCGGGTTTTCCATGCGCCGCTCATCGCGGCGGATCGCAGCTACTCGCTGGACGTGATCGCCACCTCCGACCCCGCACGGGAGGCGACCGCCGTGGAACAGTACCCCGGCGTGAAAACAGTGCCCGACGGCGATGCCGTCCTTGCGCTGGCCCCTGACCTTGACCTCGTGGTGCTGGGGACTCCGCCGGCCACCCATTATCCGCTGGCAAAGGCGGCGCTGGAGGCCGGGCTCGACGTCGTCGTCGACAAGCCGTTCGCCGTGACGAGCGCGCAGGGGCAGGAGCTGATCGCGCTCGCAGAGCGGCTGGGGCGGGTCCTGACAGTGTTCCAGAACCGGCGCTGGGACGGGGACTACCTCACGGTCAGGGCACTGCTCGACGGCGGGGTGCTGGGCGAGGTGACACGGTTCGAGTCGCGCTTTGAACGGTGGTCGCCCGAGGTTTCCAAGGCCTGGAAGGCGGAGGCGACGGCGGCCGACGGCGGCGGCGTCCTGTTCGACCTCGGCACCCACCTCCTGGACCAGGCGCTGCAGCTCTTCGGCCCGGGCGAGGTAGTTCATGCCGAGCTTCTCGCCCGGCGGCCGGGCGAGAAGACGGATGATGACTGCTTCGTGGTGCTGCGGCACGAGAGCGGCGTGCTCAGCCACCTCTGGATGAACATGCTCTGCGCCCAGCAGGGGCCGCGCTACCGGGTCCTCGGCACGGGCGGCGCCTACACCAAGCACGGCGTGGACCCGCAGGAGCCGTACATCGTGGCCGGCGGCAGCCCGCTGGATGCCGAGTACGGCGTGGAGGCCGCCGAATGGGCCGGGCACCTGGGCCGCGACGGGCACCTCGACCGGCTGCCCACCGAGCGCGGGAACTACCCGGAGTTCTACCGGATCCTCGCAGCCAAGATCTGCGACGGCGGCGCAGCCTCGGCCCTGCCGGTCCCGGTGGACCCGGCCGGCCCCGTCGAGGTGCTCAAACTGATCGAGCAGGCGCGGGCGCTTTAAACACCAATCGACTGCTCCGTAACTGCCGTTTTGGGGGTCCAAAAGGGCGGTGGCGGAGCAGTCGACGGTGAAACTTACGCGGAGACCAGCTCGTGCCAGTCCGCCACGAGGGGCAGGTCGTGTGCCTCGGAGACGGAGTGGTGCGCCACGTGGCCGGCGGCGATGTTCAGGCCGGCGGCGAGGGCCGGGTCCTTCTCGAAGGCTGCCTTGACGCCGAGGTTTGCCAGGGCAACGCCGTAGCGGAGCGTGACGTTGGTCAGCGCGTAGGTGGAGGTGTTCGGAACGGCGCCGGGCATGTTGGCCACGCAGTAGAAGATCGTGTTGTGGACCTTGTACGTGGGTTCCTGGTGCGTGGTGGGGCGGGTGTCCTCGAAGCAGCCGCCCTGGTCCACGGCGATGTCCACGAGCACCGAGCCGGGCTTCATCCGGGCCACGAGCTCGTTGGTCACCAGCTTCGGGGCCTTGGCGCCGGGGATCAGCACGGAGCCGATCACGAGGTCGGCGTCCACCACGGACTTCTCGATCTCGTACTTGTTGGATGCCACGGTCTTGAGCCGGCCCTGGTACTGGGCGTCGAGTTCGCGCAGCCGGTTGATGTTGATGTCCAGGATGGTGACGTCGGCGCCGAGGCCCAGGGCCATGGCGGCGGCGTTGGTGCCCGCGACGCCCGCGCCGAGGACCACGACCTTGGCGGGGCGGACGCCCGGAACGCCGCCGAGCAGCACACCCTTGCCGCCGGCGGGCGCCATCAGGGACGTGGCACCGACCTGGACGGACAGCCGGCCGGCCACCTCGGACATGGGGGCGAGCAGGGGCAGGGTGCGGCCTTCCTGCACGGTCTCGTAGGCGATGGCGGTGACGCCGGAGTTGATGAGCTCCTGGGTCAGCTCGGGCTCGGCCGCCAGGTGCAGGTAGGTGAAGAGGATCAGGCCCTTGCGGAAGCGGTGGTACTCGGCCTTGATGGGTTCCTTGACCTTCATGACCATGTCCGCGCGGGACCAGACCTCGTCGGCGTCGGCGACGATCTCGGCGCCCGCGATGGCGTATTCCTCGTCGGTGATGCCGGAACCCAGGCCCGCGCCGCGCTCCACCAGGACCGTGTGGCCGTGGGTGCGGAATTCGTGAACGCCGGCGGCCGTGATGGCGACGCGGAATTCGTTGTTCTTGATCTCTTTGGGGACACCGATGATCATTTTTTGGGCTCCAGATTCGATGGCTGCAAGGCCGGAATGTGTGGGGAAGTTGTGATTCCAGAATAGATCCGGCTGTGAGGCGCACTACAGGAACCGGCCGTCTCCGCCACAGCAAAACCGCGTGTTTCCGCGGTTTTTCGGAGCCGCAGCTCGACTAATGTCGACCGCCGGGGCGTCAGGTGTCGCCTGATGTCCGTTCGCCGAAGTCTGCCCGGGGGACGTAGTCTGTCAGCATGCAGCAGGATGTGGAACAGCTCGTGGAACGGGTGGCCCTCAAGCTGGGCCGCGGGCTTTCCCTGGAGGACCTCGACGGCCTTTTGCTTGCCTACAGCTCCAACCAGTCGCATGCGGACCGGGTGCGGGTGAACTTCCTGCTGAGCAAGCGGGTACCGCTGGACGTCAAAAACTGGCAGCTCTCGCACGGCATCGCCACCGCGGTGCGGCCCGTTGTGGTGCCCGCCAACGAGGAACTGGGGATGCTCGGGCGCGTCTGCGTCCCGCTGCTGGTCCGCGGGTTCCGGGTGGGCTACCTGTGGGTGCAGCTGGACGTTGAGGACCAGAGTGCGACGGCGATCCTCGCTGAATTGCCCGGCGTCCGGGACGATCTGGATGTGCTCTCCGGACTGCTGCTGGACTCCAACACCGCCGAGTCCGAGTTCCGGCGCAGCCGCGAACGCGAATTCCTCGCCGCCTGTGCCGGGGAAGCCAACGCCGTTGCTGCCGTGGCGGGCTGGAAGGAAGTGCAGGACCGCGGGCCCTGGCAGCTGGTGACGGTGCTCGATGCCGACGGCTGGATGGCAGGTCCGGATCCCATAGCCTCCACGCTCATCCACCGCGCCGCGGCACTGCAGGCCACCATCGGCGTGGACGCTGTCCTGTTCAGTGCGGGTGCGGAAACCCATTCGGTGGTTCTCTTCCGGGAGTCCACGGGGCGCGCCAGCCAGGCCCAGGTCCTGGTGCACTACCAGCTGGAGCTCGCCAAGCGTTCCGGCAGGTCCGTGGAGCGGATCATCCTGGGAACGAGTGAGGGATTCGGCCGCATCAAGGACCTGGCAGAGGCGTACCGGCAGTCGAAGGTTGCCGCCCTTGCAGCGGCGGTTGATCCGCGGCTCGGTGAGCTGGTGGACTGCCGCGGGACGGGCGTTTACCAGCTCCTGGCATCGGCCGGCGGTGGGGCGGGGGTCTGGAGCGATGCAAGTTCGGTGAATTTCCGGGCCCTTGAGGACCACGACCGGAACGGGGAGCTGCTGCCTGTACTGGAACTTCTGTACGACAATGACGGGTCCGTCCAGGACGTTGCCGAAAAACTGCACCTGCACCGCAGCAGCATCTACAACCGGCTGGGCCGCATCCGTCAGCTGCTGGGCGTCGATCCGCTCAAGGGGATGGTGCGGCTGGAACTGCATGCTGCCCTGAAAGCGCGCCGCTGGGCATCAAGGCCAAGAATCTAGCAATCGCCTAGGCGGCGGTCCCTTCGCCGGTGGGCAGCTGCCCGGCCGCAAGCTCGGCGGCCCGTTCGGCGGCCGGTTCGGTGGTCCGCTCAGCGGGACGCTCGGTGGTCCGCTCCGCAGCCCGTTGCAGTGAAACGCCCTCGGGAAGGTGCTGCGGGAGCCCCTGGAGCCGGGTGCGGGACTTGGCCACGCGGCTCTGGACCCACAGGGATACTGCCACGAAGACCACGCAGCTGGAGGTGAAGACGGCCGTATTGTTCAGGCCCATGATGATTCCCAGGGCAGCCGCCACACCCATGGCGGCGATGCCCGCCACGATGTGCAACCCCCTGAATCTCACCACGAATAAAGAGTAACCCTGTGCGCCAGCCCGAAGCCCGGCTTCCGGTGGATCGTTGCTTGATCCTTATCACCCCGTCATGTTGCCAGGGAGACTGGTCGTAGTCGTAGTAGTTCAGCGAGTCGGGGTTGAGGTCGTGGGTGACGAAACGGGGTTCGCCGGTCCGCTGCGTCCGCCACCATTCCAGCCAGTGGGTCGCCTCCCGGAGGCTCCACGGGGCGTAGGCGATGCCGGCTCCGACGATGATGTCCGAGTGCTGCTTAATGAAGTTGGCCAGTTCCTGCTTCAGGTACAGGAATTCGCTGCGGCGGGGTACGTCGGACGCCGCTGCCGCCGCGGCCGTGACATTGCCGGCAATCGTTTCCAGGTCGACGAAAACGCGGTTGATGCTGGAGGAGAGCGCGGTGGCCGTCCGTTCAAGGGCTTCTTCTACGGTCTCCACGTCACGCCGGCTCCCGGGCCTTCGGGCGCCGGCGCTTTTCCGATTACCTCAATCTTGTACGTTTAACGTTTTAGACCAGTGCCCGGCCCGGCTTTACTTGCGGTTTTCGCCGTCGGGGGTCCCGCCGTCGGACGTTCCGGCGGCTCCGTCAGCTGCCGCCTGCTTCTTTTTCTGCCCTTCCAGCCAGCTCATGATGGCAGCCAGCCGGATGCGGCGGTGGGTGCCGCGGTATTCCACGGGGATCTCGCCCCGGTCCGTCATGTTGCGCAGGTAGGTGTGTGAGATGCCGGCCAGTTCGGCCGCCTGCGAGGTGGTCAGCATTTCCTCCACGCTGCTTACGGTCACCGCCTCGCCGCGGCTGAACCGTGCCAGAAGATCGACGACGGCGTCCCTCGCCTGGGGCGGGAGGCGGTGGACGGTGCCGTCCACGAAGACGGTGATGTCGGTGCCGCCGTCGAGCGCGCGCTGCAGCTTCAGCGCGTCGTCGGCAGGAAGGGCGGGCGCTACCCTGGGAGCAATCAGAGCCATGGCAGAAGCCTAGCCGCTGCGGTGGGTTGGATATGCTCGGCGGATGAGACTTGCCGGTGGAACAGAAGTGACGGCGAACGGCCTGACGGGGCGCCTGTATGCGTCAAACGCGCCCGCGGCCACGGGGCAGCCGGCCTACGTGCTGCTCCACGGCATCGGCGTCTCCCACCGCTACCTCGCCCGGCTGCACGTGGAACTGGCGGGACCGGAAGGACAGAACCAGCCGCCGGAAGACCAGTGGCAGGCTGAGGGCAGCGAGGCGGGTGCAGCCGTCTACTCCTTCGACCTGCCGGGTTTCGGCGGTACGCCGCGGCCTGGGCACCAAGTGACCGTTGGCGAATATGCCGCCTTCGTTGCCGTTGTCCTGGCGGAGCGCGGCGTGGAGTCCTGCTTTGTGGTGGGCCACTCCATGGGAGCGCAGTTTGCAGTGGAGCTGGCACTCCAGGCCCCCGCGCTGGTGGCCCGGACAGTGCTCATGGGTCCTGTGGTGGATCCCGCGCGCAGGAGTGCCGCCTGGCACGCGCTGGCGCTGACACGGGACGCCCTGTTCAGCGAGCCGCCCACCACCAACGCCGTGGTCTTTACCGACTATTTCCGGACGGGCATGCGGTGGTATCTGACCGAACTGCCCGAAATGATGGGCTACCCGCTCGACACCCGGATCCGGGGCGTGGCGCAGCCGGTGCTCGTGCTCCGCGGCGGAAGGGATCCGATTGCCCGCCGGCCGTGGTGCGAATTCCTCGCCGCGCAGGCGCCGGACGGTGCATTCGCCGAGGTGCACGGACGGGGGCACGTGGTTCAGGAGACCGCCACCGAAGATATTGCCCGGATCATCCGGAGTTGGGCCGGAACCGCTGCCGAAGGCTCCGCAGCGGCAGGTGGATCTGCCGCCTGAAACTCAAAAAGCAGGCGGGCGTCCGGAGCTCCGGATGCCCGCCTGGCTTTGCGGCCGAATTACAGCCCGAGCTCTTCCAGAACGGGCAGCCTCTCCCGGACCCAGGCCCGGGCTTCCACTGCGCTCGGCGCGGACAGGGCCAGCTTGGCCAGCTCCTGGGCCTCCGCCAGGGTGACGGTTTTCAGTACTGCGGCCACCGCCGCCAGCGACCGGGCGGTCATGGACAGCGTGGTGACGCCCAGGCCGGTCAGCACGACGGCGAGGGCCGGGTCCGCCGCCGCCTCGCCGCAGACGCCCACCGGCTTGTTGTGGCCTTCTGCCCTGGAACCCTCAACGGTCAGGCCGACGAGGCGCAGCACAGCGGGCTGCCACGGCGTGTTCAGGCCGGCGAGCGGACCCAGCTGGCGGTCGGCGGCCATGGCGTACTGGGTGAGGTCGTTGGTGCCCAGGCTGGCGAACTCCACTTCGCGCAGGATGGTGTCGGCAGTGAGGGCGGCGGAGGGAACCTCCACCATCACCCCCGGCGTCTTGATGCCGGCCTCGGCGCACATGGTGGCGAACCGGGCCGCCTCCTCCGCCGTCGAAATCATCGGAGCCATGACCCAGACGTCGGCCTCCGATTCCTGTTCGGCCTTCGCGATCGCCTCCAGCTGCCGGTCCAGGACGCCCGGGGTGGTGAAGTCGGTGCGGTAGCCACGCACGCCCAGGGCCGGGTTGGGTTCGGTGGAGTCGGTGAGGAAGGGGAGTGGCTTGTCGGCGCCGGCGTCCAGGGTGCGGAGCACCACCTTCTTGCCGGGGAAGGCATTGAACACGCCCTTGTACGCGGCGGCCTGTTCCTCGACATTGGGCTCGGTGTCACGTTCCAGGAAGCAGAATTCGGTGCGGAACAGGCCAACGCCCTGAGCGCCGAGCTTGGCCGCAGCCTGGGCGTCCTTGGCCCCGCCCACGTTGGCGAGCAGGGGCACCAGGTGGCCATCCGCCGTCGAGCCTGTCCCGCTGAATTCGGCGAGCAGGGACGCTGTGGCGGCCCAGGCCTCGGCGGCTGCGCGCAGTGAGTCGTCTGGATTGGCCGTGATGGAACCGGCCGCGCCGTCGACGTAGATCTCGGTCCCGTCCGGGAGTTCGTCCACGCCCACAGCGGCGACGACGGCGGGCAGGCCGAGCGAGCGCGCGATGATTGCGGTGTGGGACTGCGGACCGCCGCCTGCGGTCACCAGCGCGAGGACCTTGTTGGGATCGAGGGTGGCGGTGTCGGCAGGGGCCAGGTCCTCAGCCACCAGGATGAACGGTTCGTTCGAGGACGGGATGCCCGGGGCAGGGACGCCGCGGAGTTCGGCCACGATGCGGGCGCGGACGTCCAGGACGTCGGTGGCGCGTTCGGCCATGTAGCCGCCGAGGTTGTGCAGCATTTCCGAAACCGACGAGCCGGATTCCCAGATGGCCCGCTGCGGCGAGGTGCCGCGGGCGATCAGCTTCGCGGCGCCCTTGATCAGCATGGTGTCCTTGGCCATCAGGGCGGTGGCTTCCAGGACGGCCTTGCCGTCACCGGTGGCGTGGTCCGCGCGGGCCCTCAGCTCGTCATGGACGGCACCCGCTGCAGCCTTCAGTGCTGCCGTTGCATCTTCGGGTGTGGTGCCGGCAGCCAGTTGCTCGCCGGCCGGCGGCTCGCTGATGGGTTTGGGCATCTGGCGGATAGTGCCGATGATGCGGCCGGGGCTGACGCCTACTCCTGGGAAGTTCTGCACTGAAGGTCCTCGTTCTCTGCCGGTAGCCAGGCCCGCCGGTGTCTGCCCGGGCTGGAGCCCGGAAGCCCGGAACGGCTACGTCCGAAGCTGGTTTGCGGTGCCTGAAAAAAATTGTATGTGATTCAGTTCATATAGCGTTGCTATAGGTGCTAGGGTAGCGGTTATGAGTTTCGATGGCCAGCTTCCGCCCAAAATGCGGCTGTTGCGTGCGGCAGCCGAGTTGCTGGCCAAGTCCGCGGGGGCGGCTGTTTCCACCCGCCAGATCACCCAGCTGGCGGGCGTCACGGCGCCCACCCTCTATCACCACTTTGGTGACAAGGAGGGCCTGTTTGACGCAGTTGTCGCCGCAGGCTTCGAGGAATATGTGGCCGGCGAGCGGGACTTCGCCCCGTCCGGACAGCCGCTGGAGGACATCCGGCGGATGTGGGACAACCACGTGCAGTTCGGGCTCAAGCAGCCCGAGCTCTATCTGGTCATGTTCGGTAATATCCGCCCCGAGAGCCGCCCGGCCATCGTCGCCGATGCGGAGGGCCTCCTGGAGGAAATGCTGAACAAGGCTGCTGCGGCCGGACAGCTGAACGTCCAGCCACGGGAAGCCGCCAGGAGCATCCTGGCTGCCAACGTGGGTGTGACGCTCATGCTGATCGCAGAACCGGCTGCCGAGCGGAACCTGGAGCTGTCCACGATGACCCGGGACGCCATGATCTTTGCGGTGTCCAGGGACCAGGGGCGGGATGCAACGGAGGACTCCGGGAAGTCATCGGTGGTGGTGGCTGCCATCGCGCTGAACGCGGCGCTGCAGGCATCCCACTCGGACCAGCTCACGAGTTCGGAACTCAAGCTTTTTCTCGAATGGCTCCACCGGATCTCCACCAGTTCCACCGGCTAGACGAAACTATCGGACCATCCTGCGGTGCCGCAGGGACCACGTTAGGAAATCACATGGCAACAGAGACAGTTGCAAAACCCAAAACCAGTGCCCGGGTGCACGTCCAGAGGTTCGGGACGTTCCTGTCCGGCATGATCATGCCCAACATCGGTGCCTTCATCGCCTGGGGCCTCATCACCGCCCTCTTCATCGAGAAGGGCTGGATCCCCGTCCCCGCCCTGGGCGGATTCGGCACCAACGCTGCGGGCGCGCCGAACGTGGGCCTCGTCGGCCCGATGATCACCTACCTGCTGCCACTGCTGATCGGTTACACCGGCGGCAAGATGGTCTATGACGTCCGGGGCGGCGTCGTGGGCGCCATCGGCACCATGGGCGTGATCGTGGGCGCAGGCATCCCGATGTTCATCGGCGCCATGATCATGGGCCCGCTGGGCGGCTGGACCATGAAGCACCTGGACGCGATCTGGCACGGCAAGATCCGTCCCGGCTTCGAAATGCTGGTGAACAATTTCTCCGCCGGCATCTGGGGCGGCCTGCTGGCCCTGCTCGGCTTCTACGGCATCTCACCGCTGGTGACGGCGTTCAGCACGGCCGCCGGCAACTTCGTCCAGTTCCTGGTGCACAACGGCCTGCTTCCGCTGACATCCATCTTCATCGAACCGGCCAAGGTCCTCTTCCTGAACAACGCCATCAACCACGGCGTGCTGACCCCGCTGGGCATCCAGCAGTCCCTGGAGCAGGGCAAGTCCATCCTGTTCCTGCTGGAGGCCAACCCAGGCCCGGGCTTCGGCATCCTGCTGGCCTACATGTTCTTTGGCCGCGGCGCGGCGAAGGCTTCCGCTCCAGGCGCTGCCATCATCCAGTTCCTCGGCGGCATCCATGAGATCTACTTCCCGTACGTCCTGATGCGCCCGCTGCTGATCCTGGCGGCGATCGCCGGCGGCATGACCGGCATCGCCACCCTTGCTGTCACCGGCGCGGGCCTTGTTGCCCCGGCCGCCCCGGGGTCTATCTTCGCGGTGTTCGCCCAGACGGCCCGTGACAGCTACCTTGGCGTGGCTCTCTCGGTGCTGCTGGCCACTACCGTCTCCTTCCTCGTCGCCTCGGTGATCCTGCGGACCACCAAGCACAGCGACGAGGACGACCTCAGTGCGGCCACCAGCCGGATGGAGGAAATGAAGGGTAAGAAGAGCTCTGTCGCCTCCACCCTCACCGGAGCTGGCGCCGGAGGCGGAGTGGGCGTCCTGACCGGCCCCATCAAGAACATTGTGTTCGCGTGCGACGCCGGCATGGGCTCCAGCGCCATGGGCGCCTCCGTGCTGCGCAACAAAATCAAGGCGGCCGGGTTCCCTGAGGTCAACGTCACCAACGCGTCCATCGCCAACCTCAGCGACACGTACGACGTTGTGGTCACGCACCAGGACCTGACCGAGCGTGCCAAACCGGCGACGTCCAGCGCGGTCCACGTCTCCGTGGACAACTTCATGAACAGCCCGCGCTATGACGAGATCGTGGAGCTGGTCGAGCGCAGCAACGCCGAAGGAACGGCTGCGCCCGCCGCAGGAGCGGCCACGGTCGCAGCCCCGGGAGTGCCCACGGCGGCAGCCGGGAGCACCGGGGCCGGCACCACGGCTACCGCGACCACCGCCGAAACTGCCGCTGAGCCCGAAACGGTCGCGGCGCCGTCGGACATCCTGGTGCCGGAGAGCGTGGTCCTGACCGGCTCAGCCTCCACCCGGGATGCCGCGATCGACGAGGCCGGCCAGCTGCTGCTGGCACGCGGGGCGGTGGACGAGGACTACATCCGCGCCATGCACGAGCGCGAGGAGTCCGTCTCCACCTACATGGGCAGCTTCCTGGCCATCCCGCACGGCACCAACGCCGCCAAGGACCACATCCGGAAGTCGGCCGTCTCGGTGGTCCGCTACCCCGAAGGCATCGACTGGAACGGCAAGCAGGTCAAGTTCGTGGTGGGCGTGGCCGGTGTGAACAACGAGCACCTGCACATCCTGTCCTCGATCGCCAAGGTCTTCACGAACAAGGCGCAGGTGGCGCAGCTTGAGGCGGCGACATCGGTGGAGGAAGTGCTGGAACTGTTCGGAAAGGTCAACGCGTAGTGAAGGCTGTACATTTTGGGGCCGGCAACATCGGCCGGGGCTTCGTGGGCCTGCTGCTGCACGAAGCCGGGTATGAAGTGGTGTTCGCCGACGTTGCGGACGCCCTGATCTCCCAGCTCGCCGCCGCGGAGAGCTACCGCGTGCACGAGGTGGGGGAGAACCCTGCCGTGCGCACGGTGGACAACTTCCGGGCGGTGAACTCCGGCACCCAGGAGGCGCAGCTGATCGAGGAAATCGCGACGGCGGACATCGTCACCACCGCGGTGGGCCCGCACATCCTGAAGTTCGTGGCCCCCGCGATCGCCAAGGGAATCGCCGCCCGGGCCGAGGGGCTGGCGCCGCTGCAGGTGATGGCCTGCGAGAACGCCATCAACGCCACGGACATCCTGCGCGAGTCGATCGTCGAGTGCTGGGACGAGGCGGCCGGATCCCTGTCCGATGCGGCCGTGTTCGCCAATACGGCCGTGGACCGGATCGTGCCCAACCAGGAACCGGGCCAGGGCCTGGAGGTGACGGTGGAGACGTTCTACGAATGGGTCATCGACCGCACCCCGTTCGGCGGGGCTGCACCGGTGATTCCGGGCGCCACCTTCGTGGACGAGCTCGGCCCCTACATCGAGCGCAAGCTGTTCACGGTGAATACGGGGCACGCCTCCGCGGCGTACTTCGGGTTCGAAGCCGGGCTGGAGAAGATCTCCGACGCCATGTCTGACGAGGACGTCGCCGCGGATGTGCGCGCCGTGCTCGATGAGACCAAGCAGCTGCTCGTGTCCAAGCACGGCTTCAGCTACGACGAGCAGGAGGCCTACGTCCAGAAGATCCTGGCCCGCTTCACCAACCCGCACCTGCCGGACACCGTGCACCGCGTGGGCCGTGCGCCGCTGCGCAAGCTCAGCCGGCACGAACGGTTCATCGGCCCGGCCGCGGAACTGGCGGAGCGCGGGATCGTCCCCGAGGCGCTGCTCGGTGCGATCGCCGCCGCCCTGCGGTTCAACGACCCCGCCGACGCCGAGGCCGTGGAGCTCGGCCAGATCCTGGCCGACTCCGAGCCAGCGGCGGCCACGGAGCGCATCACCGGGCTGGCGCAGGACCACCCGCTCTTCGCCGCTGTCTGCGGCCTCGTCGAGGAGCGCAAGGCTGAGGACGTCGCCGCCCCGGCGTAGCCTGCCTGACCCAACGAAACTGAACAAGACTAAAACGCACGACGCCGGCACTCAGTGTGAGTGCCGGCGTCGCGCGTTTAACCTGTGCTGTTCAGACGCTTCCTCAGGTCCTGCGGCTTTTCCCGCGACCCTCCATCAGGTCCTGCGGCTTTTCCCACGACGCTTCCTCAGGTCCTGCGGCTTTTCCCACGACGCTTCCTCAGGTCCTGCGGCTTTTCCCACGACGCTTCCTCAGGTCCTGCGGCTTTCCCACGACGCGTCCTCACGTGGGATCGGGCCTGGCCAGGGATGCTGGCACCAAGTGAGGAGGGGTTGCCCCAAAACCTGCAGGAGGTGAGGAAGGGTTGCCCCAAAACCTGCAGGAAGTGAGGAAGGGTTGCCCCAAAGTGAGCGGGCGTTTGGCGCGGGTTAGCTCGTCTGCAGGCTCACGGCTGCGGCCTGGACCGCCTGGCGCAGCGGCGTGGTGGGACGGCCGAGCAGGGCACTGAGGTCTCCACTGGTGACCAGCAGGTCGCCGCGGGCGATGCCGAGGTCGCTGTCGGCCAGGACGGCTGCGTAGGGCTCCGGCAGTCCGGCCTCCACGAGGACCTGGGTGTACTTCTCCGCGGGCAGATCCGTGTACGTTACCGGCTTGCCGGACGCCGCACTGACTTCGCCGGCCAGCTCGCTGAGGGTGAAGGAGTCGTCACCGCCCAGCTCGTAGACCTTGCCGGCCTGGTCGTCCCGGAGCAGCACTGCCGCTGCCGCCGCGGCGTAGTCGGCCCGGGCTGCGGCGCTGACGCGGCCGTCGCCGGCGCTGCCGAACACGGCGCCATGCTGGACCTGGACGGGAAGCTGGCCGGTGTAGTTCTCCAGGTACCAGCCGTTGCGGAGCAGGACGAAGGGGACGCCGGAGTCCCGGAGGATTTCTTCGGTGGCCAGGTGCTCGGAGGCCAGCTGCATGGTGGTGGTGTCGGCGTTGGCGATGCTCGTGTAGCCGATCAGGCCGACGCCGGCGTCCTTGGCTGCGTTGATCGCGTTCCGGTGCTGCTCGACGCGCTGACCCACCTCGCTGCCTGAAACCAGCAGGACCTTGTCCGCTCCGGCAAACGCCTGCCGCAGCGATTCCGGCTGGCTGTAGTCGATGCTGCGGACCTGGACGCCGCGCTCGCCGAGGTCGGCGATCCTGTCCACGGTCCGGCCCGCGGCCACGATCTGGTCCGCGGGGAGGCCGCTTTCAAGCAGTGCTTCGACGACGAGGCGGCCGAGCTGGCCTGTGGCTCCGGTGATGACGATGGTCATGGTTTGGTCCTTTCTGAGGTGACTGTCAGTGGTGCCAACCCCGCTCCTTCTGGAATGCTTCCCAAAAGAGAGTACGCACTTTCAGGTAAGGTACTGTCATGAAAGTAAGTACCCCCGCGCAGGTCCCCGCTTTCCCCTTCACCGACGGGATCTTCCCTGCGGGCTGCCCCAGCCGGACCGTACTGGACCACGTCACCAGTAAATGGGGCGTGCTGATCCTCGTCGCCCTGTCCGAGGGTCCCCAGCGCTGGAGCGAACTCCGCCGCCGCGCCGAAGGCATCAGCGAGAAGATGCTCGCCCAGACACTGAAGACCCTCGAGGGTGACGGGTTCGTCCGCCGCGACGCGCAGCCGATCATTCCTCCCCGGGTGGACTACAGCCTGACCGGCAGCGGGGAAGAGCTGGCCGCCCTGCTGCTGCCCCTGGTCGCGTGGGTGGCCGAGCACGCCGAGGCGATCGTGAACCGCCCGGCGAGCTAGGTGTATTGACAACGGACTAGGCAGCCGTCCTGCTCCGCAGCCTAACCGGTATGTGCCACGGTGTATTCGAAGGTCCCGGACCCAATGTCGTGCGGATTCTGGCCCGGCAGCTCGACGCGTGCCGTGGCGCCGGTGGGAACTTCGACCACAACGCTGTAGCCGCCGTCGTTGCTTTGCCACTCAATCGACGCCCTGCCATAGGGTGTCTCGTGGCTTGCGGCCGCAGAGGTCAGCCCTCCGCCGGGCTGGGGCCGGAACAGGATTCGGCGGTAGCCCGGCTCCAGTGGCGCGAGGCCCGCCACGGTGCGGTGCATCCAGTCAGCCACCGCCCCCAGTGCGTAGTGGTTGAATGACGTCATCTCCCCGGGATTGACCGTGCCGTCCGGGAGCATGGAATCCCACCGTTCCCAGATGGTGGTGCCGCCCTGGCTTACCGCATACAGCCACGACGGGCATTCCTTTTCCAGCAGCAGGTCATAGGCGGCGTCCAGGCCTCCGGTGATGGTGAGCGCGTCGGTGATCACAGGAGTGCCGGCAAACCCGGTGGCAATGCGGTTGCCTGCCGCCCGGACCAGAGCGGCCAGCCGCTGCCCGGCCGCCTGCTGCAGCTCGTCGTCGGGAAAGAGGCCGAAAACGATGCCCAGTGCGTACGCGGTCTGGGCGTCACTGGCCATCCGGCCGTCGGAACCGATGTACTCGCGGGCGAAGGCCTCGGTCACGGCGTGCGAAAGCTCGAGGTAGTGCAGCTCGTCGTCGGCCCTGCCCAGGACACCGGCCGCCTTGGCAAGGTGCAGCGCAGACCACGCGAAATAAGCCGTGGCCACGATCTGCGGATCCGTCATGGCCTGGGTGGGATCCTCCGGCGGGGCGCTCGGATCCAGCCAGTCGCCAAGCTGGAAGCTGGTGTTCCACAAGTGCTTGTCCCCGGCCAGGCCGTCCAGGAGATCCACCCAGGCCTTGGCGCTCGGGTACTGGTCGGCGAGGATTTTCGGGTCGTTGAACCGCTCGTACAGGCTCCAGGGCGTGAGGACGGCGACATCGCCCCACACCGCACCCGGCCGGACCGGAGTCCAGTAGTCGCCGCCCGGAATCACTGGGACGTACCAGGGGACGGTGCCGTCTGGGAGCTGCTCCGCCGCCACGTCCTTCAGCCAGGAGGACAGCATGCCGGAGCAGTCATAGAGGAATGCGGCGGTGGGTGTGAAGACCTGGATGTCTCCGGTCCATCCCAGCCGTTCGTCCCGCTGCGGGCAGTCGGTGGGGATGTCCACGAAGTTGCCCTTCATGCTCCACAGCACGTTTTCATGCAGCCGGTTCAGTTCCGGGTTGGAGCTCTCAAACCAGCCGGTCCGCTCCATATCCGTGTGATAAACCCTGGCCACAATGTTCGCGCCCGGGTCGCCACCGGTCCAGCCGCTGACCTCGGCGTAGCGGAAGCCGTGCAGGGTGAAGCGCGGCTCCCAGGTCTCCTCCGCTCCGCCCGCCAGCGTGTAGCGGTCCGTGGCGTCTGCGCGGCGCAGCGGACGGGTGTAGATCTCGCCGTCCTGGAGGACCTCGGCGTGCCGCAGCGTCACTGTCGCCCCGGCCTCGCCGCGCACGGTGATCCGGAGCCGGCCCACGAGGTTCTGACCGAAGTCCAGCACCAGCTTCCCCGACGGCGATTCGGTGACACTGAGCGGCCGGATTTCGCCGGTGCACCGCACTGGCGGCCCTTCCGGGGCCACGAGGGTCGCGGGATCGCGGGGAACGACGACGGCGGGTTGCCAGTGCGAGTCGTCGAAGCCCGGGCGGCTCCACCCTTCCGGCAGCTCACGGGCGTCGTAGGCTTCGCCCTCATAGAGCCCGGTGAACCGGATGGGACCAAAGGATGCCTTCCACTCGCTGTCCGTGCCCAGCACGGTGGTGGAGCCGTCGTCGTGCGTCACATGGAGCTGGGCCAGGACGGCGACCTTGTTGCCGTACAGGTTGCGGTTGCCGCCGTTGAAGCCGATCCGGCCGCGGTACCAGCCGTCGGCGAGCCAGGCGCCGAGGGCGTTGTCGCCCTGCCGGAGGTGGTCCGTCACATCGTAGGTGTAGTAGCGCAGCCGCTGCCCGTAGACCGTCCAGCCCGGCGAGAACGCATCGGTGCCAACGCGCTCGCCGTTGATCTCCATTTCGTACAGCCCGTGGGCCGTGGCGTAGAGACGGGCGGAGACCACGGGGCGGTGCAGCTCGAAGGACCTGCGCAGCAGGGGCGGCCGCCGGTCTGAATCCGGGTCTTCCGGCCAGGCCGGGGAAACCGGGCGGGCAATCCAGTCTGTGGCGGAGAGCAGTCCGGGCTCGACGGCGGAGGCCGGGCTCCAGTCGCTCGGCCCGCCGTCGTCCTCGCCCCAGACCCGTACGCTCACCTCGGCGCGCTCGCCGGACCCCAGCGGAGCGGCCGGCCAGGGGAGCAGCACAGATTCCGCAGAAGCGAGCCGTTCGCTCATCCAGCTGCCCTCGGTTGTGGTGACCGCGAGCTGGTACGCGGCCTGGGTCCAGCCGGGTGCCGCGCTCGTTTTCCACGAAACGCGCGGGGTGCCCGTGCCGATCCCGAGGGCTGTTGGAAGGTGTTCGAAGGTCACCGGGCGGACGGTGGTGGACATGCGCATGCTCTCCTTTGATGGGCGAATGCAGGTGGTTGTGTGGATTGCCGGGGGTTGCCGGCGGGCGGCCGGTCAGCCCTTGACGGCTCCGGCGGTCATGCCGGCGACGATCTGGCGGTTGAAGAACAGGTACATCACGAAGGGCGGGATGGTGATGAGGAGGATGTTCATGAACAGCAGGTTGTAGCTGGTGGTGAACTGGCTCTGGAAGTTGAAGAGGGTCAGCTGCACGGTGGCATTGGCGTCTCCCGGCAGGAAGTACAGCGGGTTCTGGAAGTCGTTGAAGATGTGGACGGACTGGACCACGATCACCGTGACGATGACCGACCGCAGCAGCGGGAAGATGACCCGGAAGAACAGCCGGACCGGGCCGCAGCCATCGATCACGGCAGCCTCGTCCAGTTCCTTCGGGATGCTGGCGATGAAGGCGCGGAAGAGCATGACGCAGAAGGACAGCCCGAACGCGACTTCAATCAGGATCAGGCCGGGGAGAGTCTTGAACAGGCCCATGCTCTGCAGGACCCAGATGGTGGGGACGACGGCCGGCGGGATGATCAGGCCGGAGAGGATCAGAAAGTTGGCCACCCCGTTCCAACGGCTGCGGCGCCGCTGCAGGACCCACGCCACCATGGCGGCGAGGATCACCAGGATGGTGACGCTGGCGACCGTGAGGATCGTGCTGTTGATGAATGCCGTCACGAGCATGAACTTCCGCGCGGACAGAACGTCCTGGAAGTTTTCGATGAAGTTGAACGTGGTGGGCCAGGAGAAGTCGAGCTGGGCTGCCTCGCGCCGGTCCTTCATTGCGGTCAGAGCCATGAACAGCAGCGGGACGATGAAGAGGACAACGGTGACGGCGATGGCCAGGACGCCCAGGCCGTAGCGCTTGATGGCGGTGGTCACTGTTCGACCTCCTTGCGGTTCAGGAAGATGGAGAGTGGCAGGACAATGGCGGTGACAATCAGGAACAGGACGACGTTTCCTGCGGTGGACAGGCCGTAGAACCCGGCCTGGTACTGCTTGTAGATGACCGAGGCGATGACGTCCGACGTGAAGCCCGGCCCGCCCTTGGTCATGGCCCAGATCAGGTCGAAGGAGCGCAGGCCGCCGATGAGCGACAGGATGATGACAGTCGTCGTCGCCGGGCGCGCCAGCGGCAGCGTGATGTTCCAGAAGCTCTTGAAGGAACTGGCGCCATCCACCTTTGCTGCCTCGAAGTACTCCTGCGGGATGGAGACGATGCCGGCGATATAGATGACGGTGGCCAATCCGACCCCTTTCCATACGTCCACCAGCGCCACGGAGAGCAGCGCCCATGCCGGGTCGGTGAGCCAGGCCGGACCGTCGATCCCGACGGCGGCCAGCGCCTCGTTGATCATGCCCTTGGACGGAGCCATCAGCACGGTGAACACGATGCCCACACCGATGCTGCTCAGCAGCACGGGGAAGAAGATGACGGACCGCAGGTAGCCGCGGGCAATGATCTGGGAGGTCAGCAGCACGCCCAGCAGCATGCCCAGGACCACCTTCAGCACGGAGGTCACGGCGCCGTAGATGAACGTGTTGGTCAGGCCCTTGATGAGTGCCGGTTCCTGGAAAAACTGCACGAAGTTGTCCACGCCGATGAAGGTGAAGTCTGTGAGGCTCCAGCGCGTGAAGCTGAAGAAGAAGGAAGCAAAGGTGGGAATGAGGAACAGGGCGGCATAGACGACGGCGGCAGGCAGGTAGAACCAGTAGGGGTAGGGTGATTTCCCCTTGCGGCGCTTCCTGGTGGCTGCGTCCTGGCGCGGCCGGATGGCCGGAACGGTGGGTGCTGTGCTGGTTGTCATGGGAATCTTCCTATGTGCCGTCCGGGCCTCGCGGCCCGGACGGCGGAGTAGGGGCCGGTGTTAATTCCAGCCGGGCAGGTTCAGCTGCTTGGCCTGCTTCTTGACGTCCTCGTCATAGAGGGCGGCCCCGTCCTTGGCGGAGCGGATGCCGGAGCCCACCTCAACGGTGATCTGCTCGAGGGCCGGGCCCTTGACCGGCGAGAGGAACTCCAGGGCCGGGCTGTTCTTCGCCTCGTCCTCGAAGTAGGGGAGCATGTCTTTGACTGCCGTCGGTACGTCCGCCGGCAGGTCGCAGTCCTTCACCAGGTACGGGCCGTTGGCTCCGACGGCCTTGGTCTGCGAGTCGCACCCCGCCTTGCTGGCGATGAAGGCCTGAAGCTTCTTGGCCTCGTCAAGGTTCTTCGTGGATTTGGGAATGTACACCCCGCCCGGAAGCCAGACAGTAAGGGCATTCTTCGCAGCATCATCTCCCGGAAGCGGAAAGAGGCCGATGTCGTTGAGGTTGTCCGGGAAGGTCACCTTGATCTCCGGCAGGGCGAAGCTCAGGATCGGGTACTGTGCGCCCTCACCGGTGGCCAGCTTCTCCAACCCCTGCGCGTAGGTGGCGGAGGCAAAGTCTTCGTTGAAGAGCCCGGCCTTTGCGGCCTCCTCCTGATGTTCGAAGCCCTTGAGGGCTGCGGCGTCTGTGGCGTACTTGGCCTTGTTGGCGCTGTAGTCTGCGGCGAAATTGGGATTGGCGGAAGCCACGTTGGCGAAGTCACCCAGGACGAACAGCTGGGAGGTCCAGGTGGTCTGGTAGGTCTGAATGACGGGAGCGATGCCGGCGTCCTTGATCTTGCGGCTGTTCGCCATGAACTCGGCCCAGGTCTTGGGCACCGAGAGGCCGAGCTTCTCGTAGACCTTCTTGTTGTAGAGGACGGCGCCGGCGTTGCCTGTACCGACCGGGACGCCGTAGACATCCTTGCCGGCCGTCACAACAGGCTTGAAGGAGTCCGAGACGTTGGCCATGTACGCCTCGTTGGTCACGGGGACCAGGTTCTGTTCCGGGCTGATCTGGTGGAAAAGGGAACCCGAATTGTAGGAAAAAACGTCAGCCATGTCCCCGGTGGACAGTCGCGTCTTGACGATGTTGTCGCCTTCACCGCCCTGGGGCCGGGTTTCGATTTCGACCTTGATTCCGGGATTCGCGGCGTTGAAGTCATTGGCGATCCGCTCTGCGTAGGCAACGGTGTTCTCGGTGTTGTCCACGAGCCACGTAATGGTTTTAGACTCGCCGCTGCCTCCGCTGGAGCTTCCGCCGGCGCAACCCGTCAGTGCCACGGAAAGTGCTGTGACGCCTACGGCGAGGGAGACCCAGGGCCGCCTGCTCGATGTGGTCATCTTTACCTCCTCGTAAAGCCCCTCCAAACCCGCGTGGAACGTTTCAATGAATGCTCATCCGTTAGCGGAGGCGGGAAGGGGTAGTTTTGTGTAGATCGGTCTACGTTCACACAACTGTAAGGCATGTCACAGGAGGCTGCAAGGGATTTCTGTAGATCAGTCTACAATTTCCCTAAAGAGGCCTTGAGGCTACCGGAAGGGGAGCGATGGCCGAGCAGGTCAGGCGGGCGACCATCAGTGACGTGGCCCAGCACGCCGGTGTTTCCCGGGCTGCGGTCTCGAAGGTGCTCCGCGGCGCGTATGGAGTCAGCGGCACAATGAAGGCGCGCGTCGAGGAGTCCATGGCCACCTTGGGCTACCGGCCCTCGGCGCTGGCCCGCGGCATGCGCGGCAGCAGCTTCACCCTGGGCGTCTTTGTCGTCGACCTGCAGAACACCTTCATGTCGGTGCTCATCGAGGGGATCCGGGCAGAGGCTGAGGCCAGCGGATATCAGGTGTTCATCGGCGAAGCCAGCCGGGGACTCAGTCAGCAGCGGCGGATGATCGAGGCCATGCTGGATCGAAAAATGGATGGGCTCGTGCTGATCGCACCCTTCGGTACCGCGGGGGATCTTGAGGAAATAGGCCGCACTACGCCAACTGTCGTACTGGGCCGCCATGGACCGAGCGGGTCCTATGACACCGTGGCCAGCGACGACGCGGCGGGAAGTGCGCTGATCGTGGACCATCTCGCGGCGCTCGGCCACCGCCGCATCGCGCACTTGAAGCATGTCGGCCGGGAGAGCAATGAGGACGGCATGCCCCAGGTGGTGCGCGCGCAGGGTTACATTGACGCGATGGTGCGCAACGGGCTGGAAGGCGAGATCGATGTGATCGAGGGCCGGTGGCATCAGGCTGGCGGCCAGCATGCCGCGGAGCTGATGCTGCAGCGGGCCCACCCGCCGACGGCTGTCCATGCCGGCACCGACATGGCGGCCCTCGGCGTCCTTACGGGACTCCATGAGGCGGGTGTCAGCGTGCCCGGGGACTTCTCTGTCGTGGGCTACGACAACGTTTTCGCTGCCTCCCTGCCCCAGGTTGCACTCACCAGCGTCGACCAGTCCGGCGTCGGGATGGGATCCATGGCGGCGAGGCTGCTGGTGGAGCGCATCCAGGGTCGGCAGGAACCGGTTTCGACCGTCGTGGCGCCGAGCCTCGTCGTCCGCAGGACCACAGGCCCGCCCCGGCCGGCGGAAGCTGAAGCGGCGCAGCTGAACTAATCATCCCGGGGGAGGTCCCACGGTACCTGGTCCGCCGCCTCGATGTGAGCCGCCTCGATGTGAACGGTGAACTCAGCGCCGCCCAGCTGAGCACGCTCAAGATGCTGCTCGACGACGGCGTCCGGGTGGGCGAGATCACCAGGAACCTGGGCGTACGGGTGCCCAGCGCCATGGAGCAGATCATCAAGCTCGAGCGGGCAGGACTGGTCCGCCGGGAAGCGGACCCTGACGACTCGCGCGCGGTCCGCGTTGTGCTGACCGCCCAAGGCCGCGACACCGTCGAATCCGCCAACCAGCGTCGGAACGCCGTGATGGCGGGCATTCTCGAACACCTCACCGATGACGACCGGCGTGCCCTGGCGGCCGCCCTTCCGGTCATCGAAAAGATCAACACCACCCTCCAAGACTGACAAGCACCTCAAAACTGACCGCACGTGGTCTGAGAACCGCACGTGGTCTGACGTACTCAAGGCCGGGCCACGCAAGGCCGGGTACTTAACAAAAGACGCCCAGGTTCCCGGACACACTCCGCAGGGAACATGGGCGTCTTCCGTTTCATGCCGGAGGAGCCAAGAGCCGGTCAGACCTTGACGGACCCCTTCGGAACAAACAGGGTCTCAGCCTGTTCCAGCGACATGCCGTTCGTCTCCGGCACCTTGTACATGACGAAGAAGAACGAGGCTGCCGCGAAGAGTGCGTACATGGCGTACGTCAGCGGCAGCGAGCCTGCGGCCATCACGGGGAAGCTCAGCGTGATGGCAAAGTTGGCGATCCACTGGGCAGCGGCGGCCAGGCCCAGGGCGCGGGCGCGGATCCGGGCCGGGAAGATCTCGCCCAGCAGCACCCATACCAGCGGTCCCCAGGACGCGCCGAAGCTGATCACGAACACGTTCGCGGCCACCAGGGCAACAGGGCCCCAGGCGCCGGGCAGTGTGATGTCGGAGCCGGTGCCCGTGGCCGAGGCGAAGGCCAGGGCCATGGCGCCGAGCGAAACGGCCATGCCGATGGAACCGGCCAGCAGGATGGGACGGCGGCCGATCCTGTCCACGAGGGCGATGGCCACGAGCGTGACCAGGATGTTGGTGACGGACGTGGCCACCGAGATGGTCAGCGAGTCCTTCTCCTGGAAGCCCACCGCCTTCCAGAGCGTGGTGGAGTAGTAGAAGATCACGTTGATGCCGACGAACTGCTGCAGCACGGAGAGGGTGATGCCGATCCAGACCACCGCCTGCAGGCCGAATGCCTTGCCGCGGAGGGAGCCCTTCCGGCCGGCGAGCTGGTCCTCCTCGATCGCCTCGCGGATTTCGCGCAGGTGCCGGTCGGTGTCCTCATCCGGGGCGATGGAGTCGAAGACCTTCCGGGCCAGGTCCTCCTTGCCCTGGACCACCAGGAAGCGCGGGGACTCGGGCAGCGTGAACGCGATGACGCCGTAGAGCACGGCCGGAACGGCGGCGGCCAGGAACATCCAGCGCCAGGCCTCGATGCCCAGCCAGAAGGCCTGGTGCGCACCGCCGGCGGACGTGGCGAACAGGGCGTCGGACAGCAGGGCGGCGAAGATGCCCGTGGTGATGGCCAGCTGCTGCAGCGACGCGAGCCTTCCGCGGACGTGGCGGGGCGAGATCTCGGAGATGTACGCCGGTGCGATCACCGAGGCCAGGCCGATGCCGAGGCCGCCCACCAGGCGCCAGAAGATGAGGTCCCAGACGCTGAAGCAGAAGCCGGTGCCGATGGCGCTGATGAGGAACAGCAGTGACCCCAGCTTCATCGCGGGGATGCGGCCGTAGCGGTCCGCCACCTTGCCGGCGAGGTACGCGCCGGCAGCGCAGCCCAGCAGCGCCACGGCCACGGCGAAGCCGGTCACGGCCTCACTCAGGGCGAATTCGTCCTTCAGGGCATCCACGGCGCCGTTGACCACGGAGGAGTCGAAGCCGAACAGGAAGCCGCCCACGGCGCCGGCAAGCGCCAGCCAGATCACCCGTCTGGGGATCTTGGCGGTTGTCTGCTTGTCGATGGACATGGTTCTCCCTTGGTTCGGGGGTGGGTGGATGCGGTGCAAACGTCGTCGGCTGCGGAAACCGGCCCTGTCGGCCGGCGCACACGCGCCTAACAGTGTGCCATGTCACCGCCTGCTGATCCACTTCAGGACGGAGGACGACGACGGCGGGCGGTCCCGCCGTCGTCGTCCGTTTGGTGCCGCTTACGGCGGCAGAGTTGGCCGGACGCCACGTCACGCGCCGGAGCCTATTGGTCCTCCGAGGACGCAGAAGCCCCGGGATTCCGGGGAAACGAAACGGCAGGCACCCCGAAAGGGTGCCTGCCGTGACGCAGATGCGGGTAAGCAGTGCCTAGTGGGCCGCGGCGGGCTCCTTCATGGCTGCCTTGGGATCGGTCAGCTTCTTCTTCGGCAGCGCGAAGCTGATGAGGAAGGCGATGCCGGTGAGGACGGCGGCGGTGAGCATGACGGCATCGATCGACTGGGCGAAGCCCTCGGTGATGGGCCGGGTGAGCACCGGGTTCGCGGAGTGCAGCCAGCTGGTGTCGTTGAGGGAGTCGTTACTGGCCCCGTTCTTGAAGAAGTCGTAGAGCTTGGCGTTGGCGGGGTCGGCGGCGACGGCAGGGTCCTGGAGGACCTTCACGTAGTCGGCGTTCTGCATGGCGTCCTTCATGCCGTTGGCGATCTTGTCCGCAGCCAGGCTGAACAGCATGGAGATGAAGACGGCCGTGCCCACCGCGCCGCCCATGGAGCGGAAGAATGCTGCGGTGGAGGTGCCCACGCCCATGTCCTTCGAGGGCACGGAGACCTGCATCGCGAGGGTGAGCGGCTGCATGCAGAAGCCCAGGCCCAGGCCGAAGAAGACTGCGATCACGCCGGGGACCCAGAGCTCGGTGTCGGCGCCAAGGGACAGCCCCATAACGATGGCGGCGGCGGTCAGGATGGCGGTGCCCAGGATCGGGAAGATCCGGAAGGTGCCCGAGGACGAGATGGTGCGTCCGGCGGTGATGGATCCGGTCAGGATGCCGATGGTGAAGGTGATCATCATCAGGCCGGCTTCGGTGGGGGTGAGGCCCTTGACCAGCTGCAGGTACATGGGCAGCATGGCGATGGCGCCGAACATGCCGATGCCGATGATGAAGTTCAGCAGCGAGGACAGCCCGAAGGTGACGTTGCGGAAGAGGCGCAGCGGGATGAGCGCGTAGTCGCCGGCGCGGCGTTCGGCCAGCAGGAACGCGATGATGCCGAGGACGCCCAGACCGTAGCAGATGAAGGAGTTGGCCGAGCTCCAGCCCCAGCTGCGGCCCTGCTCGGCGACGAGCAGCAGCGGCACGATGGCCAGGGTGATGGCTGCCGCGCCCCAGTAGTCGATCCGCTGCTTGACGTGCTTGGCGGGCAGGTGCAGGTAGAAGAACACCACGGCCAGCGCGGCCAGGCCGATGGGCAGGTTGATGAAGAAGACCCAGCGCCAGCCGTCGAAGCCCAGGATGCTTTCGGAGCCGGCGAAAGCGCCGCCCACCACAGGACCGAGGACCGAGGAGATGCCGAACACGGACATGAAGTAGCCCTGGAACTTGGCCCGGTCCTTGAGGGGGACGATGTCGCCGATGATGGTCAGCGCCAGTGCCAGCAGGCCGCCGGCGCCCATGCCCTGGATGCCACGGGCGATGGCCAGTTCGGTCATCGAGTGCACCGAACCCGCGTACGCCGAGCCGGCCAGGAAGATGACGATCGCCGCGAGGTAGAGCGGACGGCGGCCGAAGATGTCGCTGAGCTTGCCGTACAGCGGGGTGGTGACCGTGGACGTGATGAGGTACGCGGTGGTGGCCCAGGCCTGCAGGGACAGCCCGTCGAGATCGTTGGCGATGGTGTAGATGGACGTGGACACGATGGTCTGGTCCAGCGAGGACAGGAACATGCCGAGCATCAGCCCCACCATGACGGTGATGGTCTGCCGCTGCGTCAGGGCCTCTCCGGGCGCGGGTCCTGCGGTGGTTTTGGACATGGCTGCTCCAGGGTCAAGAGAAAGGGGGATCGCATCTGATAGTTGCTTTCAGTAACTATGTTACTTGCTGCTTTGTTCCCCGGAGCATCGGAAAATTATCCGCGGGCCGCTTGGCGTGCCCCAGCGCTCGATTTTTCAGCGCTCGATGAGGATTCCGTCCGGATCGCACCAGATCGTGGCGCCCGTGCGGATGGTCACCCCGTCGATCAGCAGGTCCACGTCAGTCTCTCCCGCCCCGGCTTTGGCGCTCTTGCGCGGGTTGCTGCCGAGGGCCTTGACGCCGAGCGGCAGTTCGGCGATGGCCTCGCGGTCCCGGATGGCGCCGTTGATGACGACGCCGGCCCAGCCGTTTGCCACGGCGCTCGCCGCGATCAGGTCCCCCATCAGGGCGGTCCGCAATGAGCCGGCGCCGTCGACGACCAATACGGCGCCGTTCCCGGGTGTGGCGAGGACGGACTTGACCAGGGCGTTATCCTCGAGGCAGCGAATGGTCCGGACGGGGCCGCTGAAATGCGTGTGGCCGCCCAAGGACTGAAACTGCAGGGAGACGGACGCCAGTTCCTCGCCGCGCTCATCGTAGAGGTCGGCGGTGTTGACGGCGGCATTGGCAGGCGAAGCGGTCATTGGTTCTCCTAGGGCAGTCTTGGCCTCGGTCTAAAGCAACGCGGGGTCACTTAGCGCCCAATGTCATGCCCGGATTGGGCTGTAAGTGACCCCGCGTTGCTGTTGGCACCCACGATAGTCTGATTCCATCATCACGAAGTTCCAGGGGGAGACCGATATGAGCCTGTCCGACACACCCGGTGCGGTACCCGACCCCGGCTTGGTGGGCACCCGGCAGTCCGCCGCGCTCACTGAACCGACCGCGCGGGTCCGGTCCCTCTGGATCACGGGCGTGGTGCTGGTCAACCTTGGCATCAATGCAGCATTCTTCGGGCCCATCCAGGTGCTCCTCGCACAACAGGCGGAACATTTCGATCCCGGGCAGAAGGAAGCCATCCTGGCGCTCGTTACCGGTGCCGGTGCCGCGGTGTCGCTGGTTGCCAATCCGCTCTTCGGCGCCTTCAGCGACCGAACGGCGTCCCGGTTCGGCCGGCGTGCGCCGTGGGTGCTGGCCGGCGCAGTCCTCGGCGCGGCTGCGCTGGTAGGGCTGGCGGGTGCGCCGAACGTCGCAGCGATGACGCTGCTCTGGTGCCTGGTGCAGGCCGGCTGTAACGGCGCCTACGCCGCGATCACCGCAGCCGTCCCCGACCGGGTTCCCGTCCCGCAGCGCGCCACCGTTGGCGGCCTGGCGGCGATGGGTCAGACGGCCGGGATCCTGGTCGGCGCGGTGATTGCCGCCGTCGTCAGCGGAAACTTCATGCTGGGGTACATCGTCTGCGCGGCGGCCCTTGTGGCTGGCGTCGTGATGTACCTCGTCAAGAGTGACGACGACCCCCTCCCCGCGAGGGCTGCCCGGCCGATGAACTGGGGCCGCTTCCTGGTCGGCTTCATCAGGCCGCTGGGGCACCCTGACTTCGCCTGGGCCTGGATCACCCGGCTGCTGGTCAATATCGGCAACCACATGGTCACCCTGTACCTGATCTTCTTCCTGGCCGACGCAGTGCACCTGAAGGAGACCACGGGCCTCGAACCTGCCTTCGGCGTGCTGGTGCTGACCGGCTTATACGCAGTATTCGTGATCATCACCAGCGTGGTTGGCGGCAGGCTCAGTGACAGAATGGGCAAGCGCAAGCCGCTGGTGATCGCATCATCCGTGATCATTGCACTGGCATCGCTGATCCTGGCCTTCGCCCCCACATGGGCGGGCGGCATCGTGGGCGCGAGCGTTCTCGGAATCGGGTTCGGGGCCTACCTCGCCGTGGACTTCGCGCTCATCACCCAGGTGCTCCCGAACGCCGCCGACAGGGGCAAGGACCTGGGTGTCATCAACATCGCCAATTCCCTGCCGCAGGTCATCGCCCCCGCGCTGGCGTGGCCGTTTGTCACCCTCTGGGGCGGCTACGTGTCGCTCTACGTGGCCGCCGCCGTCATCGGGCTGCTGGGCGCCGTCTTCGTGGTGAAGATCAAGGGCGTCGACTAGCTGCTGCCCGGGGCTGGTCAGCACCCGTCACGCTCTGACGCACCCCGCCGGAGGCGCGTCCGGCTCCCAGAGAACGCGCAGACCAGTGCCGTATAGTTGAGTGCGAATCGCGGCAGGACCGGGAATGGGGCTCTTCCTGACTGCACCAGGAATCTCAACCTCCGGACTGATGATGCTTGACTCTATGCCTGATCTTCCGCCCATGGCCGCCCCACCTACCCTTCCCCGGCAGCAGCGCCGCTACAACCGGATTCTCGAGGTTGCTGCCGGCTTCGCCCGCAAGGGCCTCAAGTCCGTGACGCTCTCCGAGGTTGCCGCCCAGGCCAACGTCCCCCTCGGCACCCTGTACCGTTACTTTCCCTCGGCCACCCACCTGATGCTTGCCCTCTACCGGCACCAGCTCGGCGAGCTCAAAACGGGGACCGGACCGGGCGCCGTCCGGATCCACGCGCTTTCCGGTGTGGCGATGGAAATCTTTCACATGCGCGTCATGCAGCCCGCCGTGGAACAGTGCCTCAGCCAGGGGGTCTACCTGAAGGACCGGGACACCACCGGCCTGCTGCGGGAGATCGACTCCCTCGCGGAACGAGCCGTCACCTCGGTCTGCGGGGACGCGGCCGTGGCAAGGGTGGTGCTGCTGACGGTCACCGGTCTAGTCCAGTCAGTGCGCTGCCGCAGACTGTCGCTGTTCGAGGCGGAGGAGGATCTCAAGAAGGCCTGCACGCTGCTGATGCCGGCACCACGTCTGGCGCGGAATACGGCGTAACCGGTCTAGACCGGCAGGTCATAAAAGCCACCGAAACCGGTGAAATAAGCCACAAATCAGGTTTAAAGGCGCCCAATTCGGCTCAAACGCCCTGAAATGGCACCGAGTGGGCCTTTGTCCTGTCTAACATGGCACTACCGGAGTGGCCAGTACCCCGCACCTCCCCAGGCTTTCCGGCGGAACCCACACCCTTGGGCCGCCAGCAAAGCGCGTACCTGACCATCTTGAGCCCCGATGCTCGAGCCATACTGTGCCGTGCGCCCACGGCTAGCCACAGGAGACAACGACGTGTCCACTGAAACCATCGCTCCGAACGACACCAGCGCAGCCACCGAGCTGACTGACCAGGAAATTTTCGCTGCCCACGAGGGCGGCAAGCTGTCCATCGCCAGCACCGTTCCCCTCAGCAACAAGCGCGACCTCTCCATCGCCTACACGCCCGGCGTTGCCCAGGTCAGCCGCGCCATCCATGCTGACCCGGAGCTCGCCAAGAGCCACACCTGGGCTCAGCGCCTCGTGGCCGTCGTCAGCGACGGCACGGCCGTCCTCGGTCTCGGAAACATTGGCGCCAGCGCCTCGCTGCCCGTCATGGAGGGCAAGTCCGCCCTCTTCAAGGCCTTCGGCGAGCTGGACTCCATTCCGCTGGTCCTCAACACCACCGACGTGGACGAGATCGTTGAGACTCTCGTCCGGCTGCGCCCCAGCTTCGGCGCCGTCAACCTCGAGGACATCGCCGCCCCGCGCTGCTTCGAGCTGGAAGAAAAGCTCATCGAGGCCCTGGACTGCCCCGTCATGCACGACGACCAGCACGGCACCGCCGTCGTGGTCCTCGCAGCGCTGACCGGTGCCGCCAAGGTCACCGGCCGCGGGCTCGAGGAACTCCGAGTGGTGATCTCCGGTGCCGGCGCCGCAGGCATCGCCATCGCGGAAATCCTCCTCACCGCGGGCATCGAGGACGTGGTGCTGCTGGATTCGCGCGGCGTCATCAACTCCGAGCGTGCCGACATCGCCGCCGACCCCGCCAGCAAGAAGGCCCAGATGGCACAGCGCAGCAACCCGCGCGGCATCTCCGGCGGCCCCGGCGAAGCCCTGCTGGGCGCGGACGTCTTCGTCGGCGTGTCCTCCTCCAAGCTGGACGAGGAGCACCTGAAGCTGATGAACCACAGCTCCATCGTGTTCGCGCTGTCCAACCCGGACCCCGAAGTCCTGCCCGAGGTCGCGTCCAAGTACGCCGCCGTGGTGGCCACCGGCCGCAGCGACTTCCCCAACCAGATCAACAACGTCCTGGCGTTCCCCGGCATCTTCCGCGGCGCCCTGGACGCCGGTGCGCGCCGCATCACCCCTGCGATGAAGGTGGCCGCGGCCCGTGCCATTGCCGAACTGGCCGACGACAAGCTGTCCGCGTCCTACATCGTGCCCAGCCCGCTGGACCCGCGCGTTGCGCCGGCCGTCACGGCCGCGGTTGCCGCGGCCGTGGAAGCGGAAGCCAACTAGGGCTAACTAGAGCCCGACGGCGGTACCCCCCGTGCTGGGGAGGCGCCGCCGTCGTCGTTCCCGGCAAAGTCCGGACCCTAGACTGGGGACATGAACGCCCAAACCCTCGTGACCGTCCTCTGCGGCCTGGCCATCCTGGTTGGCGTTGCCGGCACCATCATCCCCGTCCTGCCAGGCAGCTTCCTGATCGGCCTGAGCCTGCTGGCGTGGGCCATTTGGGGCGGGGAAGGCGTGACCGGCTGGGTGGTTTTTGCTGTGGGCATGGTGTTTGTGCTGGCAGGCATGGCGGCCAGCGCCGTCCTGGCCGGCCGCAAACTGAAGGAGCACCGGATCCCGAACCGGAGCGTCGCCCTCGGGGTGGTGCTGGGCATTGCCGGCATGTTCGTCATCCCCGTGGTGGGCCTGTTCGTGGGCTTTGCCGCCGGGCTGCTGCTCAGCGAGGTCCAGCGAACACGCAATTTCCGGGCAGCGCTGAGCTCCAGCTGGGCGGCCCTGAAGGCCACCGGGCTGGGAATGCTCGCGGAGTTCGGCCTGGCCTGCCTCGCCGCCAGCACCTGGGTGGTGGGCGTGTGGGTGGGCGCCGCTTCGGCTTAATTCCGGGCCGCCATTAGCATGGAGGAATGAGCGCGGGGGAGTTTTCAGGACCGATCTACCGCGACACGCGTGACCTCACGCCCTTCGGCTGCGGCGTGGTCCGCACCCCGGTACGTGAAATAGCACAGGGCATGGGCGGGCTCATCCACGGAATGCTCGGCGGCGGCGACTCCCGGCTCAGCGTGGACGGCAGCGTCCCGCGGCTCAAGCTGCTGCCCGGCAAAGCGGCCAGGACCGTGTATGACGCCATTTTCTCCAACACCGACCCGAACGCGCTCATCGCCGCCGGCCGCGCGTATCCCGGTTGGGCCGGGCTGTGCTGCGTGATGGCCGGGCTCCTCGCCTACAAGCAGGGCGGTTACCTGCGGGCCGCGGAACTCCTGCAGCGCGGGCTTTCCATCAGGAACGACGACGAGGCGAACCAGTTCGCCGCCAGTTACCTGACACGGGTGGTCACCCGGGTGGAGGTGGCCGAACGCATCGTGGTGCCGGTGCTGTTCAGCGAGGAGTCGGTTTTCCTTGCGCTGTCGCATTCCCTCCGGGAAACGGGGCAGACCGAGGCGGCTTTTGAAACGCTGGTCAGGCTGCCGCCGTCGGTGCCTACCGCGCTGGCGAGATGCGCGCTCGCCGCCGCCCTGGGCCGGGACCAGGAGGTGGTGGTCTGGACGGAAGGCCTGCTGAACGCCGACGACCTCTCCGCGGCGCTGCTCCTGATCCGCGCCCGCTCCCTCCGCCGGCTCGGTGCCCACAGCCAGGCCCAGCAGGCACTCAAGGAAGTCCTGCGGCGGCAGAAGACCAGCATGTCCCTGCGCAACGACGCCCTGACCGACCGCGCCCTGATTCTGCTGGACAACGGGCGGAAGTCCCTCAACCCGCGGGACTGGCAGCGCGGCAAGCAGGCGGAGCTCGAAACCTTTGAGGTCATCCGTAAGGACATCGAGGCGCGCCGCGCGTGGGAACAGAAATGGAAGCAGTTCGGCGGCGACTGAGGCAGTTGCTGTCTGCCGGGCCTTTGCGGGCGGGCTGCTCCTGATTAGTAGATACTCTTGTGGGCCATGAAGCGCCGCGCTACAACGGACCCATGACTGACGCAATCAGGCAGTGGATGGACAGGTACATCGCGGCGTGGACCAGCAATGACCCCGAGGACATCGCGGCGCTCTTCACCGAGGAGGCCGTGTACGCCACGCGGCCCTACGACCCCGACCCGTGGCGCGGCCGGGCACAGATCGTGGAGCGCTGGATCGGCTCGGCGGACCAGCCCGGGGACTGGAGGTTCGAGTGGTCGCTGCTGGGGTCCGACGGCGACCTCGCGTTCGTGCAGGGCCGCACCACGTACCTCGATGACCGCCCGAGCTACGAGAACCTGTGGGTGGTCCGGCTCGATTCCGACGGGCGGGCGTCCAGCTTCACCGAGTGGTTCATGGAGCAAAAGGTCTGAGCCTGGCTCACCCGGCGTTTGGATACCTAGGCGAATCTGCTGAGGGCCGGAAGGAGCTGCTCCGAGAGCAGTGCGGCGCCCAGGAGCACCATGATGATGCCGCTGGTCAGCGTGACCCTGCGGGCTGCGTTCGGCCGGGACTGCAGCAGTTTCCGCGACAGCAGGGCCACGCAGGTGTACACGAGGGCCGCGAGCAGCACGAAGGTCAGGCCCAGCAGGCCCGACTGCACCGGCACGGGCAGCGGCGCGTCGGCGCTGACGAACTGCGGCACGAGGGCCAGGAAGAACAGCAGCCCCTTGGGGTTGATGCCGCTGGTCCCCATGCCCTGGAGGAAGGACCGGAGCTGGTTCTGCCCCTGATTTCCGGCGGCGGCTGCCGTGAAGCTGGCACCGCGCCATGACCGGATGGTGACGGTTCCCAGCCACAGCAGGTAGACGGCGCCGGCCACCGTGATCCAGCCCAGCAGGCCCGGCATGCTTGCCAGCACGGCGGCGAGCCCGGCCACCATGAGGACGGTGTGCAGGACGTAACCGCTGCACAGCCCGGCGACGGCGGGCACGAAGCTGCGGCGGCCGAGGCCTGCGGTGATGGAGTAGGCCCAGTCCACTCCCGGGGTGCAGGCGAGGGCGGCTGCAACCACGATGAAGGCGAGGAAAAGCTGGGGATTCATGGCGGGCTCCTGCGTGTCTGGCGGTAAGAAAAGCCTAGGCAAAATGGCGCCAGATGTGCTCTCCGATTTCGCGCGGATCGCGGCTGCGGGAGTAAGATTTTTGCGTGATCGACCATATCGATAGAAGTATTTTGCGCCACCTCAAGGAGGACGGCAGAATGACTGCCACGGCGCTGGCCGCCAAGGTGGGCCTGACCGTGGCGCCGTGCCACCGCCGGCTCCGCGACCTTGAGCAGTCGGGGGTGATCCGCGGCTACAAAGCGGACATCGACCCGGCCGCCGTCGGGCTCGGTTTTGAGGCGATCGTCTTCGTGACCCTGCGGCAGGTGGACCGCCCCACCATGGAGATCTTCGAGAACCGGGTGGCGGAGAACCCGAACATCGTGGAGGCGCAGCGGCTGTTCGGTTCCCCGGATTACCTGCTCAAGGTGATTGCGCAAGACTTGCCCTCGTACCAGCGCTTCTACGACAGCGAGCTGACGGTTCTTCCGGGCGTTGAGCGGCTGACCTCAACCCTGGTGATGAAGAACCTGAAGTCGAACGCAGGCCCGCCGGTCTGACCAACTGGCCGCCCGCCGTCGTACGCCCAGAACAAAAGGCGCGAACGGACACTTAAGGCCCCCGATCCGGGTGGATCAGGGGCCTCAAGTGTCCGCTCGCGCTGGACTGTCTCCCGTGCTCAGCGGGGGTTCAGCACGACGTTCTGGAAGGCGCCGTTCCCGGTGCCGGTGTGGAGCCAGAGCGCTCCGTCAGCCGACACGGAAACGACGTTCGGATTGCCTGTTCCGGCGAAGCGCCCGACGCTGGCCATGGTGGTGTAGGCGTTCCAGCCGGTGCCGAGCTGCGTGCGCGCGAGGAAGCCGGAGGCGCCGCTGCCGGGGTAGAGCCAGAGTGTGCCATCCGACGCGCGGGCCATCAGATCAGCCTTTCCGTCGCCGTTGAAGTCATTGCCCGCAACGACCTGGGTGAACCCTGCCCAGCCGGAACCAACCTGCTTCCGGGCGAGGAAGGCGCCCGCGCCGTTGCCGGGGTAAAGCCACAGCTTGCCGTCCGGCTCCTGTGCGAGAATGTCCGTCTTTCCGTCGCCGGAGAAATCGCCGGGAGCGATGATTCGGGCGAACGCCTGCCAGCCGGAACCGATCTTCTTCGGTGCCTGGAAGACGCCCGTCCCGTTGGTGGGGTAGATCCAGAGCGAGCCGTCGGGCTTGCGGGCCAGGAGGTCGGGGCCGCCGGCGCCGTTGAAGTTTCCGGCGGATACCACTTGGTCGAAGACCTGCCAACCGGAGCCGATCTGCCGGGAGGTGCGGAATCCCCCCGAACCGTTGCCGGAGTAGAGGCGCAGGACGCCCTGGGCCGTGCGGGCCAGGATGTCGGGCTTGCGGTCGCCGTCGTAATCGCCGGCTTCCCAGACCTGGCTGAACCCGGCCCAGCCGATGCCGATCTTCAGCTTGGTGGCAAAACCGCCGACGCCGTTGCCCGCGTACGCGGTTATAGCACCCGTCGTGCTGGCCGACAGGACGTCCGTGAGCCCGTCCGAGGTGAAGTCCTGGCCGGCGATCAGGTCCGTGCTGGCCCAACCGGTAGCCAGCGTGCGGCGCGCCAGGAAGCCCCCGGTCCCGCTGCCCGGGTACAGGTAGACGGTGCCGGTGCTGGAACGGGCGAGCAGGCCGGGGCCCGTGGCGAGCCCTCCCGCTGCGGTGACGGCGGTGAAGCCCTGCCAGCCGGAGCCGACCTGTTTGGCTGCCAGGAACCCGCCGGTTCCGTTGCCGGGGTACAGCCACAGTGTTCCGTCGGCGCGCATGGCCAGCAGGTCGGCCCGCTTGTCGCCGTTGAAGTCACCGGGCGCGATGATGCGCTTGAAGCCCTCCCAGCCGGAACCGATCTGCTTGCGGGCCTGGAAGCCGCCGGTGCCGCTGCCCGGGTACAGCCACAGCGCTCCGTTGGACGTCCGGGCAATGAGGTCCGTCTTCCCGTCCCCGTTGAAGTCGCCGTTGCCGAAGACCATGTTGAAGCCGTTCCAGCCCGTTCCGATCTTCACGGCGGTTCCGAGCTTGTTTCCGCCGAGGCCGGGGAGCAGCAGGAGTGAGCCGTCCGCTTCGCGGGAGATCATGTCCGCCTTGCCGTCCCCGTTGAAGTCGCCGGCCGAGAACTGGATCTTGGTGCGTAGGGCGAGGTCGGCGTCGATGGTGACGGTGGCCGAGGTGGCGGTGACGGCATTGACCGAGACCCGGGTTCCCGCATGCGTGATGAACGTGCTGCCGGCCTGCCAGGTGTGGTTGGTGGCGTAGTACCCGCTGAACGGAACGGTGGACGGCATCAGCACCAGCGAGGACGAGGGGGTGGCGCCGCCCCGCTGGACCACCTTCACGCCCCGGTTGCCGGCGGGACCGCTGGCCAGGTAGGCGTCGTAGCCGGCGGGCTGGCGGAGCTCCAGGTAGTAGGCCTCCTTGCTGACCGGATCGGTGAACTTCACCGCGCGGTAGGCCAGCTTGGTGTCACCCCAGGGCTTCAACGTGTAGCTCTTCACACCGGATGCCACACCGAGGTCGCGGATGTCGGTGGCTGCGCCCAGGCCCTTGGAATCCCAGAACGGCGAGCTGATCACCGGCATGTTGTAGCTGGACAGGCCCATGATGTCGGTGCTGTCGCCGTACTCGCGGATGTAGCAGGAAGAGTCGCTGAACTGCCCGGTGCCCGTGGTGCCCACGTCCGAAATGCCGCTGCTGCACTGCAGGGCGTCGGCGTGCATGGATCCGAGGACGTGGCCAAATTCGTGGGCGATCACGCTGTTGGTGAAGCCGCTGATCTGCGGCATCAGGACGCGCCCGCTGTTGCCGGTGCTGCTGAAGCCGGCGCCGAGGGCCCCGCCGGAGAGCGTGGCGCTGGGGACGAAGATCACCAGGCCTTTGTTGGCGCCGTAGGTCCACTTCAGCTCGGTGGTGATCTTGTTGATCATGTCGTAGTAGGAGTCCGTCGACCTCGCCGTCTTGGACGCCAGCGTGGCGCGTTCGGTCACGGTCATGGAGATCCGGCCGCCGGACATCGCCTTCCAGTAGTTGCTGGAGGCCGTCACGGCCGCTTCGGCCTGGGCCATGGGAACCACGGCCTTGTTGTCCAGCAGGGTGGCGACAACGACCTTGACGCTGAGCGCAGCTGCGGCCGTTCCACCCGCCTCGGTCTGTAGGGCAAGCCCGGCAGGGGGCCCGTCCGCCGGCACGCCCGGCGCCGACTCGTATTCGTGATGCACCCGTTCGTCACCGGAGTCGACGGGCAGTGACGTGCCGCTGCCGGCAGGGTCTGTGGCTGCCATCGCGGTGGCGGGAAGGGAGACGAGGCCCGCGGCGAAAACCAGCAGGCCCGTGACGGACGCGATTGAACGGGAAAAAGAGCGCATTGAGTTCCTTATTGAGACCGACCCCCCGGCGGAGACCCTGAGTGAACACTGCACCCGCTGCGTAGCCCAGCGCCGCGGCAGATGCTGAATCAGGTTACAGTCGCCACCGCAGGACAGCCGCCGGAATATCCGCAGTTTTCCCCAATGATTTGCGCAATATCGGAGCGCCGCTCCGGGAGCACCGGAATCAGTGCTCTAGAAGGCCCGTTGTGCGGTAGGGAATCACTTCGCGCAGGAACATGCTGGTGGACGTCCGCACGATTCCAGGGCACAGCCGGATCTCTTCGGAAACCCGGTACAGGTCATCAGGACTCGTGGCCACCACCCGGATCAGCAGGTCCGTGTCGCCGGCCGGGGCATGGCATTCCAGCACCTCGGGGATCTCGCGCAGCGCGGCGATGGCCTCGTTGAGGTGGCTCTGGTCCAGTTCGGCGCTGACAGCGGCGGCAACGCCGCGGCCCAGCGCCGCCGGGAGCACGCGGCTGCTGTTGGGCCGGAGAGCGCCCGACGCCGTCATCCGCTCCAGGCGTGACTGGACAGTTCCGCGCGCCAGGCCCAGCCGTTGGGCCAGGACCATGATGGGCAGCCGTGGATCTTCGTCCAGGGCGGCAAGGATCCGCCGGTCCGTGGCGTCAAGCTGCTGCAATCTGATCACTCCCTGTCGTATTTCCGGGTGCAGGACCGGTCAGATTGATCAGCCGCTGCCATGCCCGTTGCGCCTACTGTAGGTCTACTGCTCAGATAGTGGCAACGCAGGCGACGGTTACCCCCACCGCCGGCTGGCTACAGGCTCCCGGCACACCACCCGGCCTCCTGGACCACGCTTCCCGCAAGGAGGCAGCCGCTGATTGACACTTGTTCACGCATTCGTCTTTCTGCAGGAAGTGCCTCGATTTCCCTGGCGGAGTTCCGTCCGGGGCAGGCACGGCAAGAGCCCCTGAGCCACCGATTCCCGGCCAACGCCCGGAGTGCGCGGTAGCTGAGGGGCTCTTGTGCTGTTCGGCATAGGGTGGAGGGCATGACTTCTGCTGGCCGCTTCGCCCCCAGCCCGTCCGGGGAGCTGCATGTGGGAAACCTTCGGACGGCGATCCTGGCCTGGCTCTTTGCCCGTTCCACCGGGCGGCGGTTCCTGCTGCGCGTCGAGGACCTCGACCGGGCGCGGGCCGGTGCTGAAGCCGCGCAGCTGCACGACCTTGCCGCCGTCGGCCTGACCTGGGACGGCGCGGTGGTGCGCCAGACGGACCGCGAACCCCTGTACACCGCTGCCATCGGACAGCTGGCCGCGGCCGGGCTGACGTATGAATGCTTCTGCACCCGCCGGGAGATCCAGGAAGCGCCATCCGCGCCGCACGCGCCCCAGGGCGCGTACCCCGGAACGTGCAGGGGGCTGTCGGCGGCGGAGCTTGAGTTCAAGCGGTCCACCCGGCCTGCGGCGGTCCGGCTGCGCTCTTCCGTGGCCGAATGGACGGTGCAGGATGTGCTGCACGGGACGTTCACCGGAGTGGTGGACGACTTCGTTCTGCGCCGGAACGACGGCGTGACCGCCTACAACCTGGCCGTCGTCGTGGATGATGCCGAGCAGGGCATAGACCAGGTGGTCCGCGGTGATGATCTCCTGCCGTCCACGCCCCGGCAGGCATATCTGGCGTCCCTGTTGAATATGCCCGTTCCGGAATATGCGCACGTCCCGCTGGTGGTCAACGCCGACGGCGCCCGGCTCGCCAAGCGCGACGGTGCGGTCACCCTGGGTGACCTGGCCGCCGTCGGACTTTCCGCGGACGCCGTGCAGAGGACGATCCTGGAGTCGCTGGGTCTTCCCGCGGCTTCCCTGGAAGCCGCCCTTGCGGCCTTTTCGCCCGGCCGCCTGCCGCGTGAACCGTGGGTGTGGCCCGGGGCGTAACTGCCCGTGTCAGGCCCTCGTGGCTCGCTGCTCCAGCCTCCCCAGCGCCGAGTGGAGCAGGTCCGTACTCCGCCGTTCATCGATGACGATCGAGGTCCCGAGTGCACCCACGATGATGAGCAGGCAGACGGGAACAGAGGCGCCCGCCGCCGCCAGGGCCACGGCTCCTGCGAGCACAACCACCACCCCGGTGGTGACGGCAATGAGCGTCCGGTCCACGCACGTCATGACGCTGAAGAGTGCCGTGAGCGAAACCTTGAAGATCGCAACGGGAACGGCGATGCTGGCGACGGCGACGGCGGCGCTGATGTGCGCGGCATGGTCGATGTAGTACGCGGCGACATGCAGGCCCGCGCCGGTGGCGGCGATCGCGGCGAAGACGGGGATGTGGCCGTAGCCGAAGAAGTAGGAGCGGTGCCGCTGCAGGTGCAGGGCGCGGCCGGCGGGCAGGATGAAGTAGATCCACCACATCCCGAAGGCCAGCGCCGTGCCGCCGAAACCCACGAGGGCGGCATCGACCGACCAGCCGTGGTTGGCCACGATCGCCCGTAGCGTCTCGACGGCGCCGATCAGGCATTCGCCGAGAGCAATGATGGCCAGCAGGCCGTAGCGTTCGGCGATGTGGTGGGCGTGCCAGGGGGTGGCGGCGTTCCGCTCGGCCACATACGGGGCGGCCAGTTCCAGGACATACAGCGGTGCAATCATCAGGAACGTGGTGGGCACGTCCGCCTGGATGAGCAGCACGGCGATCCACCCCAGCTGGACCACGGCCAGGTATCCCGCGTACCGCAGGCACGTCTTCCGCCGGGCAGGGTCCTGCCGGGCGGCCCGCAGCCACTGGGAGACCAGGGCCAGTCGCATGATGATGTAGCCGCCCACGATGACGGTGTTGTCCACGTGCTTCCCCTCCACGAGGGAGTGGAACATGGGCTCGATCCCCATCGCCAGGATCAGGACGCCCACCAGCTGGACCATGGTCACCACGCGGAACACCCAGTCGTCGGTGTCGTAGGCGCTGGCGAACCAGGTGAAGTTGATCCAGGCCCAGATCACGGCAAACATCGCGAACGAAAAACCGAGCAGCCCTGCGCCGAAGTGTGCCTCCGCGATCTCGTGGGCGAACTGGCTGCCGGCCACGCCGAAGGCGATCACGAAGGTCAGGTCGAAGAAGAGCTCCAGAGGGGTGGCCGTCCGGTGCGGCTGGTGCGGATCACGGCCGCCCATGCGCGCCACGGCGTGCCGGAGGGGATTTGAGGGCATGCTTCAAACAGTAGCGCTTCTTCGCACGCGCCAGAGCAGGGCAATGTACGCCAGGTCGAACACGCTGCACAGCGCTCCAAGCCCGAGGATCAGGGGCGAGTTTCCGTATCCGCCGTAGACGATGGTGGGGGCAAGCGTGCCGATCCACTTGGCCACGGCGATGACGAGTGACTGGCCCCGGGCGCCTCCGCGCCAGACGAACATCGCGATGAACAGGCCGGACATCAGCAAGTTCTGCAGGAACGCGGCGTACTTGGTGGCGTCGTCCCAGCCGAATTCAGCCACGAACAGCAGCTGCACCGCGAACGACGTGACACCCAGCAGCACGGCCCAGGACAGGAAGAGCGGCCGCGTGACCCAGAGTGGCAGCTCGGCCCGCCCGAATTTGAGGAACGTGTGGACGATGAGGATGTCCGCCAGGCCCCACACAATGTTGAAGACGCCCTGCGCCGATATTCCCGTGGCCACGGACCGCGAGGCGTAGATGGCCTCCCAGGCGAAGTTGAGCGCCAGTGCCGCTGCCGGGATGGCATAGGTGCGCTGCCGGAAGCCCAGCCGAATCGCCTCGGCGTACACGACGGTCCACGCCAGGCCGCTGACGATCGTCAGAAACAGGATCACATCTCTCCTCCCTCCGCGCCCGTTTCGACGGTTCCCTGCGGATTAGACGTTCCTCCGCGTCTAGCCGGCACGGAACCGTCTAAATGGCGGGCGCGTCCTGGCTAGATCCGGCCGAGGGCGTCGATGTCCTCGAGGAACTCCTGGTGGACCTCCTCGCTGACGGTGGTGCGGGTGTCGGCGATGGCGTCGAGGTAGTCCTGGGTGGCGGGGCCCTTCCGGACCGCCTCGCGGACGGAAACACCGCCCCCGGACGCCAGCCCGCCGTCGTCGTACACGGCCTTTTCCAGCGCTCGCTGCGAGGCGCTGCGTGCGGCGAACTCGATGTCGGCCGGGGAGAAGCCCTCGGTGCGGTCCACGAGCTGCTCCACGTCCACGTTGTCCACGACGGCGGCGGGGATGAAGCGCTGCCACATGGCTTCGCGGGCCTGCCGGTCGGGCAGACCGATGGGGATGACGTAGTCGAACCGGCCGTGCCGCAGGAACGCTGAGTCCAGGGCCCGGATGAAGTTGGTGGCGCAGACCAGGAGGCGGCCGGGCTGTTCGCGGAAGGCCGGGATGATCTTGAGCAGTTCGTTGGTGACGCCCTGCAAAGGGGAGGGCGGGTCCCCGGCGCGCTGGGATGCGATTTCCTCCACCTCGTCGATGAACACGACGGCATGCTCGAGTTCGGAGATTTCCAGGAACGTCTCCCGCAGAGCGCCGGCCAGGCCCTTGGGGTCGGCGGCCAGCCGGGAGGGGAAGACCTCCACGAAGGGCCATTCCAGCCGGGAGGCGATGGCCTTGGCGAAGGTGGTCTTCCCGGTGCCGGGCGGCCCGAAGAGCACCACGGCCCGCGGCGGGACGACGCCGAATTCGTCGGCGAGGTCGGCTTCGGCCAGCGGCAGGACCAGGCGGCGCTCGAGGAGTTCCTTCTCGCGGCGCATGCCGGCCACGTTTTCCCAGAGGTCCCGGGCCAGGATGCGGCCGCCGAGCAGGCCCAGGGGCTCGAGTTCCTGGCGCTGCACGGGGATGGTGCGCTCGAAGTAGCGCAGGTTTTTCTTGAGCACGAAGCCGCGGCTCAGGAAGGCCTCCACCCGGGTCTCCAGTTCGGGCATCAGGGCCGACAGCTTGTTCAACCCGTGCGGTGCCATCCGGTTTTCGACGGCGGCCAGCAGCGAGGTGCCGATGCCCCGGCCGCGGAATTCCGGCAGGGTGGCCAGGAAGACAACCCAGCCCTGGTCATGCGCGGCGCGTCCGACGGCAGCGCCCACCACCTGGTCCCCGAGCACCGCCACCACGGCGTGGTCCTTCTCGCAGGAGGCCAGCACCTCGGAGAGCGCATAGACCGGCTCGACGTTGGTGGCCTTCAGCGACTCCCAGAGGTGCAGGATGCCGTCAAGGTCCGCGGAGTGGAAGTCCCGGATCCGCCAGTTGGTCATGAGGTTCTCTCCCGTGGTTCGACGTTGAGCCAGTTTCTGCGCTGCCTGGTTTTGCTTTCGGGCTGCTGAGGCGAGCATAGGCGATGGCGCGCCGGCACGGGGTTGCAGGTGCGTTGCGTTACGCGGGGCGGTCAGCTGTTCGCCGCGTCCACGGAGGTGTCCCTGCCCGCGTCCCTGGATGCGGCACCCCTGCGGAAGTGGTGGTTGCGGTGGTGGTCATCCTTGGTGTGCACCACCAGGACCGGGCATTCGGCATGCGCCACGCACGCGGTGCTGACCGAGCCGAGGTGCAGGCCCATGAATCCGCCGTGCCCCCTGCGCCCCACCACCAGCATCGCCGCGCCGGCGGCCGCCTCCACCAGCTTGGCCGGCGCCGGTCCCCGGACGAGTTCACTGGTCAGGGTCTCCGGGACGTCAGGCCCGAATGCCTTCTCGATGGACTGGGCCAGAATGTTGGCGGCCGAGGCTTCGAACGCCTCGAAATCCGGGGGAATATACCCGGCGTACATTTCCGGGAAGTGCCAGCAGGCCACGGCATGGACGCGGGCGCCCAGGCCCGGTGCCAGCCGGGCCGCCAGCCGGAGGGCCTCCACCGAGGAGTCCGAGCCGTCCACGCCCACAACCACTTTGCCTTCAGCATCCATCGCTGTTCTCCTTTGCAACCTCGACTTTGCAACTTCGACCGGACGTCCCGGTCACGGACAGGGTCACCGCCGCTGCAGCGGCTGCATCTGCAGGGCCACTCCGGCGGCCGCGGCGTCCCGGAACCTGGCATCGATCTGCACCACGTCCCGCCCCGCCCGCTGCAGCAGGCTGGCCGCGATGCCGGCACGATAGCCGGTGGCACAGTGCACCCAGAGGCACCCGTGGGGCAGTTCGCCCAGGCGGTCCAGCAATTCGTGCAGCGGCACGTTGATGGCACCGGCAATGCGGGAGGACGCGAACTCGTCTGCGCGCCGGACGTCCAGTACAGGATCGCCGTCGGGCTTTTCATGAACGACGGCGGGCCAGCCCGCCCGGGGGTAGGAGGCGACCGGGGCTGCCGGCGCGAGTTCGCCGGGTTCCGTTCCCACGGCGGCGTCGGGACGGTCGATGCCGATGCGGGAAAGGTCGCGGACTGCGTTCTGCAGGTCCTCGCGGCCGCCCACGAGCGTCAGCTTCTCACCCCAGGGCAGAACCCAGCCGAGATAGGAACTGAAGCTTCGCCCCGAGCCGTATTCGAAGCTGACGCTGCCCTGCAGGTGGTTGCTGGCGAACAGCACGCGGTGGCGGAGGTCAACCACCCACTCGCCCCTCGTCAGCCGCTCCGCCAGCTCACCGGCGTCGAGGGACTCCGGCAGGCTCAGGTCAGCCGGTTCGGGGCCGGTCATGTTGATGGGGGCCATGTGGGCGTAATAGGAAGGGTAGGCGGAGAGGTTGGCCATGAGTTCGGCCGCGAAGTGCTCCGGGTCCGGGTCAGCCAGTGCGTGGTTGGCTTCCCGCTGCTCCGCAATGGTTGACGCCTCGGCGCGCGTGGCGGGCCCGATCGAGCAGAACGAGCCGAACCCGTGGGTGGGGTAGAGCGCGGCATCAGGTCCGGCTTCGTCGGCGAGCCGGTGGACGGATGCGTACTGGTCCCTGGTCAGCCCGGCAGTGTCTTCGGGACCCAGGAGATCGGTGCGGCCCACAGAGCCGAAGAGCAGGCTGCCGCCGGAAAACACGGCCCGGGCCCGTCCGTCCGTGACGATGTAGGACAGGTGCGTGTGGGTGTGCCCGGGAGTGGCCACGGCGCGGAGCGTGAGCGTCCCGATCCGCAGGGTCTGGCCGTCCTCAACCGGTTCGCGCTCGTAGGCCACCCGGTCTGCGGCGTTCACCAGGTACTTGGCGCCGTGCGCGCGGGCGAGGATCAGGCCGCCGGTGAGGTAGTCGTTGTGGACGTGGGTTTCTGCCACGTGGGTGATCTGCACCCCGGCCTTCGTGGCGGCCGCCTCGATCCGGTCCGTGTCCCGCTGGGCATCGACCACCAGCGCCACGCGGCCGTCGTGGACCAGGTAGCTGCGGTCCCCGAGCTGCGGGGTTTCGATGACAACGACGTCCATTGGTCGGGCCCCTTCGACGCACCGGAGAGGCGCCGCTTATCGCAGGCCTCGCCCCGGATGCCTCCATCGTAGGCCGATTAGCGGCAGAGGGGGCCTGCCTTATTTCGAGCCGGCTGGCTTGATGTTCTGGTTGATGTGAAACAGGTTGCCGGGATCGTACTTGGCCTTGACCTCGGCGAGGCGGGCATAGTTCCCCGCGTAGGTGTCCTTGATGTTCGGCTGGTCGTCGGCGTCAAGGAAGTTGACGTAGCCCGCACCGGATCCGAGCGGCTGGAGCTCGGCATAGTAGTCGCGCACCCATTTGATGTTGGCTTCGTTGTGGGACGGATCCTCCCAATGACAGGCGATGTCCACGGCAAAGTTGACGTCGCGGTAAGGGAACGCGGTCTCGTCCCGCCCGACCCGCTGGACGGCGCCGTTGATCGGGTAGAAGTGGTTGGCCGTCTGGATGCTGGGAATGCCCTCGCCGAACTTCTCGGCTACACGGACCACTTCATCGGTCATGCCGGGCAGGAACGCTGACTTCCAGTAGGCCTGCAGGCCCTTCGGGTACATGGGGTCGAAGAGCGTGTTGAGGATTGTGTAGGGAAGGGGGCCCAGGAAGGAACCGGCCACGGGAGCAACGTCAAGGAACGGCTGCCATTGACGCTCACCCTCATTGTGGGGGCCTGCCCAGCCGCCCACCAGCACCACTACGGGCTTGCCGTGATGCTCCTCAGGCAGGAACGGGACCGGTGGACCCTGGTGGAAGCCCAGGAACACGCCCATCTCCTCAGGTGCCGTGGCGATGTAGTCCCTGTAGAGCCCGGCCACCGCGTCGGCATGTTCGAGGAGGTAGATGATCACGCCGCCGTAGAGTACATCCACGGGGTGCACCTTGAACTTAAGGGAAGTCACGACACCGAAGTTGCCGGTCCCGCCGCGAAGCGCCCAGAAGAGATCCTCATTTTCCGTGGCGCTGGCAATCACAAAGTTCCCGTCGGCAATCACCACGTCCGCGGATTCCAGGTTGTCGCACGACAGACCGTACTTCCGGGCGAGGTATCCGATGCCTCCACCGAGGGTGAGCCCCGCAACGCCTGTGGATCCGATGATGCCGCCCGTGGTGGCCAGCCCGAAGGCGCCCGTGGCGTGGTTAAAGTCCGCCCACGTGGCCCCGGCCTCAGCCCGCGCCGTGGCGGCGGACGGGTCCACCCGCACTCCCCGGCAGCCTGCGAAGTCCACGACGAGACCGCCATCGCAGGTCCCGAATCCGGGTGCGCTGTGCCCGCCGCCGCGAAGCGCCAAGTCGGTGCCTGTGTCGCGGGCGAAATTCACCGCGGCAATGACGTCCGCGACCTGCGACACGCGCAGGATGGCCGCAGGGCGTTTGTCGATCATTCCGTTGAAGACGGCCCGGGCGTCGTCATAGTCCTGCTGGTCGCTCGTGATGACTCGGCCCCGTACTTTTTCCTGCAGGGCCTGGAAGGAGTTGTTGTCCATGGGGGTACTCCGATTCGTCCGGGGGCCTAAACCCCGGGAACTGGGCGCGGCTGCGGGACGGCCGCGCTGGCGGCCTGTTATGCAGCCGGCGCGGCGTCCGCAGCGGCGGAAAGCGGATGCACCTTGGCAGGGTGGCAGCGTCGCGGTCTGCCGTGGCGTGATTCAGATACGAGGCGGGCCCCGTGTCGACGGGGTGGGGCCGGCGGCCCAGGGTTTAGGCGCGGCTAGTCGTAAGCTACTCCCGCCCCCAACGGCGGTCAATAACCGAGACCGCTTAAGCGCGAACGGACACTTGGGGCCCTCGGACTTGGGGCCTCAAGTGTCCGTTCGCGCTATTTCGTTCGCTTTGTTGCGCGGAACAGCCCGCTGGCTAGATCCGGTCCGCGCCGCCCGGGCCGGGGCGGTTGGCGATGACGGGGGACATGCCGGTGAAGCCTTCGCGGGCTTCGGCGATTTCGTGGATGCGTTTGCGGCAGGCGTACCAGCCGGCCACCATGAGGGCGATGGCGATGAGGGTGACCAGCAGGGTCAGGGGTGAGTCGATGAAGACCATGATCAGCACGCCGATGAGGAACAGCAGGGAGAGGTAGCCGGTGTAGGGGGCGCCGAACATCCGGAACGAGGGGCGCTTGAGCCAGCCCTTGTCTGCCCAGCGTTTGAGCTGGATCTGGCAGAGGACGATGGTGGCCCAGGTGACGATGATGCCCACGGAGGCGATGTTCAGGACGATCTCGAAGGCCTGGGACGGGACGAGGTAGTTCAGCGGGACGCCGAGCAGGGAGACGCCGGCGGTGATGGCGATGCCGCCGTAGGGGACGCCGGCTTTGTTCATGCGCTGGGCGAATTTGGGGGCGGAGCCGGCCACGGACATGGAGCGCAGGATCCGGCCGGTGGAGTAGAGGCCGGCGTTGAGGGAGGAAAGGGCTGCGGTGAGGACGACGAGGTTCATGATGACGTCCACGCCCTGGATGCCGATGGAGCCGAAGAACGTCACGAAGGGGCTGACGCCCTTTTGGTAGGA
>NZ_JBHVSZ010000011.1:0-138948 GCF_042884885.1 Arthrobacter sp. NPDC058097
CGGCAGTCGACTTCGAAGGCCAGCACATCGACATCGCCCACGTGAAGACCGCCGAGGGAGTCATCGCTCTGGCAGAAGCCATCAACACCAACGCCTGAGTTGGACAGCCAAGGTTTCGAGAACGCCTGAGTTGGACAGCCAAGGTTTCGAGTTCATGGTTGAACAGCCACGGCGGCGCTGCTTGACTCCCAACTATCGCAACTCTTGAGCTTGGCGAACGTCGCCACTGTAGAGGTGTCGACATATTGCTGCGTTTCAAGTCAGCTGCGGCTGTGCAAGCGAGGAGTCGACCAATCAAGTCTGCCGTGGAAAGTCTCCGCCAACACACTCGCCCGGTCCGCCCAGGCTTCTTACCGCGCTGGCTGGTGCGATGAACGAATGCCAGAACATGAGGCTGATTTGGGATTGACCAATTGGATCTGAAACCAAAGGTCCTAATCGAGGTTGCCTGACGTCACTTCCCTCTGGTGCCAGGGACAGGACGGGCGTAGTGTCGATCAAAAATCGAGAATGCGGTGATCCGCGCCGGGGTCGGCAGTGCGGCGGCGGGGCCCCGGTCAATCGGTCGAAGGAGCCGGGAATGCCGGGATGGAACGCTGAAACCGCGGCCGGGCCGTTGGGTGCAGGAACGGTCACTTTGGTGGAGGGCACGTCCTTCTGTATCTCGTCGCCGAACGGCGACATCCATCCTGCATTTCCGCACGGGGTTTTTTTCCAGGACACGCGCATCCTGTCCGGCTGGAGCCTGACCGTAAATGGACAGGCGCTGGAGCCTCTGGCAGCAGAGACGAAGGAGCCGTACCGTGCACTGTTTGCCTGTCGCGTTGCACGCTCCGATGGGTACGCGGACAGCCCGCTGTTCGTGGAGCGACTGCGTGAAGTGGGCGCAGGGATCCTGGAGCAGATTACGATACGAAACTACAGCCGGGATTCTTCCGAGTGCCTCATTTCACTGAGTGTCGAGTGTGATTTTGCGGATCTCTTCGAAGTGAAAGAAGCGCGGATCCAGCGACACTGGGACGAAACACGTCAAGTCGCCGGTGATGCACTGACAATCCGGGCTGCATGGAAGGAAATCCGCAAGGCCATGATGGTCCAAGCCCCTGGAGCGGACGTCGGCCAAGAGGCCGTCACGTACCGGGTTTCCATCCCCCCACACGGCAAATGGACGTCCGTGCTCAGCGTGATGCCCCTCTCTGACGGAGTCAGCCCCGCAGCATTGTTTGTCCGTCGGGACTCAGAAGAGCTGTCCCCGAGTGACAGGCGTCGGAGGGAATGGGTAGCGAAGATTCCGGTGCTGCAGATGGGAAATGGGTCGATCGAACGGACTCTTCGGCACAGCTACGACGACCTGGGCGCCCTTCGCATCGAGGACCCGAACCACCCGGACCGCGTGGTGGTGGCCGCTGGCGCACCATGGTTCATGACTCTTTTCGGTCGCGACTCGCTACTGGCGTCGCTGATGGCATTGCCGGTGGACCCCTCTCTGGCCTTGGGAACCCTGCAGACGCTGGCGGAACGCCAAGGGACCAGGGTGGACCCAATGAGCGAAGAGGAACCCGGCAAGATTCTGCACGAGGTCCGTCTCGATGTCTCCAGCGGATTAGCGCTGGGCGGAAAATCCGCGTACTACGGCAGCGTCGATGCGACGCCCCTGTTTGTGATGGTGCTCGGGGCTGTCAGCCGTTGGGGATTCGCCGCGGATACCATCAATGCACTGTTGCCCCATGCGGACCGCGCGCTGGACTGGATATACGAATACGGGGACAAGGACGGCGACGGGTTCGTCGAGTACGAGCGTCTTAACGACCGAGGGCTGATCAATCAGGGTTGGAAGGACTCATGGGACGGCATCAACTTTGCCGACGGGACTTTGGCCGAGCCACCGATTGCGCTCTGCGAGGTGCAGGCATACGTCTACACTGCCTACTTGGCGCGCGCCCGGATCGCTTACGACGCCGGTGACGTGACTTTAGCGGACGGACTCGCTGATCGGGCGGCGAAGTTTAAGAAGCGGTTCAATGAAGCGTTCTGGATGCCTGACCGCGGATACTACGCCATTGCCCTGGACGGCAGGAAGCGACAGGTCGACGCATGCGCTTCCAACATGGGCCACTGCCTATGGCTGGGTCTGGTAGATGAGGACAAGGTCCCACTGGTCGCCGAACGTCTGATGTCCGCAGAAATGTTCAGCGGCTGGGGAGTACGAACCCTGGCAAGTGACATGGGCGCCTACAACCCCGCCAGCTATCACAACGGATCCGTTTGGCCGCACGACAATGCAATCATCGCAACCGGACTGCTGCGATATGGCTACGTCGCCGAAGCGCAGCGGATATCCACCGCGCTACTCGAGGCGGCAGACTACTCCGGCGGCCGCCTCCCAGAGTTGTTCTGCGGGTTAAGCCGGGACCAGTTCACCGCGCCCGTGCCCTATCCGACGGCATGCTCGCCGCAGGCCTGGGCCGCGACCACCCCTATTCACCTAGTAACGAGCCTGATGCGGTACGACACCCATGTTTCCCGCGGTAGCCTGTGGATGGATCCCGTACTTCCCAAGTCCTACGGCGACCTGCACATTACTAATGCGCCTTTGGCCAGCGGCCGGATCACGATCGACATTGCCAACTCAGTACCGTCCGTAGAAGGACTCCCCGAGGGCATCGTTTTTCATCGCGGGCACCGGCCGTGGCTGACCGAAGCCATGGAGCAGAGCAAACAGCAACGGGGGACGTAGCGCCGGCGCAAGGCATCCATTCGGCGTTAGGCCTTCGCCGTTCATCGAAAGCTCGCACCACCGCGCGGACGGATGGCGGCAAGATGGCGCCGAAATCGTCGCCTGACCGCGTGCCTCCGCGGTCCGTGCCAGCCAGCCCCAAAAAGGCCACGGTGCGGACGCGCCGCCGACGAAGGGGCATGGCGCCGGGACGTGCAGTACTTCCCCGTAAGAGGCCGAGCAGCTCTCCGGGTGAAGCATTGATCCCGGAGTCGGTTCAGCCAGTCATGGCTACTCGGGGCAGAACGTGCGGGGCCTGCAGCGCTTTTATGGCATATTCGCTGCGATCATGCTGCAGACCCCTCACCGCCTAGAGACCCCTAACTTGGCTGCAGTTGCAGGCTCTTCCAAACCGCACCGCCAGAGCCCTAGGCGTCGCAATTGCCCACGCCAATATCGTTAGCCGGACGCCGTCGTCGTCGACGGCGCGCTTCAGCAGCCCTGGGCTGGCGCCCAGGTTCACAGCCGCTGAGGCTGCTGTTCCGGGGTGGGATCGTCCGTGCCCGGTCACCCCGCATGAGAAGTGCTGGCTGAATTCGGCAAGCCCTTGAAGGCCTGACGAAGGGGCCAGTAGTTATGGCCGCCCGACACGGACCGCATTCCGCGCATTGGCAAGTCCTACAACGCTCGCGGAACCAGAGGCGCCGTGGCGGTCAAAGAGCACGCCTGTCCCCGTGGAGATCCCAGCATCCGCCGTGCGGTGGCTGATGGAGATGCCGACTCCCTGGGCGAGCGGCATGCGGGAGAGTCCGACCGTGACGTCAGCATTGATGAACTCCACGCCCCGATCGCCCCAGTGGACGACCAAACTGGTGAGATCGCTGGTTGCCGCAACACACTGGAATGGAGTCGGCACCTCGCCCTGCACAACGGGGCGGGGCTCCTGCCAGACCGACTTCGGCTGGCCGTTATTGTGGTCCGTCGCGGAGGATGTCCATGAACCTGAGCCGCTCCGGTAGAGACGGCCTTCCCCGTCGGCCGGAGTGCCTGCCGCAGGCGCGGGCAGATGAGCGTCTGGTTCCCAGAGCAGTCCTTCAGGGTTCGCAGACGCGGCCAGCAAGAGGACGTGAGCACGAGCGACCACGATGTCGTTTTGGACAAGCTCGCTATCGACAAGGGAGAGTCGTCGGCCGGACCGTACAACGGTCGTGCGAGTGGTCGAGGGAACCATGAGCGCGGGACGAAAGAGCTCAAAGGAAGCCCGTGCCGGCAGGCGTTCCCCCGTCGTGCATGCCCTCTCGGCCGCCCGCGCCAGGATCGCCGTAATTGCTGGTCCACGGATATGGCTAGAGTTCCAGCCGCTGGACGCCGCGGGGAGGGTACGAGTGCGCCGCCTTCCAGCCGGTAGAACGAGCTGGCTGCCGTCATGCGCTCGCCACCCCCGTGCAACTCGCCATTGCGCGGTCTGGGCTATCGTTTTGCCTCATAGAATGCATTATATGTGATGCCCTGCCGGCCCACCCTACCGCCCGATCGTATAGATAAACGATTCGCGCTTGGCTACCAAGGGCTCATTCAGGGAATGCTGGCTCCGACTCTTGCGGCCGGCATTCAGCGCGTCGCTCGTAGTTCACCCACGTACCGCCATGGCTTCTCGGGGAGCCTTTGGTGTGGACTAACCCGGGGCGCATGATGCATAATATTTTATATATTTATTAGACGTTTGGAGGATCAAAATGACACGCGAAGAAGCATTCTCCCTCTGCCCGTCGGATTCGTACGTGGAGTACTACGGAAACAAATGGTTGATTGTTCCCTTTGCTCCAGTGGAACAGCCCCATTTCTTCGTCTGCAACCCCGGCGGCAAGCCCCTCGTCGGATAGCGCCGCCGCTGCTGGGGGATTGCGTCTGCCAAGATGGCCGCTTCCAAAGCCGGTGACCCATCCATATGTCGGGCTGATGCCCGGCACGCCTTCCAATCAGCTCAGGCCCTGCGACGATGCGGACTTCAGCGTCCAGAGACTCAAGACGGGATCACCGGGTTCTAGTCTGTAGATTCTGTGGAACACTTCTACTGGCATGCGGCAGTTCATCCGGAGCTATTCAGCGTTCGGGCGACTGAAACCGCTCCGGGTGCTTCTGACCTTTTCCTCTTTCCCGTCAGCACTCACCTCGCCAGACAGCGCCACGGTTGCGCCTGCATCCTGGCCCGGATCTTGGTCGCGCTGGCCGGAGAACCAGTCGCGATGCTGAACGCCAGCGCGGTAGCCGGGTCAGAGCAGACGGACCCGCACGTGATCCTCGGCGCAACTACCCCTTCCACCTGAGCGGCCTTACACCGTTGCTGGACATAGAAGCGGGCACTGCATTCCATCCAGGACTTCGCGTACCGCAGCCCGCGCCCCCCGACAGTTGGCCCGGCGGGCGCGGTCCCGGCCGCGGACCCCGATCCCGGCGGCCGGATCCGTGAAACTAGCGGCGGGCACAGGTAGCGGGTCGGGATCCGGTGGACCGTGGAGACGTTCAAGTGCAGATGCTACGCAATCCTGGCTGGGCCCCAGCGCCTGTTCACCCGCCGTCCCAGCACCCGCCGCTCGGTGTGTATCGTTCTCCGGTGCGGGCAGCGCAGCGGCCGGCTCCGGCGGTCCTCCGAGCGGGCGTCGCCCAGCTTGCGATATCTGCGTGACCAGCGCGACGCGGTCGGGATCGAGGCGTGGAATCTTCGGTCGCATGGCGCGACGGCCAGCCGTCGACCACGACGCGGGGCAGCTGCAGACGACCCGAATGAGCCAAAAACGCGTTACGGTGGGACGCGAGGATCTCCTGGTTTGTGTTCGCTCTCGACAAGCACCACACGACACCCGGAGGTCCTCTTATTGCGTCAAATCAATCCCAGTGTCATCAACCTGCCGGGACAGTACAGCTAGGCCGCGAGAGCCTGGGCTTGAGTTGCACGGGTTCACGCTCTCGCGCTTTGTCGAGAACCGGGGTGTTCCACCGGATATCTTCATTCTGGTCCAGAGTTCTGCCGGTCCAGGCGCTGAGTGCCGACCAGGGAGGCTACAACCTCGGCGATCTTCGCCGCCGCGCACAAGTCGACCATCAGGGAAATCTTGGTAATCCACCAGTCCAGGTTCGCTTGAACGGTTTGGGGAATGCTCCGGTTAGGTGCGGGCAGTGTGTTTTTTGAGGAGTGAGTTTGTCAGGAGAGCGGCACTCAGGAGGAGGCAAAGTATCGCGCCGATTTCGAACGTCGTGTTGATTCCTTGGGCAGACGGCTGGTGGGCATCGGTGGAGCGCGCTGCGATTACGGCTGCGGAGGCTGCCGTGCCGAACGAGCTGCCGATGGTGCGGAGCACTTGGTTAAAGCTTACGGAGCTTCCGAGTTCTTCTGCTGCGACGCTTCTAGCGATCAGTGCAGGCATGGCTGCATAGCTTGCACCCATGCCTAGGCCGAAGACGAGCATGCCAAGCAGAATTTCCCACAGCTGCGTATGTGCAAACCAAAGCAAAGTGCCAGCTGCGGCCATGAGGAGGGCACCTACAGGCAACAAGGGCGCCAAGCCTGTTCGGTGAGCGACGTGCCTTACGATTCTGTTGGCGACAAAACTGCCCACCGATAGGGGAAACATGACGAACCCCGCCCAGAAGAGTGGCAACGCTAAGCCGTAGCCGGTCAACTTGGGTGCCTGGGCGACTAGGCTTGCCACGGAAAGCCCTATGTATAGGGCCGCGCCCAGGCCGATGGCTGCGAGGTTGGCCAGGAGTACGTCACCGTTGCTGAGTGCGCGCAGATTAATAATTGGATGGCGTAGTGCCAACTCAAGTCGGATCCATGCTGCGAGTATGACTGCCGCGAGGATCAGGCATGCGAGGGTCCCTGCCGATAACCAGCCCCATTTCGGTCCTTCGCTGATGCCCAGTAGGAGCAGCGCAAGGCCGAGCCCGAGATAGCACGCTCCGATGAAATCGAACGAGATGGTGAGTGCTTTCTCATCTGGCCCATCGGGTATCAACCGCCACACGATGAGGACAGCGCTGAGAACAAAAAGGGCTGCGAACCAGAAGGCGAAGTGATAGTCCCATGTGCCGGCGATGATGCCAGTAAGCGGGTATCCGATGCCAATTCCTGAGGCGACGGTCACCGACAGGGTCGAGATTGATGGTTGTATACGCTCTGCTTCAACGTAACGGCGTGCTAAGGCAATCGTCACCGGCACGATGCCATAGGTGAGTCCCTGCAAGGCGCGGCCGATAAGGAAGACCAAGAAATTCGGTGCCGCAGCAGCGATTACGGAACCGGCAAGGATGATCGCGAGAGAGGACAGCAAGAGTTTTTTCTTATGTGGGCCGTCGCTTAACCTGCCCATCACAGGTGTAGCAATGGCGCCTACGAGCAGGTTCACGGTCAACATCCATTGTGCGGTGCTGACATCAACGTCCATCTCAAGGGAGATTGACGGCACGAGGAGCATGCCCAAGGAACTGACGACCGCTGTGGAAAGGGCCGCGTAGATCAGCGCTGGAACCAGTCGGGATCGGCTAATGGTCATCGGAGCGCTCCTGGCTGATTTTACGCAGTACAGGAATGGCGGCCTCTGCGATGACCCGGTCGTCCTCGGTCAAGGATGTGGTGATCATTCGTTCCAGTACCAAGCGACCCATGTTCGATTCGGCAGACAGCTTTTCACTACCTCGTTCCGTCAGCTGAAGCCAAACTTTCCTCTTATCTGTTTCATCCTTCAACCGCTCGACAAATCCCGCCGATTCCAGTTCGTTCGCCGCCAGAGAGACGCCCTGTTGGCTCACTCCGACGCTTTTGGCAAGTGCCGTCGTCGTGGTCCGTCCATGCTCGGATAGAACCCGCAGGATCCCTAACTTGCCCTGCGATAATGTCCGTGTCGCATGAATCACGCGCAGTAGCGGATGCAACGCCTCAAACAGATCCGAAGCCAACTGCCGCTCGTAATCGTTTATGCCCATTCCTAGATTGTACAAGTAACTTGTACAAGCTTGTTGTGATTTTCGGCACAAGCGTCGAGGAGATGCAGGCGTGATCCACAACATCTCGAAGTCCCACTCCCGACACCAACAAACCCGACTCGCCGTGCCTTCAGCGTTCTGCCAGCAGTGACTCCCAAACAGCTGCCCATCTGTCATACCGAGCGCGAGCCCACTTCACGTTGCTTCGTCAATCGACATGCATGAGGCTCAATAACGTCGTCTACGGGAGCCCTTTATTACCCCTCCGATGTTGTGTGCGCCACATCTATTTGCGTACGGGAAACAGGGACAGGGATCCTTGCATGACCTAGTTTTTAGCGCTTGTCAGCGCGTGCCCAACGAAGGACACCCTTTATGACTGACGTTCTCTGGTTTTGTGATCTTGGCCTGTCTGACCTTGACCAGGTTGGCGGCAAAATGCTTCTCTTGGCGAAATGGTTCGAAGCCTCGCCTCTGCGGGGGTGAAGGTTCCGGACGGCTTTGCGACGACGGCCGATGCTTATCGACGGTTTTTGAGTGAGTCTGGCCTGGGTGCCCGGATTGGAAATATTCTGGAAGGCTTGGATAGCGGCGATGTGGCCGCTTTGGCTCGCATCGGCCAGCAGATACGGGATCTGATCCGAACTGCTCCGTTCCCGGCCGGCTTCGAAGAGGAAATCCGTTCCGCCTATCATCGTTTGACCGCCGAGCATGGCGCGGACGTGTCGTGGGCGGTGCGTTCGAGCGCCACGGCCGAGGACCTGCCGGATGCGTCCTTTGCCGGGCAGCAGGAGACGTTTTTGAACATCCGAGGTATCGAAAACATCCTTTTGGCGATCAAGGATGTTTTTGCATCCTTGTACAACGACAGGGCGATCGCCTACCGGGTCCACCACGGTTTCACCCATGCGGAAGTGGCGCTGTCGGCGGGTGTGCAGCGAATGGTGCGTTCCGACGTCGGCGCCTCCGGTGTCATGTTCACCGGACACCGAGACCGGGTTCAAGGACGCCGTGTTCATCACCTCCTCGTACGGGCTCGGTGAAGCGGTGGTGCAGGGTGCTGTGAATCCGGACGAGTTCTACGTCCACAAACCCGCCCTGGCCGCCGGTCGTCCGGCAGTACTCAAGCGCGGTCTGGGGGAGAAGGCCTTGCAGGTGGTGTACACGGACTCCGCTGAAGTGGGCAGGACGGTTGATTTCGTTCCGGTCCCGGAAGATTTGCGTAAGCGTTTCAGCCTGAGCGATGCCGAGGTTGAACAGCTCGCCCGGCACGCGCTGGCCATCGAGGCCCATTACGGCCGGCCGATGGATATTGAGTGGGGCAAGGACGGCGTGGACGGGGAACTGTACATCCTGCAGGCACGCCCGGAGACGGTCGAGTCCCGCAAATCTTCGGGCTCCATCTCCCGTTACACGCTGACGGAAAGGTCCGCTGTGTTGGTGGAGGGCCGTGCGATCGGTCAGCGGATCGGCGCCGGGCAGGTGCGGGTGTTGAGCTCGATTGACCAGATGGCGTCCTTCCAAGACGGCGATGTTCTGGTGGCGAACATGACAGACCCGGACTGGGAACCGATCATGAAGAAGGCCGCAGCGATCGTCACGGACCGTGGTGGCAGGACCTGCCACGCCGCCATCATCGCGCGGGAACTGGGCATCCCCGCTGTTGTCGGCACAGGCTATGCTTCCCAGATCCTCAAGGACGGCACGCCCGTGACGGTGTCCTGCGCTGAGGGCGAGGCCGGCCTGGTGTATGAGGGGTTGCTGGACTACACGCTGCAGGAGACCAGCCTGGAGACCATGCCTGAAGCGCCGTTGAAGATCATGATGAACGTCGGTACCCCGGAACAGGCATTCAGTTTCGCCAAGCTCCCAAACCACGGTGTTGGTTTGGCGCGGCTGGAATTCATCATCAACCGACAGATCGGCATCCATCCCAACGCCCTGCTGGCCGTCGCTAGTGAGATCGAGCGCCCGGCAACCCTGGATGACTACACCGTGCGGCAGATCCGGGAAAAAACCGCAGCCTACGACGGTCCACGGGATTACTACGTCCGGCGCCTGGCCGAGGGGATCTCCACCATCGCTGCGGCGTTTGCACCCGAACCGGTGATCATCCGGCTCTCGGACTTCAAGTCCAACGAGTACGCCAACCTCCTTGGCGGTGCGGCCTTCGAACCGGAGGAGGAAAACCCGATGATCGGCTACCGGGGCGCCTCCCGCTACCTGTCCGCATCGTTCCGCCAGGCCTTTGAACTTGAGTGCGAGGCCCTGAACTACGTGCGGAACGAGATGGGTCTGAGCAACATCAAGCTCATGGTCCCGTTCGTGCGGACCCTGGATGAAGCCCGCGGCGTCACCGAGCTACTTGCCGCGAACGGACTCCGCCGGGGTGAGAACGGGCTGGAGATCGTGATGATGTGCGAACTGCCCGCCAACGCCCTGCTGGCTGATGAATTCCTGGAGTACTTCGACGGATTCTCGATCGGTTCCAACGACCTGACCCAACTTACCCTGGGCCTGGACCGTGACTCCGCGTTGGTCGCCGATGGCTTTGACGAGCGGAATCCGGCCGTGACCAAGCTCCTGGAGCTTGCCATCGCCGCATGCCGTGCCAAGGACCGGTACGTTGGCATCTGCGGCCAAGGCCCGAGCGACCACCCGGACTTCGCCGAATGGCTGCTCGGACAGGGGATCAGCTCGATCTCGCTGAACCCGGACGCCGTGACCGAGACCTGGCTGTGGCTTGCCCGCTCCGGCAGCCGTACCGCTGTCTAAATGGCCGAGCCGCGCGCTGTGGGGGAGGGCAACCCGTCCGCCCCCACAGTGTTCTTTCTTTCCGATAGCACCGGCATCACAGCCGAAACCCTCGGCAACACCCTGCTCACCCAATTCCCCGCCCAGCGGTTGGAACGACGGACCATCCCGTTCATCACCACCGTCGAACAGGCACGCCAGGTGGTGGCCTCCATTGACAGCGTCGCCGCGTCCGGGCCCCGGCCGCTGGTATTTTCGACAACGGTCAGCCCGGATGTTCGTGCCGTCCTGGCACAAAGCGCCGGGCACTTCTTCGACCTGTTCGGCGCGCACATCGGCCAGATGCAACAAGCCCTCGGGTCCCCGCCCAGCGGACTGCCCGGGCAAGCGCACGGCGTCGGGGACGCGGTCCGCTATCAGTCGCGAATGGCTGCGGTCGAGTACGCCATTGAGCACGACGACGGGCAATCCCTCCGCGCGCTCGAACGCGCCGAACTGATCTTAATCGCCCCCTCCCGGTGCGGGAAACCCCCACCACCATGTACCTGGCACTGCAGCACGGCATCCTCGCAGCCAACTTCCCGCTGGTAGAAGAAGACTTCGACAGCATGGTCTTTCCCAAGCCCTTGCTACCCTTTGCGAACAAATGTTTCGGGCTTACCTCCCAACCTGTTCGGCTCAGCCAGATCCGCCAGGAACGCCGCCCCGGAAGCAACTACGCCTCACTGCACCAATGCACCTTCGAACTACGCAACGCCGAAGTCATGTACCGGGCCAACAACATCCCATACCTCAACTCCGCAACCATGTCAGTCGAAGAAATCTCCGCCACGGTCCTCCAACGCATGCAACTACACCACTAAACAGGCTCGCGGTTTCCTGCGTCTCGTTTCCAAGGCAAGCCTCTGACTAACCCCCTCCCTCGGCTATCTCAGAACGCTGGTAATGGAGATTTCGTCATATTGGAAGGCGCGAGTCTATTGCGCGTCTAGTGCTCGGCATGGTGAGGGTCCGGGTCATGCTTCTTGCGTCGTCTCCGTCCATGAGAAGTTCGAAGGAGGTCCCAACGCTATGATTCAGGCTGAACCTAAACCGTTTTGCTCCACAAATCACAGCTCAACTCAATTTTCGGGCGTCGGCGGATTTCGGCTGAGCCCGGCAACGTCGTCCCAGTGGACGTCGCAGGGGGCTCGTGACGGAGAGGGAATCATGACGCCCAAAGGACCGTCACACTCGGTTGTGGGGCTCAAGATGCTCACAAACCAGGGTGTGCACAATGTGCACACCCGGGGCTTCGGATTCGGTTGTACCGGCATCGGACTGGGCCGGACTGGGGATGTTTTCGGGAGAGGGGCGGTTTTTCAGGGGGAGCGGCTGGTTCGAGTCCCACCTTGGGCACGTGTTTTCCCTGTTCAGGGGCTTTTTAGCCTCTGAGCGTGCACATATTGCGTTGTGAAGGGCCCCTTCGGGGGCCTTTCCTAGTGGCGGCCGGTGCTGTGGCCTGTTGCCTCCTTGCCTGGTTCTTGTGCTTGAGTGTTTGCTCTTTGGTGCCTGTTCATGGACGTTGTTGGGTTGGCCAACATGATCTGAGAACGTTCGGCGGAAAATTTCTTTTCTGCTCGATGTTGGTTGTTCATCCTGTTCCTCCTGTGCGGTTGTGGTGGACTGTTCTGCTCATTCATGGTCGACCCGGGGTGGAACTGCATGACCTTTGTCGGGTTGGGAGTAACCTGCCGCGTGCTGTGCCGTTGCCTGTTTTTGCTTCCACGACTGTTCATGGCAGGGCTTCCGGCTGGCTGCATGACCAGCGGGGCACGTTCTGTGTGGGATTCGGCTTATGTTGTGCAAGCGCAGGCGGGCGAATCCTGATCTTGCCAGCACACCGTTCAAATGGTCTGGAGGGCCGCGTTTAGTGGCCGGGTCAGGACGGCTGGCTGTGCAACGCCAGCCGGCTCGCCTTGTGCCGCGGACCCGGAATCCCGCTGGGGAGCTGCCGCGGGTCGTTGCCGTCCCTGGGCAACTGCCCCCTCACCAGCATCCACATCAAGCGTGGCCACCCGGCGGGGCTGCTCCGATACAACGCAGTCCTTGCAACGGACCCACTCATCCCTGGCCAGGGAATCTCGAGACAGAGTTTCCAGACATTGTCCTGTTGCGTGTCACATCGAGAGCGGCTCGACGCCACCCTCACGCCGATCCACGGGCGGCGCGCTGTCTTTTATCCATTCGTTGTGTTTATATGATCGTGCTCTGCAGCCTGTTACTTATCCACCCCATGACGATGGAGAATTCATGAAGTTCACACAGCCCGTTCTGAAGTTCAAGGGTCTTACGCTGCTTGCCGCGGTCGCGGTCACAACCGGTGCGTCCCTGATGGCTGCGCTTCCGGCCTCTGCGGCGGGCCCGTGCGGTACCGGATACGCGTATATCGGCTCACACCCGATCACTGTGCCGACTTACAGCAAGGACCACCGCTTCGGGGGACCGGGAACGAAGACAGGCTCCATTGATGTGTACTGGAACTCCTCACTGCGGAAGAACTGCTCCGTGGCATACGCTTACGGCCCCACATACGGTGTGAAGATGTACCGCGAGAACCTGATAGGGAACTACCCTTCATACGGCCCCGACGACGCCTCGCGGGGCTACTACTCCTACTACGCGGGACCGGTCTACACGAACACACAGAAGGTCGGGGGCCAGTGCATCATCCTGGACGCGAGCTTCGGGCCCAGCGCCACCGACAAATTCAGCTGGGGCGCCGCGTTCCACAGCCCGGTTCACTGCTGACCCTCCGACGTCGTCTTCGGCTGCCCATCACTGGTGGTCGCGTGGAATCCAGCGGGGTGGCGCCAAAGTACCCCCCGCGGGCACATACCTGGTCGTCCGGCCCACACCGTTCACCGGGCTGACCTGCGGTGACATCGTCACGTTCCAGCTCGTGTCCGGCAAAACCTGCAGTGGCGTAGTACCGGATCGTCGGGTTCGGCTCCACCCAGACCGGCGGGAAGACCCTGATCACCAAGGGCGACAACAACGACGTCAACGATCCTAACCGTGTCCGCGAAGTCCAGGTGCAGGGGAGGCTCCTCTACGTCGTGCTGTACGCAGGCTTCCTCGCCAACGCCGTGGGCAACAGCGACCGTGACCTCTGGCTGAGCGTGGGCGCCGCCGTCCTCATCGGCTACGGGGGTCTTACTCATCGTCAAAAATCATCCGCGGCCTCCGCCGCGGGACAAAAGCCGCCCCATAGGCCAGCCGGGCACAACTCCCAGTTCGAACATCGGAGAGGCCGCACAGGATCCTGGCGGATGCCGGCCCACCCCCCACTCCGGGTGGCCAGCTGTGGCATTGTTTGCGTCGGCCACCAATTTTTCCCAACCCGGGAAAGCCAGTGTGGACCCGTCCCGACCGGTGGTGCTGCGCGCGGCGCCGCAGGAGTGGGATGCCGGGCCCGGCAGCACTCCCCCCAGGTGCTCCGGGCCCGGTCACCACCGTCAGGACCCGGGTGTGCATTCCTTAGGCGCTGCGGCGAACTGGAACCATTCCGGCAGTTCGGCGGTGTACGCCTTGGCGATGGCAGGGGTTCCGGCGGAGCGCCAGTCGACCACGGCTTTGACCTCCACCTCATTCTTGTTCCATTCGAACCAGTTGATCATCTTCAGCTGCGGATAGTCCTTCGGGATCCGCGCGTCGAAAAGCTGCCGCCACCAGGCCTGCTTGATCGCCAGCTCCTTGGCCCCGCCGCGGCTGGGCACGCTCAGCGCGGCGGTCTCCGGGATCGCCACCGGCTTGCCGCGTTGGGTGCCGTACTCGCCGTAGAAGTCGGGGACGGCGAGGTCGTTGCCGCCGTCGCCGTTGTAGTTTCCGGTCAGTTGCTGCAGGAACTTGCCGGGTTCAGGCACCACATTGGCGCCCCACGGGTAGGTGTTGCCCCAGTGGTAGAGGGACATCCCCACCCAGTCCACGGCGTCGTCGCCCGGGTAGTAGGGTGCGTACGGGTCGTCTGCTCCGGTCACGGCGCCGTCCCCGTTGGTGTCCAGTGCCGCGGCCGCCGCTGTTCCCGCCACGGCCTGGTGCGCCCCGCCTGCGAACGGGTAGCCGCCGCCGTAGTTCGGCGCCCACATGGTGGCGCTGCCCGGCGCGAGCCGGTGGATGGAGCCGGCCACCCGCCGGAACGCGGCCTTGTACTCGGCCGGCTCTTGGCCCCATTCGTACCAGGATCCGTTCATTTCGTGGGCGAACCTGACGATCACCGGAACGCCGGTTTTGTTGAACCGGTCCAGCGTGCCGGCCAGTTCGTCCGTCGCCGCCTGGGTCACGGCGGCGAGGCCCTTGCGCGGCTCCAGGGTCAGCAGCAGGATCCCGCCGTCGGCCCGCACCTGTCCGTAGGCGGCCTCGAGGTTCGTCTCGTCGGCGGCGGTGAACGGAAAATGCGTGAAGCTGACCACCACGGCGGGCCTGCGGCCCAGGCCCTTGGTGTACTGGGCCAGCGTCTCGTGCTCCCAGTCCAGGTTCACGCCGGAGAGAATGCCCGACGCCGGCGCCAGCTGGGTCCCGGGGGGCACCGTGCACTGGGCTGCTGTCGGCGGCGGCGGCTCCTGGGGCTGGGGTGCTGGTGAGCACCCGGCCAAAAGACCCGATATTGCCGCGACTGTAATAGTCATCCATCCCCAGCTGATATTCACAGGCTCCAATCTATGCCACCCCAGTTTCCCGCGGCGTCTGACCCGGTTGGGTAGGCTAAGCCCATCACAGTGGTCGAATCAAAGGCGGGATGTGGACCCATGGCAGAAGGCACCAAAGACGACCCCTGGACACTGACCACGGCACCGGGAACCTCGCAATACACGATGTACCGGGACGAGGAAGCGGACCCGCGGGCGCTGGTCTGCCAGGTCGGGTCCACCACAATGAAGTACCGGCTGAACGCCGTTGAGGACCTGCACACCTGGCTCCTCGGCCAGGGTGACTGGGTGCCACTCGGCGCGGCGGACGAAAACAAGCCCGCGGCCAACGGCACGGTCGAAGCCTGGGGCAGGGACCCCGGCAACCCGGCCGGCGGATGGTACGGGCTCCGCAAGGGCTACCGCGGCCGGTTCGGAATGTACCTTCCGCCGCTGCTCGAAGCCCTCGGCCTGGCCGACCTCACCCACGACAAACGCAACAACAGCATCCGGGCGATCAACCCCGATTGACCCGCTTCCACGAACCGTCCCGGCCTTTTGGCCGCCGGAGGCAACCACGTGTGCCGTTCCCGGCCATGCGTGGGGGCGCAGGCCGGGAACGGTGCCCTGGCCGGGGTGGGTCTCAGCCACCCCGGCACCCAGGGCATCCTGACGGGCCCACCCTGCGGACAGTTGCGCGGCCTTCGTGCCCTGATCCCGCACCCTTGCCGGGGGCCTCCGTTCATCTGTGTGTCACACCGGATTGGTAATGTCCGGGCATGGATGAACTGCTGCAGGACGTTACGGTGACGGCGAACAACTATGCCGGCCGGAAAGGCTTCGATGAGGATTTCCTGGGCCGGCGTGTGCCGCTGCCGGGCCTGGCCGGTGTGGAGACTGTCGTGTTGCCGTACACGCATTTCTCCGTGCTGGTGCGCCCCGATAAGCGGCTCGCCGCCGTGACGGGGCTTGGGATGGACGGTGAGAAGCTCAGGGATCTGGACCGGGCCGGGATCAAGTGGCGGCTGGACCCGCGACTGCCGGCCGACCAGCAGACGGGGGAGCGGGTCTACGCCCGCAACGACATCGACCGCGGCCACCTTGTCCGCAGGGCCTCGGCGGTCTGGGGTGACACCATGGATGAAGCACAGCTGGCCAACGAGGACACCTTCCACTACACGAACGCCGCGCCCCAGGCGGCCAGGTTCAACCAGGGCATGGAACTGTGGCTGGGTATCGAGTCCTACCTGCAGGAGCATGCGGCCCAGTACCGCAGCCGCGTCGTGGTGTTTACCGGCCCGATCTTCAGTGACCACGATCCCGTGTACCGGGGGGTGGACATCCCGCTGCGCTTCTTCAAGGTCGCTGTGTTCATTCACGAGGGCGAACTCGCGGCCACCGGATACGTGGTCGACCAGACCCCGCAGCTGGCAAAGCTGCCGGATGTGCCCCGGCCCGGGGCCGTCGAGGACGTTCCGCCTCTGGGTCCGTTCCGCACCTTTCAGGCACCAATCCGGGACATCGCCGAACTGACTGGCCTGGACCTGGACCAGCTGATCGAGGTGGACCGGATGCCTATCGCCGCTACCCTCGGTGCTGCCAAGGTTGGATCGACCTGGCGGGAGTTGGGCGACGTCGAAGACCTCGACCTGGACTTCGACCTCGAAGACTAGGTTTTCCGGCTCCTGCTGCAGTAGTGGGACGAGGGCCAGGATGTGTCAGCAGAACATCATCCTGCGGACACCGGCTGGCAATCTTGAACCGGCAAACTTGGAGTCAGGGGAGTCCTTCGAAGAGTGGAGAGGACAGTCCATGATCAACAACGACCACTTCGTTATCGGATCCTGCAGCGAACTCGCGCCTGGGGACGCCGTCGAAGCGTTCTATAAGAACACCCTGGTGTACCGAGGGCCGGTGACGGAGATCGCACCTGCCCAAGGACTGTTCTGGATCCTTGACACTTTGACCGGGAGCCGCCGCCTCCTCGACATCGCTGAATTCTCGATCGTGCGTTTGCCAGCGCCCTACCGCGAAGTCCAGCTCAGCGCCCCTCGTCCCTAGTTCAGTTGTGCCTGTGTGGCGTGACATCGGGGTCCCCGTAATGTGGATTTCTGCTGCGTCCGACGGTGCCGCCGATGCTCCGGGGGAGAGAACCGACAGGATACCGGACTGGAAATGCCGTGCATGGCTGGCAGCGGTGCGTCCTGACCCTTCTACCTGGGAGCCCCGGCTGGTGTCTTCCGTCGCTGCTTCCAGGATCGCAGGCGCGGCTGCCGCGACTTGAAGGTCCGGCGGGCATGTTTCAGGTTCTTCGAACTTGCGGCGGTAGAAGTCAGGGCGGCTTGTTCCGTGGGCGACAGTGCCGCATCCGTTTCCACCTCTGCCGGCCATAGGCGGCCGAAGCCGCCACCGGATCTGGGCGGGCGACCCCGTGGTGAAGGCACGCCGACAGGGGACCGGCTGGCCTTCAGGTGCGCGAGTCAGCCGGTCCGATGAAATGCCCCATGCGCTGTTTCGCAGTGTGTGTGCCCGCGCCGATGGGGACCTGGGCGGTGGCTTTGGCGAGCCCGAACAGTGGCATCCCGCTGTAGACAGTCTCGATCCCGGCCGCAGGCACCTGGTACGTCTCATGCCAGATACCGACGTCTCCCGTGCCGGAGAGTTCCTTCATGAAGCGGCGCCACGGTTCCAGATGGGGAGCGTCCCGGTCTGACGCGAACTTCCGCAGGTGTTCAGGGCTCTCCCAGTAGCTCACCAGCATCGTGGTTCGCCCAAACCACTGTTCAAACCCGAGCATGCCCGCGGCAGGATCAACAGCGAGGTGGCGGAGGATACGCGGCATCGCCGCAGCAACCTGCGCGACCTTGCCGACCTTCCACCACCTGTTGGCCCTCATGCCTATCAGGAACACCGTCACAGATTCCCTGCCAGGGTCAGCGGTGTACCGGCCGGGATAGACGTTTTGCCCCACAACATGCCTCCCAAAAAGGGTGAAAATTATTTTGTAACGGCGTTACGAAACAAGGTTATGAAATAGTGGTGTGTATGGCAAGACCTGTGGTGCACACGAGCATTTTGCGTGACGAACTTCTGGCCGTAACGGCTGACCTGGTGGACCGGAGCGGGCCGGCGAGGGTGACGCTGCGGGACGTGGCTGCAGCTGCCGGGACGTCGACGACGGCGGTTTACTCGCTTTTCGGAGGTAAATCCGAGCTTCTCACTGCAGTGGTGGACGATGGTTTCCGCTCGTTTGCCAACTCCCAGGCAGCAGCTTTGAGCGCCGGACTGCGTGGGCTGGGCATCGCGTACCGGAGCTGGGCGCTGAATCATCCAGCGCTCTACCGGCTGATGTTCGGCGGCGCACTGGCCGCCTTCACCGACTGCCAGCCAAGCACGGAAGCCGCCGCTGATGCCATAGGACCTCTCAAAGAAGCCGTTAAGACCGCACAGTCCGCCGGCAGCCTGCTGCCGGCCCCGGTGGAAATAATCGCCGCGGCAATATGGGGCCAGGTACACGGGCTGGTGAGCCTGGAGCTCGCACAGGTCGGCCCGCCGGGCACCGACTGGGACGCCGCCTACGACGCCGCCCTGGACGCAGTAGCACGCAGCTGGACCGCACCGCCGCCGCCCGGCCCGGAGATCCGCTAGATAAAACAGGCCCGACGTGCGCTCCCGCTTTTCGCGACCACCCACGGGCGCTACTGCCTACACATGCCCTATCTGCTTGCCGGTATTGCCCCAGCCGGTGAAGTCCTTGACGACCGACCACTCAACTGCTTAAAAGGTTTGGCCGTCTACCACGCCTTATATCGTGGGTTCGGGGGGAGCGGGCGCTTAGGCGATACAAGCTGTCCGCTACGGTCTTTTGGGAGCAGGAAATCTGACGCCACCGGTGGACCGCGCCGTGGAGGCGGGGGTGTGTCTCACCAGACTCCAGCTGCTGCTAGGCCGTGCGCGGGCCCTGGCTGGTGCCACCGGCGCGTTCGAGGATCCGGTCGACCACGGTCTTTGCTTGCTGGCTGTCTTTGATGCCGGGAACCCGGCCTACGGTCGTACTCGCACCGGAATTGATGACGTATTCAGAAGCCAGTGCCCTGCGAAGTGTCTCCTGAGGCGTAGCGCTGCGGCGCTGCTTGCCGGTTCGCAGTTGCTTTGTCGAGCGGGCCATCGTCCACTCCTTCCTTTGGCCTTATTCTACGGGTTTCGTCAAGGCGCTAATTGCCTCCTGATCCGTCGAATCGCGGCCGGCATCTGTCACGAAGCGAATGAGCCGAACGACGGCCATCAGACACAAGCCTGCAACCACAGCCCAAAGAATGTTCCAGTACAGCGGTGCGAAGGGCACTGCTGCGGCGACCGCCATCAGCATGAGGACTATCGCGCACAAAATCAATACTCTTCTCAACGGACCAAGCAGCATGACGCTCAGATCGTGCTCGCGTGTCCTGCTGAGCCAGGAGAGCATCAAAGCCGGCCCTATCAGGAGAATGGATGCCGAAGGGGAGGGGATCCTGGCTTCGGGAGTAAGGACTGGAACGTGGAACCACCGCTGCGGTACATCGAACTTCAGGACCAGTGCAGCTGCAACGGATGCAGTCACCAGCGTGACGGCCCAGATCGTAAAAGCGTAAATGCCCTGCCTGGACGGAACGACTTCGACGTGGAAGACGCCGGAATCAAAACGGGTCTGGGGGGAGAGCGCCACATGCCCCACAGCCCGTTCCCGTCTTTTTCGCCGCCTGAGTGCCGGATCCTGCACTTCATCCGCCTGCGCGTTCACTGGTGTCCCGTTCGGGTCCACATCGGTGAATCCGACGTATTTGACAGCCAACCCGGGTGGAACCCGCACCTCGACGTGCTGGCTCGCCGCGAAACCGAAGTCAGGAACAGGGTTCCTGAATCCGACGGTTCGGGACCTTGCCGGTTTTGACGGCAGGTCCAGTTCGGTGTCGTGGGAGTACTTCAGGACGATGCGCTTCCCGGCCAGGGCTGCATCAACTTCAGCCAGAAGCAGGAAGTTGCCTGCCAGTTCAACCGCGAAGTGCTGAAAGACGGCCAAATCGAGCTCATCGTCGGACGTCAGCCCCGAGGCCGGTCCCCTGGCAACTTCCACCCAATCGAGGAAACTCTCTGTTGCTGCCTCACGGGCGGTGACACTGTCGGCCCGTACGAGGGATTCCATATGGTCCCCGCACTGCTTCTGGAGGTAGTCGCTGCTCATCAACCATTCAGGGGCAAGTTGCATCAGAAACTCGAGCGCCAGCACGCTGTTCTCCCTGGCACCCAGGACACTCATGGGCTTGCTGGAGTTGTCCTCGGCGTCAAAGCCCCGAAGCATCGCTTTCTGGATCAGTGCCAGCGGCACGATCATTCGCCCGTGCGACCCGGCTATGGCCAGGTTTTTCGGGACCGTCACATCCAGAGAGACTTTCCGCCGGCTTTCTCCTTCGGCGCCCAGCTCCAAAGTATCGACGCGGCGGTGCACCCAGGAAGGGGACCCGATGATGAGCTGGGTCAGCTTTTTTCCCGTCGACAAACCCTCGCCTTCGGCGGAATCTGTCATTGGTTGTTCTCCTCGTCCTGCGGCCCCAGTTGCAAGGATACCTGCCGGGGTTGGTGCGGAGCCTGAGGAGCTCCGTACCTATGCAGGCTACTTCGCGGTACCTCCGGCGCTGGTCCGTTCTACAGTGGCCGGCCCCTCCATGATTCCTTGTCTACCCGCTTGATTTGACCGGCAGGGAACCACTCCACCCGGTAGTTGCGCTGTTCGTCCATCCATTCCACAAGGCCATAGGTTCTCGTGTATCTGGTCGCACGACCGTAGACCTCACCCACGCGGACCAGGGGTTCCGTCCCGGCACTGAACTCCATGATCTTGCTGTCGTCCGGCTTGGGATGGTGTTTCTCCGCCTCCAGCCGGGTCATCATGCGCCCGAAGCCGCCCTCATCAAACTTGTTCACCCTGCAATCTTAGAACATATATTCGAATCAGCCCTCGTCACTCAGCAGGTACTGACTACCATCGCGACCGTCCCTTCCTGATGAAAAGGATGCGAGGGCAGCACTTTTCCCGATGGGAGTCACCGAAGGGTTTCGGGCCCTTCACGCTGTGGTGGATCGGCTCGCGAATAAGCTCCCTGAACTGTCCAGGGAGCGCATCGAAGATGTGGTTCAGGAGGAACATAGTTCGCTGGACAAGGGCAGGGTGAGGGATTTCGTCCCGGCCCTGGTTGAACACGCTGCCCGGGACCGGTTATCCCGGCTGATATTGTCCCGCTACGCTTCGGCAGAACCGTGAGCCGAGAGCTGACCCGCGCTGGCTGATGACAGCGGGTCGTTCAGCTTGCCGTTTCTCCCCACTGCGACACGCCGGACTGGCTCCGGAAGCCTGTCAGTGCCTGGGAGCACCATGGTCGTATGACGGCTCCAACAGTGGAAGCGGCGATCAACGACCTGATGGATCGCGCCTGGAATGTTGTCTACGACCTGCTCAGAGAGCGGGGCCTGCTGGGTGACGGCCTGGATGTCGGGGAGTACACCGGGATCCATTCCTGGGTGGAGGGCCTCACCCGCTACACCGTCGTCAACTCCCGGACCGTGGCGGTGCTGTTCGCCGACACCCGCCCGGTGGACCGTCCCATTCACGCACAATCTGCCCGGTGCCGACGACCCGAAGAGCTTCTTCGGCAACGCCGGATAGAGCAAGGCCCCTCTCCCGGGATTTCGGAACAGGGGGCTCACCCGGGATGTTCCTTCCCCAAGGCCCCCCTGATTTGGTGGCCCGGGGCAACTTGTCCGCCCCGCCCCATAGTTTTTTCCAACCACGGGCCCCCAAGGTGGAAGTGTCCTAGAGCGGATAGCTGCGAAACCGCCCGGGATAGGGTGGGGCCGGCGACGGCGCTTTGAGACCTGCGCGCCCAGACGTCGTCTGCCCCGCCCGAACTTAAAGCGTTCGGGTCAGACCCCGATGGCATACATTGTCGGTGAACTCGCTGCTGAAAACGCCTGGGCATCGGGCCCGATACCGGCTGTTGGAGAGAACAAACCCTGGCCGGGGGGTGGAAGCGGTCCATACGGGTCCCCTTGCCCGGGACGACACCAAGAATTCTGCAAGTTTCCCCGCCTCAGTAGCGTCGTCCCGTTTCACGGCCTGGGCAGCTGTTCACCCCGACGGCACCAGCAGCCGCCAGGACGGGCACGTGCACTCGGGAACGCCGTCAGTGCGCACATGCAAGCGTGTGAGCGGTGCGGGCAGCGGCGTCTGGCGGAAACAGTTGCGCTCGAAATCGACTGGCGTCGGGCAGGAAAATGCCCCCGCGGCCTTTGAGGTGGTACGGGGGCCCTTCCTAGCGGCAGGACCGCTAAGTCCGGGACTCAGTGGGCCTGACATCCAAGCTAAGAACCCTTCCTGAGAATTGCCTCCAAAAGTCCGAAGAGTTCGCCTGCTCCCCGCGATAGCCCCAGCCGATGCTCCGGTTTTTCGTCAAGGTTTCCGCAGGGTTGCGTCGTGATACTGACTGCACCGCGGGCCACCAGCCGGTCCTGCACCGGCCGGCCGGTAATCGGTCCGGGTCAAGTCTGGGGATATGACTAGGGGAGCTTTCCATGAAATCTGAAAGAAATCGTCAACGTGTCGCGGCAGGTCTCGCTGCCGGCGCCCTGGCCGTCGCGGTCGCGCAAACCGCCGCAGGACCGGCCTCGGCCGCCATTAACCCGGTACCGGCCGCCCCGCACTCCATCCTTGTTTTTCCTGTCAGGGACTTCGTCTCCGCGTCCGGGTACGCCAGGACCGACGTAGCTACCGTTCAGGTGCTCAGAGGCGGTGCCGTCATCGGCACAGCCGCCAACGTCATCCCGCAGGACGATCCGGCCACACCAGGCTTTGACGGCCTCGTGGAAGTCAACCATCCCGGAGGTGGATGCTGGGACGGCGTCACCCCGGACATCCGCACGGGCGACGTCGTGAGGGTTCTCACGGCGCCGGGAGTCGGTGACGAAACGTTCACCGCGAATGTCACGGTGACGCAGCAGGCGACCAAGACCGGTCCCGGGACCGTCGTCATGAAGGGAACCGCCGTCGCCCCCGGCGGCGGACAGATCCCCATCGACCAGCTGCAGGCCCGGATCGTCGCGAAGAAGCAATCGTTCGTGCTCAACGGTAAACGGACACTGCGGGCCAGCGCCGCGGCAGGTGACGACGGCACGCTGACCTACGACGGTCCCGGACTCACCACCTGGACGGCAACCTGGACCGGCCTGACCGGCGTAGGTATTGATGGTCTTTCCGACGCGGACAGGGCATCGACACCTGTCAACTCGGAAAGCCGCGGAATGTGGCTCGGACGCAACCCGGCCTTGCTGGCAGAGAACACCATCTTCGAGTTCGGGCAGATTGGCGGACCCACCGCCCCCTGCACCGCCCCGCTGGCGAAAGGCCCGTCGGTTCCGGACATGACCGCCGCGTCGGACACCGGCAGCTCCGCCACGGACAACATCACCCGCAACACCACCCCCACGTTCACAGCAGCCGTCGCATTGCCTGACTCCACGACGGCGACACTGTACGTGGACGGGGCCGCTAACGGCACCGCAGCGGTCGCCGCGAACGGCGGCTTCTCGCTGACCCCGGCCACGCCTCTGGCCAACGGCCGCCACACCATTACCGCCAGTGAGACCACCGCCGGCGGAACCGAAACCATGTCCGCCGGTTCCCTGGCCGTGACGGTCGACACCGTGTCGCCCGTCGTGACAGCCAAGGCACCCGCCCTTAACTCGATGGCAGTCAGCCAAACAGGCAATGTCACAGCCACCTTCAACGAAGCGATTTCCGGTCTGAGTGCCGCACGCTTCACACTGAAGAACGCTGCGGGCGCGGCCGTGGCCGCACCCGTGAGCTGGACGGCCGCAACCCGCGTGGCCACACTCAACCCGGCAGCGGCACTGGCTGCGGATAAACGGTACACGGCAAGCCTCACCGCCGGCATCACCGACGTTGCCGGTAACCCGCTGGCCCCATCCGCCTGGGCCTTTACCACCGGCCCCAGGCCGGTCATGGCCACCAGGACGCCCGCGCCAAACGCGACCCGTGTCAGCCGGACCGCCAATGTCACCGTCACCTTCAATGAGGCGGTCAGCGGTGTCGCCAACGGAACCTTTGCGCTCAGGAATGCCGCCACAGGGGTCCTGGTCAGCTACACCGTCAGCTACAACGCCGCCACCCGTACTGCAACCCTGAACCCGAACGTGACCCTGCCGGCCAACACAAGGTACACGGCCTCGATGTCCTCCGGCATCAAGGACGCCGCCGGAAACACCCTCGCCGGAGGCTCCTGGAGCTTCACCACGGGACCATAGTTCAGCCACGGAGCGACGTATTGCCCGGTGCCGGTCAGAAATGCCGGTACCGGGCTTATGCCGGGAGCGGCGAATTGACGGTCACCTCCGTCTTCGCTTCCGGCGGTTCGCTTCTACCTTGCGTTCGATGTCCCGGAATCCCCGGCGCGGCCGGTTCCCAGGCTCTTGACGGTATGCGGCTTTGGCACGGGTCCGGTGGTTGTCCTTGGTGCCGGCCTCCTGAGAGGAGACTGAGAGGGCGGCAGTGCCTTCCATTGCGTCGGGACGGTTCAGCCTGAATCCTTGGATTATGGATCAACCGGATCCGTCTCCCGCCGCCGGGCTCCCGGCGCGGGAACCAGAGAAGACCCGGCGAGGGCACGGGGTAGCTCTCTGGCGTGGACTGCGCTGGCAGTCCACCGTGGTGGCGGTGGCTGTCGTCGCCGTGGCACTGCTGGCCGGCGGCCTGCTGCTGCTTCTGGCGCTGGATTCGGCACTCGTTGCCGGTACTGACAGCTTCCTGCGGACCAAGGTCCAGGACGTGGCGGCCCTGATCCAGAGCCAGGATGCCGAAGAAGCCAGCCTGGCGGTCGCCGGGACCGCGAAGAAGGACCCCCTGGTCCAGATTCTTGACGGGACGGGGAAGGTTATCGGTGCGTCCGAGCCCAAGCTCCGGAAGGATCCGCTGAGTCCTCTTAGGCCGGCTGCTGGCCGGACTGCGACCGGCAAGCTTTCAGCGCCGGGTCTCCTCGGGGATGGTGACCAGCGCTATGTTGTGGTGTTGGGCGTCGATGATGGAGGAACCCGGTATTGGGTGCTGGCTGGCCGGACAATTCAGTCCCAGTCGGAAACGGTCCGGATCGTCACCTGGTTCCTGCTCGTCGCCATGCCATTGCTGCTGGGGGTAGTGGGCTGGGCCGTGCATTTGCTGGTCGGCCGGTCACTGCGGCAGGTGGACACGATCCGGACCCAGGTCAGCCATATCGACGCGGGACGGCTGAACGAGCGGGTGAACGTCCCGGAGACAGGTGACGAGCTACAAGCCCTGGCAGCGACCATGAATGCAATGCTGGACCGGCTCGAGGCGGCCGACCAAAGGCAACGGCAGTTCGTATCCGATGCCAGCCACGAATTGCGGGGCCCGCTGACGACCATCCGGACCGGGCTGGACATCTCCTTCGCCGACGCCTTGGCAAAGACATGGCGGGAGATGCAACCCATCCTTGCCGACGAGACGCAACGCCTGCAAATCCTCGTGAAGGACCTCCTGACGCTGTCCAAAGCCGATGACCAGAACGCGGCCGTCCGCCTCGAGGAAGTCGACCTCGACGACGTCCTGGCCACTGAATTGCGGAGGGTGAACGCCACCAGCAGTCACCGGATCATTGCTGACCTTGTTCCGGCCAAGATCGGGGGAGATCCTGTCCGGCTCGGCCAGGCCTTCCGGAACGTGCTGGACAACGCCGACCGGCATGCGGCCGCGGGCATCGCCGTGAATCTCTCCGTTAGCGTTCAGGCAGTGGTTGTGACCATTGACGACGACGGGCCACCGGTTCCGGTGGCGGACAGGGAAAGGATCTTCGGGCGTTTCGTCCGGCTGGATGAGAGCCGGTCACGCCAGAAGGGCGGAAGCGGCCTGGGGCTCGCGATCACCCGCGGCATCGTCCAGGCCCACGGCGGGCGGGTGACTGCGGGGGAGACGCCGCAGGGGTGGTGTCGCTTCGAATTCAGGTTCCCGCCCATGACCCGGCCGTGGGTACCTCATGCCGGTTTGCCTGCCACGAGGTCTAGTCAGCGCTGAGCCTGTAGCCCATGCCGCGAACCGTCCTGAGCGTGTTGAGGCCGAACGGCTCGTCGATTTTCTTGCGCAGGTAGCCGATATACACCTCCACCACGTTGTCGCCGCCCCGGAAATCCGGGTCCCAGACGTTGTCGAGGATCCGGGCCTTCGACAAGACCTCGTCCGGGCGGCGCATCAGGTAGTCCAGCAGGCCGAACTCCCGGGCGGTCAGGGTGATGGCCTGTCCGTTGCGCGTCACGTGCCGCGTTGCCGGGTCAAGGTGCAGGGATCCAACGGCCAGGGTCGGGGGCCGTTCCGGAGCTCCTCTGCGGACGAGTGCCCGCAGGCGGGCGACCAGCACCAGGAAGCTGAACGGCTTCGTCAGGTAATCGTCCGCGCCCAGGTCGAAGGCATCGGCCTGGTCATATTCACCGTCCTTAGCGGTCAGCATGATCACCGGCACCCAATTGCGGCGCTCCCGCATCTGCTTCAGAACCGTGTAGCCATGCATGCCGGGAAGCATTAGATCCAGGACGACGACGTCATAGGTGTTCTCCGTAGCGGCCCACAGCCCATCAACACCGTCGTAGGCAATATCGACGACGAATCCTTCGGCCCGCAGGCCTTGCCGGATCGTCTCGGCCAGCAGGACTTCGTCTTCGACCAGCAGGACCCGCACGGTTGCCATCCTCTCACCGGTACTGGGACAAACATCAGTGTGGTGCGGACCGGGAGAAGAGTCCATAAGGTGCCGCAAGCAACTTTTCCGGCGGCGCCATTCAGTGGTGGCGGCGTCTCAGTGTCCTCTCAGGGGGACGGCAGCATCATGGAGGGGATTTGGAACCGCCCAGGATAGGAGAGCCGTGATGTCAACCACCCTCAGTTCTTACGATCTCGCCGAAAGGCCGGCGTTCCGCAGCACCCCTGAACATGCAGAACCGCTTGCGCCGCTGCGCCTCGTCCGTGCCAAAAAGGCGTACACCACCCGCTTCCTGGCTGACCGGCTGAGTCGTTCGCCCCAGGGATTCTTCCTCCACAGCGGAACGGGCGTGGCGCCGGCACCAGGGGATGTGGTGCTGGCAAGGATTGCCGGTGTTGGCCAGCACCCGCGGCTGGAAAGTCCGGCCTCACGGCGTCAGCTTCTGTTTCTTGGGGATGAAATCCTGGTGGCCTACGGTCACCGCTACGCCCCGGACCAGTTCCTGGCCGAGGTGCCGGCCGATTTGGGCCATTGCCACCTTATCGCCGCAGGGGGAGTGGCCGGCCTGGTGACCGCCCGGCATGCACTGATGAGCCAGCCCACACAGCTCGCTCCGGTCGGGCTGCTCGCCGACGTCCACGGCCTCCTCAACCTTAGCCAATTGGCACCGCACCGGGTGGGCGCGACCGGCCCCGGGGCTGTCGATAGCCGGGGCCCGTTGGTGATTGCGGTGCTGGGCACCTCCATGAACTCCGGCAAGTCAACCGCACTGAGCTGCCTGGTCAGGGGCCTGACGGAGGCGGGGCTGGCCGTCGCGGCCGGCAAGGCCACGGGCACGGGTTCCGGAAATGATCCCGGCATGTTTGTCGACGCCGGCGCCGTGAAAGTCCTGGACTTCACGGATTTCGGCTACCCCACCACGTTTCAGCTGGATCGCGGGCGCGTCCGGGGTTTGTTCAGCGATCTGGTGGGTGCGCTGAGTGCCTCCGCGCCGGACGTCGTCGTCGTGGAGATCGCTGACGGCGTGTACCAGGGTGAAACCCGGGCGCTGCTGGCTGACCCGGTATTCCAAACCGGCGTCGACCGCGTCATCTTTGCCGCCGCTGACGCCCTCGGTGCCATAGCCGGCCTCCAGGTTCTCCATGGCGCCAATATTGACGTCGCGGCCGTCACTGGCGTTCTGACGTCGTCCCCCCTGGCAGCCAGGGAAGCCGCTGCCGCCACCGACGTGCCGGTGCTGAATACCGCATCGCTCTGCGAATCCGGGGTGGCGGTGGACTTGCTTCCACGGACCGCCAGGGAACCCGCGGCTGCTTCATCATGAGCCGGACAAGACAAGACAACATGGCCGCGCTGCCAAAACTGCTCGTGGGGCCGCGGCGGCGACTGATGGCGCTGCTGATCGGGACAAGCGCAGGCCTGGCGGCCCTGTCGGGGGCCAGTGCGTACCTGATGGCGCACCTGCTCAGAACAGACAGTCAGGGCCGGATCCTCGCAATAGCCGCCCTGCTGGCTGTGGCCGCCGGCATCGGAATTGGCCGTTTTGCAGAGCGCGTTCTCGCTGAAAAGCTCGGCCAGCACTACGTTCAGGAACTCCGCACCGGTTTAATCGCCGCATACCTGGCGGAGGGGAGGGGGCCGTCCCCCGGCATTACCATAGCCCGGGTCACCAACGACCTGACCAGTGTGCGGAACTGGATCACCATGGGCATCACGCCCCTGATCGTGGGCGTACCCCTCGCGGTTGGAACCATCATCGCGCTGTGGTTGTTGTCCCCGCCGTTGGCGCTGGCCGTGGCCATCCCTGCGTGCCTTCTCACCGCGATTCTGGCGGTGCTCTCAAAGCCTGCATATACGCGCGCCAGGGCGCTGCGCAAGAAGCGTGGGCGGTTGGCCGCCCAGGTTTCCGATATGGTAGCGGCGGCTGCCACCGTCCGCGCCGCAGCAGGGGAGCGGCGCGAGGTTCAGCAAATCGAAAGGCTCGGCGGTGACGTGGCCGCCGCTGCCATAGCCCGGGCCAGAATTGGCGGCTGCATCCGGGGCTCCGCGACATTCTGTGGAGCGGTGACGGGGCTGAGCGTGGCCGCCACAGGATCCTGGCTCTCAATCCACACCGCCACGATCGGAGCAGCCCTGTCAGTGGTTGGCCTGCTCGCCACGCATGTCAACGACTTCGGCCGCGTAGCCGAGTATCGCCAGACATTCAATGCGGCCAAACGCATCATCGGGCCGGCCCTGGTCCCGGTGTTACCGGGACAGTCACGCGAGGCCAAACCGCCGGTTTGCCCAGATGATGGGAATCCGGTTCAGGCAGGTGCCGGGAAGGAGACGGGTGTTCTCGTGCGCGTCTCCGGCCTCAAGTCCCCATCCAATCAGCCGCTGCCCGACCTGAACGCCAGGGCCGGGGACAGGATCGTCCTGCAATCTTCTGAACCAGGCGCAGCAACAGAGGTCTTTGGGATGCTCCTGACCGTGCGGACCAACCCCCAGTTGGATATCTGGGTCGACGGGCACTACTTGCGCTCAGAACCCGGCACCGAGCGCCGCCGGCTAACGGGCTACGCAGGCCAGGGAGGGTTCATCGAACGCGGGACCATCGCCCGGGCTGTGCGGTACCGGCGTCCCGATCTCGCCCCGGAGCTGACCGCCGAGGCACTGGCACGGGTCGGGCTGTCCAGCCGGGTCGCGGGGCTGCCGAGAGCAGAGCACACAGTCCTCAGGCGGGGCGGCGAACCACTGACCATATCGGAGCGGGCCAGACTCCAGATAGCCCGTGCCGTGTTCGGCGATCCCCCGTTGCTCCTTCTGAACCATATCGACTTTGACCTCGGGGCGGAGGGGCGCCCCGTTCTCGCCCAAATCCTCCGCCACTATCCGGGCGTGGCGATCATGGCAACGGAGCATCCGGAGCTCCTCGTTCCGGAGTACGCCGTGTGGGACCTTCGCTAGCCAGGCGACGCAGCCATTTCAGTTCTTCCATCGGTGCCAGCGCGCCACGACAGTTTTCAGGAGACGGACATGCCTGAGACCCGCCGCGATTTTCTGAGGAAAGTCGGCATCGCAGGAGGTGCCGGAGTCATGTACGGCACCATGGCGGCACTGGGCTTGGCCCCGGCTGCGGCACAGACGCCCACCTACACCGCCCCGCACCAAGGTGATCTCCGCGGTGGCCCGAAAACCATCATCGTGCTCGGCGCCGGAATTGCCGGGCTGACGGCCGCCTATGAACTGGGCAAGGCCGGTTACAAAGTAACCGTCCTGGAGGCCCGGAACAGGCCCGGCGGCCGGAACTGGACCGTCCGGGGCGGGACAGTGGAGACGGACCTCAAGGGGATCACCCAGACGGCGGACTTCTCCCGCGGCGAGTACATGAACGCCGGGCCGGCCCGAATCCCGCAGCACCACATCACGCTCGACTATTGCCGGGAGCTCGGCGTCCCCATCGAGGCGTTCGCTAACCAGAACGCTAATGCCTACCTGTACCGGGAGGGCGACACAGCGCTGTCCAACAGGGCCGTCCGGCACCGCGCCGCCAAGGCCGACGTCTACGGGTACGTATCGGAACTCCTGGCCAAGGCCACGGACCAGGGAGCCCTGGACGCCCACCTGACACCTGAGGACAAGGAGTCACTGATCGAGTTCCTGACCGACTTCGGCGATATCGGGCCCAAAGTGCCCGGTGACCCCGGTGCGAGTTTCAGGTACACCGGAAGCCCCCGCCGCGGCTACAAGACACCGCCGGGTGCCGGTCTGCAGGAGGGGACCGAGTTGCCGCCCTACGCGTTGAGCGATGTCTTGGCCAGCGGTGTGGGCAACTACTTCTCCTTCGAGTTCGGCTGGGACCAGGCCATGATGATGTTCCAGCCGGTGGGCGGCATGGACCGCATCCCCTATGCCTTCGAAAAGGCGATAGGCCCGGAGAAAATCACCTATGGGGCCAAGGTGCTGGGGCTGCGCAACACGTCATCCGGCATCGAGGTGGACCACATGACCTGGGAAGGGCAAATCAGGCGCCTCCAGGCGGACTTCGGCATCTGCACGCTGCCGCCGCACATTGCCGCCACAGTTCCGGGCAATCTGCCCGCCCGAACGATTGAGGCGCTGAAATACGCTGAGCCGACCGACGCCGGCAAAATGGGTATCGAATACAGCCGGCGCTGGTGGGAACTGGACCACCGGATCTACGGCGGCATCACCAACACCGACACCGACCTGCGAAACATCTGGTATCCGTGCAGTGGCTTCAACGGGGGACACGGCACGCTGATCGGGTACTACAACGTCGGAAGCCAGGCCCGGAGGTTCGGTGCCATGCACCCCGATCAGCGGCTGGCCCGGGCGCTGGAACTGGGGGCGCAGGTTCACGGGCCTGTCTATGCGAGGGACGTCAGTGCCGCCTTCTCCGTGGACTGGGCCAGTGTGGAGCACTCCGAGGGAGCCTGGACCGCATGGCCGTCGCAGACAGATCCCAGATATAAGGAACTGTTGGAGCCGGCCGGCAACATCTACTTTGCGGGCAGCCACCTAAGTCACGCGATCTCCTGGCAGCACGGTGCCATGGTGTCCGCCCGGGCGGTCGTCACGTCCCTTCACAGCAGGGTCACCCGCACCTGACTCCAGATGGAAACCCGCGTCCTGCCGCTTCCTCCAGCAACATTTTGCGCCCGTTGCCACTGGTGTTTTGGTCGAAGCGTCAACGGGCTGTGCTGTCTCCTTCTGCGGTTGAGGCCACGTGGGCAGCTCCAGTACGGACAACGTCACCCGCAACACCCAAATATCCGTCCACAGCGCACAGGGCCCGTCGGTTCACCGGGTCCGCCGCTGGTCACATCCCCGTGATGGAACGAAGCCAGCGGCGGCGCCAGTCGGTAAAGGGTCAGTGTCCGGGACCACCCGTTTCAGTGGCGGTTACTTTGAACGCGGCATCCAGCTTCACGGTGGCAGAGGTGCCGTCGGCCTTGACGATGTGCGCCTCGTAAGTGGCACCCTCAGCATCGTTTTCCACGCGCTCGATGGTGGCCCCCGGGTTGGCGGCCAGCGCAGCTGCCGTGACTTTGGCGGCTGTGTCACCGGTCAACAGAACCTCAGTTGAGCCATTGGCGCCCACATGGCCGCCCTTCGACTCATCACGCGGCGTCTGTGACGTGTTGGTGCCCGGTGTCGACGACGATGCCGTCGAGGACGTGGTCGGGGTGGACGCGTTGGCCGGCAGGGCCGTGACGGCCAGGGCGCCGCCGCCGATCAGCGCGCCGATGAGCGTGGCGCCTGCAGCAATTTTCTTGACCTGGTTCATGACTGTGCTCCTTGGGGTTGCGCTTCGACTGTTTCGAAGGCCATGACCCAATACTTGAGGGCCGTCCTGTCGTGCGTCTTTCCCGCCGCTGTGTACCCACTGTGAAGCCCGGATACCGGCTGTGAAGCCCGGATAAGGTCGCGTGGCACGCATCGCGACACGCGGCAGCCGGTCTGGAGCGGTAGCCGAGGCAACGGGCGGCGGTCTCTGCCGGACGTTCACCAAACGCTCAGCGGCGGCAGGTATTCTCCCGGGCATGATCACTACCTTTCAGGCCGCCGTCCTGGGACTCCTTCAGGGCATCACGGAGCTGTTTCCCATATCCAGCCTGGGTCACAGCGTCATCCTTCCGCGGCTCTTTGGCTGGAACCTGGACCAGAACGCCCCATCGTTCCTGACGTTTCTGATCGCTACCCACCTGGCCACCGCGATCGTGCTGTTCGTCTTCTTCCTTCGGGACTGGATCGAGATCTTCAAGGGTCTCGGGCGTTCGGTGCGGAACCGGAAAATCGAGCCCTCCGACACCTATGCCAAACTCGGCTGGCTGCTCATCGCCGGCACCATCCCCGCCGGGATCCTGGGCCTGGTGCTGGAAAAGCCCATTCGGACCCTGTTCGCCTCACCCCTGGTCGCCGCCGGCTTCCTCGTGGTCAACGGCCTGATCCTCTTCGCTGCGGAGCGGCTACGCCAGCGGAAGACCTCTCCCATCCCTGCCGCAGCCGCCGCGCACTCTCCGGGGACGCCCGCTGCAGAAACAAGTGGGGCTGAAGACCCCGGCACCTGAGGCTGCCCACTCAGACACGGCCATTTCCAGGCTCACCTGGAAACAGGCCCTCGGCGTGGGGGCCGCGCAGGCCGCAGCCCTGATCCCGGGCATCTCCCGTTCAGGGTCCTCCATGGTCGGCGGGCTGCTCTCGGGCCTGAACAATGAAAACGCTGCCCGCTTCAGCTTCCTGCTCGCGACCCCGATCATCGGCGCGGCGGCCGTCCTGAAACTGCCCGAACTGTTCAGCGCTGAATTGGCTGACGAGCGTGTCGCGTTCCTCGTCGGCGCCCTCTGCTCGGGCCTCGCGGCGTGGTTCTCGACCCGGTTCCTGCTCAGGTTCTTCCACACACGCACGCTGAAGCCGTTCGCACTGTACTGCCTGGCCGGAGGCGCGGTCTACTTCGTGTTGCTGCTCACCACCGGTTAGGGAACGGTTCCGCCCTGGCCCCGGGGTCACGGGTTTTCCGGGTTTGCTTCAAGTCCGTGTCAAGCATGGCATTCCCCCAGGAAACACCGTGCCCGGCAGCCACGGGAGCGCCGGCGTTCGCGGCGGTGCACGCTCCGGCCGGGTTCGGGTTCCTAATCAGCAGCCTTCGCTCGCCTGTTTTTGAGCAGCTCGATGCCGATCGGCAGCACGGAGACCAGCACGATCAGGATAAAAAGCAGGTCAATGTTCGCGCCGATCCACTCGTATCTGCCCAGCCAGAACCCGAGCAGCGGCACGCCGGCACCCCAGAGCAAGGCGCCGATCGCGTTGAACGCGATGAACGTCCGGTACCGCATGCCGCCTACCCCGGCGGTGACGGGAAGGAACGTCCGCACGATCGGCACGAAGCGCGTCAGGATCACTGAACGGCGCCCGTATTTTTCAAAGAACACGTGGGCCTTGTCGGCGTATTCGTGGCGGAACAGGCGGGAGTCCGGTTTGTTGAAGACAGCCGGGCCGGCCTTGCGTCCTATCAGGTATCCGGTCTGGTCGCCTGCGAACGCCGCAACGAACGCGGCGGCGCCCAGAAGCAGGATGTTCACATGCACGGTGCCGGTGGCTACGAGCAGGCCCGCGGTGAACAGCAGTGAGTCCCCGGGCAGGAAAAACCCGACCAGGATGCCCGTTTCGATGAACAGGAACGCGCACACCACCACAACGACCCAGGGCGCGACGGCGGGATCCCGGAGGAACTCGTTAGGGTCCATCCATGGGGGCAGGATTCCGGTGGCCGGGCGGACGGTCAGGGTTGCGGTGATCTCCATGGCACGCATGAAATCACCCTATGCCCGTTGCGCGGCCGCGAGAACGAATTGTTTCCGTCCATCTCAGGTTCACAGGAAACCGGCAGATAAGCCCCTGCCGGCCCGGGCCGGAGGTGGCATATTCTTAGTCGCAGCCTGGGCACGAGGTCGAGCCGAGAGAAAGCCGGGACAGATGCGCAAAAGCACACGCGAGCACCGGAAACACACCATTGCCCGCGCCAGGGCAATAACAATGACGGCAGCCCTGTCTCTGGCATTGTCGGCCTGCATCCCGGCACAGTCGGACACCAGTGCCCCGCCGGAAACCGGTTCACCCAGAGCGACGTCAGCTCCTTCAGAAACGGCGTCCCCGTCGGCCGCTCCGCCGTCGGCTACCCGGTCCCCGGCCGCTGGTCCCACGGGCACCGCCTCCCGGGACGCCCCGCAGAGCGGTCAACAGGCAGGCGGGAAACCGGGCCATGTCTTCGTCGTTAACCTGGAGAACAAGGGCTACTACGAGACCTGGGGCAAGGACTCGCTTGCGCCCTACCTGTCCGGAACCCTCCGCTCCCAGGGCGTGCTGCTGAGCGAGTACTACGGCATCGCCCACAACTCGAACCCCAATTACCTCGCGCAGATCTCGGGCCAGCCATCCAACGTCATGACCCGCGACGACTGCCCCACGTACACTCTGTTCAAGGTGACCGGCACAGCTACCGCGGGCCAGGTGCAGGGCACCGGCTGCGTCTACCCGGCATCGGTGCCTACCGTGGCAGGGCAGCTGAGTTCGGCCGGTAAAACCTGGAAGGGCTACATGGAGGACATGGCCACTCCCTGCCAGCACCCTGCACTCGGTGCCGGGGACGACCACCAGGACGCGACGCCGACCGACCAGTACGCGACCCGGCACAACCCATTCGTGTACTTCGAGTCGATCACTGCGTCCCCGGACTGTGCCAGGAATGTGGTCAACTTCGACAGGCTTGCCGACGACCTGAAATCCGCCGCGACCACCCCTAACCTTGCTTATATCACCCCGAATTTGTGCAACGACGGCCATGACAGCCCCTGCGCGGACGGACGTCCCGGCGGCCTGGAAACCGCCGACGCCTGGCTTCGCCAGCACGTCCCGGCCATCCTGGAATCCCCGGCCTTCAAACAGGACGGGGTACTGGTGATCACCTTCGATGAATCCGAAGGCCACACCACCGGCCCCTCCGGAGTGGCCGGTGGAACCGACGGCGGCAAAGTAGGCGCCCTGGTCCTCTCTGCGTTCACCAAAGGCGGGACTTCGTCGACCGTCCTGTACAACCACTACAGCCTTTTGGCCAGCATTGAGGACATGTTCTCCCTGCCCCGCCTCGGGTACGCTGCCGCCCCCGGGATCAACACCTTCGAAACCGACGTGTTTAACGCCCGGCCCCAAACGCAGCGCTAGCTGTCCGCCGAGGGCGGGCAAGCCCAAGGCAACATCGGGTGGACGCACCGCGCCGGTCCTGCACCAATATCGATGATTCACGACCGGTAACCCTGGGCCGCGCCTGAACGAATCACTCTTTGAAACGGCCAGGACCCATCGAGGAGCAGCGGGATGGGCCGTCTTACCCGGTCCAGCGGGCAGGACCACGGCCGCAATTCCCCTCGAACGCGGGCTGGAACCGCTCTCCTCGAGGCAACCGCTTCCGCCGCGGCTGTATCCGATGATGGAGTCATGAGAAGAACTGTGGGCTGGCTTACAGCGGCCCTTGTGATGACGCTGGTGTTCGGAACCGTCTACGTGGCGCTTCAACAGCTTGGACGGAGCGCCGCCAATGAGGCGTCCGAGGCCGCTCTCGCCACCCAGGTGCAGCTGCCGCAGCCAACGCCTGCCCCCGGGCCCCGGCTGGAACTGACGCCGGACAGTGGTGTGTTCGTCATCGTCTACGGGGCCGATGACCGACCAGAGCCGGGCACGGTCACACTCGACGGCTCGCTTCCCGTTGTACCGGGCGGAGTGCTGGACGCTGCCCGGACATCCGGCTTCAATGCGGTGACCTGGCAGCCGGCACCCGAACTGCGGATGGCGATTGTCGCACGCCCCTCGGCCGGAAAAGTTGTCGTGGCAGGGCAGTCTCTGACCCCCTACGAGGACAGAGACACCAGAACGATGATCATCCTGGCCCTCGGATGGATATGCAGCATCTTTGTCGTTGCGGCCGGCTACGGAACCAGTGAGTTCCTCCGCCGGAAGCCGCGGCCTGCCGCGTGAGACGGGCATGCTGCGTCCGTATCGAAGAAATTATTACTAATAACGAGGCATTTTCGCCGTCGAAGCAGCGCAGCCGCGAGACGCCCTGCCCGTTTTCCTTTTCAAGGTTCCGGCGGCATGGGTATCGTTTGACAATGCTCCGGGTGCTGGCACAGCTCAAGCGGAAGATCTACGGTGAGTACCGCACGCTGATTGTTCTCGGCTGCCTGGCGGCTCTGGCAGTCCCCGTCGCAGGGTGCGACCCGACGGCGCCGCGGCAGGTGGTGGTCTCCCCGGAGCCAAGGCCGGCCGGGATCTCCACCGACAGTACGACAGCTCCGGCTGTCCCGGTCCCGGCAGGATCCGCCGCTGCCGATCCTGCCGGATCCCGAGTCCCGGGGCCCGGGACGCCGCAGGATGCCGGCACGGCGTACACCACCCCTCCGGGCAGTCCAGGAACGCCGGCGCCTAATCCTACGCCTGCGCCGCACCCGGCCGGAGCCTCCAGTTCACCCCCGGACGACACGTCCGTTTCCGGGCAGCGCCTGCCGGTCGGTGATTTGCCGGGGTGGCGGCAGGTATTCGCAGGCGATTTCATCCACGGCGATGTCCCCATCGGCGAATTCCCCGGGGCAGCTTACCGCGCGACATGGAGCGCGGGTTACGCCGACGGGACACCTGCACGGCAGGGCAGGTCAGCGGCGGCAAATCCGGTTACTACCCCACAAAGGTCCTCAGCGTCAGGAACGGCGTCCTGGACTGGTATCTGCACTCCGAACACGGAATCTCGATGGGCGCTGCCCCCGCTCCCATCATCGCGAACACCAGCACCGGGCCTCACCGGCCCAACAGCCAACTATACGGACGGTACTCCGTACGCTTCAGGGCAGACTCGCTTCCGGGCTTCAAGACCGCCTGGCTGATGTGGCCAGACAGCGGCGTCTGGCCCAGGGACGGTGAACTGGACTACCCGGAAGGGGACCTTGCGGGCCCATTTTTCGGTGCGGTCCACCGGAGCGGATCATCGAAGAACATCTATGAAGTGGTTCCCTCACGAACCCTTTTCACGTCCTGGCACACGGCCACCACTGAATGGACACCCGGACGGGTCACCTTCCTCCTCGACGGGAAGAGACTGGGCACGATCACGACAGGCAGACCCGTCAAGCCCATGCATTACATCCTGCAAACCGAGTCCTGCCTGACCGGGTGCCCCCGGCCCGGGACTGCCGGCCACGTGCAGGTGGCCTGGGTCGCGGCCTGGGCAAGGCGCTAAAGAGACGCCGGGTCGAACCCCCATGGGGAACCAGCCAGTAGAACAGGAAGGCGGTAACGAATTGAACCCCGCGAATGTGGCAGCGCCTCGCGTCCACGGACGCCTCCATCCAGAGCGCATCGCCGCAGGCTACATGGAAGACATGCAAAACCCCCTGCCCCCACCGAACCCGGTGACCAGTACGCGACCGGCACAACCCCATCGAGTCCTTCGCAGCAATCAAGCCCTCAAGGATCTTTCGTCTGCGCCCCCTTGCAGGCGTGGGAGCGGCCGGTCAGGTGCCGTCGCCCCGTGAAGCGGGCGCGGGGCGTTCCTTGGATGCCGGGCGTTTCCGGGGTGCCGGGATGGTGAGTCGGACGATGAGGCCGGTGGGGGCTGCGTTCTCGAGTGTGACGGTGCCGTTGACGGAGGCTGCGGCGGCGGCGACGATTGCCAGGCCCAGACCCGAGCCGTTGGCGCTCCCGCGCACTTTGTCCTCTTGCGAGAACCTGTCGAATGCCTGGGGAAGGAACTCCGGATCGATGCCGGGCCCGTTGTCGGTGACAAGGGTGATGAGGTCGGGCGGATCGAGCGTGATGGTGGCGGTGATCTGTCCTTTCCCGTCGAGGGCGTGGAGGGCGTTGGACAGCAGGTTGTCGAGAACCTGGCCGTAGAGGAGTGCAGGCATCGCGATCAGAGCGGCGTGGTCGGCGTGGTCGGGCGTGATCAGGTCAATCCGAACGTCGTCGTTCGTTGCGCGGAGCCGCACCCGGTCAATTGCCTCACCGGCCTCCTCGACGAGCGCGCCGATGGTGGTTGGCGTCGGCAGGGGCCCGGCATCCAGACGGGACAGTTCGAGCAGGTTCTCGACGAGTTTGGTGAGGCGGGTGGTTGCCCGTTGGGCTGCGGCGATGTCGGAGTCGATGCTGCTGCGGTTCCCGGTGCGGAGCAGTTCCAGTTGTGCCTGCAGGACCGCCAGTGGTGTGCGGAGTTCGTGGCTGGCGTCAGAGACCAGCTGCCGTTCCCGGGCAGCGGAGGCCCGGAGGTCCTCGATGAGCCGGTTGAGGGTCCTGGCGAGGTCGGTGATTTCATCTTTCGCCGGTCCCAAGGGCAGCAGTTCGTCGGTGCCGGAGGCGATAATCACTTCCGCGCTTCGGCGCAGCCGGGTGACCGGGTGGAGTGCGGCCCCGATCAAACGCCACGAGACAACGCCGAACAGCAGGGTGAGGGCGCCCAGGCCGAGGATGAGGCCGGTGGTGAGGTCGCTGAGGACGAGCGCGGATTCATCCTGGTTGCGGGCGGAGATGATGGTCCAGTCTCCGGTGCGGGTCTGGACGGTCTCGACAGCGACCAGGTAGGTGGATCCGCCTGCGGCCAGCTGCTGCGGGCCGGTGGCGGCGAGATCGAGGCGGGCCATGTTGGCGGTAACGGGGGTCGGCAGCGTCGACGTCTCGGTTTTGCCGGCGGGATTGATGACCGCGACGAGCTGGCCTTCGCCGGGTTTGTCGCCGCGGTCGTTCGGTTCCTGCTGGATGGCCGTCTCAAACGGGGTCGCGTCGTGCTGGAGCACTTCGAACGCAGCGTTCTGCATGATCTGATCGACCTGCTCCCGCACGACGAAGAAGACGGCACCGAAGAATACGGCGGCCAGCAACAGCGTGCCCATCGTGATCCGGGCCCGGATGGAGAGCCTGTGGAGGGCATTCATCGCTCGCGCGTCAGCTCGAAGCCGACCCCTCGCAGGGTGCGCAGGCTCATCCCGGTCGGGACGCGTTCGAGTTTGCGGCGGAGGTAGCTGATGTACTGGTCGACGATGTTCGGATTGGTGTGCTGAACCGTCCCCCAGATCTCCAGCAGGATCGCCTCGCGCTGCACCGTCTCGTCAACGTTTTGGGCCAGGAAGCGCAGCAGGGCGAATTCCTTCGGGCTTAGCGGAACCACCTTTCCGCCCGCCCGCACGACATGATCGTGACTGTCGATCGTCAGCCCTCCAACTTCCAGCCGCGGGCGGATGGCCAGGCTCTCCCGACGCCGGAGCGCCCGAAGCCGGGCGGAGAGTTCGCTGAACGCGAAAGGTTTCGTGAGATAGTCATCGGCCCCGGCGTCCAGGCCCCTCACCCGGTCGCTGACATCGTCCCGGGCCGTGAGCATCAGGATGATCAGGGAACGGGAGGCATCCCGTAGCCGCCGGCAGAGTTCGAAACCGGACATTCCGGGCAGCATCACGTCGAGCACCGCGATGCCGTAGTTCTCCTCCTGCGCCGTGATCAGGGCCGTCGGGCCGTCTTCGATCCAATCCGCTTCATAGCCCTCCTCGCCCAGGCCACGGACCAGCAGAGGTCCGAGTTCGGTATCGTTTTCGACGACCAGAACGCGGACGGGACGGTCAGGGAGCGCAGCCATGGCGCCAATTCTCGTCCTGGCGGCACTACCTGAACAAATCAATGCCGGGCTCCGGCGCTCAGGGTCACCGGGGAAGGGAGCTGTGAAGAGGAATTCCCGGGGTCCAGGAATCGGATGCCCGGTGACCTCCGGAAGTTCGCGGGCCGAGCCAGGGCGGGGTGCCTGGATGCCGGCCTGGATGCCCGGTTCGGCCTAAACGGCCAGCCTAACCCTGCTGACCCGGACAGACGCCGGACCAGCGCCGGCCCGGGGTCTGTCCTCTTCGGCACCGCGCCCGGTGTTGGGCGTCAAACCGCCGGTCGTGGCCTCCCGCGTTCATGTGAGGATTCTCAGACTGGGCTGCGTCCTTTCGCAGTTCCGCTGCAGCGGCGGCTGAAACCATGCAGCCCATGAGTACACAACAGATGACATCCCTGCCCTCAGTCCAAGCGCGGCTGAGCAAGGTCCCCGAGATCACGATCTGGTTCTGGGTCATTAAGATCCTGTGCACCACGGTCGGAGAGAGCTTCGCCGACTACATAAACACCGCCCTCGGAGTCCGCCTCGTCGCAACCGCCATCATCTTCATCGCCGTCACCGCCGTGGTGCTTGCGGTGCAGATCAGGCTCCGGCGCTACCGCCCGGTCGCTTACTGGCTCACCGTCGTCGTGATGAGCATCACCGGAACCCTGTGCACCGACCTGCTCACCGACCAGGCCGGCGTGCCTCTCTGGATCAGTTCGGCTGTGTTCTCCGCGGCGCTGGCCGTGGTCTTCACCATCTGGTTCGTCAGGGAACGCACCCTTTCAATCCACAGCATCGTCACCGTGCCCCGGGAAGCCTTCTACTGGCTCGCCGTGCTGGTGACCTTCGCTCTCGGCACGGCCCTGGGTGACTGGACCCTCGAGCTCACCGGATGGGGTCCCGGGCCCTCGATCCTGCTGCCCCTGGCCCTCATTGGCATCGTCACCGCTCTCTGGCGGTTCGGCGCCAACCCCGTACTCGCCTTCTGGATCGCCTACATCCTCACCCGCCCCCTGGGCGCAAACATCGGAGACTGGCTCGGCCTGACACCCGCCGAGGGAGGGCTGGGCATGGGGACCTTCACCACGAGCATCATCTTCCTCGCAGCGATCCTGGCCACCGTCGCATATCTCACGATCAGCAAAGCCGACGTCGTCGAACACACCTCCAACAAGGCAGTCCCTGCAGCGTCCCCCGCACGCCGGCGAACCACCCTGGGCATCCTGTCCGCCGTCGCGGTCGCGACCATCGCGCTCCTCGGATACACGAACAGTCTCCCGCACGAGAGCGCTCTCGCCGCCGAGGGCCCGGCAGCGGGCTGTACTGCCGGTTCCGCGCCGCTGACCCGCTCTGAGGCACAAGCGGCAGCGCAGGCACACTTCCCCGCGTCCAACATCACTGAGTTCCGAACCATCACGTCCGACACCCTTGCCCTCGTCAAAAAAGGCAACCAGCCCGCTGCGGCGGCCCGTGTCACCGACCTCGAGACCGCCTGGGACGACAACCAACCTGCACTGAGCGCCGCGGACTGCGCCGCATGGACCTTCATTGATCAGCAGATCGACCCCGTGCTGAGCGCCGTCCGCTCCGACACTCCCAACCCGGCGACAGAACGGGCAGTCCTGAACGACCTCCTCAAAACCCTTGAAGGTGCCTGACCAGCCCGGATACACAACCGGCTTCAACGAGCAGGGACGGCGGCAAGAGGCAGAAAACCGCTCCCGGATACCGGTACCGGATATCCTTCCTGTCGGTCTCAGTGTCTTCTCAGGGAGCAGGCAGCATCATGAAGGAAACCCAAAGCAGCGCGGAAGGAGAGACGTGAACTGGGCCATCGTCCTCAAAGATCCGGCGAGGTCACGGCTGCACGGGTGACTGCACGGCACGAAGGGCCTCTGTAAGGCAGTTGGTGGCAGTCCGACGGAATCTTTGCCGGTTGTCGGCTCTTCGGTTTCGCCCTTTGATTGGGCGGCCCCGGTAGGTGGCGGACTGTCCCCGAAAGGGGGCCCGCAGACCACTGGCAAGAGGAGCCGGCAGACCGCCTGGCCACAGCCCTTGGCACCGAGAGTAGAGGTAATTTCGTGCCGCCGATGGCAAGCATGGACGGGGGAACCCGAAGAATGACCAAGGCCAGCACTGCAGCACGCGCGCAAAACGAAACAGCACCGCCGGGTATGAAGCAGGGCAGGGCATCTGGCAACTATGAATAGAGAGCAGCCATAACCATGCACAACGATCCATTCCTCATAATGACGACTGTACTAATGGCAGCAAGCGCAGTGTTCCTGCTAGGTCTCGGCATGAGCGCCAACGAGCACGAAGGTAAGGACGAGACAGAAGCAAAGATACTTAAAAGACAAGAGCAGTGCGGTAGTGAACTCCGTCTATGACCACGGCAGGGCCTGAAATGCAGGCGAGCACATCCCAAGGGCCAAGTCGATCTCCAGCTGCTGTACTGGAGGCCGCACTACATCCCCAATTTTCGTCATCACCTTCCGCCCTAAGGGGTTGAAAAGCCGGGCCTGCTGCTTTGAAAGCCGACACGCGCGACGGCTCATCGTTCCTTAACTAACGAGTGGTGGGTCGGCGCTGCTCATCCTCGCTGCTTCCTTCTTGCCGACGGTTGGCTCATAGGTGTCTGATGTGAAGGGAGGATCCATTTGCAAGCCGGCCGCTCCGACAATCATTTCGTTTCCTGGAAAAAGCCGATGATGAGAAGCTGCAATTCGCAAAATGTATCAGGGGCCGATCCAGGCCTCATCCATTAGGATTACCAAATATGGGAAGCGCGGAAAACTGGGTCGGCTATCACCTTGTAGCTCACTTAGCGCTCCACCACTGGTTCGCGATAAACGATCGGCCTGTGCCGCGGTTTGTCATGTTCGATCAGCCAACGCAGGCGTTCTTTCCCGAAGAGGTTGTTGATGCTGCTGACGATGAAAACGCCGACTGGGAAGCGGTTCGACGGCAGTTCACCCTAATGCGAGACGTCGTGTCGACGCTCACCGGCAAGCTCCAAGTGATTGTGTGCGATCACGCAAACCTCGCAGACAGTTGGTTCCAAAACGGTGTCATCGAGAATTGGCGAAACGGTGTCGCCTTCATTCCCACAGAATGGTTGACGGAGGATGGCTGAGCTCCCGCCGTTCTGCCGCGTGTGCTGACGTGCTCGACATGTTTTGCACCCATTTTTTCGTGCCGGGGCCGTCGCATGGTCAAGGGACCACTTCGGTATCCTGGCCAGGAAAGTGGTCGTCTGCATCCTCCAGGTTTAGAGTGCGGAACACCATTGCTCCATCCTTCATTACAATCTCGCCGGTCCCCGGCAAGTCTCACATTCTAAGCGTCTAATTGTCGGAAACCGGATTGGTGAACCAGTTGCGGGGCATCAGTGGTAATTCAAGCGGTCCGGCTCGGGGAATGTTCAGAACCCAGCGACTTTGACTTTCAGCGTCCCTAGATTGAAGGACACTTTTGACATTCAATCCGGGGCTCTTTGTCAGGCGAATTGCGGGCAGGAAGACCAGCACCAGTGCAGATACATCGTGGAGCGGATGCTCTGAGCGGCCCGTCTGGAGACAGTCATGCCTAATGCCGAACTACCCGCGACTCGCAGTAATGTCGTCATCGTGATGAATGAAGCTTTGGTTTATACGAGTGCTGCAGATTGGCTGTACCAACAAATCGCGGACGCTGATGGCGAAGTGATCCTGACCAGTCCCTATGTGTCCTCTGATGTGTGTCGGCGGCTGGCGGTGGCCGCTAAAGACTCGGATTCCGAATGGCATTTTTTGACTTGCTTGGACCCAACGGCGGTAGCGAACGGCTACTTGTCGGTTGAAGGCTTGGTTGAACTGCAGCAAAACGGTGTCAACGTCAGTCATGTTGAACGGCTGCATGCCAAGACGTTCATCGTTGGGAGCCGTGGTTTCGTTGGATCGGCGAACCTTACTGGTGCAGGGCTGGGCACCTCGAAGGCTCCCAACTTCGAGTTGGGTGTCGAATTGGGAGCTGCCCAGGTAGACGATGTTCGGAAAGTCATCAATTCTTGGCCCAATCGGGAAGTTACGGCACACGACTTGGAGAAGCTTCTTCTGCAGGCTCGTCGGCTTACCGAGGCAGAGGCACCTGCTTCCTGTGACATGGACAAAAACTCCGCTCTGGCTCTCGTGGAGCAGTTGCTGCTTGATGCTCGAGATGAAACCCGGACTTTGTGGCTGAAATCTGAATACGGTGAACCGGCGCTGGACCAATGGCGCAACGAGTGGTATTTCGGCAGCCCTGCAAAGGGACGGCCAAGCATCAAACCAAGAGACTTGGTCGTCATCTGCGCACAGACCCGCGACTGCTACGCAGTCGTGGAGGTGACGTCAGAGCCAATATTCCTCCCTGATGATTACCGTGCCGAAAGAGGTGAAGAGGCGGATCGTTGGCCATGGGTAAGCAGGACAATACCGCGATTCGTCCCGGATGAATTGCTTGAGCTCAAGGCACATGAACTCGTTCGCAGCACGGGCGGGCTGCAGAACGGACATATTAAGCTGAAGTTCGACCAGTTCACCAACGGCGTTCGTTCCCTCGCCAGACTCGTGACCGACTAGCTTTGGCAATTCACGCTTGACGCTTCTGTCCGTTGCGACCGCTAATTGTTCGCTTGTCAATGTTTTCGGCTCCGGACCGTGCAGTACTGTCCTCAAACTACGCCGGATCTTATGCGGACGCGGCGTTGCCAAATGGCATTAGCTGCTGTCACGTCCTCTCGGGTGGATACCGAGCGGACCGCCGCGACCGCGCTAAACACCGAGGGCTTGACGTATGACGAGGTACTGCGCCTAAGAGTCGGCGGGAGTACTTTGGGCCGATGACGCCAGTCGGCGGCAGGCGATCGCGGAACAACGCTAGGCGTATGGGAGCCGCTCCTGGTACCACAACCGTGATTTCTAGGGGTGCCATCCATGACCGCAAAATGGGGCATGCGGCTGAGGCTGTGCTCAGAGATATTGCTTAAGCCAATCAGGCATGTTCGAATCACCAACTCCCCACGTTTCCACAGCCTCCTCGTCTTCTTGCCAACTGTTTTCGTGGCCGCCAAAGAACTTCTGTCTATGGCATTTGTACTTGACGACACTGTCACCTTCGAGCCTGTATTCGTTCCAGTAGTAATTCTGTTTTCCGTATCCGTTCCACTCTTTGGTTCTATAGATCGTCATACCATGGCCCGAGTTCCCTCTAGATGGAATGCTCTCCTGCGATTGGTAGAGCAGTCGATGTGTGCAGCAAAGTTTTGCTCCCTGTGGAGCGTCTACGCTCTCGAGTCTACGTCTTCAGCGGCAAAGGCTATCGGGACTGCCATATGGTTTGCTTCGATTCCTTGAACTGCTCCAAGGAATGTCGCCGTGTCAACGAGATCCGGGGCAATCCCTAGCTTCGATTATTTAACGGGGTACTTCGGTGGCTTCCTTTGCAATCAGCTGAGGCAGTGGCGGCACCTGGTGCTTGCTTGATCCATCCATGTACGAGGCGTGTGCTGTTCTTCGGTGCGCGCATGGGCGAGGACCTCATCGGCACGAACTCTCACGGCACCGTTATGGAAGAAGGCGAGAGCCGGGGGAGCCGAGCACTTCAACGAGGCGCTCCAGAACAGCTACTGCATATCGGTTCCGATCCGTACAGATCCGCAGGGTCGGTTCGGGGTGTCCTAGGGTCATCCCGCTCCTCCTCCCTTTCGGTTGTGGTGGACTGTTCTGCTTAGTCATGGTTGGCCTGGGTTGGAACTGCATCACTGTCTTGAGTTGGAGAGTTATCTCTGCCGTGCTGTTGCCTGTTTCTGCCTCCACGACACATCCACCTGGAGTGGCGTCGTTGGGTGCTGCGCGGTCCTGCACTTCCGATGGCGGGACCTTGCTGGGCAAATAGACTGATCGTCGGGATTGGGCATTACCGAGGGGGACATCTTGACGGAATGGAAGCCGAGCTGGTGGGCTCGGATGTTCAAAGGAGCAGGGTCATGGGTGCTGTCGATAGGCGACGGTCGTCTGCATGTCTTCGGGATCCCACGTGAAGTGGACGTCGATGTCCTCGACATCCTGGGACTCGTTGTCGATGAGGGCCCGAGACGGATAGTCATCACTCTCGCCCATCGGGCAGAGGCGGTGCTGACGGGGCTCTCACGTCGCGCTGCGCGGGAGGTTGAGGCCGCGTACCGCTCCGAGCTCCACGAGCGACAGCGTCTCGCCGCTCTGGTCTCGGCAGCTGAGAGGCAGGGTGAGGCGGCCCGCTTGTGGTGGTCGCAGGTGCAAGAGGTGATGGAGCGACCGAGATGGGTGGACCAGGAGACGATCGCCGCGCTCGAGCGCATCCGTCCAGACGTTGCTGCGTGGTTGGCTGCCGGCACTGATCCGCGTTTCTCCGCGTTCCCCTTGGGGAATCGCGCTGACCAGCGGGGCGCGGTCGATGCCTGCGGCACTACTGACTTACCGGAGTGGGCTGCCCGGCGTAACGAAGCGTTCCTGGAGTCGGAGAAAGACGCACTGGCGGACTTCTTCCGCACGGTGGAGAAGTCGCCTTTGACCGAGGAGCAGGTTAGGGCGACGGTCTGCTTCGACAATCGGGTGCGGGTTGTGGCGGCCGCGGGCTCGGGAAAGACCTCGACGATGGTTGCCCGCGCCGGGTACGCGATCCGAAGGAAAATCGCGCAGCCGACCGAGATCCTCGCGCTTGCGTTCAACAGGAAGGCGGCCGGTGAACTTTCGGAGCGTCTCGTCTCCCGCCTCGGCGATGATGGTGCGTCGGTGGCATCGAGCACGTTCCACTCCTTTGGGCTACGTATCATCGGCGAGGCCACGGGCCGCAAGCCTTCCCTCCCGGACGACCTCGCCACCGACAACGGCATCGGGAGACTGTCGAGGGTCGTCGATGCCCTCCGCGGCCAGGACCCGGCCTTCCGTCGCGAGTGGGACCTGTTCCGCCTCGTGTTCGGCCGGCAGCTGCCCGATCCCGGAGACGAAGCCGAACCTGAGAAGGTAGACCGGCGGACAGGAGCGCAGGGGTTCGAGACGCTGGCCGGGGAGATCGTGAAGAGCCAGGAAGAGGTGATGATCGCCAACTGGTTGTTCTTCAACGGGGTTTGCTACGAGTACGAGCGCCCATACGCTTTCGACGTCGCGGACGCCCACCACCGGCAGTACCAGCCGGATTTCTGCTACCCGGACATCGATATCTGGCATGAGCACTGGGCGCTGGGACCCGACGGTGTTCCGCCGCCCCACTTCGAGGGATACGCCGAGAGCATGGCGTGGCGGCGTCAGACCCATGCCCGGTACGGCACCGGACTGATAGAGACGACCTCGGCCACCATCCGGGACGGGTCCGGGTTCGACCACCTCGAGCGGGAGCTCCGCAGGCATGGAATCGAGCTGGAGGAAGACCCGTACCGGGAAGCAGCGGGGGAGCCGCCGATCACCGACCGGGCCATGATCACGCTGATGCGGTCATTCATGTCCCATGCGAAGGGCAATCGCCTCAGTCCGGACGAGCTCACGCAGCGGGCCGGCCACGAGTTGCGTGCCCGGCTGTTCGTGCGCCTGTACACGGCGGTTGTCGCGGAATGGGACCGTCAGCTCCGGGCTGCAGGCCAGATCGATTTCGAGGACATGCTGAACCTCGCCACCGACTATGTCGACTCAGGCAGGTGGGCGAGTTCCTACAGGGTTGTCATGGTCGACGAAATGCAGGACACGAGCGCGGCGCGCGCGGGGCTCGTCCGGGCCCTGCTGAAGACAAAGGGCACCTACCTCTACGCGGTCGGCGACGACTGGCAGTCCATCAACCGGTTCGCGGGCTCCGACCTCAGCGTAATGACGGGTTTCGACAACTGGTTCGGGGCAGCGTCGACCATCTGGCTGGACCGCACGTTCCGGTCCCCGCAGTCGCTGTGCGATATCGCCGGCGGGTTCGTGACGAGGAACCCTGGGCAGATCCGCAAGCAGATCGGCTCCTCAGCGCCCGACTACGGCGAGACCGTGTTCGCTGTCAGCGTGGACAACCGTGCCGACTACGACTCGGTCCTCCGGCAGCAGCTCGCCGGGCTCGACGCGCAGCTCACCGCGCCAGCGACCGTCTTGCTGCTTGGCCGGTACACACGTTCCCGGGACGACGTCCGCTCCGCGCTGCACGCCAAGCACGCCCATCTGAAGGTGGAGTTCAACACAGTGCATGCTTCGAAAGGGAAGGAGGCCGACTACGTCGTCGTCCTCGGGCTGGAGATACGCGGCTTCCCCAGCACTGTCGAGGACGATCCTCTCCTGCAGTTGGCCATGGCGGCACCCGAATCGCACCCCTATGCGGAGGAACGGCGTCTCTTCTACGTCGCACTCACCCGTGCACGCCGTTCGGTGCTCCTGCTCACCCGCACCGGGCACGAATCACCCTTTCTCCTCGAGCTCGTCAGGGACCACACGATCTCCGTCCGGTCTTCGAACGGCACAGACATCACCCCCGTCATCTGCCCTAAATGCGAGAAACGGGCCATGCGACGGCGCAAGGGACGGCACGGCGATTTCCTCGGCTGCACGGGCTACCCGCTATGCACCGGAACTCTAAACCTCACAGCCCGCCGGGCCTCATCGGGAACTGCTCAGGACCTGCTGCGCGGTTCTCATGCTTCGAGGACCTTGCCGTGAGTCTTGACTTTGGCGTGCGCGACAGACAGTCGAGGTTGCGCCCTTCTTCCCACCTCGCCAGCCGTTCGAAGTGCGTGTTGTCGGAGCAACGGGGGCCAGATACTCAACCTCGCCCCGAGGAACCCGGGGGCAGATGCTCAACCTCGCCCGAGGATCCCTTTTGCGGGTGCTCTACGGAGTCCCGGGCCCAGCGGGATCTACGACCAAGGCTCCAGACGAAACCTCCCGGTCATGCACAAGACGGAGGGCACCACCAGAATCCGGACAGTTTGGAGGTCCTCGGCATGCCGGACCGCCTGAAAGCTTCAGCCGTGGGCGAGGATTGAGCCATGGCAAAGCACATTCTCGGTCGAACCCCCGTAGGTCACCAGGAGATTATGTCCGTTGCGGTGATCCACCCCCTGTTCTCATGAAGCAGATGAGGCTCCGGTACGCCGGAGCGTGCCGGGTGTGTGGCGCAGCTCTTCCGGTCGGGAGCGAAGCGATCTATGAGAGCGGGACAAGGACCGTCCGCTGCTTGGAGTGTGCCGCCGAGGCTCCGGAACCCGTGTCCCCGGAGCTGGATCCGTCTGGTTATGAGTCGCCGGCCGCTGACTCTGGGGTAGCCGGTTCGTCCGCCCGACGCGAATATGAGCGGCGCAAGGCGAAGGACGAGGAAAGACTCCGGGAGAAGTGGGGTGGCCTGGGTGGCCTCGCAGTTGCGCTCTCTGACGAGCGGCCGCACACCAAGTCCTGGGATCGGGGCGCGATCGGTGAGGAACGCCTCGGCGCCCGGCTAAATGCCCTGGCATCCGATAACCTAGCAGTCCTCCACGACCGACGCATCCCCGGTTCGAAGGCGAACATCGACCACATCGCCATCACTCCCGGCGGTGTCTGGGTGATCGACGCCAAGCGGTACAAGGGGCGGCCTGAACTGAAGATCGAAGGTGGCATCCTTCGCCCACGCGTCGAGAAGCTCCTCGTCGGCCGCCGTGACTGCACGAAACTGGTCGATGGAGTGCTCAAACAGGTCGATGTCGTGCGGGACCTTGTCGGGGATGTTCCGGTCACAGGGGTGCTGTGCTTCATTGAAGCAGACTGGCCTCTGATCGGAGGAGCATTCTCGACTCGCGGCGTTCACGTGCTCTGGCCGAAACGGCTAGCCAAGGTGCTTGCAGCGGTGACAGCCGGCGATGTTGATGTGGCGACTATGCGTGCTGCGGTAGCCTCCCGATTCCGGTCTGCGTGATTTGTCGGGATGCCGACGCAAGGGCTGTCTATCTTCGCTCGCCAAAGGTAGAAAGAGAATCACCGTAAACTGCATGCGTTAGTGGCCCCGGGTACCCAAGTTCCTGCAGACAGGTAGTCATGGCCTCGTCGATTGTTCTGGGCATGAGATGTTCGAAGGAGTCCACCGCCTATGACGTTCGTTGAATCCCGACCCCTGGCTTGGTCCGCGCAGACATGCTCGGCCAATTTCGTGTGTCGAATTCTGGCTGAGCCATGTCCCGCCGAAGGGAAGACGGCCGAAGCTTCCGGCGTCCGAAAATCTGCGGGACATCCACTGAACAGGGTGCAAGGTAGGCAAAAAGAGGGTGTGCACAATGTGCACACCCTGGGCTTCGGATTCGGTTGTACCGGCGTCGGACTGGGCCGGACTGGTGATGTTTTCGGGGGAGTGGCGGATTTTCAGGGGGTGGCGCCCGGTTCGAGTCCCATCTTGGGCACGTGTTTTCCCTGTTCAGGGGCTTTTTAGCCTCTGACTGGTGCACATGTTTTGTTGTGAAGGGCCCCTTCGGGGGCCTTTCTTATTGGCGGCTGGTGGTGTGGCCGGTTGCCTCCTTGCCTGGTTCTTGTCCTGGAGTGTTTGCTCTTTGGTACCTGTTCATGGACGTTGTTGGGCTGGCCAACATGATCTGAGAACGTTCGGCGGAAAATTTCTTTTCTGCTCGATGTTGGTTGTTCATCCCGCTCCTCCTTTTCGGTTGTGGTGGACTGTTCTGCTCGTTCATGGTCGGCCTGGGGTAGAACTGCATGACCTTCAAAAGTTGCGGAACCATCTGTGCGATGGTGTTGCCTGTTTCTGCCTCCACGACTGTTCATGGCAGGGCTTCCGGCTGACTGCATGACTGTCAGGGCTCTATGAAGGATGCCAAGTGGGGCTTCGTCTCCCAGGCCGAAGCGTTCAGGATTTCGGGGGCCTAAAACCCGGTTGCCGCTGGCAGACGACTCTGGCTGGCAAAGCATTTCCACGGTGTCATGACACCTGTAACGTGGGGAGCGGAAGGAAGGTAGCGAGGGAAGGCGCCATGTCAGCCGGTACAACGAGGCATACGATCCGTATCGAGGATGACTTGTGGGACCGGGCCCAGGCCAAGGCTGCCAGCGAGGGCACGACCGTTTCCGAACGCGTGCGGGCGGGACTGCGGGAGTACGTGTACGGGCCGGAGGCCCGGCACACCATCGCTGATTCCCTCGTCTACCTGGTCCCGGGTGCCTTTGAGGATCTGACAGGGCCGGCGTCGGGTACTGTGCAGCTGCCGGTCCATTTGGACTGGGGACCGGATAACGTCTGTGACGTGGCTGATGATGGAAGCTGCGCCGTGCTGTACCAGTTGACGCTGCAGAACTCGGGGTCGGTCGATGAGATGGCCGGGATCATCAATGTCGGCCGGCTGCTCGGGCTGTGGCCCTCGATGCGGCTGCCCGACCCGTGCCGTCACCTCTGGGAGGCGGCCTTCCCGCAGCTTCCCCGACACCATGAAAGCCGGGAGCATCCGTCCTGGGCGGCATCAACCGCTCAGCAACCGAGGTAGCTTCACGGCAACTTCAGACGGCGTTATCCGTTCTCGCTGACGACGGCTTCAATCCTCGCCCGGGGGACAGGCACTAGCCGAACACGGGGCGGCATTCGACCGGGGTTTCCGTGATTCTTAGGAACCGTCGGGGTGTGGAGTAGGCGTTGGGCGCATGGCCTCGACGTCGAGTTCCAGTGCGATTTTCTCGTCCACGGTCAGCGGGCACACTGCCTCCTCGAACAGGTCCGCGCCGGAAGCCCAGTTGTCCCACCGGCCGTCGCTGCGAATGGTGCCGGTGGTGGAGTCTAGAGACCGGACTGCCGCGGCGATGAGGATGGCGGTGACCACGATGTCGTAGGGCCGGTTCTCGGTCGTGCAGAACGTCCCCATGTCGGGGTGGCGCGGCGGTTTGGTGCCGCGCAGATGGAACGTCTCGTCGGCCTCCGCGGCAGCCTTAAAACCGTTCAGACGGATTCCGTCCTCTTCGTTCAGGATTGGCGGTCCCTGGCCGGCCGGTCCGTAGATGGTCACCGCGGAGGCATCAATGATCTTTCTGGCATCGGCGATGACGTCCGCGGTGGCCGCAAGGCCCTGGAAGTAGTGGGTGAAACCCGTGGGCATCTCCTTGGCAGTCTTACCCAAAATCTATCGCTCCCAGAGGATCACGGCGCCTTCGGCTGCCGTCCTAATATGTTTCCATTTGGGGTGAATCTGTGGAGGCGATTGGGGGCCATGCAGATCTGACGGCACTCCAAACAGGCCAGAGGTTCAGGGAATTCATCGTGCATATGCGGGGCGACACGATTCAGCACTCCTGCATCGCGGCTATTGCTGCGGGTGGCTGAGGTTGAGCTGCCGCGCGTGGAAGTCAAAATGCTTGGTGGGGTACGCGTATACGTCGTTGAGCGTCATCGACGGTGCGAAGAACGGATCCCACCGGTCCGGGAAGGGCATCGATCGTGCCAGGGACGCGGGGCTTTCGTGTTCCAGTTTGCGGGAGATGGACCTGATGGTTCTGTCGAGTTTCCGGGCCATTCTTCGCTTGTTGTAGACGAGGGCTGCGCCGCGGGAACCCCAATAGTTGACGGCGTCGAAGGGGGGCGTGCCTGCGTTCAGGAGCGCGGCGAAGGCCTTGCCAACGGGTTTCGGGAGCCGGCTGATGAGGTGGACCAGCGGAAGCAGGGCGCGGACCACCATGTAGCCGAAAACCATATGGAAGAGCAGTTCTTCGTTGGTCCACTTTGTGCCGTTGCTTCTCCGGCGAAGTTCCTCGGCGGTGGCGTTCTCCAGCCAGGTTCCGAGCTCTGTGGCTGCGCGGCCGTAGTCAGCCACGATGTCTGCCTTGGTTGCCACCTCGTGCCTCCCTCCGTTTTGATACCGCTGACGTTCAGATGGCGGGGGAGCGGCGTTCGATCAGGATGGTGTCGCGCCACTGTCCGGCCTGCGGCCCATGGGGCATCCGGGCTATGCGGTTCCTGCGCCCCACGACGACGTAGCCGTTGGCCAAGTGGAGTTTGAGGCTTGCTTCGTTTTCCGGGAAGACGCTGGCCTGGATGGTCCAGATCCCGTCAGCCTCCGTGGAGTCCGCCAGGGCCCGCAGCAGGACCGCGCCAAGGCCGAGCCCCCGCGCTTCAGCGGCGACATATACGGAGTGTTCGACCACGCCCGAGTAAACGGGACGGGCGGAAACCGGGGAGACGGCTGCCCAGCCAAGAATCCTGCCTTCTGCATTTTCGGCGACGAGCCGGTGGCCGGCCAGTCTGGACCGGTCAAAGTCCTCCCAGCCCGGGGCCGCGGATTCGAAGGTGGCATCGCCGGTGTCGATGCCCTCCTGGTAGATGCGCCGGACATCGGCCCAGTCGGCGGGGTCCATGGCACGGACCGCCACCGCGGCGGTCACAGCTTCTGACGTCACAGGTTCGCGAGGTTGCCGGCGATGCCGTCCAGGGCACCGGGAATCAGGGAGAAGTAGGCCCAGGTGCCGCGCTTTTCGCGGTGCAGCAGCCCAGCTTCCACAAGGACCTTCAGGTGGTGGGACACCGTGGGCTGGCTCAGGTCCAGCGGATCGGTCAGGTCACACACGCAGGTGGCCCCGGAGGACGCAGCCTTGATGATGGAGAGCAGCCGGAGCCGGTTCGGGTCGGCCAGCGCCTTGAAAACCAGGGCCTGCTGCTTCGCTTCCTCGGCGCCGAGGGCGGGCGCGCCTGCCGGCGCGCAGCAGGCGTCATCCGTGACGGGCTCGAGAACAGGCAGCAACTTCATGTACCCATTATGCGTCAATATTGATATTCATCAATGTACGACGGCGGGACGCCCCAAGCGGCGGGCCGCCGGACGCTTCGCGCAGCTAGGGGCTAGGAGCCGGCCTTTCCGGCTTCATGCGGGAGTACGACGTCGTCCGCGGCGCGGCCTGCCGAGGGGAACAGGAGGATGAGGAGCCCCAGTCCTGCTGCCGCACCGATGAGCTGCGCGACAATGAAGCCGGGCACGGAGCCCGGCGCGATGCCGGCAAACGTGTCGCTGAAGATGCGGCCGACCGTCACGGCGGGGTTGGCGAAGGATGTCGAGGACGTGAACCAGTACGCGGCCCCGATGTAGGCGCCCACCGCCGGCGCTGCGAGGACGCCCCGTTTGGTGGCTGCCAGGGTGAAGATCAGCAGGATGAGTCCGGCGGTCGCAACGACCTCTCCGAGCAGGTGCCCGCCGGTGGCGCGGTCCTTGCCCGAGATGGAGGTTCCGGCCTCAAACATGGCGTTCGCGACGACGCTGCCGCTTATCGCACCCACTGTCTGCGCGGCCACGTACGTGCCGAGATCCGGAAGGGCCAGCCCTGCACCGCTGCGCCGGCCCAGGATCCAGTCGGCCAGGGACACTACCGGGTTGAAGTGCGCCCCGCTGACCGGGCCGAAGATGAGGATCAGCACCGTCAGGCCCAGCACCGTGGCGGTGCTGTTCTGCAGCAGCTGCAGGCCGACGTCGTTCGGGGAGAGCTGCTGCGCGGCGATCCCGGAGCCCACGACGATCATCACGAGCAGGCTGGTGCCAAGAAGTTCGGCAAGGGCACGGCGCCACAGCGGCGGCTGGTTGGAAGTCATGGGACCAAGCTTGACCCAAGAAATTAACTCAGTCAAAATTGAGTCAATGAAAAATGAACCAGCGGAGGCCTTTCAGGCGCGGGTCGCGAAGCATGGGGCCCTTGCCGATCCTGCGCGGCTGCGCATCGTCGATCTGCTGACCCTGGGCGATTTCTCCCCGACGGAGCTTCAGGCTGAGCTGGGCATGCCCTCGAACCTGCTGTCGCACCATCTGCGGACGCTGGAAGGGGCAGGCATGGTAACCCGCCACCGCTCCGAAGCCGACAAGCGGCGCAGCTATATTCTCCTCGCCACCGGCGCACTGGAAGGCCTGGCGCCCGGGGTGGAGCACGGCGCCAGCCGTGTCCTGTTCGTCTGCACCCGCAACAGCGCGCGTTCCCAGCTGGCGGCAGCGCTTTGGCAGCAGGTCAGCGACATCCCGGCGGTCTCGGCCGGAACGCACCCGGCTGACCATATCGCGCAGGGAGCTGTCGATGTCGCCCGCCGGCATGGACTCACGCTTGCAGACCGCTTACCGCGGAGGCTGGACCAGGTTGCCGGCGACGGCGACTTCGTCGTGACCGTGTGCGACAACGCCCATGAGGAGCTCTCAGGCCTGGGCGGCGTCCACTGGTCCGTGCCGGATCCGCTGCGGATCAACACCGAGGAGGCCTTCGAGAACGCCTTCACCGACATCTCGCACCGCATCAGCGACCTCGCGCCACGCCTGACCGCCGCCTGACCCCGCAAGTCCGGCCCAATGGTCCGGCCAGAAAAGCCGCCTGACATAAATATTGACAACCATCAATGTATCGTTCGATACTCCATACATCGATCATCATCAATATCTAGTGAGAGATGCAGGACGTGCCGGGCGTGACGACCTCGCCAAGACCGTTCACCCAACCAGATATTCCAGGAGAAAAACCGTGAGCACCGAAACCGCCAAGAAGCCCTCCGTCCTGTTCGTTTGCGTCCACAACGCCGGCCGCTCCCAGATGGCCGCAGCGTTCCTCACCACCCTGGGCAAGGGCGAGATCGAGGTCCGTTCCGCCGGGTCCCAGCCCGCTGACAAGATAAACCCCGCCGCCGTCGAGGCCATGAAAGAGGTGGGCATCGACATGTCCGCCGAGGTCCCCAAGGTCCTCACCACCGAAGCCGTCAAGGAATCCGACGTCGTGATCACCATGGGCTGCGGCGACGAGTGCCCTTACTTCCCCGGCAAGCGCTACGAGGACTGGGTCCTGGAAGACCCTGCCGGCAAGGGCGTGGAGTCCGTCCGGCCGATCCGCGACCAGATCAAGACACGCATCGAGGGCCTGATCGAATCCCTCATCCCCGCCGCAAAGTAGCCGGCCCCGGACAGCAGGAGAAAAATCCCGTGAGCAGCAACACCAAGGCCCCCAAAGAAGCCATCCGCGAGCAGCTGATCATCGTCGGCTCCGGGCCCTCGGGCTACACGGCTGCGATTTATGCGGCCCGGGCAGGCCTGAAGCCGCTGGTCCTGGCGGGTTCGGTCACGGCCGGCGGGGCGCTGATGAACACCACCGAGGTGGAGAACTTCCCTGGCTTCCCGGACGGCGTCCAGGGGCCCGAGCTGATGGACGGCCTGCAGCAGCAAGCAGAGAAGTTCGGCGCGCAGGTCGTGTTCGACGACGCCACGTCCGTTCAGCTCAAAGGCCACCTCAAGCGTGTGGTCGCCGGCGGCGGCGAGACGTATGAGGCTCCCGCCGTCATCCTGGCCACCGGTTCGGCGTATAAAGAACTGGGGCTGGCCGAGGAGAAAAAGTTCAGCGGGCACGGGGTCTCGTGGTGCGCCACCTGTGACGGGTTTTTCTTCCGCGACCAGGACATCATCGTGGTCGGCGGTGGCGATTCCGCGATGGAGGAGGCCACTTTCCTGACCCGCTTCGGGAAGTCGGTGACCGTCGTCGTCCGCAAGGGTGAGCTGCGCGCCTCCAGGATCATGGCGCAGCGTGCCAAGGACAACCCGAAGATCACCTTCGCGTGGAACTCGGCCATCACGGCGATCCACGGCAACGGGAAGGTCAGCGGGGTCACCCTGACCGACACCCGCACCGGCGAAACACGGCAGCAGGGCGCAACCGGTTTGTTCGTGGCGATCGGGCACGTGCCGCGCACCGAGCTGGTGGCCGGGCAGGTGGAGCTCGACGCCGAGGGCTACATCAAGGTCGATTCGCCCACCACGTGCACCAACCTCAGCGGCGTGTTCGCCTGCGGGGACGCCGTTGACCACCGCTACCGCCAGGCAATCACCGCCGCCGGCACCGGCTGCGCCGCGGCCCTCGACGCGGAACGCTACCTCGCAGCGCTCGAGGACGCGGACAGCATCGCCACAGCCCTGGTGGAAGACCCAATCCACGCCTGAAACCCGGAACCGGGGGAGGAGGTGAGCTGAATGAGGAACGGATGCTGCGGCGACTCGGGCTGCTGCGACGACGATCAGGACTGCTGCTAAACAACCCCCGGCCCGCCGGCCCCTAATGAAGGGCCGGCGGGGTCCGCCGGAACTGAACCGCTACACCTAACACGAAAGAGGACAGCATGGATTCGACGAAGAACTTTCCCGTGGCCGTGATCGGTGCCGGACCGGTCGGACTTGCCGCCGCGGCGCACCTGCTGGAGCGCGGGCTGGAGCCGCTGGTCTTCGAGGCAGGTCCGACGGTGGGCGCGGCCATCGAGCAGTGGCGGCACATCCGGCTGTTCTCACCATGGCGGTACAACCTCGACGCCGCCGCCCTCCGCCTGCTCGAAGCCTCCGGCTGGAAGTCTCCCCGTCTGACCGCGCTTCCGTATGGCGGGGAACTCGTCGACAACTACCTCGCACCGCTGGCCGCTCTCCCGGAGATCGCGTCCCGGCTGCAGACCGGCGCGCGCGTCGTCGCCGTGACCAGGCAGGGCCTTGACAAGACCCACGTCCGCAACCGCGACACCACACCCTTCACCGTCCGGGTAGAGCACGGCGACGGCGAAACCCGCGACCACACAGTGGCGGCCGTCATCGACGCCTCCGGCACCTGGTCCCGCCGAAACCCGCTGGGCACCTCCGGCCTGCCCGCCATCGGCGAAGACAGCGCGGCGGACCGTATCTCCGCGCCGCTTCCCGACGTCACCAGCCGCGACCGCGCAGCCTTCGCCGGCAAACGTGTCCTGGTGGTCGGCGCCGGGCACTCCGCCGCCAACACCCTCATCAGCCTGTCCGAACTCGCCAAGGACGGACCGGACACCACCATCCTGTGGGCCGTCCGCGGCAACTCCGCGGCGAAGGTCTACGGCGGCGGCGACGCCGACGGCCTCCCCGCCCGGGGCCAACTCGGCGGCCGGCTCCGCCGGCTCGTGGAAGCCGGCAAGATCGAACTGCACACCGGCTTCGGCATCGCGTCCCTCAAAGCGCTGGACTCCGGCGTGACCGTCGGGGCTGTGGACGGCCGCACCCTCGAGGCCGACGTCGTGGTGCCCTGCACCGGCTTCCGCCCGGACTTGGACATCCTCCGCGAGCTCCGGCTCAACCTGGACCCGGCCGTCGAGGCACCGGTGGAGCTCGGCCCGCTGATCGACCCCGAATTCCACTCCTGCGGCACCGTCCCGCCGCACGGCGCCAGGCTGCTGGCCCACCCGGAGAAAGACTTCTACATCGTGGGCATGAAGTCCTACGGCCGGGCACCCACCTTCCTGCTGGCCACCGGCTACGAACAGGTCCGCTCCGTCGTCGCCGCCCTCGCCGGGGACCGCGAAGCCGCCGACACCGTCCACCTCGAACTCCCCGAGACCGGCGTCTGCTCCACCGACGCCGGCACCAGCTGCGACGTCCCCGCCGCGACCGGATCGGCGGCAGCTGATGCCAACACTGAGGGCGGCTGCTGCGGCACGCCCGAACCGGTGCTGGTCGGCTTCCCTACCGGGTTGACGCACGGCCGCTCCGGCATCAACTAGGAATCCGCGCGAAACCCAATCATTGGAGTGCTGTCATGACCGAGAACCATGAGACCCATTTGGGGCTGCAGGACAACACCGAGGTCCTGCACCGGATCAGTGCCCGCCTCGGCGAAAGGTTCGCAGGGATCTTCGCCGCCGAAACCGTCGAACGCTACGTCTTCGAGTCCTACACGGCCCTGGCCCGGACCGCGAAGATCACCACCTACCTTCCCGCGACCACCGAGCACTTCGCTAGCGACCGGCTCAGCGCCCTGGCCAAGTCCAAGGGAGCGATTGCCTCCGAGGTCCCCGAGGTGCTGTTCGTGTGCGTGCAGAACGCCGGACGGTCCCAGATGGCCGCCGCGCTGCTCACAGTGGAGGCCAAGGGCAGGATCCACGTCCGCTCCGCAGGCTCCCTGCCGGCATCGGAACTGGACCCCGCCGTCGTGACGGTGATGTCGGAGATGGGCCTGGACCTGTCCCAGAACTACCCCAAGCCGCTCACCGACGACGTGGTGCGCGCCTCCGACGTGGTCATCACGATGGGCTGCGGTGACTCGTGCCCCATCTATCCCGGCAAACGCTACGAGGACTGGGACCTGCCGGACCCGGCCGACCAGCCCCTCGACACGGTCCGGGAGATCCGCGACCAGATCCACGACCGGGTCAAAACCCTGGTCGCCTCACTCACAAAGGAACCAACGCACTCATGACCGAGCAAAACCCCAGCCAGAAGACCCCGGCCGTGCTCTTCGTCTGCAGCAAGAACGGCGGCAAGTCCCAGCTCGCCGCCGGCCTGATGAACCAGCTCGCCGGCGGGGACGTCACCGTCTACTCCGCAGGCACCAAACCCTGCAGCTCCCTCAACCCGCAGGCCGTGGAGTCCCTCACCGAACTCGGCATCGACATCACCGGCGAACACCCCAAGCCCGTCACCGACGATGTCCTCGACTCCGTGGACGCCGTCATCGTCCTGGGCACCGAAGCAAAGCTCGAGGCTCCGGCGGGGAAGAGGTTCGAGGTCTGGGAAACGGACGAGCCCTCCGAACGGGGCATCGAAGGCATGGAGCGGATGCGCCTGGTCCGGGACGACATCAAAGCCCGGGTCCAGAAGCTGCACGCGGAGCTCACCGGGAAGTAGCCATGCCCGCCCCTGCGGTATCCCGGAAACTGGTCGCAGAAGGTGCGCTGCGCGGCGGCCTCGCCGCGCTGTGCATCACTCAGACCACCGCATGGGGCGTGCTCTACTACGCGCTGCTGGCCGCAGTCCAGCCGATCAGCAATGACACCGGCTGGGACCCCGCGCTGGTCACCGGTGCCTTTTCCGCCGGACTAGTGGTGTCCGCTGTGGCGGGGATCGCGGTCGGAAGAATCCTGGACAGGACTGGCCCGCGGAACCTGATGATCGGCGGATCCCTGACCGGCTTCCTCGCCCTCGTCCTGGTCTGTGCGGCACCGAACCTGCCCGTGTTCGCTGCGGCCTGGCTGCTGGCCGGAACCGCACAGGCCGCCGTGCTGTACCAGCCGGCGTTCACCGTGATCAGCCGCTGGTACGGCCCCTCCCGGGTGCGCCCACTGACCATCCTGACCCTCGTCGCCGGGTTCGCGTCCACGATCTTCGCCCCGCTCACCGCTGCCCTCTGCAACGGCATCGGATGGCGTGGAGCTTTCCTCGTTCTCTCCGGACTGCTCGGCGCCGTGACCGTTCCACTGCACACCCGCTACCTCAACAAGACCTGGCAGCAGGAACTGTCCGCGGCCCGGATCCTCGAAGATTCCGCCCAGATACGCCGCATCCGGCGCAGCCGCGAATTCCTGGCCCTGCAAGCCCTCATGGTCCTGCTGTGCCTCGGACTCTATACGGTGACGCTGAACATCATCCCCCTGCTCATGGAAAAAGGAGCCGACTACACCCTGGCCGCCCTCGGCCTCGGACTCGTAGGAGCCGGACAAGTCGCCGGCAGGCTGCTCTTCGCAGCCCTGCCCACCAAAGCACGCATCCCCGCCGTCACCGGCACAGCCACAGTCGCGCTCCTGCTGCTGGCACTCCTGCCAGGACCGCTGCCGCTGCTGATCGGCGCCGGAATGATCGCCGGAGCCGTCCGGGGCTGCCAGACTCTGCTGCAGGCCACGATCGTCGCCACCAATTGGGGTGCCACCGGTCTTGGCACCCTTCAGGGCCTCTTCGCCGCGCCCCTCACCATCGTCACAGCACTCAGCCCGGCCCTTGGCCCGGCACTGGCCACCTGGTGTGGCTCCTTCACGGGCATGACCTACGCTATGGCAGCCGCCACCGGGACCGCCCTGCTCATCACCGTCGCGCACACCGTGCGAGGCCGCTATGTCCGATGAGGAACGGCTGGAAGGCCCCATTATCCTCGGCGTGGGGTGGTGCTTCTCAGAGCAGCTGATCCGGACGGCAGCCGCCCTGGCAGCTTCCATGGAAGAACATCTCATCTGCGCTTTCGTCGACCCCGCCAGTTACCTGACTGAATGGGAACCAGCGAACCACAGGACAGCCCTATCGCTGGACCCCAGCATCAACGAAGAAGCCGAGTTCCCGTCGCAGTACCTACAACACAGACTTGCAACCATTCTCGGCAAGCCCGGGCAAGCCTGGTCCTTCCGAGTGCTCAACGGCGCCGTGCCCAAAGCCCTCAGCCGCCTGGCCGAGAACACAGGCGCTGCGCTGCTCATCGTCGGGGCTGGTAGGCCAGGTTCCCTGGCAAGGCTGGACCGCGCCCTCGAAGGGTCTGTGTCAGCGGCCCTCGTCCATCGCCAGCAGCGGCCCGTCCTCATCATCCCGGAGTCCCGCACTAAACCCCGAAAGGAACAGCCCTCCCCAACCTAGACCCGCCGGGACCAGGCGCGAACCTGAGAGAGGAGGCCATTTAGCGTTGCGAAAAAGATGCCAAATATAGCTACGGTTCACAGTCAAAACTGGATGCCGAAAAGAACGACGATCAAAAGGTTGGTAAGAGGGTTTTTGACGTGTCTAGGAACATAGTCGGCTGTGCGAGGGTCAGCACTTGTGGTCAATCGCTCGATTCGCAGGTGGACGCGTTGGTAGCGGCCGGGGCAGTCCGCGTCTTTCAGGAGTATGCGTCCGGTGCTACCCAGGTAAGGGCACGGTGGAAGGACTGCTTGTATTATCTGCAGCCGGGCAACGTGCTATTGGTCGCGGAGCTGACCCGGCTGGGCCGAAGTACCTCCGACCTTGCGGACATCGTCACAGTGCTGGGTCAGCGGGGGATAGGCTTCCGTTCCCTGGCTGGATACGACTAGTGCCCACGGCAAGCTCATCTTTGACATGTTCGCTTCCCTCGCGGAATACGAACTATCACGGCTATCGGAAAGAACCAAGGCCGGGTTGGCTGCAGCTAAAGCGCGAGTTCGGCTCGGCGGCCGCCCACGGTCGATGACGCCAGGGAAGCTGGAAACGGCCCCGGCAGTTGCTGCTGTCTGTCGTTCATCCCTTGGGCCGAAAGAGGATGGTCCCTAGGGCCTTACTTTTCCCGTTGGTTTACGGCATCCCGAATCTTGGAGAACGGGGTGAGTTCGTGGAAGGTGTCGTCAATTAATTTATTTCGTGGCATCGCATCTGACCCGATGACGTTAGCTATCGCATCGCTGAGACTCATGTTCACAAGATGAGAATCTTTCAGTATTCGGAGCAAAATCTCGCCGAGGTTATCCGGGCTAAGGGAAGACATCCGCTCAATATCAGCCAGCGAAGCTGTCAAAACCGGGAGCAGACCAGTTCCGAAACGCTCGCGCGTCTGCACTGAGTTGGCCCCGATCATCGGCTCAGCGGTAACAATCAGGCCGACCAAGGGGCGATCCGAGGGGATATGGCTGAAGGCAGGGCTGCCGGCAGAAATCTCGGAAGCGTTGTTCTCTAATTGTCGATAGGCCTTTCCTATGTACTGTTCAATCAGCGTTTCGGCCGCCTGGGTGCCTGCTCTAGCTTCCAGGCTCATCCGTGCTGACTTGCACTCGATGAGAAGGGTTGCGGCCGGGGTGACAAGAAACCAGTCGGAAGACCGCATGAGGCCAGTCCGCTTTTTGTTCCAGGTGAACTCTGGGATGACGCTGTGCTCGCCCGTATGGCGGAGCTGCATGCCGGTATAAGCCTCTACCCTTGCGCCGAAAGCTGATCCGAAGCCCTTTCCCCAGCGCTGCATGCCGCGGTAGTAGAGGTTTTCTGTTGCGAACGCTCTTAGGACGAACTGTGGCTGTGGCGCATAGCGGAGGCCGTCACCTAGGTCTACAAAAGGGCGTTCGATCAACGGATTAAACGCATATCGCTGAAGCCCGGCGGGGAGCTGGACAGTGGCCTCGGCCCTTTCCTTTGCCTCTTGGACGGTTGTAGTCAGGAGGTCCAGCACCCGGCGAAGATGCTTTGCGGGGATGATTTCTTCGAGCTGGGAATAGTCCGGACTACCTGGCCATTCTGGGTCGAAGGTGCCCATGTGACTGCAGGCTAGGGCGAACAGCGCAAAGGATGCTGTCATTGCCGTAAGGAAGGGGACTCCTAGCAGTTCTTCCCAATCATGCTCGTTAGGGTGCTCGTACTCGGGCGCGCTCTGTGTCTTGGTGAACAGAAGAAACGATCTTGCCAGTTCGTGCCTGACATTCCTCTGATACCACGTCTGTTCATAGGCCATCCCAAGAAGCATCGTGAAGATGCTGGTCGTTGACTCGTGCGTTTCGTCCCATCCCGGCGAATTGAAAAAGTAGTTCTGCATCTGCTGCATCGCTCGGGCATCTACAGGCTTAGACCTAAGCTCATTGCTGTACAGCATGCAATCGCGCGCCATAGCCGCAAAGACCCAAGGGTGGATCCCGCGGGCCCTCTGCTTGGGCTTGTCATAAGCCCGTCGGGCCGCTGCTTCGGCTACGGCAGGAATAAGGTCAGAAGGGGCATGACGCCTAGTGGCTTGCCGGAACTGAGAGTAAGGAATGGTCGTATCCGGTGTCCATGGTTCCTTGTCTGCTCGCATAGCCAGAATTTACCCTTGCGACCAGACAATTCTTTGCAGCCCTGGCTTTCGCCGGGGGTGTTATCGACCGGTATGCTCCGGGCATGGCAGCAAAGATTACAGAAAACGAGTGGCGGCCGCTCCCCGGCGCATTGCCTGAAAACGTGCAGGCGGACAAGGTCTACGTCATTCCGATGAGAAGGCCGATGGAGGCCGACGAAGATGCCACCCCAAGGTACACGGACACTGTGCGGTACCTGCCTAAAGAGGCACGAGCCGCTGGCATCCCGCTAGAGTTCGCAACGGGCGAACGCAAGCGTAAATACCTGCAAGAGTTCAGTGCCGGCCCGGACATGTGGGCGCTCGGTCTCGCTCTCCTGACCATCACCAGCGATTGGGTCATCTTCAGTGTCCAGCAGTTCATCCACACCCGTGCAAAGGCTGAGGGATGGACTCAAGAAGACGCTCAGGAGTTGCCTCTAAAGGTGTCAATCGCGGAGACCAGCACTTCACGAAACATCGTTGAGGGTAGCGGCGCCGAAGTCCTCGAAGCTCTACGGCTGCTCCAGCAGAACTCTCCTGAACAGCACGAAGATGGTCACAATGGCCAAGACTAGAGGTCGACGATTTAGGACAGTAATCATGCAGGCGGGCCCAATCCCCCATCAGGTGGACCGCATCGCTACCGCTACCTCGATTCAAACGGGAGAGAGTCGCTACAGACCGCCGATGAAAGTTACATTGCAGCTCTAAAAGCACTCGGCAATCGGGCCGAAGATATCCCGGCGATGCACGCGCCATTGGAATCAGATGACGACGTTCTTCGACGGCAGGTACAGCGACAGAAGCGCTCCGAGTGGATCGACTTCACTGCGACAATCGACCAGAAAACACTGGACGAGGTCGAACCGTTAATCCGGCACTCGGAATCCGCAGCCGTAGCCGCGCTTAACTACCTAGAAGACCACGAGCTAGCGGAAGTCGCTCACGCCGCGATTCATCGGGCTGCTTTCATGCGACGTGGATTGTTTGGATGCCCCATAGTCTTGCGCGAAGACGACGAATTCTGGACGAACTGTTCGATAAGTATGTCTCACCTGCGTCTAGGCACGTCCGCAGGCCTGATCAGCGACTTCGAGTGCTCGATTTGTGGGAAATTGGTCGAGGACTGCGACCACATCATGAATGAGGTCTACTACAAGAGCGCAGCGCATATCGACGGCAAATGTTCAATCTGTGGGGCAACGACCTGCGAGCACGAGGCCGGCAAGGCTTACCCAGCCGTGGCATATGCCAACGCGCGCAACATGGGGCTTGAGGAAGTGTCGCTAGTCGCCCGCCCTCGCTACCCGCAGGCGCGCATAGTCGAGGAGTCGGTTGACTTAGGGCCAGCCGGGGACGACCCACGAGTTCGCCGTGCGGCGCAGCAACACATTTTGAATTGCGATGGGTGCCTTGGGCCGTGCAAGGGCTTCAACGATATGCAGAACTGGCCAGATATCCGGGCATCGGTGCCGGAGACCGAGACCGACCATCATGATGACGTTATCGAAATCGACGACCTAGACGTTCTCAATGCCGCTCAAAAACGGAAGGGCGGATGACGGCTCCGTTCAAACTATGCCTTGCACTATGCCCAGGCCTGTTTGAGGACAGATCCGGCCAACGGCTGGTTGAGTTCACACCGCGGTGTGCCTTTCTGGTCCTCGTCCGATGATCTTGTTACTCCATCCGAAGATATCGGTACACAGTGGCGCGGCTCGCCCCGATGATCTTTCCTATGTCGGCAGGCGTAAGCCCTTGAGCTTTTAGGTCGCGGGCACGCTTGACCTTCGCATGGTCGGCGGTGATTTCCCGTCGGCCAGCCTTCCGACCGTACTCGGCGGCCGCGGCCATGCCGGCCCTGGTCCGCTCGGCCAACTGATCGCGCTCGAGCTGTGCAAACGCTGACATAACGGTGAGCATGGCCCTACCCATTGCCCCTGTTGTGCTGATCCCTTCCGTGACGCTGCGGAAATGCACGCCCCGGCGCTCCAAATCATCGATGAGGGCCAGCAGGTTGCGGGTATTTCGCCCCAGGCGGTCCAGCTTCCAGACCACGACCTCGTCACCTTCCCGAAGGTGTTCGAACATCTTGTCCAGCTCGGGCCGGCTGGCCCTTGATCCACTCACACCATGGTCGGTGAAAATCCGGCGGCAGCCCGCGGCCCTCAACGCCGCATGCTGCAGATCCGCGATCTGATCTGCGGTGCTGACCCTGGCATATCCAATACTCGCCAAACCGACTCCTCGTAACTCATCAAAGGCTGCTTTCTCTTTTGTTGAGAATAACCTACGTGAGACACATTGATGAGACGACCCACCTTCAAAGAAATCGTCGGAATAACGGGGTTTAGAAACTCGCCCACAGACTGCCCGTGGGGTCCTGACAAGGGATCCTTTGCTGAGACCGAGGACCTCGCCGATGATGTCTCGGTGCCATCGTTTTGGTGATGGTTCTGGCACCATGACATTTGGCACAACCGATGCCATGAAGTCGATTCGGGAGATGCAATGAACCGTCGTCATACAGACCGTGTTGGAAAACCATCGGCGGCCTCCACAGCTTCCTTTGCCCTGAGCCTCAGCGCACTGTTCGTCACTAGTCTGGTAGCCATCGTGTGGATTCCGGTGGATCAAGACGTCCTCAGCCGTGCGGACGCTGCCGGCTGGGACACCCGTATGCTTCTGCCGCATCAAACAGAACTCACGCTCTTGATCTACGCGTCAGTCCTGGCCACGGCGATCGTCGTCGTGGCCACGTTCATTGGCTTGATGGCCTCCCGCCGGGGACCGAGCTTTCTGCGACAGTAGATCTTCAAACGCCTTGTCCAACCGGCTCAGCGGAACCTTCAATAAAGATGTGCCATTCGCACTATGGCGCAAAGAAGAAGACGACCTGTATCGGCGCGGCCAGGGCGGACTAACTGATATCGAACTTTCCTGGGCCGCATCGGTGACCTGTTGAACGTATAGGGCACCCCTACGGGCACCTTCAGCGTGCGGGGTAAACGTACACGAAGCCCTGCCGGGGCCCGCTTGACTTGAATCTGTGCCTGGAGTGCACGTAAAGCGACCGGCTTGCCGCTGACATAGAGTCAGCACGTGAGAGAAGCGTGACTAATAGGAGTGGCATGGGAACGGGTCGAGGAACGGGCAAGCGAAATGGGCAGCCACCGCTAGCGACAGAGCAGTATTCCGAGTTGAATGCGACTTTCTATTCTTCTGGCGGACCTCACGAGTACATAAGAGCCCGCCTGCAGTCGATCATCTTCACCCTGTCCGATGCAGACGAGGCAGAGGCTATCGTGCAACAAGACCTGTTCATCGGAACTCTGCAGGCAGGAGGATCCCAGCGCCTATCTCAAGAGGTCAGACAACGATACGCGCTCATGGAGAGCACCGTCCTGCTACACCACGCCGGCGAAGCACTGCTACGGCTGTGGATGGCTCATAAAGACTCACCATCATGTCCGTGGCTGGAAGTTGCCAGTCTCACCACCGCGAGAATTTTCAAAGAGGAAGCAGAAAAACACGCCTCGGATACCAGTCGTATTCCTCGATCGACCATCGCCTCTGTTTTTCTCGGAGGGAGCACCCGTGAGGACGCCCACGTGGAAATGACGGAGGGCCAGTGGGAGCGTTCGATCGACGGATTTCAAGAGTTACTCCGGCTCGTGGCACATACGATTACCAGCGAAGCTACTCTCTACAACGCAGCCAAACATGGGCTGGTAGGTCTGCCTGGTGATCAAGCAGACATCGTGTATGAAGGGAAGCGTGTGGCCGGCGGAGGGGGTATCACCTACCTTGAAAAAACCCCTGACAATACTAAATTCCGGTCAGGACCACATAGCTGGTGGCTTACAACGTCATTCACCAACCTCGAAGCTAATCTGTTTCTCATCGAATTGACTTTGCGAGCCATCAGTTCCCTATGGGCTGTGGCGAGGAGAAGGCACCTGGGGGTACCCGGCGAGGTCGTGCTAATCAGTCTCGATGAGGTACTCACGGCCGTGGCGATGGGTCCCATCGCGGACAACCGAATGCTGTCATCGTTTTCCGAGAGTCTTGTGACCTATACCTATGAGTCTGGACAGCAACAGTTTGGCCAACGAGTGCACCGCCCCAACTTGATCAGGTTGGGGCCAGATGTTGTGGAGGCTTTTGATCGCGTGAGTGGTGAGCATGTTCCTATGACATTCGTGGCCTTGCCTCTGCGTGAACAGGATAAGCGCACGCCATCAACATCCAATAAGCAGTTTTTCCGCTCGTCACCTCCAGGCAGTTCAAGCGTCTAGAGCAATATTCTCCTGAGAACGTGCGCTAGCGAGGGAGCCAGCACAAGGGAGAGCGAAACAGGATCCTTCTGCGAGACAGCAGGACGCTGACCGCTCGCCACTACCGCTCGGGCTCGATGTAGCCATACGACGAGGTGGACCGGCCAAGACGCCATTCGTAGCCGTCCACTTCAATCCTCAGAACTGAGACCTCGCCCCGGCGAAACAGCCGCCGCCGCTTTTCTATGTGCCCTTGCCCTTGAAGGTAGGCGCGCATCACGAGGCAGAGCTTACGGAGTTCGGCTTCCTTTTCATCCTCGACGTCGTCGTATTCGAAGAGGATCGCGCCGACGTCCAGCTCAGGTATGAACACATTCGCCCACTCGTAGCTGGCTCTGATCCTTGCTGTGCGGTCGTTGCCGAAGCGGCCGCTGACACGAACGCTGTGCAGCCAGGGATCGGCTTCAGGGATAACGTCCACCACGGCAAACGTCTCGTTAAACACTTCGTCCACGACACGGTGCAGCATGGCTTTGATGTCGATCGTCACGGTGACAGTCTCTCAGTCCATGGACAGCTGTGGAGTCCGATTGAGGATACTCACCGGCACCATTACTAACCCGGACGGCAGCTACGGACACATCGAGGCCGAAGGCGACAACTACGACGAGGCGGGTTCTCTAGTCCGCTCCTCAGTCAGGCTGCTGCAGGTTCCAGAGTCCGAGCTGGCCCCTCGCCGGATAAGGGGATGCTACCGGCACTGGGCGGGCAAGACTCCAGTGCCAGTAACCATCCTCCGCCCATTCCGAACATGAATTTCTGCACTCGTCGGAGTGGTGGCAGCCAACGAGTTCAACGGCACCTATTACCATCCCTCGGTAAAGGACTGCTTCGCAGCGCGTAAGAGCATCCTGGAGAGCAGGGAATGCATAGGCTTCCGTGTCCTCCCCCTGACCTGCATGAATGACGAGTTGCCCGCGATAGTGCGTCCGCTGGCCCCTATTTTCGACGTCTTTGCCAGCGTGAACTATGGCCCATGCCCAAGGCTGCTTCACCGTCAGCGCTTTCATAGCCCAGAGCCTAGACCTGGATCTTGAAGACCCCCACATACAACATAGTCCGAAAATTCTCGGGCCTCCCACCGCGCTAAATGAGCAGGCCGCGGACCAGGTCAAATCAGCGATCCAGCTGGCGCCTAGCAGGAAGCCGGGGGCGGATGCATTGCCCCGCATCGGCCGGACCATGTGCCCTCCAACAACTACTACTACTGGCCATCAGCCAAGGTGCGCGCTACGCGTTCCCCTTCCGAACAACCGAAGTTGCGCTTAGGAAGCTATAACCACCCAACGGCAGAAAGGCCACCCCGGCGGGGTGGCCTTTCGCTGTCTGTGGTGTCGCTTCTCGCGTCAGCAGTGAACCTGGCTGTAGAACGCGGCGCCCCAGCTGAAGTGGTCTGTTGCGTTAGGACCGAAGCTCGCATCGAGGATGATGCACTGGCCGCCTGGCTTCTGCGCGTTCGTATAGACCGGCCCGGCGTAATAGGAGTAGTAGCCCTTTGAAAGATCGTCCGGGCCGTATGAGGGGTAGTTGCCTATCGCGTTCACCCGGTACATCTTGACCCCGTACGTGGGGCCGTAAGCGTACGCTACGGAGCAGTTCTTGCGCAGTGCTGAGTTCCAGTACACATCAATGGAGCCGGTCTTCGTGCCGGGCTTTCCGTAGCGGAAATCCTTGCTGTAGCTCGGCACGGTGATGGGGTGCGAGCCGATATAGGCGTAGCCGGTTCCGCATGGCCCGGCCGCGGCGGCGGGGCCCGCTCCCATCGGGGACGCGGCCCCTGCAAGCGCGACTGCCGCCAGCAAGGTAAGGCCTTTAAGCTTCAATTTGGGGCGCCCGAATCTCATGTTTTCTCCATCATGTGAGGTGTTTGCTTCGAGTGAAGTTGCTGGAAAGCAGGACTATATAAACACAGCGAATGGATTAATTACATGGGGCGGCCTCCCCAAGCGCTGGAACAGACAGGTCTGTCTCGCTTTGCATGTAGTGTCTGCTTGTTATGCGAAACACTTATGACCTTCCACCCGCCGTCGATGGCGCCCCTGCTCCGCCACCCATGACGCCAGGTGGGGCCAGGGACCGCATCCTCGATGCCGCATACGAACTGTTCTTACAGCGCGGTATCCGCGATGTCGGCATCGCTGAGTTAATTTCACGGGCCGGGGTCGCCAAAGCAACCTTCTATGCGCACTTCACGTCCAAGGATGAACTGGTCCTCGCATACTTGGAGCGCTGCCACCAGGACATGACGGTTGAGGCCATCATCACCGAAACCCTAAGGCGGACCGAACACCCTACGGGCCGGCTGTTGGCTATTTTCGATGTCCTCGACGGGTGGTTCCGCGAGGATGACTTTCAGGCCTGCGCCTTCATCAGCACCATGCTGGAAGTGGGCCCCGCCCATCCAGTGGGAATCGCATCAATCGAGTATCTGGCGCAGGTCCGGGCCTTCATGCGCACGCTGGCCGTCGAGGCAGGCCTTGAACAACCCGACATTCTTGCCCGCTCCTGCCACATCCTGACAAAGGGCTCCATCATTTCCGCGGTCGAAGGGGACCGGGAGGCAGCCGTAATCGCCAAACGCATGGCCGCTTCCCTCATCCGTGACCACGGAGGGGACCGGGCCACTCTGAACTCACAGTCACAGGCCGCAGTCTTCAATCAATGAGACACCTCATATCCCAAGGGTTGTGAGGGGTTGTTGAGACGGCCTAATGCCGCAGTTGGAGGACGGACAGTCGTCTCCTGCCTTGACGAGATCTTGACCGAGCAGAGTTGGATTGCGATGGTTGCGGGTTAGAAGCGTGTGTGCAGATTGGTACATGCTCGGGGGCCACGGGGACCGTATGAGAAGGGCCGGTAGACATGAGTGGGTTACTCATTCGGCAGGGCGACGGGTCTTGGCTGGAGCCAGCCGATGCCGGATACGCGTTGGAGTCTGAGCTGCAGGAGATCTTGGCATCGCATCCGGAGCTCATTCCCGGAGTTAGTGCAGATGCCAGGACCTGTCGTGAGTTCCAGTCGGAGGCTGGCCCTGCCGACATTGTCGTCGTGGACTCGACGGGAGAGTTGACGTTAGTCGAGTGCAAATTGGCCTCTAACCCGCAAATAAGGCGCGAGGTCGTGGGACAGATGTTCGACTACGCATCTCGTCTCTGGAAAATGGACGTCGACGAGTTCGCTGCGCAATGGCGTACTCGCAGGTCCCGCCCGCTGGACCTCGATGATGCCCCGGAAGGATCCTCTCTGAGAGATTCCTTGGCGATGAACCTGGAGGAGGGCAGGTTCAGGATCGTTCTCGCGGTTGACCGCATTAACCCGCCGCTAAAGAGAATGATCGAATATCTCAATGTCATGGCAGGGCCTGCAACATCGGTCATTGCTGTCGAATATTCTCGACTCAAGCAAGGGGAGGTCGAGATCCTGATGCCGCATGTCTATGGGCAGGAACTGGCAGAAGCCAAGTCTGTTCCTATTAAACGCGATCTTACTGCCTGGGATACAGACAGCATCCGTTCATGGCTGCTGGAGCATGACAGTCGGAACGTCGACCGGTTCGAGCTATTCCTGGCGGCCGCACGCTCGGTCGGATTGACGTTCCTCGGGTCCAAGACTGTGAACCCCGCTGGAAGCCTGCCGATTTTTGATCCCGACAACACCCAGCTTGGAACAGTTTCCATCTTCTACTTCAGTGGACAGGGAACATCAGTGGAATTCAACTTCACCCGGATGTCGAAGATGTCGGACGAAGAAGTACCGGACTCCGCCGTGCTGGACCAGTTCCTCACGCAACTCGAAGACATCCCTGCCCTCCGGGATGTCGCACTGAACCTCCGGTCCAGCAGATTCGCCAGTCGAAAACCGAATGTACCGCTTTCCGACTTACCAAACGATTCAATCCAGAAGATGGTCGATGCGCTGAAAGTCTTTACCCACAGGGCTGACTCAGTGTCTTGATACAACCGTGTCTCTAAATACAAGGGATATGAGCTCGCAACAGCGCCGGGTTCACGAGTCAGCTTTGACGTTGGTACGGGCTACGCCAGGTTTCAAGGATGCTGGTTCAAGCGCCGCATTTGAGGTTAGCGCTCTACAATGTGCCACCACTACATGCCGAGGGATCATTTTGATTTCACGCGGGCTTTGCCTGGTCATTGAGGATGACCAGGACATTCGGGATCTGCTGACGATGGTCCTGACACGAGTGGGCTTCGATGTTCATGCTGTATCGACGGGCGTGCAGGGGGTGGCTGCGGCTTGGGAACACCATCCGGTCCTGGTCACGGTGGATTTGAACCTGCCGGACATGGATGGCCTCGACGTCGCCTGGTATATCCGGAAACGGTCGGACGTGCCGATGCTGTTCATTACGGCGCGGGCCGAGCCTGATGATGAAATGGCCGGCATGGCCTGCGGGGCCTCGGCCTATCTGACCAAGCCCTTCCGGCCGCGGCAACTGACGGAAGCCGTGAACAAGCTCTGCCCCGTCGGGCCCCTGACCGTCCATGGCCTGCAACCTGGTAGTTAGCCGGAGGTCAGTGCGTTCATGGGCGGGGACCAGTGATCTGTGCGCTGGGGGAGAGGTGAAACTCACTGCGCATATCAAAAGAGCGGCGGACGGCTGGCTCGACCTTCGCGTGGTCGAGTTGCCACAACTTGAAGCGCACGCCCGGAGTTCGCTGACATCCCTGACGCTGTGAGGGACGCTGCCGCGAGCCTGACCGGCCGGTCCGGGCAGGACTTCGATGTCGAGGTCAGGTATTGAGAACCTGCAGAGTCGGTCCCGCCCCGGCATCGGTTAGCAGCGGCGGGACCTCAGGCATCGCCGTTGATCGGCCTGCTACACGACCGCATTAGTATTCCTTCTGCGCCGCGTTGTCTCCAACTCCGGCCTGTCGCCCCCTACCACGGCGGCTTCGGTGCTGCAGTGCTTTGGGTCAGAGCGGGCGGATGTTTTCCGCCTGAGGGCCCTTAGGGCCGTGGGCGACGTCGAACTCTACTTTTTGGTTGTCTTCCAAGGACCGGTACCCATTGCCGGCGATTGCGGTGTAGTGGGCGAAGATGTCCCCGGTCCCGTCGTCGGGGGCGATAAAACCAAGGCCTTTTTCCGGGTTAAACCATTTCACTGTGCCTGTTGCCATTGCCCGCCCCCAAAGGAACTCTCTTCTTACCGCGGGCACTGTGCCCACCGGCGGCGCGGACGTCTTTATCCGCTGGCCTATACCGTAGGGTGACCTGTCCCCGGGGCACAAGGGACAGGGCTGCGGGAGTGGTCGTACCCGGGACCGACGCCGGAGCTGGGTGCCGGCTGGCATGGGGGACACGAGCCGGCCGTCCGCCGCCGGCCGGTTCCAATTTTACGCCGGGTACAAGGCGAAGAATGCGTGGTCCTCCTTCAATCGGCCACGCTTGATCCATCCATGGAAAGCAACCCGGAAATGAGCTCGGCGGTCCCGGAAGAGACACTATGAGGCGAAGGACTGCAGCGGAGGCCTCCGGCAAACCTTGAACGGCGGCAGGTCTTCCGGGTCCTGGACCTCGCGGAGATGGGCGAGCAAAGCCTGCCCGGGATGCCCCGGGTTCTCGGACAGGTGCCGGAGGAGGCAAAGACGCGTGTCAGGCTCCAACTCCTGCTGGGCGAGGATCCCATTGATCAACTGCTTCAGCTGAAACTGCAGCAGCCCGTCCGCCTCGGCCGGGCCCGGCGAAGCTGTTTGGGTCTGGGCTGCCGTGGACGGTCGGGCACACTGTTTCCTGCGCCCAGCCGCAGGAACAGGAACCCCGGAAGGAGGCGCCACTCCATCTCCTGCCACCCGCACCGCGGTACCGGCCGTGGGGCAGCCCGCGCCGAGGGTGCCGCCAACTGATCCGTTAACCACCTGAACCACCTCCCCTCCCTCGTCCTGATCCCCGTACCTTGGCACAGCATCATGATGAATTCCCTATGTCACCGGGCCGCGACCGAAGTTCCGACCCTCTGTTCTGGTGGGCAACCAGGGTTTCTTCGAGGGCGTTTTTCTGAGTGGGCGGTCTCAGTTCATAGGGATTGTCGGCTTTCCCCAAGGGGTCAGCGGGAGGATCTGAGCATCTGGCGAACGAGGCGCCCTTCAGGCCAGTCCGCCGGGCCCGGCACTGCACCCCCCGCGAAGCCGGCCCGGCGGAAACCCCGATGCAGCGAAGATCGGGAATCCGGACTCCTCCGACTTCAGCAAAAAGTCCTACCGGACCGGGGGCTTCTGCCAAGAGTCTCCTGAAGACACCGGGTGTAGATTCACTGATATGCGTGAGACACGCAACGTCGCCTGGGACGGGCGGCTGGAAGCCATCAAAGGCAGGGACACTGGACGCTACGTGACCACGGCCGCAGCGGTCGCCCCGGCATGCGCTGCCTGCCAGGGCCCGCTTCAGGCCAACGATCCCCTGTCTTTGAGCGTGGACATCAGCGAAAGCACGGCACCCGACGGAACGGAGTATGTCACGTTCCGTGACTATGTCTGTCACCGGCACTGCAGTTCACCCAGCCTGACGATGCACAAGGCACCCTGGAGGCCGCCAGCGCTGACGCCTCTCGCGGCCCGGCTGATCCTCATCCAGAGGGCCGGTCCCGGCAACCCGAAGACCATCATCCCGACGCTGGCCTACACGCAGGTCCCGGTCGTTTCCTTCCGGGACCCCGGCGGGGAACTGACCTCGGCCCTGGTGTCAGTTCTGCTCTCCCACGGCTTCCAGCTGGCCCTGAGCCCGGACTACTACTCCATCCTGGAACAGGCCACCGACGTGGAGGGTGAGTGCAGCATGACAGTGACCAGCGACGGGCTTATCAGTCTGAACGTCGCCGCGGAAACTATCTACTCCAAACAGCTCTACCCGATGAAACCAACCGATACCGGGTGGCTCAAAGAGGCAGACCGCGGCAGCGTCCTTGTCATAGCCGGCGACAACCTCGTCATCACCGAACGGCTACTGGACCTCGCCCCGGCGGCGGCAATGGGCACCCTGGTCATCGGTAAGGTCCCCGTCCGGTCGTAACAACCGCGGCCGACCTCCGCGTCACTCCTCGGGGGCCGGAAAGTGCACCCGGTGGGGCTCGAACCCACGACCCGAGGATTAAAAGTCCCCTGCTCTTCCAGCTGAGCTACGGGTGCATACTTGGCCCTGCACAATATTTCACTGCCTTGCAGTCACGCTCAACAATGAAGGAAGAACGCCACCTCCATCCAGTTCGTCATGGTCCCTCCCACAGGGGCCCGTGGGGCAGAGCTTATGACGTCTGGAGGGCTCCCGGTCGCAGCGGCACGGCACTGTCCCGGGCGTTTCGCAGCTACCGTCCGGAGACAGCTCCACGTTCGCAGTCACCGGTTGGGAAAAGCGCGCTAAGTGGAACGCTAGTAGGGGACGTGACCAGAGGCGCCCTGGCTAAGGGGAAGCGCGGGGCTGCGGTGGTGTAAGAGAAGGTTTAGTCGGGACCACGCACGAGCCAACAGGCTGTCATGGTTTGATGTGGGGGTCGGTGGCGCTGACGAGTGCGCGATGGTAGGCGTCCGGGTGGGGAAGTTCGCTCCAGCTGATGAGCAGGTGCGCGCTCATCCATTGGGTTAACCGGGTTTTTTCGAACCGATTGGGCGGTGGCGGGTAGCCGTTGGTTCGCTGCCGAAGGTTTAGCGGGCCGGCCAGGAGGGCTGCCAGGCTTTTTCGGAACGCTGAGGCCCGGATACCGGTGGCGTCTGCTTCGATGGCGGCGGCGAGGTTCTTTGCGGTTCCGAGGTAGAGAGGGCGGCGAGCCTCGTCAGGTTTGGATTCGGTCTGCTTTGTCTGATCGGTATCCCACCAGGCGTAGAGGCCGGGGGTTTCGGGCAGTGTGAGCCGGCCGGCGAAAGGGATCCGCCGGGCCGGGTCCAGTAGCGAACGACATGGAACATCCATCACCTTCGAATGTACACTCGCTGCTGCCCCATGGTGCCGCGGGTGAGGGTCCGGGCATGCTGATGGTGAGCGTTGGGGTAGGAGCGATCATGCTCGTTCCTTGTCGTGTTCGTGCTACCTGCAGGAACAGATCTGGGATTAGGAGGCAGGGCACCGGTTCGATTGAGGGGCGCGGTGCGGCCGGACGCCTGTCGTGCCGGCCGGTGACGCTCTAAAAGGCGGCGGGGGTTTCCTGTTCGGGGAGGATGGCTACCGGGTCTCCGGCCAGGAACATCCTCCGTGGAGATGTTCCGGTGATCCAGACCCACACGACTGCCCCGTCTGGGGTCATGTTGTCAATGATGCCGGTGCCGTCGGCGTGACCGGCTTCCTTGACCTGGACTGCCTGTCCCGGCTTCAGCGTTCCCCAGTTGGCCGGAGGTTCATAGTCATTGCCTGCGTTTGCGTCCATACGCTGATAGAACCATCCCCGGATGAACGTGTGAAGTTGGCGGCGCCTATGACACTCTGTCGAGTATTTCCGAGCGGGCCCTGACGGCTTCGGTGAACCGGTCAAGGAAGGGATCGGCGTCGGGGTGCTTCGAGAAGGGGAGCAGCAGCCCGCGGTGATCTTCGGTGACGGTCAGGCGCGTGTGCGAGGATTCGGGCGTGAGAGTGAAGGTGCGGGTCCTGGCCCATAACCCGAGTGGCAGGCTGCGCTTCCAGGTCATCACTTCGCCCTCGATTTGCTGGACACGCAGGTTGACGGGCCGCCGGCCGACCATCGGGGTGATCTGGACTGTATCGCCGGCGCGTATCGGGCCGTCGGCCTCCAGGATCCCGGATTCCCAGACGCCGAAGTTCGTGCCGTCGGTAATGACGTGCCACACCGTGGAGGCACGGGCGTTGATCAGGACTTCAGATCGAAAGAAGCGCACCGCTCCAAGCTACCGGTGCAAGCTGAACGGGAGGTGGCCTGCGCGCCGTGCGGTACAGAGTCCGGGGTTTCTGGCGGGCCCCGCCCCGGGGGCCGGATGCTCCGTTGTCATCCCACCGCTTTGAAGGCTTCGACGAAGAGCCGGGCGCGTTCGGTGATGTACTGCTCAAGGGGCACGAAAACCGTTGTCGTCTCCGCGTTGCTGTTGCGGCTCACGCTGGCGATGAAGAGGTCATTAGTTTCGATGTCCAGGAGAAGCTGTGGCGGCGGAAACCGCTCCGTGGGGGTGTCTGCCGGCCCGGTGTCCTGAGGATCCTGAAGGTGTCCCAGCTGGACGTACGGGATGAGGGCGTTGGTGAGCGCTATAGCGTCCTTCGGGCTGGGCAGGGTCAGTTCGCCATCGCGGGTGATGCTGAAATAGACCGCGCCCCGTGATTGATAGGTGACCCCATACCATAGTCTTTTCGGCTGAACCGTGCATCAGCGATGGGGAACGAGGTGTCGGGCATGACCGCGAGTATCCCTGCCCGCTCATACGTCTCGCGCGTCTGGTGGCCCAGGTTGCGAAGGAAAGGCGCAAGCTCGTCCAGCCGGCGCTGCACCGCCACGCCGTGGTGCTCGTGCATGCGCCGATGATACGCCCGGCCGTCAGACGTAGGCCACGGTGCAGGCACAATCGGGGCGGAATCAGGTTCCGCCGGTCTTGACCCTCCAGGTTCCCCGGCCCGACACTGGGTTGGTGAACGCCGAAACAGGGAACACTGACGACAGGGAGCACATCGTCTCGGCGGTGGTTGGCCGTCTGGCCCTTCGCTACCCGCAAGCCCCACGGAAGCGCATCGCCGACGTCGTTGACGATGAGTATGAGGCCCTGGACGGGGGCCGCATCCGCACCTACATCCCCACACTCGTCGAACACGGTGCACGCGACCGTCTGCACCGGGAGTTTGCCCGGCGTCCCGGCCTGAGCTGACCCGGGCCGGTGCCGCCGGCTGGGATGGGTGGGGCATATTTTTCTTACTGACGCCCGGTGGCGCCGGACGTAAAATGCGGCCATGGGCACCGCACCAGTTGTTGAAGTGGAACGGAAGTACGACGTCAAGGACTCGGCCGTCCTGCCACCGCTGCAGGACCTGCCCGGGGTCCGGGGGGTCGGTCCGCCGGTGGAGCACCAGCTCACGGCTGAGTACTTCGATACCAAAGACCTGCGCCTGGCGTCGGAGCAGATCACCTTGCGGCGCAGAACCGGCGGAGATGATGCCGGCTGGCACTTGAAGCTCCCCGCCTCGGTGGACGAACGGCACGAACACCGCGAACCGCTCGGGCAAGACACCGCCACCGTTCCCGACGCTCTCCTGGAGCTGATCCTCGTCCATACCCGGGAGAAGAAGCTGGTCCCCGTGGCTAAACTGACGACACGGCGGACCGTACACCGTCTTCAGGGAAAGAAAGACGGCATGCTCGCGGAAGTCAGCGACGACCGGGTGGAGGCGGAAACGCTCCTGCCCCCGCAGGAGACCAAGCGCTGGCGCGAATGGGAAATTGAACTCATTGACGGTGGACGGGACCTTCTGGACGCCACAGACCAGATGCTTGCAGCAGCAGGTGTCAGGCCCTCAGCCCATGATTCCAAGCTGGCCCGCGCCTTGAACCGGAAAGCGCCCACAGGACAGGGAAGGACACCACAGGCCAAACGCAAAGGAGCCGCCGGCGACGTCCTGCTCGCCTACCTGACAGAGCAGGTACAGACCCTCAAGGACCAGGACCCGCAGGTGCGGCGCAACACCCACGATTCAGTCCACAAGATGCGCGTCGCGACACGGCGCATGCGCTCGGTCCTGGCCACCTACCGGAAACTGCTCAGCGACGGCGATCGCGTCCAGTTCGTCCGGGACGAGCTCAAGTGGCTGGCCGGGGTCCTGGGCGAGGCCAGGGACGCCGAGGTCATGCACGCACGGCTCAAAGACATGATCGCCCAAGAGCCCACCGAGCTGGTCATGGGACCGGTCACCCGCCGCGTCGACATTCAGCTTGGAGCTGACTACGAAAAGGCGCACACCAAGGTGCTCGAGGTGTTAAAAGAGAAGCGCTACTTCGGGTTGCTCGATGCCCTGGACACCCTGCTCGCCGCGCCCGGTCTTGCACCGCTGGCGGACAAACGGGCGGGCAAGGTCATTCCCAAACTCATTACCAAGGATGTAAAGCGGCTGGCCGCTGCTGTTACGGAAGCCCGGAGACATCCGGCCGGGATCACCGACCATCCGGCACTCCACGAAGCCCGGAAAGACGGCAAGCGGCTGCGCTACGCAGCCGAGGCCGCCGCCCCCGTCAACCCCAAGGTTGCCGGCCACCTCGTCGACGCAGCGCACAGCGTCCAAAAGATCCTCGGCGACCACCAGGACAGCATCGTCACCCGCCAGCTGCTGCGCCGGCTCGGCGCCGAATCCTTCCTGCAGGGCGAAAACGGCTTCAGCTACGGCCGCCTGCACGCCCTGGAACAAACCGCGGCATTGGAGGCCGAGGCTAAATTCCACCGCGAATGGAAAAAATTCCCCTCCCCAAAGCTCTAGAAACCATGCCCGTAAGACCGCAACACCGTAACCGGCCGCGCATCGAGCCGACGGTCACCTCGTGCGCACTATCTGTTTGACGGCGTCGTCGGGTAGTTGCCGGATCTGTTCTTCGCTGTTGAGCCCGCCAGTGACGGGTGCGGATCTGTGTAAGCACGAACAGCGGCGTTGGCCGGGACCATACGGCCTTGGGGTTGCTTCCCTCTTGAAGGCACCGGGTCGGGCAGGAGTAGTCCGCCTTTCCCGGTGCCTGCCGGCCTCGCGCTGGCAGGTGCGTTACCGGCAAACCCCATTCTCAGCTGCGCGCCTTAGGAAAACCTTGCAAAGCGGCATCTTGCGCAGGACGGTGCAGCGACTGGCCGTGGGAGGAGAAAGTAGAGGGCCGGTGGAGGCCCCGGTTTCGAAGCCGGGGCGCCCGCACCTTCCGGCGGTTTCCATAGTCCGGTGCGGCGGCGTGGCGGTACCGGGGCAGGCCTTGAGCATCTCGCTCCAGCGTCGCCCTGGGTGAAGACGCGCGAAGTTGCTGCGGGTGACGGGGGCCCGGGCTTGGTGCCGGATCCGGTGCATGTTGGGGGGTGCGTTCCGGACCCGGCTGTCCCACGCGGAGGAGGGCGCGTTCGTTCCGCGCAGGCACGGTTGGAGTTTCCCGCATGCGCCTTGGGAAAACCTCGGGTTCAACATCCCTCGAGAGCTCGACACGGCGCGCGGTTTCTCTGCAGACCAAGCCTGCAGGCTGGGATGGGGGACACCAGCGGCCGTCCGTCGCCAGGCAGCTGCAATTTTTGCGCCGCTCACACAACTACGACCGAGAGGCGGACTAAGAACCAGAGGATTGCCTCGTAGGCTTCCTGCCGCTCCTGAACGATGGCAGGTCCTACAGGTTCTGGACGTCGCGCCGGTGGGCGAGGAGACCCTGCCCGGGGTTTTCGGGGCCTCGTGGCTGGGGTTTTTCCGGGCTTCCGTTGCAGCCGGGATGGATGGGACCATAATGTTCCAGCCTACGAAGGGGTAGTCATGGATGACAGCAGCCGCAAACCGCCTTCGGCGGTGAGATTCCGGATCACCATGGTTATTGTTGTCCTGCTGCTAGCCGTCGCGATGTGGTTCGGCATTCCAGCCTTGGCCCACATTCTCGGTCCCGCATGGGAGAGGCTCTTTAATCGGTGATGGGAGTGCCTGCTGAGCTTCTGTCCACACACCACGGCAGATTCCTTCAAGAGGGCCTCCGGCGTGAACTGCTCTCCGCCAATGAACAGGCGAAGGTGATCCGATACGACGTGCGCGCCTGATCGAAGGCGGCGGCACCGGGCCCAGAGCTTTCAGGTGGCACACCAACGGTGGGGCTGGTTCGGATATCAGGAGTGACGACCGGCATCTTCGCGGTCCTGCAGGTGGGCCATTAGGGCCTGTTCGGGGCGGTCGATGTTCTCCCGGAGCCGTTGGAGCAGGCCTGTACGGGCTTCGAGCGTCGTGTCCGCGTTGTCGAAGACGTCATTGATGATCTTAAGGACCTGCCAGCGCAGTACTGTCCGGCACCCGCAGCTATCGACGACGGTGCACCCCGCGGCCCGGTGGGCTTGCTCGTGTGTCATGGCAGCAGGTTCACCTCAAGACACTGGAAATAGCCGGAGAAACAAGGCCCCTAGAAAAGGGCAGACGGTCCCGGTCGTTTTGTCAGGATGCGGTGCAGGGGACACCCGCCTGGTCCACCCCAGGTTCGGCCTCACAGGAAATTCACAGGTTTCTATAACGTCGGGGCGTCAGGCTCTGGGTATCTGGCTGGGGAGTTAGAGCTTGTAACTGGTTCCCGTCAGTGCGCCGGGTGCGGCAGCGCACAGGCACTACCGGACCCGGCGGCCCCCTCCCGCTTCTGGACGTGGATGCCCCTCCACTGGCCGCGTCACGGAGCAGCGTTCACGGATTGGATGGCGGATATGCCGATCACAAGAAATGTCGCCTGGGATGCGCGGCTGGAACTTTTCAAGGGCAGAGACAGCACCCACTACGTAAGTGCGGCTGCCAGCATGGCCACCGCATGCGGCACCTGCGGTCAGCCGCTGACCGGGGATGAGCAGCTCGCCATATCCGTTGACGTGTCCATCGCACATGGACCGGACGGCGCGGATTACCGTGCCTTCGATTGCTGTGTCTGCCACCGTGGGTGCTGCGTGCCGGGCCTGACGGTGGCTCCCAGCCGTCGCCGAGTTCTTCCAGGAGGGCCCGCCGCTGGGACAACGGCAGGTCCCGGGCGTCATGACCGGCAACTGCCAGTACATCGAACGCAACGTAATTGGCAGGTGTCGCTGCTGCCAGCCCGGAAAGGGTTTTTGGTCCAGCGCCCAGTCGTTGTTGCAGGGCGGTGAAGTTCAGCCGGCCTTGGCTCCAGATCACGGCTTCGCCGTCGATCACGCATCCTGGGGTTATCTAGCCGCCATGGATCTAGTCAGGCACTGTCAGTGGCGGGATGGGTAACGGCGTGGCTGACAATCTATCCTTGCTGCTGTCAGTAGATTGTGACCGTGGCTTCTGCGGCGGCGTATTCGCTGGCTATGGCGTCTGTGAACGGCGATGACACTTACGTGATCGTCGATGAGACAGATGCGCTCCATGTCGCATCGTCGTGGCTTCGGTTTCTCACTGATACGGGCAAGTCGCCGCATACCGTGAGGAACTATGGAAGCCGGGTTGCGAAATACCTCTCCTGGACGGCGAAGACCTCAGACTGGCGCTCTGTTAGCGTTTCCCACCTTGCTATGTGGCGAAACGCTGTTGGCTCGGAAATCATCCGGGGCGCGGACGGTGTTGGGCACCGCCGAACCAGCCGGACGGTCGAGCTTTGGATGATTCCTCTGCGTTCGTTCTATTGGTGGGCCGATTCGATGGACCTGCTCCGGACTGATGTCGTAGCCCGCATGACTGAGGTGAAGTACTTTCCGCCGGGTTCCGCAGCGGGAGGCGAACACGGAGCCCACCGCCGTGTCCTGGCGGATGCGCTGAAGCCACACCAGTCGCTGGGGCAGAAAAGCCAGGAATTGGAGTGGATCGACGACCCCGGTGCCCGGCGACGATTGGAAACTCTGGAGCTGACCGCCCGCGACCGGTTCCTGATCGACCTCCTCTATTACACCGGCATCCGCGTCGGAGAGGCGCTCTCCCTCTTCTCAGGTGACATGCACTTCGGGGGTGGATCCCCTGAGTTGGGTGCCGGACGGTGGATCCGCACTTCCATGTCGTGATGGGCAATTCCACCGAGAACGGGGCCCGCTCCAAGGGCGCGGAGCGCACGCTCCACGTGACCCCGCCGTTGGTTGAGCGCTACGTCGATTACGTGCTGGAACGCTCAGCCGTTCTCGGGCTGGACGATCATTCAAAGCATGTCTTCGTGAATTTGTACGACAGGGAAAACGACTACCTTGGGCGGGCCATGACTTATTCCAATGCCTACGACCTCGTGAAGCGGGTGGGGGACAAAATCGGCATCCCCCTCACGCGTCCCCATATGCTCCGGCACACGTTCGCCACCCGACTCGTGCGCGGCATCGACTGTGACCGGCAGGACCTTGACGTTGTCCAGTATCTGCTGGGACACCGAAGAATTGAATCAACCCGCGTCTACACGCACGGGCTTGAGCCAGCGGCCAAGGCTGCCCTGGCCGCACTTGCTCCACGGGCGATCGAACTGAGGCCGACAGAATGACCGTCGCAGCAGTCCCTGTCGGGACACGCGACGAGGGATCGGAGGTTACGTGGAGCTCCTACCTTCGCAGTCGTATCGCCCAGGACTGGAGGCCGTCCGAGTTCGACGCTGACTCGCTCGTTTTCTTTCCCGCTATCGGCAACAGGGATACAAGGCTCACCGTATGCAGCAAGGCCGGCTGCACGGTCCTGCTGCCGGAGGCCGGGCTGTGTCCCGGGTGCAGGAGTACCTGGCGGAAATCCAATGCGGCATGGGCCTTCGAGGATTGGTTGGCCCAACCCAAGCCGGCCAAAGCCGCGTCGGCTTCGGGATGCATGGTGGAAGGGTGCCGCCGGGTGCATTTCGCGCTCGGGCTTTGTGACTTCCACCGCAATGCGTTCCTGAGGGCGAAGAGTTCGGGGCTAGCGGTATCGACGGCGGCGGAATGGATCTCGGTCAGCGAGCATGTCCTTCTGCACAGGGAGAAGCGCTGTTTAGCGGGATGCGGGCACGACGCCACGTCGAGCCAGGGATTGTGCTCGAAGCATACGCGGCTTTATCTGAGCTGGGCCGGCAGGCAGCCGGAGGTTTCCGGGTCGCTTGTCGAGGACTGGGTCGCAAGGGAATATGAGCCGGAGGTCATCATTGATGGCATCCCGACAACCTATGCGACCCGCGTCGCAGTCCCGTTTGCCTTGCTTCCGGAGCCGGTTCGCTCGGAGCTCCTGTATGCGGTCCAGGCCCGGGACCTCGCAGGGATCTCACGGTTCGATCCGCTGGTGCTGCGGATGGTGTATTTGGACTTGCGCCGCCGTGGAGTGACGAGCGTCGTCGGCCAGACGTCGCTGGGGCAGTCAAAAGGTCACAAGCAGCTTCGGTTTCTCCGAGAAGACCTCCAGCGACGGATTGACCAGGCACACCGCGACTGGTCGGGAATGGACCCCCGCGACAACCGTGTCCTCTACTTCGCTGACCTCGCTTTGCGGGAGTCCCAGCAGAGCTTCGGGCATAACGCGAAGATCGACCTTCGGGGCATCAGCCAAGGCTGGGTGGCCCAGTCTGTGACCGCATGGGCCAGACACGGCGGCCCGCACAACGTCCCCACGCTCTACTCCGCACAACACGCCTGGACCCTGATAGACGAGATCCTTACCCTCCGCGGCACGTCGCCGAACGCGCTGGGAGTTGCGGACATGGATGCCGTGATCAAGGCGGTGCGGGAAAGATGGCCCAGACAGCACCCGCAGGCCAAGGTCATTCGAATGATCAGCCAGGTCATCGCCTTCGGCCGCCGTGACGCCTCGGTCGCCCGTTATTGGAAGGACGTCCCTGCCCAGTTCGCCGTTGAAGAGGCCCGTCACGCCGCCGCGGGAAAGCGTTCCCGGTCCGCGTCGAACGCGGACGAGCCCTTCCGCTACACACCCGCCCCTATCATCGATTGGGTCATGGACCATATCCAGCTCATTGATCGCGGCAACCCGTACACCACGGCGGAGGCCAGGGTCATGATTTACCTGCAGGAGCGGTGCGGCCGCCGAACCAGCGAGACCCTGCGCTTGAAGGAAGACTGCATCTCCTATGACCATAGCGGGGCCCCTTACCTGAACTGGACCCAGGCCAAGCCCCCGTGGCAGCCCGGGCCAAGGCTCCCCATCCACCAGGAAACCCACGACATGATCCGCGAGTGGCAGCAGATCAAAGCAGACCACGGCGTTGTTTCCCGATGGCTCTTCCCGACCTTCAAAGGCACGCGGGACCATCACCGGGCCGATGCCTTCCTCAACCACCGTCTCCGCGATTTCCTGAAGCTTCTCGCCGCGCAGGCACCGTTCACCTCCCCGGTCGAGGGAGCGGAAGGCAACCTTGTCTACTTCGACCTCACCCAAATTGATCCGTATTCGTTCAGGCACGCCTTCGCCCAACGACTCGCGGACGCCGTCGACGAAAACGGAGTCTCAACCACACCGCCGGATGTCCTGCGCGAACTGATGGGACACAAGACCCACGGCACCGCGATGGCTTACTACGAGGTGACCGCAAAGCGCCGAAAGAAGGCGATGGCCTCGCTGCCGGCACGCCGGCTGGACATCAACGGCACTGTCGTTCCCTTCGACCGGGAACGTGAGGGCTTCGGCAAGATCGCCCTCACCGTGGGAACATGCACCGAACCCCAAAACGTCGCCGCCAACGGCCACTTCTGCAGCGTTGATTACGCCTGCGAGGCGTGCCCCTTTTTTCTCGTCGACCCCTTGGAACGAGACGCGATGGAAGCCAAACGACTCCACCTGAAGGTCAAATACGAACGCGCCCGCGCCATTCAGACCCGCCAGCACGTACTCGACTACCTGCTCAAACGGATCGACGACTGCTCATCCCTTATTGGAGCCATAGATGCTTACATCGCTTCCCTTCAGCCAGCTGAACGCCGGAAAATCGAAGAGGCCCTGGCGGCCATGGCCGACATCCGTGCCCGGGCGTCCCTGCCACGCAGGATCGACCTGCGCCGGATCCTTCAGGAGGGCGTTTCCAGTGCCGGGCGGTAGCGGGCAGGCTCTCCGGGAGCACCGGCAGGCGATGTCCGGACAGAAGAAAGAAGCCGTCGGCCAGGCTCTTCTGGCCTTGGCTGGACGAGGGGCGGCGATCACCATATCCTCTGTGGCCAGGGAAGCAGGCGTGTCCCGGGAATTCATCCACAGCCACCCCGAACTGCACATCGCCGTCAAGAAGGCAGCCCGCAAAGTCAGGGAGGCATGGAATCGTGACCAGGGCCTGGCAGCAGCCGCTTCCGCCCGTGGCGCAACAGCGGACCGCTTGACCTTTGTCGCGGAGATTCAACGCCTGCGGGAACGGGTGAAGGAACAACAGAAATGCATCGACGAATTACGCCCCCAGCGGCGCCGATGGCTCGGCGCGCAGTTCCCCGACGCCGCCAGCGTCGACCCGGCAGTCAATGCGGAGTTGCGTTCCGCCAACGAGCGGCTCGTGTCGGAAAAGGCGGGGCTCACCAACACCATCAACGACCTCCGGCGGACCATCAAAGCCCTTGAGAACGACCTCGCCGCCACCCGAGAAGCCTTGGCTCAGGAGCTTGCGGAACCCGGATCGGACTACGCTGACATGCTGCGTGGATGCCCCGGGTGCCGCTTCCGGCCAGTTGGAGGCAGAGCGTTCAGAGGTCGGTGAGGCCAGTTCCTGCGCACAAACTAACGTTGTTATCTAGAACCCAGCCTTTCCTTTTTAGTAACCTCAACCGGGCCGGCTTCCTTGGTCTACTCCAAAGGGGAAGCCGGAAGTCGAATCACGGAGCCGCAGCACCTGTAGCGGATGACGAGGAACTAGTGATCGACAGAGACAGGGGGTCCTCAGCGGCCATCAGGCAACTTTGATCTAAGTTCTTCTGCCTCGAAAGCGAGCCTCTGACGCTGGTCTCGGGTGAATCTTCTAACCTGCATGTCAAGGACAGCCCGGCTGCCCAACTCTCCCAAACCCAACAGCTGACCAACCCGACGTCTTGCTTCGTCCACGTCCTCTGAATCCTCAATAATCTGAAAGACCTCGTCACGCCGATCCACCGCCCGCACCAAGGCATCGACGATCATCAAGTGGTCCCTCATCCGCCGCTCATCCTCATCCATGCGGCGATTCTTGCACGACCGTAGTCACTGGGCATTGCGTCCGTTCGGCATCGCCGAAGGAACGGCAACCGGAATGATTCGTATGGACTAGGCCAATCGAAGCCCGTCGCCTTAGTGCCACGGCCAGGCTCATCGAATTCACTGACTTCCACGAACTCTCCCCCTGCTTAGGCGGGCTCCGAGCGTATTGGTTCGGAGTTCCGAGGTCAGCATTTGAAACTGGGACCGTCGAAGCCGTAGAAAGTTTCTATCAACGGGTTACGAACGGGCCGAAGGGAGTTCCTTCATGGGGGATGAAGCGGTCTTTCATCAGCTGTTTATTTCCCGGGTCGCCATGTTTGCTTTTTTTCTGGTGTGCCTAGGCGGTGTGATTGGCGAAGGTTTAGTTCCCCTTTCAACCCCGTCGGGCGCGCCGACGGACGCGCTGGTCTTCGTGGGCTGCGCTGGTGTGATTCTGCTCTGGTTGAGCTGGCGAAACTGGAGGCTCGGGGTTCGGCTCACCTCTACTGAGGTTCACATAAAGGGTTTGTTCCGCGACAGGAAGATTCCCCGGGAGAGTGTTTTGGACGTCACGCCGCTGGGCCACCTGGTCTGGATAGCCCCAGACACCGATGTGCGTGTGTCCCCGTTGATTGCGTTTACAGATCTCGGCGGGCTCGCCGGGATCGTCCGTGAGCACAATACTCGGACCCTGGCACGGCTACGAGAGGAACTGGTTGGACCAGCCCTGGCGCAGCCAGAATTTGCAGCGTCAGGAGAGGACCGCAGTTACGATCCTCCAACGTACCGACGCCGGCGGGACCGAAGCGGGCCGGCGAAGCGCGCTGGCCGAAGGAAAGTGTTGCGAGACGGTTGGCTCGCTGTTCTCCAGCTTCTGGGCTGGAGCCTTTCCGCTGCCCTGGCTAGTTGGCTGGCCATAGAGCCCGCTCTGTGGTTGGGAGGGCAGGACGCAGACGTTCTCCGCTCGGCTCTACGGCTTGATCCCTACACCGATAACAGTGCTATACAGGCAGTGCTCTTCTGGGGCGTCGCTGCAGCTGTCCTGGCAGGAAACACCATCCGGTTCACCTACCTTATGTTCCGCCCTGATCGGGCTTAACTCCTTCTGATTCCAGCGTGGGAACCCTTCACGGGACAGTTCGGCGTTGTCTAGTCCCTGCGGATAGTTGCCGGTCGGCACCACTGCGCGCCGTCCTTCGGCACGAGGACTGACACACGGGGGACTGCTGCTCTGTAGACCGGTGGTCACATTAGCTTTACGGGAGTTCGACTGAGCCAACGGACCGGGACCAGCGGTCCCAGTAGTAGGCGGCGGCCCGCAGGAACTCCTGGCTGTACGGCGATGGCTGCTCATCACCCTCAGGACGTATGGTTCTCCAAACCTCGCCCAGTAGAGGCGTGCGCGGTGTATCAAAGTCCGGCCACTCCTCCGGCGACAACCCCTGCCGGGCCTTCTTCAGCCGGTTCATGTACTGACGGTGAAGACGATCCCGCTCTTTCCGGAACCGGACGGATTCCTCCTCGGTGGCTTCCTTGTCCTTGAGGTACTGATAGATCGACCCGTCCATTTGCCAATGAATCGGAGCCAGGTCCTTGAGCGTGGCCGGCGCGTTCTCATGTATCGAGGCCGCCGGAATCTGGTCCGGATGCCGGCTGACAAGCGACGCCAGAACGCTGGCCGAGGTCAGATGGTTCATGGCAATGCTGTCCCTGATGCTCGGGTCGGAGTCCTGGGCCAGGATGGCGATGACTTCCGGCGACAGGTCGTCGCGACCGGCCAGATCCCACTTCTCGTGATGCGTACCCGTTCTGGCGATCTTCTCGTGAAGTTCCTTTGGCTGCTCAGGGAAGTACTGGCTGTCGTAGGTGAACCCAAAGGAGAAATCCATGGCCTCAGACTAACGCGGCTACGGCAGTACCGTCTCGAATAGCTGGTCGCGGTGTCCCCCTGCGCAGCGGGGTAGCTGCAGCGTTGCCGACTCGGGGATTGGGTACGTCCCCACACCCGGGCTATAGAAGGAACGCTTCACGGCACAGACCAATTGGTCTTACGCCATGCTTGCCCCTGGAGAACCTCGCGGGGCGTCGAGGGCCGGCGGTCTAAGCTGATGGCGTCATGAAAATGAATACTGAAGAATACTGCGAATTCGTCGCTGAAGTTTTGTGGAGCGCGGCACTGGCAGAGCTCGAGAATGCCTCATACGAAGTGGTGAGGGAGGACCCAACGGTGAGCCTGCTGACAGCCTGCCCCGAAGGGAAGACCTTCCGCGTACAAATCCGCGGCGATCTTTTCCAGATCATCTACGACGAGAAGTTTGGTATTCACCGACTTCATGACGGTCGTGGAAGATGAAATCGAGGAATTTTCAAGTGAGGCGCTTCGCGAAGTCCGACGGGTATGTAGGGCCATGTCCCAATTGATCCCCTCGAAAACTCTGCTCAGACGCAGGCCGATGTTTAGCCTAACCACGGCCAGTGGCCGCATCTGGCCTTTCTACTCTTGATGGGGAGGCGCTTCATCCGCACGGGAACCGCCGGTCTAACTGTCGGCTGGTTTTACCTTGGCTGTTCGTTTCCAGGGGAGGGCTGCATAAGAAAGAATGTGGCCACTGCAAGGATGATGCCTAGCAGGGCAAACCATCGAGGTCATGGCGTACCCAATGCCAGGATCTCGAATGATGCCACTCAAGTTGATGCTTGCGGGCAACCATGCAACTGACCAGATCAGGACGTCAAACCAGTTTGCCCACGTCTGGCCGATTCGGAGCAGCAGGAAGGCGCTTCCAGCGAAGACTGCGGCGATGAGGCCAGTGGCGATGACGATACCCGGGCCCCGGGTGACGTCACCGTCCACGAGGCCTGGGTATGTGGCAATGTACCTGGCGAATTGGATGGAAACAGCCACAGTCAAGAAGAGCCCTCCCAGAAACAGCAGCGCATTAGTAGCGAGGGAGGCGCGGTAAACCACCCGGCTTATTCCAGACCCAGGAAGTACGTAAGCCATGCTTTCATCCCCAATGATTGCGCCTGCTGCACGCCTAGGTTATCTCAGCAAGCGTTCTAGCATCCCGAATTCTCTCCCCAGCTGCGGATCATCTTGGGAAGTCTCTACGGACGTGCGCCACAGGCTCCGTTTGTTCGCACCGCGACTCACCAACCGTCGCGATCTTTCAAGCTTGGCCTGCGGCCTGTAACTAGTTCAGCCACATCCATCCACCGCGGCTCCTTGCGGGACCAAGTGTTCTGGCAGACGATGCTAGTCATTTGGGAGCCATCTTCGAGGATGAATCTCAGCCCCCATTCTGTTGGGCGCACATCTTTGACCTGTTCGCGATGAAAAGTGTGTCTCTGGATAGGGCCCTGCAACACGACTTGGCCATCCGTTCGGACTTCTATGTACGGGCGGAACAACAGCAGAACAACGAGCAAAGCGAGGGCACGAATCGCGGTCCAGCCGAGAGGGATTTCAGAAGCAGCCATTTCTCCACGATCAACGAAGCCGATCGTGGAGAATTGCTGTCCCAATAGGATTAGAACGGCAGAAATGCCTGCGAGGCGAATCCACCAACGCACACTCCAGCGGTGCCCAGTTTCCAATCGCGTCCTTTCCTAGTCCGCACGAACGCTGTCGTCTGCGTGACATCCTTCCACGGGAACGTCCCGGAGAGGGTCGCCCCGCATACCGTCCCGTAAGCCGGTCCCTCCAGCAGGATTGCCGTTGTCGGGCAGCCCGGTACCCCTGCCGTGAGGTGGGTCGGTCCGTAGGCCCGATCCGGTGGGCTGTCCGCTGAAGGGGCGCAAAACGGCACTCCGCTAGTAAGCGGGAAGGAGGCTGAAGCAGCCGACATGACCGCACATTGCTGTCGGGGCTCGCTACCTTCGTTGGGCGCTCCGCTTGGAGCCGAGGCGGCCCTGAATCAAGCCGTCTTGGTGGTCCTGAATGATGTTGACATATCAGTTTGTGCAGTTCGCGCCGAGACTCTGCTGCTCGACCACCCGCAGGTAAGGGCTGACAATGCCTGACAGATGCAAAGGCTCAAACAGTTCATCCTTGTAGCCGGCAGCTTCGCTGGGGCTAGGTAACCGGAGGAACGGCCGAAAAGATCGCCGAGCAGAGTTCGGGGAAGTACTTCGTCAGGTCCTTGCCCTGACGGGACCACAGGCTCGTACGCTCCGCGTCACTGAAAATAACGAGCCGGTAGCCATCTACCTTGGGCTCAAAGAGCATTTGCCCGGGCAGCGAAGAGGACCGGGGCATCCCCTTGACGGATTTAGCCAGCGCAACTTCCAACGGCGGGCGTAGCCTCGGGGGAATCAGCTCGGCGGACTCTGCCATATCCCAACACTAGGCTCAATGCCGAAGATCGCGCCGGGACCTTGACGAAGTCCAGTGAGGAAAGCCGTCCCACTTCGGCTCATAGACGCTGCCGCCGGGAAGCGCCGCCTCGGCCGGCACCCATTCAACCGCTCTCGCCAGTGCCAACGGCACGGGCGGCCGCAGCGAGACCGGTACGTCCTCAGTCATGACAGCCACGCTACCGCCGCCAGCCCCAGAGGGTTACGCGGCGGCAGTCCCCGCGTCCGTGATGCCGGCCAGCAGCCACTGCTCGGACAGCGGGTCCCGGCGCAGCTCGAAGGTTCGCAGCGCCGAGGTCGAGGTCAGCCGGATTATCTGCCCCCCGGGATCGTTTGAGCTGATCAGGGTCGATCGATGTTGGGAGGCACGTTGGGGACGTGAGGAGTTAGTGCGGGGAGGGGTCAATTGCGGGGTTTGATCCGTGGCCGCAGGGCCACCCATAGGCCGCAGCGCCGTGCTCTTTCAGGCCTCAACCGGAAAATGGCGGGCCTCAGTACAGGATTGCATGAATACATCAGTGACTGTACTTTGGATTAATGGAAACCCTCACGCACGCCCCGGTCCTCGCGCGGTTCGGTTACGCCGTTTCTGACCCGACCAGGGCCAGAGTGCTGCTGGCCCTGTCCGACGCACCGTCATATCCGTCTGACCTGGCCGATGCCATCGGCGTGTCACGGCAGAGCATGTCTAATCACCTCACATGTCTGCGCGGCTGTGGCTTGGTGGTTGCGGTCCCGGACGGGCGGCGGACCCGGTATGAGCTGGCGGACGCCAGGCTGGGGCATGCGGTGAAGGACCTGATCGGTGTGGTGCTTGCGGTGGATCCGGCGTGTTGCGCCCCGGACGGGACGTGCCTGGCATGAGCGCCGCCATCCCTGCACCGGCGGCGGAACGCCGGGCTGTCCTCACCCTGAGGATCCGGCTGTTCGCGGCCGCGACCATCACCTACAACCTCATCGAAGCGGTGGTCTCCCTCTGGGCCGGCGGCGTTGCCGACTCCTCGGCGCTGATCGGATTCGGCTTGGATTCGGTGATCGAGGTGGCGTCCGCGCTGGCGCTGTCCTGGCAGTTTTCGGCAAAGGATCCGGAACGGCGTGAGCATCTGACGCTGCGGATCATCGCGGTGTCCTTCTTCGCCCTCGCCGCGTTCGTCACTGTCGACGCGGTCCGGTCACTCACCGGCGGAGGAGAGGCGCAGCACTCTACCCCGGGAATTGTGATTGCGGCCCTGAGCCTGGTGATCATGCCGGTGCTGTCCTGGGCGCAGCGCCGCGCGGGCCGCGAACTCGGTTCCAGAACGGCGGTGGCTGACTCGAAGCAGACACTGCTGTGCACCTACCTGTCCGCGGTGCTGCTGGCCGGGCTGGTCCTGAACAGCACGCTGGGGTGGTGGTGGGCAGACGCCGGCGCGGCACTGGTGATTGCGGCGATCGCCGTCCGGGAAGGTATCAACGCCTGGCGCGGGGACGTCTGCTGCACCGTCCCCGGCGCCGCCGCTGACGGACATTGTACCGGGACGGACGACTGCTGCGGGCCGGCGCCGGCTGGAACGGAACCCGCGGTGCGAATCCTTTCGGAGCAGCCCCTGACCACACACAGCAGTACCGGGCCGGCCAACGCCGGCTGTTGCGCCGGGTGCGAACCGGAGACCCCTCCACAGACCCTGACGCTGAACATCCGCCCGAAGGACTGATTAATGGGCAGCGGGCACGACCATTCCCACGGCGCCGGCAGTGCCGCCGGCCAGCGCGGCAAACTGATCATAGTCTTCGCTATCACCTTCGCGGTGATGGTCGCCGAAATCATCGGCTCCCTGCTGACGGGCAGCCTGGCACTGCTGGCCGATGCCGGGCACATGTTCACGGACTCGGCCGGGCTGCTGATCGCACTGATTGCCGCGTCGCTGGCGCTGAAGCCTCCCACGCTCAAGCGCACCTGGGGGTACAAGCGCGCCGAAATCGTCGCCGCAGCCGGGCAGGCGGCCCTGCTGCTTGGCGTGGGCGGATTCGTCATCGTCGAAGGCATCCGCCGGCTCGTCGAGCCCCCAGAGGTCGGCGGATCCACCATGCTGTGGTTCGGCATCATCGGCCTGGCCGGCAACGCCGTCGGCCTGCTGGTGCTCGCCTCGGGCCGGCACCACAACTTCAACATGAAGGCCGCATTCCTCGAGGTCCTCAACGACGCCCTCGGCTCGGTGGCCGTCATCGCCGCAGCGGTCATCATCGCCCTCACCGGCTGGACCCGGGCCGACGCGGTCGTGTCCCTGCTGATCGGCGCGCTGATCATTCCCCGCACCCTGAAGCTGCTGCGCGACACCACCGACGTGCTGATGGAAACCGTGCCCCGCGGCCTGGACATGGCCAAGGTCCGCGAACACATCCTCGCCCTGCCCCACGTCATCGACGTCCACGACCTGCACGCTTCCCTCGTCGGCTCCGGCACCCCGGTCCTCTCCGCCCACGTCACCGTTCAGGACATGTGCATGCGGGACGGCCACTCCGGCACCATCCTCGCGGACCTTCAGCGCTGCGTCGCCGAACACTTTGACGTCAGCGTCGAACATTCCACCTTCCAGATTGAACCCGCCGCCCACCGCGACCAGGAAAGCCTGCCCCACTGATGACCCCAGCTCCGCCGGCCACAACCAGACCTACAGCTGCCACCAAGCGCGCCGACACCGCCAAGAAAGTCCGCACCGTTCTCTGGGGCCTGCTCGCCTTCATCGTCGCCGCCGGCGTGATCGGGTACGCCGTGTTGACGGCCGCGAAGCCCGCTACCACCGCGGCGGCGCCGGCTGCTGACGCGCAGCTCGTCCGGGAGGACAGCCACCGCGTCACCACTCCCGCCACCGAAAAAGCACAGCTGGTGGAGTTCCTGGACTTCGAATGCGAATCCTGCCGGGCCGCCGTGCCTCTGGTGGAGGAACTGAAGAAGGAGTACGGGGACCGGATCACGTTCGTCAACCGCTATTTCCCGCTGCCCGGCCACTGGAACTACGGGACCGCCGCCCTCGCCGTGGAAGCCGCCGCCCAGCAGGGCAAATACCAGCAGATGTACGCGAAGATGTTCAGCACCCAGCCGCAGTGGGGCGAGAAGCAGGACTCGCAGGCCGCCGTGTTCCGCGCCTACGCGCAGGAACTCGGGCTGGATATGGCTAAGTACGATGCCGCGGTTGAGGCGGAGGCCACCAAGGACCGCATCCGCAAGGATATCGCCGACGGCAAGGCCCTCGGCGTCACCGGAACGCCGACGTTCTTTCTCAACGGAGAAAAACTCACCCTGAACACGGAAGAGCAGTTCCGGCAACTCCTCGAAGACGGCGCCAAGTAAACGCCACCCGCTCCCGCTGGGGAGCGGGCCCTGGGGTGGTTGGGTGGCCGCGGGACCCACGCTGCCTAGTTCCCCTGATTACCGGACAGCGTTAGGGGAGCGTTAATTTCCGGCCGGTGAGCGTATGGAAAGCGTTAAGCCAGCCACCGGGCGGACCTGCCGGTGATGTCATGGAGGAAGAGGCCGTCGCGGACACCGGACGCGGGGCCGTTCTCCATAGGAGCAGGACAAAAATGAACGTCACGCCCCGGCTGCCGGCCAACACCGCCAAAGGCCATCCGGTGCCTGCTGGCAGATCCCGGGATTTCATTGCCGTTGATGACGGCGGTAACTTCACGTATCACCCGTCGGAACAGGATCTGTGCGCGGCGTTTGAATACGTGGAGGAGGCCAGGAGTATCGTCGACCGCTGCGGAACGGACTTCCGCCTGGCGCTGGGTCCGCACCGCCGCGTTGTCCTGGGGCCGGATCTCGGACCGGTGGAGTTCCACTGGCTCCGCCAGGCATGGCATGCCTCCCTCACAGTGCACAGCAAGGCGCACCGGCTCCAGCGGTTCTTCCCCGGAACGCGCGAGCAGCTGCTGCTGGACCTCTTCGAGTGCCTCGCCCTTGAACGAGCAACCGCCGTTGGCGCCGGGGAAGGGACCGGTGATGGGGCATGGAACGTTGAGATCGACGGCGGCCAAACCCGGGTCCCTGACCTCCAGGGAGTCGACCGTCTGCTCTCGGGCCCGGTGCGGCTGGAACGTGCCCGCGTGCGGGATCCTTTTGGACACGTGTATCGGCCGGTACGGCACCGCAGGCACTGGTACCTGCCGGTCGTCGTCGGGCACATCCTTTACGTTGAAGTCCCTCCCTCCGGGGCCACGCGTTAAGGATCCGTAAGGATTGGCCCGGCGCCGGGTGTGGTGCGGCTGGCCGGTGTTAGCTTCGCAGTGAGCGCGGCGCTGTGGACTGCGCTGAGAGAGGCAGAAAAATGACGACATTGAGCCGGCCGCCGGTTGAACCTTCGGACCTGCGCCCTGCCGCGGGGGAGAGGTTCAGGAAGTGGCTGCTGTTCGGCCTGCAGGACGCTAAGGGGATTCATCAGGGCCCGGGCGCGGTGGGTGATGCCCATTTGAAGAAGCATTCCTGGTGGCAGGTGATGTGCCTGACCGGTGTCGATTATTTCTCCACGCTGGGTTACCAGCCTGCCATCGCTGCTTTGGCTGCGGGTGTGATTTCCCCGCTGGCGACGCTGGTGCTGGTAGCGGTGACCCTGCTGGGTGCCCTCCCTGTGTACCGCAGGGTTGCCGGTGAAAGCCCGCGCGGTGAGGGTTCCATTGCGATGCTGGAGAAGCTCCTGCCCCGGTGGGGCGGCAAGCTCCTGGTTCTGGTGCTGCTGGGCTTTGCTGCCACGGACTTCATGATCACCATGACCCTCTCGGCCGCCGACGCGACGGCCCACGCGATTCAAAATCCGTTCGTGCCGGGCTGGATGCAGGGGCAGAACGTCGTCATCACGCTGTTCCTGCTGGCGCTGTTGGCGGCAGTGTTCCTGCGCGGCTTCAAGGAAGCCATCGGCGTCGCCGTGGCCCTGGTCGCCATCTATCTGGGACTGAACGTGGTTGTCGTGGTTGTCACCGTTTTCGAGGCCCTGATCCATCCGGCGGCCGTGGGGGACTGGTGGCTGGCTTTGACCACGTCGCACGGAAACCCCCTTATGGTGGTCGGCATTGCCCTGCTGGTCTTCCCGAAGCTGGCCCTGGGCCTGTCCGGCTTCGAAACCGGCGTTGCGGTGATGCCGCAGATCCAGGGACGGCGCAGCGACACCGAAGACAACCCGGCCGGCAGAATCCACGGAGCCCGCAGGCTGCTGACCACAGCGGCTGTCATCATGAGCTCCTTCCTGGTCACCACGAGCTTCACCACCGTGGTGCTGATCCCCGCCCGGGAGTTCGAACCCGGCGGGCAGGCCAACGGCCGCGCTTTGGCGTTCCTGGCCCATGAATACCTGGGCAACGGGTTCGGAACCGTCTATGACCTGAGCACCATCGCCATCCTCTGGTTCGCCGGCGCCTCGGCCATGGCCGGGCTGCTGAACCTCGTGCCCCGCTACCTTCCCCGCTACGGCATGGCCCCTGGATGGGCCAAAGCTGTCCGGCCGCTGGTGCTGGTGTTCACGCTGATCGGGTTCCTGGTCACCGTCCTGTTCGACGCCGACGTCGACGCCCAAGGCGGTGCCTACGCCACCGGCGTGTTGGTGCTGATGACCTCAGCGGCGGTCGCGGTCACGCTGTCGGCCAGGCGCCGCCAGCAACGCGGACGCACGATCGGCTTCGGAGCCATCGCCATAGTCTTCATTTACACCACCGTGGCCAACATCTTTGAACGCCCCGAAGGCATCCGGATCGCCTCGTTCTTCATCGCCGGCATCATCGTGATCTCGCTGCTGTCCCGGATCAAGCGGTCCTTCGAACTGCACGCTACCCACGTCCACCTGGACCGGCAGGCCCTGGAATTCATGTCCGAGGTGCTGGACGGGCCACTTGCCCTCATTTCCCACGAACCGCTGCGCATGAGCCCCGAAGCCTACCGGGACAAGCTGACCTCGGCGATCGAGGTCAGCCACCTCCCTGTGGACCAGCAGCAGGCCTTGTTCCTGGAAGTGGTCGTCGATGATTCCTCCGATTTTGAAACGGCACTGGAGGTCCGCGGCATCGTCCGGCACGGCTACCGGATTTTGGAGGTGCACGGACCCGTCGTGCCCAACACCATCGCTTCCGTGCTCCTGCACATCCGGGACGTCACCGGGCTGATGCCGCACATCTACTTCCGCTGGACCGAAGGCAACCCCGTGGTGAACCTGCTGAAGTTCCTGTTTCTCGGAGAGGGCGAGATCGCCCCGGTCACCCGCGAAGTCCTCCGCGAAGCAGAACCCGACGTCACCAGGCGGCCCTGGGTCCACGTCGGCTGACCGCCCGCGGCCGCCATAAACGGCCCGAAATCCGCGTGCGCGTTAAGACCGCATCAATATTCCGGCCCGGTGCATTAAGGATTCGTCAGGAACGCGCTGGCCCAGGTTTTCCGGGACTTGACTGGGAGTAGCCCCGCATCCGGGGTGCAGTCGAAAGGAAACCTGCAATGGCCGATGTGGCTGTGATCGGAATCCTCATGCTCTCCATGGGATTCGTGATGTGGATCGGTCAGCTCCTGACCGGAATGCTCAATGGCGCCGGAATGCCCAGTGGTGCCGGGAGGAGCAGCGCTGACCCGGCGGAGGCCGGGCGATGAGCCCCGACGCGATCATGTGGCTGGTCCTGCTGATCGCGGGGCTGTGCCTGTTCGGGTACCTGCTGGCGGCCCTGATCCATCCCGGGAAGTGGTGAGCGGATCATGACCTTCAATACGGCATCCTTCGTCATCCAGGTCTCGGCGCTCGTTCTGGCCCTGGCCGCCGTGCATAAGCCGTTGGGCGTCTACTTGGCACGGGTCTTCGACGGCAAATCCATGACACGGCCGGAACGGCTGTTCTACCGGCTGGCAGGTGTGGACGCCGAAGCCGAACAGACCTGGTCCGTTTACCTGCGCAGCGTGCTGGTTTTCTCCGCCGTGTCCATCCTGGCGGTGTTCGGGCTGCAGCGTCTCCAGGGCCTGCTGCCAGGCGCCGGGTCCCTGGCCGGCGTTGACCCGTGGGTGGCCATGAACACGGCCATCTCCTTTGTCACCAACACCAACTGGCAGACCTACATACCCGAAACCACGTTCGGCATCCTGGTACAGATGCTCGCGCTTGCGGTGCAGAATTTTCTGTCCGCCGCGGTGGGGATCGTCGTCGCGGTCGCCCTGATCCGCGGCATCGCCCGGACCGGGACCGACCGGCTGGGTAACTTCTGGGTCGACCTGGCCAGGACCTCCTTCCGGGTCCTGCTTCCGCTGGCCGGCATCGCCGCCGTGGTGATGGTCCTGGGCGGTGTGGTGCAGAACTTCGGGCCCACCGAAGTCAGCAATACCGCGACCGGGGTCACCCAGGTGATTCCGGGCGGCCCGGTGGCTTCCCAGGAAGCGATCAAGATCGTGGGCACCAACGGGGGCGGCTATTTCAACGCCAACTCCGCCCACCCGTTCGAGAACCCCAGCGTTTTCATCAGCCTGTTCCAGGTCTTCCTGCTCCTGCTGGTCCCGTCCGCCCTGCCCTACGCCTACGGCCGGATGGTCGGGGACCGGCGCCAGGGTTACATGGTCGCCGCCGTCATGGGCGCCCTGTGGCTGGCCTCCACCGCCCTGACCGGGTGGGCCGTCGCCGCCGCGCAGGGGACAGCCACCGCGGCCGCCGGCGGTCTCGGTGAAGGCTTCGAACAGCGGTTCGGTCCGGCGCCGAGCGCGATCTTTGCCGCGTCCACCACGCTCACGTCCACCGGCGCGGTCAACGTCGCCCATGATTCCCTGCCTCCGCTGGCCGGCGGGGCGGCGATGGTCAACATGATGCTCGGCGAAGTCGCCCCCGGCGGAACCGGCTCCGGGCTCTACGGGCTGCTGATCCTGTCGATCATCTCCGTGTTCATCGCCGGTCTCATGGTCGGCCGGACACCGGAGTATCTGGGCAAGAAGATCGGCCCGACGGAGATGAAGCTCACCGCCATGTACATCCTGGTCACCCCGGTCCTGGTGCTGGCTCTGGCCGGCATCACCGTGCTGCTGCCGGACGTCATGGCCAATGCACCCGCGACAGGGCCGCACCGGTTCAGTGAAGTGCTGTATGCCTTTACCTCCGGGGCGAACAACAACGGCTCCGCGTTCGGCGGCATCACCACCTCCGGCCCGTATCTTTCGGCCATGCTCGGTGTTGCCATGCTGCTGGGCCGGTTCCTGCCGATCGTGCTGGTCCTCGCCCTGGCCGGTTCGCTCGCCCGGCAGGGAAAGGTCCCGGCCTCCGCCGGGACCGTGCCCACCCACGGGCCGCTGTTCGGCTCGCTGCTGCTCGGCGTGACGGTCATCCTGACCGCCCTGAGCTACTTCCCGGCCCTCGCCCTGGGCCCCCTCGCAGAAGGACTCCTGACATGACCCGCACCACCACGTTGGCCGCGGACACGGCCGCCCAGACCTACGCGGACGGCAACCCCCTCGGCACCCCCGGCGAACACAAGCACCACACCAAGGCCCCGGCCAAACTCACCGCAGCGTCGGTGGCCGCGGCCCTGCCCGTGGCCGTCCGGAAACTCGCCCCGGGCCAGATGATCCATTCCCCGGTCATGTTTACCGTCCTGGTCGGCGCTGCCCTGTGCACGGCGATCTCGGTGCTCAGGCCCTCGGTGTTCGGCATCGCCGTCACGGCCTGGTTGTGGCTGACGGTCCTGTTCGGAACGCTCTCCGAAGCCATCGCCGAAGGCCGCGGCAAGGCCCAGGCGGACAGCCTCCGGGCCAGCCGCAAGGGCGTCCAGGCCCGGCTCAGGATGCCAGGCGGCACCACCAAAGAGGTGCCCGGCACGGAACTGCGCCTGAACGACGTCGTCATTTGCGAGGCAGGGGATGTCATCCCCTCGGACGGCGAAATCATTGAGGGCCTGGCCAGCGTCGACGAATCGACCATCACCGGAGAATCGGCTCCGGTGATCCGGGAGTCCGGTGGGGACCGGTCCTCGGTCACCGGCGGCACCAGGGTCCTCTCGGACCGGATCGTCATCCGCATCACCGCCGAACCCGGACAGACCTTCATCGACAGGATGATCAAACTCGTCGAAGGCGCCGTCCGGCAAAAGACACCCAACGAAATCGCCCTCCACGTCCTGCTGGTCTCCCTGACCATTGTCTTCCTGGCCGTCACCATGTCCCTGGCACCCTTCGCCTCCCTGGCCGGCGCCACGCCGTCACCGATCGTCCTGGTCGCGCTGCTGGTGTGCCTGATCCCCACCACCATCGGCGCCCTGGTCCCGGCGATCGGCATCGCCGGGATGGACCGGCTCGTCCAGCACAATGTCCTGGCCACCTCCGGGCGGGCCGTAGAAACCGCCGGCGACATCACCACGCTGCTGCTGGATAAGACCGGGACCATCACCTACGGCAACCGCCGCGCCGTCAACTTCTTCCCCGCCAACGACGTCGACCGCGAAGAGCTGATCGAAGCGGCCCGGCTGTCCAGCCTGGCCGACGACACCCCCGAAGGGCGCTCCGTCGTGGACCTCGCCGCCGAGAAAGGCGTGACCGGGCCGGACCTGACCGCGCTCGAAGGCGGTACCGGCCACCTTACCGTGGTCCCGTTCACCGCCAGCACCCGCATGAGTGGCCTGGACCTGGACGGCCGGATGATCCGCAAAGGCGCCGCCACCGCCCTCGCCGCGTTTGTCACCGGTCTGGGCGGCCGCACCCCGGCCGAAGTGAGCCACCGGGTGCAGGAAATCTCAGCACAGGGCGGCACGCCCCTGCTCGTCGCGTCGGCCACCGGTGACGGCGCCCGGATCCTGGGCACCATCCACCTGGCCGACGTCGTCAAACCCGGCATGCACGCCCGCTTCGCCGAGCTGCGAAAAATGGGCATCCGCACCGTCATGATCACCGGCGACAACCCCGTCACCGCCAAGGCGATCGCCGCCGAGGCCGGCGTCGATGACTTCGTGGCCGAGGCCACCCCCGAGGACAAACTCGCCGTCATCAAGAAGGAACAGGCCGCCGGGCGGCTGGTCGCCATGACCGGCGACGGCACCAATGACGCCCCCGCCCTGGCCGCCGCCGACGTCGGCGTCGCCATGAACTCCGGCACCCCCGCGGCGAAGGAAGCCGCAAACATGGTGGACCTCGACTCCGACCCCACCAAACTGATCAACATTGTCGGCATCGGCAAACAGCTGCTGATCACCCGCGGCGCGCTCACCACTTTCTCCGTGGCCAACGACGTGGCCAAGTACTTCGCCATCGTCCCCGCCCTGTTCACCGCCACCTTCCCCGGGCTCGGGCTGCTGAACATCATGGGCCTGGCCAGCCCGTCCTCGGCCATCCTCTCCGCGGTGATCTTCAACGCCCTGATCATCATCGCCCTGGTGCCCCTGGCGCTGCGCGGCGTCACATACCGTGCCGTCTCTGCCAACCAGGCCCTGGGCCGGAACCTGCTGATCTACGGCCTGGGCGGGCTCATAGCCCCGTTCATCGGCATCAAAATCATCGACCTGGTCCTCTCCCTTATCCCCGGCATCGGCTAGGAAACCCCATGAACACTCTCACCGGCTATCTCCGCCAGGCCGGAACCGCCGCCCGGTTCCTGCTCCTGGCCACCCTGGTCCTCGGGTTGGCCTACCCCGCCGCCGTCGTCGGCGTCGGACAGCTCTTTGCCCCCTACCAGGCCAACGGCTCCATCATGAAGGACGACGGCGGCGCTCCCGCGGCGTCCGCGCTCCTCGCCCAGGCGAAGGCCGATACCGCCGGCACCCAGGACCCGAAATGGTTCCACGCCCGGCCCTCGGCCGTCGGCTGGGACCCGGCGTCATCCTCGGCCACCAACCTCGGCCCCAACGACCCCAAACTCCTCGACACCGTCGAAGCCAACCGGGCCGCCGTCGCCAAAGCCGAGAACGTCACCCTGGCGGAGGTTCCGGCCGATGCCGTGACCGCCAGCGGATCCGGGCTCGACCCTGACATTTCCCCGCAGTACGCCAGGCTGCAGGTGCCGCGGGTTGCCGCCGCGCACCGGCTCAGCACCGCAACGGTCCAGGCCCTCGTCGACCGGAACACCAGCAACGGGCTGGAGGCCTTCCTGGGGCAGCCCTCGGTGAACGTCACGGCCCTGAACCTGGACGTCGCCGCGGCGTCATCCGGCCGTCCCCAGTGAAAGAATGACGGCATGGCACGCGGAACGCTGCGGATCTTCCTCGGGGCCGCCCCCGGGGTCGGCAAGACCTACGAAATGCTTGAGGAAACACACCGCCTCACAGGGCGCGGCGAGGACGTCGTCGTCGCGTTCGCCATGGACCACGGCCGCGCCGAGACCCGGGCGCTGCTGGAAGGCCTCGAAGTCATCCCGCCCCGGCGCCTTCCGTACCGGGGCACCGAGTTCGAGGAAATGGACCTCGGCGCCGTGCTCCAGCGGGCACCGGCCACAGCCGTCGTCGACGAATACGCCCATTCCAACATTCCCGGCAGCCGGCACGCCAAACGCTGGGAGGACGTCGACGAACTCCTCGCTGCCGGCATCAACGTCCTGTCCACCGTCAACATCCAGCATCTGGCCTCCCTCGGGGACGTCGTGGGCTCCATCACGGAGGTGCGGCAGGCCGAAACGGTGCCCGACGACGTCGTGCGCCGGGCCGATCAGATCCACCTCGTGGACATTTCCCCGGAACTGCTGCGCCAGCGCCTGGGCGACGGCAAGATTTACACCCCGGACAAGATCGACGCCGCACTCTCGAACTACTTCCGCCTCGGCAACCTCACCGCCCTGCGTGAACTGGCACTGCTGTGGCTCGCGGACCGGGTCGATGAGGGCCTGGCCCGGTACCGGTCCGAGAACGACATCCAGGCCACGTGGCCGGCCCGAGAACGCATTGTCATCGGGCTGACCGGCGGCCCTGAGGGTGAGATCCTGATCCGCCGCGGCGCCCGGATCCTGAACCGGGTCAATGGCGGGGACCTGCTCGCCGTGCACGTCCGCGCCGCCGACGGTGTCACCAGCGAATCCCCCCAGGCGCTGGAAGCCCAGCGCCGCCTGATCCAGGACCTCGGCGGCAGCTACCACATCGTGGCCGGGGAAGACCCGGCCAGCGCGCTGCTGGACTTTGCCCGCAGCGTCAACGCAACCCAGATCGTCGTCGGAATATCCCGGCACGGCAAACTCGCCGGGATCCTCGGCGGCCTGCTGGGCGGTGGCGTCGGCATGCGGGTGGTCCGCGAATCCGGGGATATCGACGTCCACATGGTCACCCACCCCCTCGGCGGCCGCGGCACCGGACGCCGGCGCGAACGCGATCTCGGCCGCACGCGCGTGACGGTCGGCTTGATCCTCGCGGTCGTGCTGCCCGTGGTGCTCCAGCTGGTGCTTGGCCTGAACCCGGAGCCAAACGTGGCCACGGCAGTCCTGGTGCAGCTGACCGGAGCCGTTACGGTGGCGCTCATCGGAGGTCTCTGGCCGGCGGTCCTCGCCGCGCTCATCAGCAGCCTGCTCGTCAACTATTTCTCCACGCCGCCGGTGGGGACCCTGACCATCAGCGATCCCCAGAACGTCCTCGCGCTCCTGGTCTTCGTCGGCGTGTCGGCCGCCGTCGCCGTCGTGGTCGACCTTGCCGCCCGCCGCTCCAAGGAAGCCGCCCGTGCCCGGGCTGAGGCCACCACCCTCTCTGACCTCACCCGCGGAGCGGCAAGCTCCGAGGACACCGTCACCGGCCTGCTGCAACAGGCACTGGACGTCTTCAGCGTCCGGGGGGCAGCCCTCTACGGCACCGACACCCGGGATGCCCGGGCCGCGACGAACTGGCAGCTCCTCGCCAGCGCAGGCGAGATCCCCGGCGCCGCCGCAACCGACGCGGCTTCCCCGGCGCCGGCGGAGAACGTTGCGCCTGCGGCGTACCGCACCGAAAACACCGAGCAGATCGATGCCGCCACCCGCCTGATCCTGTTCGGCCGCGCCCTGCCAGCTAGCGACAGGCGCCTGCTCGGAGCGTTCGGCGTGCACCTGGCCGCCCAACTCGAACGCCAGCAACTGGCCACCAGCCGCCGCGAGGTCCTCCGCCTCGCCGAAGGCAACGCGATGCGCACCTCCATCCTCCGGGCCGTATCCCACGACCTGCGCACACCGCTGGCAGGAATCAAACTCTCCGCCGGCATGCTGCTTCAACCAGGCCAGCACTACGCCCCCGACCAGCAGCACGAACTGCTCCAGACCATCGACGAATGCGCAGACCGGCTCGACCTGCTCGTCGGGAACCTCCTGGACATGTCCCGGATCACCGCCACCGCCACCAAGCCGCTCCTGAAACCGCTGCGCTGGTACGAAGTCCTCCCCGCAGCCCTGCACACGATCCCGGCCGGCCGGGTCCGCACGGAACTTCCACCCAACATGCCCGAAATCGACGCCGACCCCGGGATGCTCGAACGCGTCATCGCCAACATCGTCGAAAACGCCGTCAAATACGCACCCGAATCCGACATCGTCCTCGTCGGAACCGCAGGCGGCCTCAGCACTGAAAACCTCAACGGCCGCCCCGCCGGGGAACTCCGTGTCATCGATCATGGCCAGGGCGTCCCGGCAGAAAGCGTGATGGCAATGTTCCAGCCCTTCCAACGCCTCGACGACGTCCCACAAGCCACCGGCGTCGGCCTCGGCCTGGCCGTGGCCAAGGGATTCACCGAAGCCATGGGCGGAACCCTCACCGCAGAACAAACCCCCGGAGGAGGCCTGACCATGATCATCCGGCTGCCACTGTCCACCGGCGCACCCGCCGAAGACCAGCACGGACAGGCACCCCTGGTTCCGCAATCGTTCCTTGACAAACGAATCCACGCCACGCCTCTGCAGCCGTCCCGGACGGAGCGGCCATGACCGGCGTCCTGATCGTCGACGACGACCCGCACCTGCTCAAAGTCCTCAAGATCGCGCTCGAAACCAACGGCTATACCGTCACCACCGCCACCGACGGAGAATCCGCGCTCCTCGCCGCAACACAGCACCCCCTGGCCCTGGTCATCCTGGACCTCGGCCTGCCCGACATCGACGGCACCACCGTCATCCGTAAACTCCGGAGCTGGAACCCCGTCCCCATCCTCGTGCTCTCCGCCCGGCACACCTCCGACGACAAGGTCGAAGCCCTCGACGCCGGAGCCGATGACTACCTCACCAAACCCTTCGGACCCGACGAACTCCTCGCCCGGCTCCGCGCCCTGCTGCGCCGCACCATCGACCAGCCAGCGCCCGAGCCGATCGTCACCACCGAGAACTTCACCGTCGACCTGGCCAAACACCGCGTCACCCGCGACGGCAGCGACGTGCGCCTGACACCCATCGAGTGGAACGTCCTGGAGATCCTGGTCCGCAACCCCGAAAAACTCATCACCCACCGCCAGCTGCTTACCGAAGTCTGGGGACCGGCCTACGCCAAAGACTCCAACTACCTCCGCGTCTACATGGCCCAGCTCCGCCGCAAACTCGAACCCGACACCGGCAACCCCCGCCACCTCCTCACCGAAGCCGGCATCGGCTACCGATTCCAGCCCTAAGCGTGGTGTACGCCAGCGTGCGCTCGACCATCGGTGAACGGCGTGGCAGACTCCCGCCATGAGCATCGAACAATGGTGGCCAAGACTGGAACCATCCACACGGCAGTGGCTCATCGACAACAACGGCGACGCGGTACCAACGGAGGTCGTCGACGAGATCACCTCCGCCGGCGGGGCAACAGCCTCCGACGCATGGTGGGTCGGTCAGAGCACGCCTTCGGGGTTCTTCTTCTCCGACGCGGCGGTCGACTGGATCGAAACGGTCGGGAACGGGGAGGCACCCGAACAACCCCGAGGCGGCATCCCGCCGGCGTGAAGTTCTCCGGGGCCGGCCACCCGGCGCGATCGTTGCGCAGGCAACGGTAGCGATCCAGTTGGCCACTACCGGTTACCGGCCCAAATATGCTGCCAAGGCGTAAATCAGCACAAACAGTGCCAACAGACCAATGATCGCCGCTGCCCAGGCGTCGATCTTATCCGTGGCGGGCCCCGTGTTCCCTTCCGGGTTGGCCGTTGGTCCGGGCCGCTCGCGAAGATTTTCATGCTGCTCCTGATCCCGTCTTGGCATGGAAACCTCCTTCACTCACGACATCGACCGGCCGCCCGTGCAGTTTCCCAGCCCTAGGTAAGCAACTTTAAGTCGTCGGTCTGGCCGGGGCCCTGCGGAGTCTACAACTTTCCGCTGCGGGCCGGTCGGGCCGAAGTCGGAAGGCTACCCACAGACCGCACCGCCGGCATATGTAGGTGGGCGTTGGGCCAAGGGCGTGCAGTTTCTTGCGGTCCATGGTTCTGCCGCAGCAGCTGCAGGCATGCTGGCGTTCAGAGTCCATGCTTTTTGAGCGCTTCCGTTGGCTGGTCAATGGTTGGTGTTCCCGCAAGGCCATGGGGCGTTTGGTAGACGCGGCAGGCGAGTTCACTTGCCGGTGCTCCAGTCGGGAAAATGTCGGCCCCGTCGACCGTGATGGTCGGTGATCCGGCGAATCCGCTGCCTTTGATGTCCGACAGGGTCTTCAGAAGCCGCATGTGTACTTTGGTCTCCTTGCGGCCCAGGGCGGCCAGCGGGTCTTCAAGACGATTGCGTGCTTGATCCGAGTTGGGGCACTCAGTGCCAACAGCACGAAGCCGCCAAAAGGCCTCCAGCCCCATCGGGGATTTTGTCCGCGCGGAAAGCGGCGTGGTATCCGGGGGGGCTGAAGTCCATGGAATTGGACAGCGAGATGTAAACGTAGTCGATGAACGACGCAGTCCAGCCGGTCTTGACCGAAGACCTGGCGGCAACTTCCTTCACGGCCTCGTGGTCCTCGTCCTGTGGAAAGCGGAAGTCCGCCCTGGGCGGTTCGTTCTGCTCTTGGTCCACTCGGCCGGCGCGGCGGCTGCCGGTGAGTCGTGGCGTTCCCGGTGGCAGGCCGCGCGCAGCGTGCGGTCAGCCCGAGACGCCCTCGCTGCCGTCCTCTTCCCGGCCGGTAGCCCGCCGTCGGAATCTCGTGTCGTTCACGGAGGTGAGTTCGATGTCGTACCAGCCATGAGGTGCAGGCCACGCGAGTCTCTTTCGTTGGCCGGGCTTGAGCGTGAGCTTTTCGGTCGCTTTGGCGTACTGCAACGAGCGCGCTTCAAGGCTCACGGTGTCCCGGCCGTGGTTGCTGAGCTCGAGCTCCACGTCGCGCTGCCCGTGGCGTCCTGTGACGGTGAACCCGACGCCGGCGGCTGCGCCCGCCGTCGAACCCTTCATCTCGTACTGGAAGCGATTAGGGCCGAGGACGGTCAGGTCGAAGCTGCCGGATGGAACGGGAACATGGACTTTCTGCCGTCCGAGGACGTCGACGTGCTGGGGTTCCGCGAGTTCCCCTTCGTAGCCATAGGCGATGAAATGTGCCGACTGCTTCCCGCTGTTTGCCAGCTCGAGGGTGACCCCGGCTGCACCGGCGGTGGCCTGGACGCGTGGCCTGTATGGCAGGGGGCGGGCCGGGCGCGTTCCGGGTTCCTGCGCGGGGGCCGTCTGGTTAGCTGGCGGGTTGGGACGCCAGCGACTGATGGCCGGCGGCACGGGCCCGGGATGTTCCGGTACCGGGGGCTTGCCCGCGGCGTCGAAGTTGAAGACGCTCGTCAGGTCCCCGCACACTGCCCGGCGCCACGGGGCGATGTTCGGCTCCTGGACGCCGGTCCAGCGTTCCAGGAAGCGGATGACGGAGGTATGGTCAAAGACTTCCGAGCTGACGTAGCCGCCGATGGTCCAGGGCGAGACAACCGTCATGGGGACCCTGGGCCCCAGCCCGACCGGCTCCCCGGTGAACCAGTCGGTCGATTCTCCCGATGCCGGCCGCGGCTGCACGGGCGGGGGAACGTGGTCAAAATAGCCGTCGTTCTCGTCGAAGTTCAGGAAGATGGCGGTGCCGGCCCAGGTGTCGGGGTTGCTCGCGACGGTGTCGAGCAGCCGGTAGACGAAGTTTGCGCTGCCGACGGGGGTTGATGCGCTGGGGTGCTCCGAGTCCGCCGCGGAAGGGACAAGCCAGCTGACCTGCGGGAGCGTTCCTGCGGAGATGTCCGCACGGAGCCGGTCCAGCAGCGTGTTGGGTTCGCCGCGCCACATGGCCTTGTCGAAGAGCGCCCTGTCCGCGTCATTCAGCCGGGAGCGGCCCTCGGCCAGCTGGGCGAGGAGGTGTTCCTGTTCAGCGGGCGTCTTCCCGGCGAGCTGGTCGTAGAACTCTTCGGTGGTGCGAAGGTTCCCGTCCACGGAGGCCAGGATGGTGTGGCCGATGTCTTTGAAGGTCTTGAAGTACTCGACGGCGTTGTCGGTGAAGTTGTCCCAGTCCTGGTAGATCCGCCAGGACACGCCGGCTGCCTCCAGCCGCTCGGGGTAGGTGGTCCAGTCGTAGCCGGCGTGGTCGTAGCTGTAGGCGGCGTTGGTGACGGCGCGGCTCGCGCTGCCGGGTTCGTTGAGTGTGGTGCCGGACCACAGGTAGTTGCGGTTCGGGTTGGTGGAACCGTTCACAGAGCAGTGGTAGGCGTCGCAGATGGTGAACGTGTCGGCCAGCTCGTACTGCAGCGGAAGGTCCGCCCGTTCGTAGAACGTCATGGTGGAGGGTCCCTTGGCGGGAATCCATTTGTCGCACCAGCCGTTATTCCATGCCGCCGTGGTGCCCTTGAAGGAGTGGTCGAGGGCGCCGAGGTACTGAATATCGGAGCCGGGCCGTCCGGCAAGTTCGGCGGCCTTGCGCAGTGAGAACGGCAGCACGGGTTCGCCGGTGGCACGAGGTTGCTCGAACATGGACTTTCCACCGGGCAGCCGGGGCGTCGATTTGTCGCCGAAGCCGCGGACGCCGCGCAGTGTTCCGAAGTAGTGGTCGAAGGACCTGTTCTCCTGCATGAGCACGATGACGTGCTTGATTGCCTTGAGCCCGCCGGGCCGGATGGGCTGGGCCATGGCCGCCTGCACCGATGGCGGGAGCAGTGAGCCCGTAGCGGCCAGCGCCGTCGCCGCCGCTGCAGTTCCGAGGAAACCTCTGCGGGACAACCCGGAGGTAGCAGTGCGTTCGGAGCGGGGGACGAGAGGGGACATCTAATGGGCGCCTTTCATGGGGTGTTGTTGCCACCGCTCAAGCTAGGGCGCACGGGTGAAGGCGCAGTGGCGCGCCGGGAAACTGCTAGGGCACGCCACCCAAACACGAGAACCGATGCGGAGCACGCCGGGCTGTCCGCTACCAAAACTACATCGACAGGCGCATGTGTCAGGACTACCCTTTAGCCGTCCGAGAGTGTTCCGACAATGGAGACGGAGAGGTCCGGAAAATGGGAACCCAGGAAGATGTTGAACTAATTCGGGGCGGCTACAAGGCCTTCCAAGCCGGTGACATGTCAACACTCCGCGAAATGTTCGCCGAGGATGCAGTCTGGCATGTCGCGGGAACCGGTGTGCTGTCCGGGACCAAGCAGGGGCGTGACGCCGTCCTAGGCTATTTCGGCGAACTGGCCACGCGATCCAACGGAACCTTCAACGTGACAATTCAGGAGATCATCGGCGGAGACAACCACATTGTCGGGCTGCAGCATAACCACGCTGAGAACAACGGCAAGACCCTGGATACCGATGCCGCCCTGACGTTCCAAGTCCGCGACGGAAAGATCAGCGAGGGCCGGGAGTTCTTCGACGACACAGCCCAGGCAGACGCCTTCTGGGAGTAACCCGAGCCAGAAAACCCAGCCGGTCCTTCGAATAGGTGGGTCTTCCTCAAACCAGAGATCGGGCGAGGTTGCTCCGACGACCGTCAGCCGGTGACGCGCGCAGGTCCGGGAGCCCGGCATTTCCGGCACCACCCCGGGCGAACCCCATGCGGCAGCGGCGGACCCAGCCCGGGCCGGACGCGGCCGATGGCCGTGAACCGGTTTTCAAGAAGTACGCCACGTTCAACTCAGGCTCGGCGTGTACCGCGGTGCCTTGCAATCTGAGAGAACACGCCGTTGCGGCAACGGCTAGAACACAGGCTGAACCATCGGCGAATGATCGATGTCGTACCGGGGCCCGTATTTGACCACCGAGCCACTGATGGCGGCGTCCTGCAGCGCCAGGAGGGCCGTGGCCGCTGTGCGCTCGCAATCCCGGGCTGTGCCGTACCACGACGGGGCCAAGAGCAGGGGGCGGGATTCCAGTCCCGCGTACCAGCCGATCTTTCCTGTCCCGGCATGGCGGACGAAGCTGACAGTTAGCCGGTTCGCCTCGTTGATGAGGAACTGCGCGTGCGTGACCGCCATGGCGTGGGTGTCGAAGGAGCCTGCACCGCGGCCGAGCTCCCTGTGGTTTCCTGACACCAGGCGCCACACGGTAAGCGGCTCGGCGACGCCGGGCAATCTCCTGGTGAGGCGCTGTACCGCCGGAACTGGCTGTGACTGGAGCCCGGGTCCTGCGGGGTGGTGGCGATCCTGCAGGTTGGCGTGCCTGGGGGTGTGGGCGGGCTGCGGGAGCGAGGCCAGGACCTCTGCCTCGCGTTCCTTCCAGCGCACGACCGCCGGAACGGACCGGCTCGTGAAGGACGTGAAAGCAATCCGCTCGTTCACCAATCCGGTCTCCTCTGTAGTTTGACCGGATCAAGCTGTCAGCCGCTGATCAAGATTCGCGCAGCCGTGGATCAAGATTCGCTCAAGAACATTGGCGAAAGGCAATGCGATGGGGGCTGGCCGCCGTGGCATCCGCGAGTTCCCGGGATGGTCGACTGATGTTCACCCGCAGTGCGCTGTTCCTTTGTCTGCGGCTTCGCCGCCCGGGGTGGGCCTGCCGCAGACTTTCTCTGGTCTCACTCCACCGGTGGCGAGCCAGCACCATGCCACCAGCCGGGCGTCATATCAGCGGCACCACCCCGACGCCGGCAGGCCATGATCCGCCAAATTTCCTGAACTTCCTAGATACCGAACTTCCTAGATGGGGAACACCATGAATTCACAGACCCTCAAGAAAGCCGGGGTCATCAGCGCCTCCGTGTTAGCTCTTGGGCTCGCGGGCGTCACACTCGCCTCGGCCGATCCGGCCACCGCGGGCCGGCCCTATGCCGCCGTCGGATCCGATACCACCCAGGACGTCTGGAACGGCCTGACCAACGCCGGTCCGCTGCGCTCGGTGGCCTCCTATAACGCCTTCGGGAATGGGCCCATCACGCTGGAAACCGGCAAGCAGCTGTCCCGTCCGGCAGGTTCCGGCGCCGGCGTCAAGGCCCTTAGCGCCGCCCACAACCCGGCAAACCACGTCTACAAGGACACCACCGGAACTGCCTTCACCCTGGCGCCGGAGGACATCAGCATCGCCCGGTCCTCCTCATCGCCCTCCGTCGCCGGTAACGACCTGACATTCCTTCCGTTCGCGCGGGACGCGGTCAGCGTGGCGTACAAGGACTCGGCAAGCACGGTCGCGCTCGACCTGACCACCGAGCAGATCAAGAACATCTTCACCTGCACCGCCGGCGCAGGAGTCAGCATCGATGGCGCCGGGAAGCCGGTGATCAACGGCATCACGCTGACCCCGAAACTGCCACAGGCCAGCTCGGGCACCCGCAGCTTCTTCCTGAAGGCAGCCGGCATCACCGTGAGCACCTCGTGCATTCCGGCCGAAAACCAGGTGGCGGCGGAAAACAACGGCGAAGCGCTGGTCAACGAAGGGGACATCATCCCCTTCTCCGCCGCCCAGTGGATCGCCCAGAAGAACGGCGCCACCGGCAACACCACGGCCGCGGGCCAGGTGCTGGCAGACATTGACGGGCTGAAGGCTGTTGACCCGGCCTCATCCGGAACCTCGCTCCGGCCGGGAACGCTGTTCGGAAACCCGGCCCTCGTTCCCGCCAGCGCGGTTGGCACGTTCGCCCGCGACACCTACAATGTGGTCCCCACCTCGGTGCAGACGGCCACCGACGGCCAGAGCGTCATCCTCCGCAACACCGTCACGTCACTGCTGAAGACCACGGCAGCCAAGAGCATCATCACCAAGTTCGGCTTCAAGAACATCGAGTACGCCGGCGACTGGACCAAGGGCAAGCCCTCCGGCTACACCAACTAGCGAAACTCTTGGGGGCCGGCCACGCCGTGCCTCCTGCCACGGGGCATTACCCGGTTCACAGCTTCTCGCCGGCTTGGCGACTATTCATGAAAGAGAAGGCTCATGGCCATCGAAGGCAATTCATTCCCGCGGGGCGCTAAGACCGCCGCCGCCGTACTGGGCGGGGCCCTGCTGCTGAGCGGCGGCATCGTCCCGGCCCAGGCAGCAGTCCCGGCAGGCTCCGCCGGGACCGTCTCCTCGAGCAAGACCACCGGTACCTGGGCCGCGGCGGACCTCGCGGCCGCCGAACTGACCACCGACATGCAGTGCCCGGTCACCGACGCGATGTCCGGCGCCCTGGTGTTCCTGACCGACAAGGGCACCGAGACCCCTGCTGTGGCAGGCTCCGACGTTCGCGTGGAGACGCTGTATCCATTCACCCAGGATCCGCTGTTCCAGATGTCCCTGGATGCCAACGGCAACCTCGCCGCGCCGAGCACCCTGGAGAACGGCTTCCGGGACCGCGCCAATGCCGCCATCGCCAGCATGGCCTCCGCGGCGGCACCCCACCACACCTATAGCATCGGCTTCGTGTGCACGCAGCAGTCCGCCGATTTCGCCACCGCGACAGTGAACGCGGTCAACGGAAAGCCCGTCGCCGCGTGGGCGACGCTGACCACGGACGGCGCCGGACAGTGGAGCATCAGCGCCGCCGAAGGCACGTTCAGTTCGGTGGCGGCACCGAGCATCAGCGGCACGGCCGCCGTCGGCTACACCCTGACGGCCAAGGCCGCAGCGCCGGTTCCGGCCGCTGACAGCACAGCCTTCCAGTGGCTGCGCAACGGATCCCCGATCTCCGGCGCGACGGCGGGCACCTACAAGCAGGTGGCCGCGGACCAGGGGCAGAAGGTCAGTGTCCGGGCAACACACAGAAAGTCCGGCTACTCCGACGCCGCGTCGACCTCCGCCGCCGTCACAGTCCAGGGCGCCTTCGGCTCGCTGGTGGTGCCGAAGATCTCCGGAACCGTGGCGGCCGGTTACACCGTGAAGTCCGTGGTGACCCTGCCGGCGCCCAAGCCGACGGCTGTCACCTACCGGTGGCTTCGCAACGGTGTCATCATCAGCGGCGCAACAGGCTCCAGCTACAAGCTGACCTCCCTGGACACTGGCAAGCAGATCCGGTCGCGGGCCTACTTTGCCCGGCCCGGGTACCTGTCGACCTACCGTGACTCGGCCGCCGTGGTGTCCAAGGCGGTGTTCACCTCGGTGACAGCCCCGGGCTTCAGCGGCACCACCACGGTTGGCTCCACCCTCAGGGCAGTGGTGAAGCGGCCTTCACCTGCGCCCTCGGTCACCGGCTACCAGTGGCTGCGCAACGGCGCGGCGATCAGCCGGGCCACCGGGGCCAGCTACCGGCTGACGGCCGCGGACCGCGGCAAGCAGATCCGGCTCCGGGTCACGTTCAGCCGCGCCGGGTACCTGACCGCGACGGCAACCTCGGCCTACCGCATCATCCGCTAACCGAGATCCGGGGTGGGGCGGACCCGGGCCACCGGGCCCGCCCCACCTGCTTTACCCACTATTCACCCGACGGTTCCCATTCCTTAGCCCCCCGAGAGGGGCCTGGGGCGGCCCGTTGCACATACTTACTGGGGGCCGCTGGCTTACGGGGGGCACTGGCGATTGCACGTGAACCGCGGCATGCGGTGCGTGGCCCCGCGGGGCATCCAGTGAACCAGCGGCCCCGCCTTTGACTCCGCCAGCACCTTGGCTGTACTGAAAGACACAAACTCCCCATGACATTCCTCCGTTTTCGCGCGCGCACCGCCGCCGGCTGCGACATCCTCAAGGGGCCGCGGGTGCCGGCGGCGGTGCTGGCCGTCCTCCTGACGGCCGCAACGCTGCTGTTCCCGGGACAGGGTGCTGCGGCGGACGCCGTGCCGGGCTCGGACTGGGGCGCCCAGGGCAGCATGGCCAGCGATTCTGCGGTGACGGTCAACTGGGACAACAGCGGCAACCCGGCAGGGACGGTGGTGCCCCGCGACGCGGAGCAGCAGCTGCCCCACACGGCATCGAAGACCTATGCCGACGTCGGTGCGCGGCTGCGCAGCGAAGCGGCGGCAACGTTCGGGGCCGGCAACGGATTGGGCGGCCTGGCTGTGACCGTGTCGCAGACACGGAATCTGCAGAACCAGGCTGTGACAGTGTCCTTCTCGGGGGCCAAGGCCGTGGCCGGAAGCAACGGCAAGACCTCGACATATCTCCAGGTGTTCCAGTGCTGGGGTGCGCCGGGACCGGACGGCAAACCCGATCCGGACGCGGCCTCGCCGGACCCCGCCACCTGCCAGTTCGGCGCCACCGGGTCCGACGGGGACATCTCCAACCCGGCCCACCAGCGCGCCCTCCTCAACGACCCTCTGGTCCGCGGGGGCGACTGGGAAGAGGCTGACCGGCAGTCGCCGTCGATGAACCTTCCGGCTCCGTTCCGGGCCATTGACGGGCAGACGACGCGCATCACGGACGGTTTCAACCTCAGCGAATACCACAACCCGTACTTCAGCCGGACCTCCACCAACGAGCAGTCCAACTTCATCTCCGCCGACACCGGCTCGGACAAGGTGGCGGCCGCGGGGTCGCGCACCTTCGAAATCCAGACCGGCGCGGAAGCCTCAGGCCTGGGCTGCGGTTTCCGGCCCGATGCGCCCAGCGTCAGAAAGTGCTGGCTCGTCGCGGTGCCGCGGACGGAGGTGATCGACAGCATCCTCAACGCCGGACCGCTGACGCCGAGCCTGTGGGCCACCCGGGTTCAGGTTCCCCTGTACTTCCAGGACCTGGCGGCCGTGTGCCCGTCGGACCAGGCAGCCACGCTCAGTTTCGGCTCCGAATCGCTGGCATCAGCCATGAAGTCATGGATCCCCGGCATCTGCGACCAGCAGCGCTTCACCCTCGGGTTCTCGCCGATGTCCGACCTGCAGGCCCGCTCGCAGCTCACCGGCGGCAGATCCCTGGCCTTCACTACCCGCCCGCTGGCCGGCAAAAAGGACATGATCTACGCCCCGGCTGCCGTGAGCGGCGTGGTGGTGGCCATGACCATCGACAACGTCTGCACCCGCCGCTACACCGCCTATTCGGCGGCCGACTGCGGCTACGCCAGCGAGGCGGATTTCGAGGCCGACAAAGCCAGGAACGGATCGCTGGTGCGCAACCTCCGGCTCAATGCACGGCTCGTGGCCAAGTTGCTGACCCAAAGCTATGCGCTGCACACGGCGCCGGCCTCGGCTTCTGACGCGCCGTTCGCCAAGCCAGGCAATACGCGCTACGGCCGGCCCATGACCTACAGCCTGCAGCAGGACCCGGAGTTCCTCAAACTGAACCCGACGGGGCTCGGCAGCGCAGGGAACCTGGCCCCGCCCGTCGTCGAGGGCCTCCGCTCCGACGCCGCCGCCGCGGTCTGGGACTGGCTGCTCCACAACCAGAGCGCGCGGGCGTTCCTGCAGGGCTGCCCCGACCCCGAGGGCATGGTGATCAACCCGTTCTACTCCATGCGGACCTACGACTCCTGCGAAGACCGTGCGGCCGAACTGGACGCGGCAGCGAAACAGAAGATCGCCGAGACCAAGACCCCCGCTTCGTTCACCTATGCGGCGCCGGTCTATCCGTCCGACAGCGCACCCTACCCGCAGGCCTACTGGGCTGAGAAACCGGCCGTGATGCTCGCCGACGGCAAGACCGTGGACCAGCCTGCGCTGACCGTCGGAGACCAGTTCGCCCGGGTCCCGGACATGGCCACGGCCGCCCAAAACACCGTCCGCGCGCAGCCGGCGTCGGTGACCGACTGGTGCGCGGACTGCAGCCCGCCGGCCTTCAAATCCGTTCCCCGGCAGGGCTTCGGCAGCCGCAGCGTCATCTCCATCACCGACGCGGCCTCAGCCGCGAGGTTCCAGCTGCCGACCGCCCAGTTGTGCAGTTCGGACGGAAGTGCCTGCGTCGCGGCCAACAACGCGAGCCTTCAGGCAGCCGCGGCGTCCTTTGAACCCACCGGAACTTCCGGCGTCGTCGGCCCCGACAGCACCCCCGACTATGCCGCCGGGGCCTATCCGCTGACTGTTCCTGTTTACGGGGTCGTCAATACTGCGGCCGTGACGGCTGCCGACGCCGGCACCTACGCCCGGCTCTTCGACTACATCGGAACCGCAGGGCAGGAACAGGGGTTCCGTACCGGAACCCTGCCCCCGGGATACGCGCCGCTGACCGCGACGCTCAAGGCGCAGACGGCAGCTGCCGTGGGAACCCTCCGCTCCATCTCCAAGCAGGGGAGCGGGCCGCTGGCGGGGACCAAGCCCGGCTCACCGCTGGCCCGCGTTCTCCCGTCCACGATGGCCAACGTGCCCGAACACATTGCCGCACTCGGAAGCGAAAACAGCGCACCGGTATCCGGCGCGGCCAACCCCTCCACTGACTCCGGAACGGCTGCTGCCCCGGCCGGCAAGGCGCCCCGGGCAGGGGCGGGGCCCGTCCAGGAGATCGTTCCCGTGGCCGGGGGCCAGACGGCGGCGACGGGCAGCGCATGGCCCCAGTACCTGCTGCTGACCGGTTTCGGTCTCGCCGCGGCGGCCGCCATTGCATCACTGATTCTGTCCCGAGGAAAACGCCGATGAGCACCTACTTGCCCGACTACTCCGACGACCGCCAGACGGCGGAACCCCGGACGCTGAAATACCGCTTCGAACCGAGGGACTACGTGTTCCGGAGCATCACCCGCGCCGGCGGCGTGGTGGTGCTGGCCGTCATGGCCATGGTGGGCATTTTCCTGGCCAGCAACGGCATCCATGCCATCAACGAGGTGGGGCTCTGGAAGTTCCTGACCACCCAGAACTGGGCACCGGAAAGCAATGACTTCGGCATTGCCGCCGTGCTGTGGGGCACCGTCCAGATCGCCGTGGTGGCCCTGCTCGTGGCCATGCCGCTCTCCCTGGGAACGTCCCTGTTCATCACCGAGGTCGCCCGCGGCCCACTCCAGCGCTCCCTGACCTCCCTGATCGACCTGCTCGCCGCCGTCCCCTCGGTGGTTTTCGGCCTGTGGGGCGCCTACCTGCTGCAGCCGAACATCGTCGATTTCAGCAAGTGGATTTCCGTCTGGTTCGGATGGATCCCCATCTTCCAGGTCGACGGCGTGGACCCCGGAAGCCCGCTCCGCGACACTGTCCCGTTCACCGCCTCGACCTTCATCGCCGGCCTGGTGGTGGCCATGATGATCGTCCCGATCCAGACCTCCATCATGACCGAGTCGTTCCGGCGCGCACCCATCGGCGAACGGGAGGGCGCCTACGCCCTCGGCGCGACCCGCTGGGGCATGATCCGGTCCGTCGTACTGCCCTTCGGCCGGGGCGGGATCATCGGCGGGACCATGCTGGGCCTGGGCCGGGCCCTGGGGGAGACCATCGCCATCTACCTCATCATCAGCCCCGTGTTCGAGATCAAGTTCCACATCCTGGAAAAGGGCGCGAACTCCATCGCCGCGATGATCGCCCTGAAGTACTCGGAGTCGAACGAGTCCGCCATGAGCGCCCTGATGGCGGCCGGATTCTCCCTGTTCGTCGTCACCATGGTCGTCAACTTCACGGCGTCGGCCATCATCGCCCGCTCGCGTTCCGGCGCCGAAAGCGAGGGTTAGCCATGTCCCTGATCGACGAAATCACCGCCCGTCCCGCCGCGTCCGGCAGCGTTGGGGACGACCGCACGCACCTGCCCCTGCTCGAGAAAGCCGACGTCGCCACCGACGAGCTCCGCATCCGGACCGGGCCGGCCCGTGAACGCACATTCGCCCTCATGGGATCCGCCCTGGCCGCCCTGGCCATGGGACTGCTGCTGACCGTGGGCATCGGGCTGATCCCTCCGGGTTGGCTGTTCGCGGTGTCCTTCTTCTGGTTCGTGGTGCTGTACACGGCACTTCTGGCGCTCAGGGAGCCGCTGCCCGTGGTCCGGGATGGCTTTGTCACGGTCCTGTTCTGCGCTGCCGGCGCCGCCGTCGTGGGAACCCTGGCCCTGGTGGTCGTCTTCACCTTCGGCCGGGGCCAGGAGGCCCTGGGCCATCTCAACTTCTTCACCAGGGACATGACCGGCGCCGGGCCCCTGTCCGGCCTCGGCGAGGGCGGCATCCTCCACGCGCTGGTCGGAACGCTGCAGCAAATCGGCATCGCCCTTGTCATCACCATCCCGCTGGGCCTGACCACCGCCGTGTACCTCAACGAAGTCGGGGGCCGGCTGGCCCGGATCGTACGGACCGTGGTGGAGGCCATGACGGCCCTGCCGTCCGTGGTGGCCGGACTGTTCATCTACGCTGCCGTGGTCATGGCCATCACCCGCCAAACGAACGGGTTTGCCGCCTCCCTGGCGATCACGGTGCTCATGCTGCCCATCATGATCCGGTCCGCGGACGTGGTGCTGCGGCTGGTGCCTGGCAACCTGCGCGAAGCCGGACTCGCCCTCGGTGCCGGACAGTGGAGCGTCGTGTGGCACATCGTCCTGCCCACGGTCCGTTCCGGACTGGCCACCGGCGTCATCCTGGCCACCGCCCACGGCATCGGCGAAACCGCACCGGTGCTGCTGACCTCCGGCTTCACGGGCGTCATGAACCTGAACCCGTTCTCCGGCCCGCAGACCCCGCTGCCCCTGGCGGCCCTGGACCTGGTCCGCTCACCCGTGCCTGGCATGGTGGCGCGCGGGTTCGCCACCGCCGCGTTCCTGCTCCTGGTGGTGCTGGTGCTGTTCATCATCGCCCGCCTGATCGGCGGGCAGGAGGCCGGCAAGAGCACAGACGGACAGCTGCGCCGGATGGCCGCCGCCTCCCGCCGCGACCTGCCGCGCATCGAAGCGAACTTCTCGCGGCTGCTGGGCGAACGCCACCGCCTCCGCGGCGGCCAGGCCGAGGCAGACGACGGCGGAGAACCCGTACACTCCGCCGAACCGACCGCGCCCGACAGCGCAGCAGATGCCGAAAGGCAGGAGAAACCATGAAACGCAGACCCACCCGGACCGGCAGGTCCGCCCTGGCCGGGACAGCCATTCGTGTGGCCGGCGCGCTCACAGCCCTGGCACTGATCTTTGCAGGGCTCGCCCCGGCGCAGGCCGCAAGCTACATCCGGATCGGCGGTTCAGGCTCGTCCTGGGCCGGAAACGCCCTGCAGGACTGGGTCTCGCGGGTGGGTTCCCAGGGCGTCACCGTCGACTACGAAAACAAGGGCTCCTCAACCGGACGCAAGGAATTCGCGGACAAGATGAAGCAGTTTGCCGTCTCCGAGATCCCTTACACCGGCGACACCGCCGACCCGCGCGACAACAGCCTGCCGCCGTTCAAATACGCCATGCTGCCGGTCGTCGCCGGCGGAACCGCGTTCATGTACAACCTGAAGACCGGCCCGAACCGGCTGACCAGCCTCAAACTCTCGCAGCAGGCCATCGCCAAGATCTTCACCGGCCAGGTCCAGAAATGGAATGAACCCATCATCCGCGCCGACAACCCCGGCGTTCCGCTGCCGGATGCCCGGGTCAACGTGGTGGTCCGCTCGGACGGTTCCGGCGCCACCGCCCAGTTCACGCTCTGGCTGCTCCGCCAGTTCCCCGCCGACTATGCCGTGCTGTGCCAGAAAACAGGCTGCAACCCCAGGGCGGCCACGTCGTTCTTCCCTATCGGCAATGGCCAGCTGCAGAATTTCGTGGCGCAAAACGGTTCCCAGGGCGTCACCACCTACACCGCCAACAACCAGTACACGATCAACTACGACGAATACTCCTACGCCAAGGGCATCGACTTCCCCACGGCCCAGGTCAAAAACGCCAGCGGCTTCTACACCCTGCCCACAGAATCCGCCGTCGCCGTCGCCCTGACCCAGGCGAAAATCAACCTGGACAGCAAATCGGCCAACTATCTCTCCCAGGACCTTTCACGGGTCTACGGCTACCACGATCCGCGCTCCTACCCCATGTCGGCCTACTCCTACATGATCGTCCCCACCCAGACGACAGAAGCGCTCAACGCCGCCCAGGGCGCCACCCTGGGATACTTCGCCAACTACGCCCTCTGCGAAGGCCAGCGCCCCATGGGCCAGCTCGGCTACTCGCCGCTGCCGATGAACCTCGTCCTCGCAGCCATGGACCAGATCCAAAAAATCCCTGGAGTGGACAAGCCCACCCTGGACAAGATCAACCAGACCAAAACGAGCGTCCGGACCGGTGGCACCCCGGCCTGCAACAACCCCACCTTCAAGCCCGGCGACTCACCGGCGATGAACCAGCTCGTCAGGAGCGCACCTTTCGACCCCGCCTGCGACGCCGCATGCCAGGCGCCCTGGACCGGCTCCAACGCCGCCGAGAACCAGGGCCCAGGGAGCACCGGTTCCAACACAGGAAACGGCGGCGGCAAAGCCGCACCCGCGGCTGCCACGGGAGCCGCTGGCGGCACCGCTTCGGGGAAGACCGCTCCGGCCGGTTCAGCAGCACCCGCTGCTGCCGCACCGGCGGCCAACGGGAACACCGCGGCGGCCCGCACTGGCAGCGCCGGGGCGTCCTGCGACGCCGACACCGGCACCTGCGGGACTACCGCCCAGGCGCAAGGCGCCGTCGCCGGCCAGGCCCTGGCCCCGGTATCCACCAACCTGCCCGCCTACAACGGCTGGGGCCAGCCGCAGACCCTGCTCGTGGTCGTCGGGCTGCTCCTGCTGGTGCTGGTGCTGGCACCGCCGCTGATCGCCCACCTGCTCGGCCGGGGCACCCCTGTCAGGCCGGGGAAGCAAGGTTCCCGGACATGAGCGCCGTAACCAGCCCGGAAACAACTGAAGCCGCGGCGAGGCTACCGGCGGCACCCCAGGACGGCGCAGCCGGGACCCGGAGCGGCCATGGAGGCAAGCGCCGCCGACCGTCCCGGCCACGGAAAGCCGCGGTACCGCCCAAACCGCTGGCCCTCGTGCTGTCCATGGCCCTGACCATGGTGGCCGCCGTGATCACCCTGCAACTGGTCAACATCATCATCGTCTCCCCGTTGCAGCACGCCATGGCGCAAACACGGCTGTACGAGCAGCTCCGGCTCACCCTGAGCGAAGGCTCGGCCCCGCTGGGACAGACCGACTACGAGGGAAATCTCGTGGCACCCGGAACGCCCGTCGCACTGCTGTCCGTTCCCGGCCTGAACATCCGCGAAGTCATCGTCGAAGGAACCGCCGCGCCCCAAACCATGGAAGGCGTGGGACACCGGCGCGACACACCGCTGCCCGGCCAGCCCGGCACAAGCGTGCTGATGGGCCGGTCAGGAGCCTTCGGCGGGGTCTTCCGCGATCTGGCCCTCGCTCCGGCGGGTGCTAAATTCACCGTCATCACAGGCCAGGGCACGGCCACCTATGAAGTGACCGGACAACGCAGGGCCGGCGACACTGCCCCGCCCACGCCGACCGGAACGCAAGGCAGGCTGACCCTGACCACCGCCGACGGGCCAGCCTTCCTGCCCAACGACGTGCTCCGGGTCGACGCCAAACTTGTCTCCAAAGCCTTCGACAGGCCGGCACCCGTGATCCTGCCCGGCTCGCTGCCCGCTGCCGAACAGGCCATGGGCGTGGACACCTCGGAGCTGTTCATGCTCGTCCTCCTTCTCCAGCTGCTGATCCTGGCCTCACTGGCCGCCGTCTGGTCCTGGACCAGATGGGGCAAAGGCGAGACCTGGCTCGTGTTCGCTCCCGTGCTCGGTGCGGTCGCGCTGCTGGCCGGAACCCAAATCAACCATCTGCTGCCCAACCTGCTATGAGGAATATTCCTGTCATGAACACCCCGGACGAACCGCTAACCACAGCCATGGATCCCGTGCCCGGTACACACGCCGGCGGCAAGCCCCTCGCTGTCTTCGACGCCGACGACGAATACGGCACCGCGATCACCTTCGAGGCCGTAAACCCCAAAGACTTCAGCTTGGCCGCATCCAGCTCCGCGGCAGGCCTCGAAGCGGAGAACATCAGCGCCTGGTTCGGGGAGCGAAAGATCCTCGACCGCGTATCGCTAACCATGGACGCCGGCACCGTCACGGCCCTAATCGGTCCCTCCGGGTGTGGCAAATCCACCTTCCTGCGCATCCTGAACCGGATGCACGAAATGGTGCCAAGCGCCTCCCTCGCCGGGGAGGTGCTCCTGGACGGCCAGGACATCTACGACCCCCAGCAGCGGATCACAGCAGCGCGCCGAAACATCGGGATGGTCTTCCAGAAGGCCAACCCGTTCCCGGCAATGTCCATCTACGAAAACACAGTCGCCGGCCTGAAGCTCGCAGGACTGAAAGCCAGCCGCGCCGAAAAGGACTTCCTGGTGGAAGACTCGCTGCGGAAAGCCTCCCTCTGGGACGAGGTCAAAGACCGCCTGCACCAGCCCGGTGGCGGGCTCTCCGGCGGCCAGCAGCAACGGCTATGCATCGCCCGGTCCCTCGCAGTCAGCCCCCGTGTCCTGCTGATGGACGAGCCCTGCTCGGCCCTCGACCCCACGTCCACGCGCCGGGTTGAGGAAACCATCGAATCGCTCCGCGGCCAGGTGACAGTGGTGATTGTCACGCACAACATGCAGCAGGCGGCCCGAGTCTCGGACACCTGTGCCTTCTTCCTCGCCGCCCACAACACTCCCGGCGTCATCGTGGAGCACGGGGACACGGACGCCATGTTCAGCAATCCCAGGGACCAGCGCACCAACGACTACGTCAACGGCAGGTTCGGCTAGTCCATGCCGCGAGTAAAACCCCTGGTCCTGCTCAACAGCCTGGCCATTCTCGTCATCGCCGCGGCATTCGTCTGGGCCGTCCGGCTCCCGGCACCGGATGCTGTGCTCTCCGCCGCGCCGAACCCGTCGGTTGGAATCCGTGCCGTGGCCGCCGGCGTCACCGTGGCGCTGCCCATTAATGCAGAGCCGGACGGTCATCCAGAGCCAGGCGGCGCCGCAAACCGGGCAACGCCACAAGGCGGGCAAAACGCCAACGGCACGGAACCGGCGTCGCGCTCCGTTGTTGAGCCACTGTCTTCAGACCCGACGACGGGAACCGCCCCCTTGCCTGCCGCCGGCTGGATTGCCAGCACCGCAGCCCGGACGGGGATCCCATCCCGTGCGCTTCAGGCCTACGCCGCTGCGGCGTCCGCCGCCAACGCATCCCAGCCTGCGTGCACGATCGGTTGGAACACGCTTGCGGCCATTGGACTCATCGAGTCCGGCCATGGGACCCACGGCGGAGGCTCAGTTATGGAAAACGGCGCCTCGAGCCGGCTCATCATCGGACCCCAACTCAACGGGGACGGTTACGCGCCAATCCCCGACACCGACGGCGGCGCCCTCGACGGCGACACCCGGTGGGACCACGCAGTGGGCCCCATGCAGTTCATTCCGTCCACCTGGCGCACAGCGGGCCGGGACGGCAACGGCGACGGAATCGCGGACCCGACGAACATTGATGATGCAGCCCTTAGCGCAGCGATTTACCTATGTTCCGCTGGAAGGAACCTCAGTACCGGCCAGGACTGGACCGATGCCATCATGTCCTATAACCATTCCGCGGACTATGTCGCCGCGGTTCGTCAACAGGCCAACGCATACGCCGCTCTGGCCGAACCCGGAGGGTAGAGGTCGCTGCTGCCCAAGCCGCCCACAGTCCAGACGCGAGGGCTGGACGAAGTGAGGGCAACAACTGGCGGCGTCCTCGCTGTCAGTGTTGGCAGCCAAGACCCGCTTGCCACCCCGCTCGAAGGAGTAATGGCGTTAGTTTTTGGCGGTCGCCAGCCTCTGTGGACTTTCCGGGCTGCTTTTCCTGCGGCTCTCATTCTCGACATCTTCCTGACCAGAAGCTGGAGCAGAGAAGACGCGCTCAGAGCTTACCCGGCCGCCCACCCAGGCTGAGCCGCTCGATTTCCCCCTACCGACGCTCCAGGCCGGGAAAGCGGAAGGCTCGATTTATCAGAACTGGATCGCCCCCTAGCGAACGGTACCGTCAAGGCCTTTATCGGGCGGGAGAGAACTCCGTGGGGGCCGCGTGAAACATGACGCAGTGTGTGACCGCTGCTCATACAGCGGCGTCCTCGTCGCCGCCGATCGCGTTGGTCTGGGTGTTGTCCCTGCCGGACCAGATCTTGATGATCGTCCAGCCGGCAGCGGTGACCGGGACCGCCACGAGTGACTCCGCGGATCGTCGGCATGAGGGTGAACAGCGTGCGGAGCAACGGCCACGCTCATCGAGCCGGCCACCTAAACGGTGGGCTGCCGAAGCGCCTAATGAGTCCTTATGGGTTACTGCACGCGAATGTTCTGCGCAATAGGGCCCTTGGGTCCCCGCCCCACCTCGTATTGGACTTTCTGGTTTTCCTCCAGCGAGCGGTACCCGCCGCCGGCGATCTCCGCGTAGTGGGCAAAGATATCCCCGGATCCGTCGTCCGGAGTGATGAAACCGAAGCCCTTTTCAGCGTTGAACCACTTGACCCTGCCTGTTGCCATGACTGTTCCTTCGTGCCTTCAAGTGCTCTGCCGACAAGTGCCGGCGACAGCGGACACCATCGTCCGCATCCACAACCTATTGTTACTAATCGGTAGTTAACTCCCGGGGGCGACTTCGTGAACACGGGATGACGGGGGTCAGGGGCCTCTGCGGGCAGGGCCCTAGGTGCAAGTTGGAAGACAAATCGTTGCCTGAAGTAACCAAGACGGTCACCTCGATTTAAGCTCGGCTCCGTAGGTTCGCTCACGTGAAAAGACCTTCCAAACCCGTCAGTGCATCCCCCAGCGACCAACAATCCCGCACCTCCGGCCTGCGGCAGCTGCCACGCTACATCCGAGGCCACAAGCCGCTCGCGATCGTTGCCGCCAGCTGTACCCTCGCCGTTCTGGGAGGCGCCGGCATCGCCGCCGCCTCCACCATCCCCTTCGGCCAGCAGCAGGTTGGCTCGCAAAACGAAAGCGGGGAGCAGGTCTCCTCGAACCAGATGATCAAGCCCATCGGCGACCGCCTGATGACCCCCTTCGGCAAAATCATGGGCTCGACCGTCAGTCCCGACGGCCGTTACCTCGTCGGGACCAGCGCGGACCGCTCGGTCGACCTGCAGGTCTTCGACCTCACCACCTATAAGCCCGTGGCTGCGGCAGGCACCCAAGCAGCCGCCGCTTTTGCAACAGCGGCCGGCAACGCGGGTTACGCGAACATGGCGTACCAGCGCATCACGGATGGCTCGGTGGGCCAGGAAGGCCCGGTCTTTTCACCGGACGGGAAGTTCCTCTTCGAGCCGGTCGCCACCGGCATCATCCGTTACCCCTTCAACGCGGACGGCTCGCTCGGGGCCGGGACGAAGATCAGCATACCCACCGCGGGGACCAAGCAGGCGCTGACCGCCGGCATGGCCTTCTCTCCCGACGGCTCGACGCTGTACGCCGCCGTGAACGGCCAAAACACCGTGGTCGCGATCGACCCGGCCGCCGGAACCATCAAGCAGACCTTTAGCACCGGTATCGCCCCGCGCCAGCTCAAGCTCGTCAACACCAAGCTGTACGTCTCCAACGAGGGCGGCCGCCAGGCTGTCGCGGGTGAGGCGACCATGAACTCCTACGGCACGGACGTCCCGGCGGACACCAAGCTCGGTACCTCAACGACCGGCACGCTCAGCATCATCGACACGGCCAACGCCGCGGCGCCGGTCTCCTCGATCAATGTTCAGCTGCACCCGACAGCAATGTTCCTGGACGGCTCCACCCTGTACGTGGCGAACACCAACAGCGACACCGTTTCAGTGGTGGACACGGCGAGCAACAAGGTCCTGCAGACCATCGCCACCCAGCCGTGGGCTTCCGCCCAGGTCGGCTATGAGCCGACCGCCATCACCATGCAGGGCGACCACCTGCTGGTTTCCCTGGGCCGCGCGAACGCGGTCGCGGTCTACAAGGTCAACAAGAAGGACCCGAAGGACCCGGCCAGCTACATTGGCCTGCTGCCGACAGACTACTACCCGGGCAACGTCACCGCCGTGAACGGCCAAATTGTGGTCACCAACGTCCGAGGCATCGACGCACGCGGCCCGGGAGTGACCATCAGCGAGGGCCCGAACACGACGACTGCGACCGGCCACGGCACCCACTCGACGACGGCCTCGCTCACCAAATTCACCTTGCCCGGCGATGAGCAGATCCAGCAGTCGACCGAGACCGTGTTCGAGCAGAACGGCTGGGACGGCAGCTCCGTCAAGGAAGCGACGGCCGCAGCGGCCGCCAACATTCCCGCCGTCGCCGTCCCCAAACGGATCGGGGAGCCGTCAACCATCAAGCACGTGTTCCTGATCGTGAAGGAAAACCGCACCTACGACCAGGTCTACGGCGACATGAAACAGGGCAACGGCGACGCGTCGCTGACCCAGTTCGGCGCGAAGATCACCCCGAACCAGCACGCCCTCGCCACCCAGTTCGGCCTGTACGACAACACCTACGACATCGGCACCAACTCCGCCGAGGGCCACAACTGGATGATGCAGGGCGACAACCCCGCCTACACCGAAACCAGCGCCGGTGAGTACAAGCGGTCCTACGACACCGAAGATGACGTCCTGGGCCACCAGCGCTCCGGGTTCCTCTGGACCGCCATCCAGGCCGCAGGGAAGACGGCCAGGAACTACGGCGAGTTCGACTCCGAAGAGGGCAAGCCGGCAGGTGCGACCTGGCAGCAGTACTACTGCGCCGCCACCAGCACCATGGCCGGCGGCGACCCGGCCCAGCTCTTCACCCCGGAGCTGCAGATGCACGCCAGTTCGGCCATCCCGTCACTGAACGACATCACTGACCCGAACGCGGCGCCTTTCGATACCTCGGTGCCGGACATCTACCGCTATGAGACCTGGAAGCAGGACTTTGAGAAGAACGGTCCGAAGAACTTCCAGATGACGTGGCTCTCCAGCGACCACACCGGCGGCACCGCCGACCCCGAGGCCCAGGTCGCGGACAACGACCTCGCCGTGGGCAAGATCATCGACGAGATCTCGCACTCCAAGTACTGGAAGGACTCCGCGATCTTCATCGCCGAGGACGACAGCCAGAACGGCACCGACCATGTCGACGGACACCGCGCCCCGGTCCAAGTCATCAGCCCCTACGCGGTGCACGGCAAGACGGTCAGCACCTTCTACTCGCAGATCAACATGGTTCGCACCATCGAGCAGATCCTCGGGGCCCAGCCGCTGAACCAGAAGGTCGCCGCCGCCACCCCCATGTTCGACGCCTTCACCAACAAGGCGGACCTGACGCCGTACGTATCGGTCCCGAACCAGGTCCCGCTCACCGAAGGCGTCAAGACCGCCCCCGCCTGCGGACCCGATACCCTGGGCCAGACCGGAGCGGCCGCCGCAGCGGTAAACGACGCCGCAGCCAAAGCCGTCGCTGTCCCGGCACCCATGAAGGTAACCGCCGAAAAGTGGGAGAACTGGTCCGAGAAACAGCACCTGACAGGCAACGGTGCGAAAGAAGACTACGCAGACCCCAACCTGTTCAACCGCTGGACCTGGTACCAGACCCACAAATGGGCAACCCCCTACCCGGGCGATGACAAGGTCTACGGGCCGGACAACGTGCCCGGCATCCCCGCCGGATCAACCAACCACGAGGACGACTAACCAACCCTGACCGGAACCAGTCGCTGACAGCTCCGGGCAGTAGCCGCAATCAATGGGCTCCCGGCCTTTATCGGCCGGGAGCCCATTTGCGGCTTTGAGCTGTTTACCCGAAGGAAAAATACTGGCACCCGGGCACTGGTGCCGGCCGGGCATTAAGAAGGTGAGGTAGGCCAAGGCATAATAAAGAATTTCAAGTTTTGGGATTCTCTTGAATGCTTTGGTTTGTGCTGCCCAAAGCGCTACATATTTACGCAAGTGTGGCGGGACTGCGGCCGTTACCCGGGCTCACCGCTGCTCCCTTAAATGGCTCATCGCATTTGAGGGTGTAATCGGGGCCTGAATCCGCCGGCTTCGAGCAGTGATCGGGCGATGTAGTTGGCAAGGTTCCGGAAGCCGAGGGCGGAGCCGCGGAGGTGTTCGAGCCTGCCGTTGAGTGCCTCCGTGGGCCCATGGCTGGTGCCGGGCCGGTCGAAGTATGCGAGCACGTCCCCTGCCCGGCGTTTCATTATCCGGCCGAGCGTGATGACGTCGGTGAGCGCCGCGGGAACGCCGGTGCTGATTGCGCCGATCAGTGCTTGCATATGCTGTTTGCCTCGGGTGCCGTCGGGTTCGCGGTAGGCGGCGATGACGCGCTGGTAGATCCCCCCCAGGTCGCTTCGACTTCGGCGTGGTCGTCCGCGGCGAACAGGGCCTCCAGCCTGTCCTTCTGCTTGTCGGTGAGCAGATCGTGGCCGGTGTGCAGGGTCCGGCGGGCGGCGTAGAGCGGGTCCCCGGATCGTCCGCGGTGACCAATGGTCTGCTGCTGAACGCGTTGACGGCATCTGTCCAGGGCGTCGCCGGCAAGCCGGACGACATGAAATGGGTCCATGACCTCGACCGCGTCCGGGAGCTCTTCGGCGGCCGCGGTCTTGAACCCGGTGAACCCATCCATCGCCACGACCTCGATCCCGTCCCGCCAGGCCTTCGGCCGCTCGGCGAGCCAAGTTTTGAAGACCTGTTTCCAGCGGCCCTCGATCATGTCCAGCAACCGTGCAGGGCCGGTCCTGTCGCGGACCGGGGTGAGGTCGATGATCACGGTGACGTACTTGTCCCCACGCCGGGTGTGCCGCCACACATGCTCATCAACGCCGATCACGGCCACCCCGTTATACCGGCCGGGTCCGCGATCAACACCCGCTTGCCTTCGGCAAGGACCGCGCTGTTCGCGGTATGCCAGGACACGCCCAGGCCTTCGGCGACGCGGGCGACGGTGAGGTGCTGGCACACGATGCCCTCCAGCGCCCAGCGCAGCCCGCGGCGGGAGATCTTCGCCCGGGGCTGCGCTGCTTTGGAGATGTCCTGTCGCCACACCCGACCGCACCCGGTGCACTTGTAGCGGCGGACCCTCACCAGCAGCGTGGTCGGGCGCCATCCCAGCGGTTCGTGCCCGAGCGGACGTGTGACCGTGCCGCGGGCGACGCCCTGGCCACCACACGAACGGCACCAGTCATCCGGATCAACGGCACGGCATTCCAACACCGCACGGCCAGGGGCGAGACGCTGCCCGGCAGCTTCGAGCCCAAGCTCATCGAGCCGGCAGAACGTAGTCAGGTCAGGAGGCAGGAAGGTAGCGTGGGACACGTCGAGGTCTTCCGGATGGGCAGTGTAGGAACTTCCATCATCGGAAGACCTCGACCTCTATCCGGCCACCGACGCGCCAACTCCCGCTACACCCTCAAATGCGATGAGCCCCTAAACCCGGCGTTGTCAGCCAAGCTCGAGGTGACCACCCGGGCTGTCCACAGTTGGGGTCAATCCGGGTTATCCACGCCTGGAAATCGGGAGCAATCAGGAAAGCTCCCTCACCAGGAGTAGCAGTGGGCAACCCATCAGGGTTGGCCCTGGCTGCGGGCAGCGGGAGAGACAGTCCGGACGCTCAGGCGTGAACGACCAGGCGCCCGGACGGCGACCAGGTCGGTTGCTCATCCAGCACCAGGCCTGCCTATATACTCTGGTGAATCGTTAGACATATGGGGGGAATTTCGTGGGCCGTGCAGTACGCGCTGTCATCTCTGCAGGTCTTGCCGCAACCGTGCTCCTTTCAGGGGCATTGGTGGCATCTCCTGCCATTGCGGTCTCGTCCTACCCTTGCGGAGCAGAATCATCGGGGACCGTGGGCACCCTCGAGTCCTTGGCTTTGCAGGGAACCGTCATTGCCGGCGACGCTTTGCGGATGCAGCTTAGGATTCGATGCGAGGGGGAGCAGCAGGCCGTCCTGGCCTACACGCATCTCACGTTTGAAAACGACCAGGGCATCATCACGAGAGTCAGCGTCAATAAGGCCGGCATCGAAGCCGGGGCACCTAGTGGTGGGTCCACGACTTACACCGTGACTATTCCCACGACGGAAGGGGCGTTGCCTGAGGGGCTGCAGCGCGTCACCTATGTCACCCCGGTGATGGAAAAGGTTCCGCGCTTCCCCAGCGGAATCCAGCAGCCGCTGTATTCGCGGACCATCGCCCAGCCCTACTTGTCGGTGAGCCGCCCGGCAGGGTGGGAAACCCGGGTGGGCCATCCGACCCATGCTGCCCCGATGCCGCAGGTGCCGTGGGCGTTCAAGGCAGGTGTCCCGGCCGAGGTCCGTTTCCCGTCCTGGGGTGCGGGAGCGGTCCTTAGCTACCGCTGGCTCCTGGAAGACGGGACCCAGGTGGCTGACCGGAGAGAATACATTCCGGCGGCAGGCAGCGTCTCCCGGGTCGTCGTCACCGGGACGTGGCCGGACGGCACCGTCCACGAGCGGTCCTCACAACTGGTCCGCGCCGTTGAAGGCGCCGGCGGATTCAACGACGTGACCGTGGGGGAAGCAAGACCCTACAGTGAGGCCCCCGTCCGGGTTGCCCGGACCGCCCCGGATCAGAGCACGAAGTCCGGCTGGTACCGACTGCGGTCTGACGGCGGTTTCCCGTCAACGCCGGAAGCTGCCCCCGATTCCTGGTATCCGAAACCCACGGATGTGGGGCAGAGATTCCAGTTCATTGAGGCCGGCGTCCGGGCAAGGGGCGCTTCCCCGGTAATCACCGTCGCTCCGGCACCCCTCCCGGGGGACCGGCGCAGCGGCTACATCCAGGGCGACACCCTCGTGAACACGGTGGCAGAACTGCAGCCGCGCCTCCAACCCGGCTACCGGCTGACCGCTAACAATCCCTGGCCCGGCGGGAAAGTAACCTACGCGTGGCTGCGCAACGGGCAGCCTGTGCCCGGGGCGACCACAGCCGCGTACATCCTCAAGGTGACCGACGCCGGGGCAACCATCCAGGCAGTGGTTCGAACGGACAGCCCGGGCTACATCTCCAACGAAGCCAAGGCCTCACCGGTGAAGATCCCGCTGGTGAAACTGAACTCCGCAGAGCCGCTTGTCTCAGGAAGCGCCCGCGTCGGAGTGACCCTGCGCGCGTCCACTCCCGGGTGGACCGCAGGCACAAAATTCAGCTACCAGTGGCTCCGTAACGGCCAAGCCATTCAGGGTGCCACACGCTCCACCTACACCGTGGCGGCAAGGGATCGTAACGCAGTCGTTCAGGTGAGAGTCACCGGCATGCAGAGCTTTTACACCACGGTCACCAGGACCGGCGCCCACCACCTCATCAGCTCCGGAACCCTGACTGCCCCTACACCCTCCATAACGGGAATCCCGAAAGCGGGGCAGATCCTAACGGCCCATGCCGGGGCATGGACTCCCGGAACACAGCTTCGCTATCAGTGGTACCGGAACAACCAGGCAATCAGGGGCGCAACCGCAATCACCTACCGGCTCGGAGCCCTTGACCGGGGCCAAGCTATCCAAGTCCAGGTGCGCGGCAGCAAGGATGGGTACATCGGCGCGTGGCGGACCTCTGCGCTAAAACGCGTTCAGTCCTAATCGCGAGCACATCCGCCTATTTTGCTACGCTCCAACCACCACGCACTCAATGACACCGAACCATCAGCAGCTCATCGGCCTCCTGATCCACGCCGAACCGGGATTTCTCGCTGGCGACTTCGCCACGCGGTTCGACAAGGCGACAGGCACGGACGGCCAAGCCGGCTCCTTCCGATACTTCCCGGAGGGTTTCTGGGACGTCACGCTCGTAGACGGCACCCGCGATCTCATGGCGCCCTGGGGCACGCGCGTCGAGTTCGAATCAGGCGAAGTCGAGGAGGCTCCTCGCAGTGGGAGGACGCCGCCAGGGCACTCTCCATGGTCGCTCGTACTGCCGCATCGCTCGACGTTCCTAGGCCGGGAACATGACAGCTGGCAGGTCGACTACAACATGCCGGTCGTAGAGGAAGCTGGCGGGCTGACCGTGGCACTGACCAACCGGGAGGACCCCTCCTGTACGGGCACCCTCACCGTCAACACCGACACCTGCACCATCAGCAAGGCAGACCTGGGCTACGTGGTGGAAACACTGTCCATCACCCGCACCGAACCCAACGCTGAGGACCTGGCCGCGCTCGAGTACATCAGGTCCGCCGTTCCCAAGTTCGATGACCAGGATGCTGAGATCAGTGGATTCGCCGTGGAACTCATGGTGGGGCTCGGTGACGTCGGTTCCATCCGCGTCGGCAGTCCGGGACCGGACGCGACCGTCTTGCTAGATGTCTACGACGGCACGGAGAACGTGCGGGAGTATCGCTTCGCCCAGTCCCTCACCGAGATCGAAGACGCCATCACCATCGACGACGAGGCGTGGCACTCGATGTGGCCAGACTGGTCCCTGACGGCGGCGTCAGTCGCCATGTTCTCGGTGCACGTCCAGGAAGCCATCGACACCGCCCCGCCAGGCGCCGCCATCCTCCACCTGGTGCCAGGAGGCGTAATCGCCGTGGAAAATATGGCGGAGTGAGGCTCGAGGCAAAGTCACCGAACTTCACCGAACTTCACCAAATTCACCAAATTCACCCAGATTCACCTGATGGGTGGCGGCCTTCCTGACCCTGAGAACCTTTTCCGCCCTGCCCTTGACGCCGGACACGGCAACGACGATCGGGCCGCCGTCGTTTCAGCCTTTCACCAAGACGCATTTGCCGTCGGGCCCACGCGGTAGCTGCGGGTGCCGTTCAAGCTTCTACCTGGTCTGATTTGTTGCCAACGCCGGTTGCGCGGTAGTGCCGCCCCTCCTGCGAGAGGCCCAACCGTCGTTCAGTCCTTCTCGCTTCGCGCGCCGGATTGCTTCGCCTGAAGACCCAGGTCCGGGGATCATCCATCGCACTTCGAACCCAACAGCCCGGTCTCTACCTACCCGCGGTGCTGCTGCCCGGCCGCCAGAACGGAAACGTCGTGAATAAGTTGTTGCACTTCGCGCTCATGGCCCTGCGAAGAAAAGAGAAGAGCCGCCCGTGGTCCGGCGGCAGGACCAGGGACCGGCCCTGCCTTTGGGACAGGCGGTACCGTACCCGGTTTCTCAACTTCAAACGGATCAATAAATCTGACCGGTCCCATCACAACGTCCCCCACGGTTCGTGGTCTGCTCTGTCTACCACGACCTGATCCGGCTATCGCCGGACCACTCCGGACACATCAACATCACCTGGCCTCCGCGCCTAGCGACCTCACCAGTGGAGTCACCACCGCCCTCAGGGAAGAGCTGACTCGTCTCAAATCCCTAGCGTTTTGAGCCACAGAGGTATTGAGACAACTGCCCTCCGTCCGTCTATCGGCGGTGACAGCAATGCCGCATGACAGAATCGCTTGGTGGAAATCCCTGAGCCTGTGATTGTGGACTGGCCGTCCCTGTTGTTCGCGCTCATCGTGGATTCGCTTCTGGTGTGGGGGCCGGCGGTTTCAGCGTTCTATCTCGTGCCGGTCCACCAAGGCCCGATTGCCCTCACGGTGGTGCTTGTAGCTCTGATAGCTAACTGGGCGCTATACGCTCGCGGAACAACTTTGGGAACCCAGCTTGGCGGATTCCGGCTACAGACTCGGCGGCGGGAAGCACCGGGGCGTAGCTACGGCCTGGTCCTTGCGCTACTGACCTTCGCACCCGTGCTCGCCCTTGGATTGCTGTTAACGGTCAGCCTCGTTGCCGGTAACAACGCTTCCGGTTTCCTTGGCAGGCCGCAAAGCCTTCCCATCGTCGGAGTTCGAATCCGTCCACGCCGATTCTTACAGGCTGTCGATGACTACTGGGAACGCTGGGCTGACTAGGAACACCAGCGTCAGAGTGATGGATCAGCGGACTGGTCCTAGTCGTTCAAACGGAACGTCATGTGGCACATACTTCCGCATTGAGTATTTATTCTTCGGGAAAAGGGCGGATGACTTCGCGCGGAAATGCTTCGAGCAGTTGCTTCCTGAGCTTCTTGCCGGCTTTCCATTCATCCATGTTGAGGTCGATGCTTCTGCCTCGTTGGTCCATGAGTGAGAGGCAGCCGCAGCTGCGGTCACCGACGACGGCCACGTCGGCCAGGGAGATCGTCTTCGTTTTACGGGATGTCTGACTCATAAGGTGTGTTGGTGTGAGTACCAACGTGGTGGGGGAGGACTTATGGCGCCACGTGGTTTGCCCAGGGCGGCCCTCTGTTGGCGGCTGCAGACTTTTCGGTTCCTTGGTCCGTTGCCAGAGTTCATAGCGATCCGTCGCGAGCCCCAGGCTTCCCGCGTCGGCCTTGGAGAGCTTCACCGACTTATCGACCGCGACGATCAGCGAGCCGATACTGTTTCTCAGAATCTTTGTGAGTTCAGCGGAGGTGATGTCTGTCGCCCGGTCGAGGATTGCTTGCCGGTCCCGGCTGCTTCGTCCGAGCAGGGCGTCAATCGCCAGTTGATCCAGGTAGTCCTGGGGGACGTAGTCGTCGCATCCGAACTCGGCTGTCACGGCGTGCCGGGCTGACTGGACGGCGTCCTCACTGAACCCGGCATCAACAAGCCCGCGCAGAGTGTTGACGCCTTGCTTGAGCGTCGGGATGGTGTTGTGCCGGACCGGATCGAGAACGAGGTCGAGTTGGCTCTGGCCGTTGTCGATCGCGGTGGTGAAGTTCTCGACAGAATAGATAATCCCGGCGCCATGTCGGAGCCGGGTCAGCAGCTCATATCGCAGTGCTTCACAAAGCAGACCGGCGTCCTGGGACGGCACCAGGAGAGAGAACGCGACGCCCTGCTTCCGGGACTTGATCAGAGTCTGAGCCATGATGAGCGGTGGACCCTGGTGATGACAGACGGGCTCACCAGCGGGCAGACGGATGTCCAGGGCGGAGGGCACAGGGCCGGTGAATGTGAGGGCGGCATTTCCGGCGGTGAGCCACCGGCAGGCCCAGTCGATAAGTTCAGCTGTGATCAGACCGCTCGTGGCCGGTGCCCCGAAGTGCGCAGCGCCCACGCCGCTCGTTCCGTACCGGTAGGTCAGCAGGCCGCTGGAGACATTGCTGAACTTGTGCGGGTCCTCGGCCTCAAGGACGGACTTTTCAAAGGCGATAACTTCATCAGTTAGCTCTTGAAATGCTGATACCGCGGCCGCGATCGCATTCAGGAACCCCGCAACATCATCCGGTTTGCCCAAGGCGTAGAACTGGAGCGAGTCGGTGGTCACAGTACCGCCGTGCACGACCGTTACGGGCTGCACAAGCCGCAAAAGCACGTGCTCAATCAGGTGCGTGATCCCGGCAAGTGTGGGCGGTTCATCGCGCATTCCGACACCGAATATCAACGTGCCAGTGCAGAGGCCGTCCCGGTCCAACCAGAATGAGGTAATCCCGTTGTGGGAGGTCCAGTGCACCGTCTGCATCATGGGTCACAGTCTTACAGATCGAGCTGTCCAGCCGGCTGTCAGACGCAACCTCGTTGTAGGGGCGGTAGGCATACGAGTGAGCAACCTCTTATGGGCCGCTGGGGCTCAAAACTCTAGCGTTTAGCTACAAAGAGGTTTTGAGGCACTGTGGCCTTGGCAAACAGCCCTGGCCGGCCTGCTGTGAGGCATTTGCCCGCGAGTGATGCGATTACCGAGGAGTAAACTTGGAGGCGGCCGGCGGCGGACAGCCGTCTGGTGTCCCCCCACACCAGCGGCCCCCAGCTCCGTCGTCGGTCCCGATGTCGTGGACAGTCAGGGCGTCGGCCGACGTGCCCTGAGCGACGCTCACCTGATCTTGTTGCTGCTCCCAACGGGCGGTAGTGCCGTCCCTCTTGCGAAACCTCCACAACCGGGGCGTGGCGGACACCATCCTGGGCCAATTTCAAGACGAGGCGGTTACTCATCCCTTCTCATCAACGCGAGTACGCTCGGGACGATAATCCCGGCGGCTAACACCATCGGGAGGAACGCCACCCATTCGATCTGGGGTATCAGCTTGGAGGCCACAACACTGCAAACGATTCCGGCGATGAAAATGACTATGACGCGCACAAGTACCTGTCGCTTCTTGTCCCTGGCGCTCGGCCCACTCGCGTTCATGCCATCAGCCTAACGGCGGCTTCAATACTTCATGAGAGTCAGCCGGGGAACACTTCACGGCACAGTTCGTTAGGTCTGGTCCATGTTTGGTTTCGTATCCGGCGAGTGAACCGTTGGAACCTGGAATCATTGGAGCTGCCGCTAGGCTCGATAAGCGCAGGTAGTGGCGGTCGGAAGGGAACGCGGTCTTGGGAGATGAAGCCAGCTTTCATCAGCTGTTTGTCTCCCGCGTTGCCATGTTTGCCCTTTTTCTGGTGTCCCTCGGCGTTGTGATTTCCGAGGATTTGGTTCCCTTGTCGACACCATCCGGCGCCGTGTCCGAGGAGTTGGTCTTCTGGAGTTGCATCGGCTTGGTTGTGCTCTGGTTTAGCTGGCGAAACTGGAGGCTCGGGGTCCGTGTCACATCTACTCAAGTCCACATAAAAGGTCTGTTCCGCGATAGGAAGATCTCCCGCGAGAGTGTTGTGGACGTAACCGCGTTGGGTCAGCTGGTCTGGATAGCGCCAGCTGGCAATGTACGTGTGTCCCCGCTGATCGCATTTACCGATCTCGCTGGCGGCCTCGCAGGAATCGTCCGCGAGCACAATGCGCGAACGCTGGCCCGGCTACGAGAGCAGCTTGTTGGGCTACCTCCAGAGCGGCCTGAATCTGCCGCGTCAGGAGAGGACCGCAGTTACGACCCTCCAACATACCGGCGCCGACGAGACCGGAACGGGCCCGCTAAGCGCGCCGGCCGAAGGAGCTTGTTTCGGGATGGTTGGCTCGCGGTCCTCCATCTTCTTGGCTGGAGTATGGCTGCTGCAGTAGCAGCCTGGTTGGCCGTAGAGCCCGCCTTGTGGCTAGCGGGGCGCAACGCAGACGTTCTCCGTGCGACCTTAAGGCTTGATCCCTACAACGAAAGCAGTGCGATACAGGCCGTGATTTTTTGGGGCGTCGCTGCCGCCGCCCTTGCAGGGAACACAATCCGGCTGGCGTACCTCATGTTCCGCCCTGAGCGAGGTTAAGTCCCTGTGATCCCGGCCTGGGAACCCTTCACGGCACAAGTGGCTAGGTCTAATACGAAAGTAAGGTTCGTCAGGCTGCGGTGGCCGGGGTGATGGTGACGTTGAAGCCTAGGCTGTTGAGTTTTTTTATGGCGTTGTTCTTGGCTTTGGTCGGGTCCAGACGTGTGAAGTGATCGGCGCCGGGGTCGGCATAGCATTCACCGTCGGCGAGCATGTGCCAGGCGGCGGTGATGATGGAGTGTTCCAGGGCGACCGTGGCTTTCATGGGTCCGCGGCGGGCAGCGACGCGCCAGTATTTTGCGGCCAGGTAAGTGTCCTTGCTCCGGGAAGCGGAGAGGGCCGCGATGCCCAGGGCGCCTTTGAGGTATTTGTTGCCGGGCAAAAAGTGGGCTGACTTGATCCGTCCGGCGGATTCGTTGGCGCCGGGGCAGACACCGGTCCAGGACGCGAGCCGGCCGGGTGTTTCGAAGCGGGACATGTCCGCGCCGGTTTCGGCAATGATCACGTCAGCGACTTTGAGTGAGACTCCCGGGATGGTGGCCAGGAAATCCCTGGCGGCACGAAAGGGCTCCATCGCTTCGTCGATCCGTCCGGTGAGCGCGTCGATGATGCGGGACTGGGCATCGATCTGATCCAGATGCAACCGGGCCATGAACGCGTGGTGGCTTTTGAAGCGGCCGGTGAGGGCCTCCACGAGCTCGGGGATTCTTGAGCGGAGGGTGCCTTTGGCGAGGCCGGCGAGGACCTCCGGGTCGCGTTCACCGCTGACGAGAGCCTCGAGCATCGTGCGGGATGAAACACCGGTAAGGTCCGACACCACGGAGGAGAGCTTGATCCCTGAGCCTTCCAGGAACTTCTCCAGGCGCTGGATCTCGCGGGTCCGGTCACGGATGGCAATGGCCCGGGCCCTGGTCAGGTCCCGCAGTTCGCGGATCGGTTCGGGCGGAACGAATGAGGCCCGAAGCAGCCCATGCGCGCCCAGCTGAGCGAGCCAGGCCGCATCGGAAACATCGGTTTTGCGGCCCGGGATGTTCCTTGCGGCCTTGGCGTTGACCAGGATCACCGGCAGCGTTTCTTCGAGGAGATAGAAGAAGGGTTTCCAGTAATCGCTCGTGGCTTCCATGACGACCGTGGTGACGTGCTCGCGTTCCAGGAAGTCCCGCAGGGCAAGGATCTGGCCTGTGGTCGCGCCCCACGTTGTGACCGTGGACGTATAGGTTCCGGCCCGCTGCCCGGGCAATCGGAGACACACCTTCGCGTCACGTTTGGAAATATCCATTCCCGCGGCCCGCTCGTGCACGATATTCATGGCCGTTCCTCCTGACACCTCGACCGCGTTATATAGGCGTCTGCCGAGGGGAGGACAGGGAAAACAGAGGAATCTAACACTCGTGCTCCAAAGGCAACAATCCACGGTTCCCGTGGAAGCCCTCCGCGCCACGCTAGTCCACAGGCTCAACCACGGCACCACAGACTTAACGGCGTCCACCGCAGCAGACACCTCCATGATCTGCCCGAAACCTCATCCCCGGCCAGAGCCAGGGGCGAGGCAACCGCATACTTTCTCCCACCACGGCGCGACAGCGACGCTGGACCGCTAGTCCATGTTGATTCGCCGCATCCTCATTTGAATAGATTCTTAGCTGGGCAGCCGCCCTATTCCGGGCGACGTTTCATTGCGTTGACAACCAGGTGAGCCGGCTTGATACTGCGTTGTAAGCGCTGAAATTTGGCGGGAGCCGATCCATTTTGCAAGGCTAGTCCATGTTGATTCGCCGCATCCTCATTTGAATAGATTCTTAGCTGGGCAGCCGCCCTATTCCGGGCGACGTTTCATTGCGTTGACAACCAGGT
>NZ_JBHVSZ010000011.1:139043-222543 GCF_042884885.1 Arthrobacter sp. NPDC058097
CAGGTGAGCCGGCTTGATACTGCGTTGTAGGCGCTGAAATTTGGCGGGAGCCGATCCATTTTGCAAGGCTGCAAAGGAGGTCTCGTCGACATGCGGAATTTTTCGCCGCTCCTGATAGCGGCGCTCGTCGGTTTGTCCCTGACCGGATGCTCTGAGCCGTACCCAGCGAACACATCCGCACAGGGACAACTGACGCAGGCAACCTCGGCGGAGGCATCAGGCATCCGGCTCTATACCGAGCCGTCCTTCAAGGGACAAGCCAGCTCGGAGCTGAACGTCATCAATGACAAGATCCGCGACTACATCGCGGTGTATCCGGAGGTCTTTTCGGGAGGCTACTTTTCTTCTGATTCCTCGCACCTGATGGTGGGCGTTGCGCAGCCTGACCATCCGGCGGCATCAGGTTTTGAGGAGCTGGCAAACAAGCTGGATCCCGGACGCCAGCGCGTGCTCACAAAACCCGCGAAATGGTCTTGGTCTTCCCTCGGCAGGGTGAAGGACATCCTCGCAGCAGAGTACCTCGTGCAGGTGAATGGGGACATCCAGGGGATCGGGCTGAACAATGCTCTAGATACCGTTGTAGTTACAGTGCGAAAAGAGGGCTTTCCCCTGGAAAGCAACCCTGCTGTCCTCCAAATTGCTGAGAAGTACGGAGAGATGGTCATGTTCCGGGAGTCGACCGGCGAGGTAACCTTCAGGCCCGGTAGCTGACGGCGGTCGTCAGCGTCGAGGTGGACGGCCTCGAATGGCGTCTCGGCCGACATCCGTCGGTGGCGCCTGACAAGATGTAGAGAGGTCATCAGCCGAACCTCAACCGGGCCAGTTTCCTTGGTCTACTCCAAAGTGGAAGCCGGAGAGGTCGGATCACCATACCGCAGAACCCATCGGTAGATGAAGGAAGCAGTGATCGGACGAAGAACACCAAGTCCTCAGTGGCCGTCAGGCAACATTGCTCTAAGTTCTTCTGCACGGGAAGCGAGGGCCTGACGCTGGTCTCGGGTGAATCTTCTGGCCTGCAGGTCGAGGACTGCCCGGCTGCCCAACTCTCCCACACCCAACAGCTGACCGACACGGCGAATTGCTTCGCCGCTGTCGTCTGAACCCTCAATCATCTGGAAGACCTCGTCGCGCCGATACATCGCCTGTACCAGGGCAGCTAGGATCATCAATTCTTGCCGTATCTGCCGCTCATCCCCATCCATCCGCCGATTCTTGCACGAGACAACGGCCTAGTTATTCATAATGAATAGTTACGAATCCGTCGGTCCATTGGTCCTCGCCCAGCGTAAAGGTGTCGATCATGAAGCAATCAGGTTCATCTTTGAAGCCTGGCTGCTGCCGAGCTCTTTCAATTCGGCCTTCGGCTTCGGCTTTTGTCGCGTAGATCCCCAGGATCTTCGGATCGTCACCGGATCGTTCGTCCCAGCTCAGTTCCCCGTCCTCACCGAAATGTTCTGTTGGGGATCCGTCCAGAAGTTTGGCATGACCGACATGCCAAACCATAAATACGTCCATGTCGAAAGTGTCTCATCTGCACGGCGCAGTCCCGTGAATCGCACGACCGGATCCGATCCAAGCCTGGTCGGATTCTCAGGAGTCGAACCCGTCACGGGACGGTCTTTGGGGAATTTCCCTGTTTGGGCGTGGTTTTGTTCTTTCTGCCGGTGTTTTGTGATGAGGATGGACCATGAAGTTAGATACAGTCCTTGACCGGTCTGATAGTTCCAGTCTGCTGAGCGAGATCGTGGCTTTGAGAACGCATACTTCCATGCGGGTGAAAGGTATCAGTCAGTTCCGCGGGAGCCATTATCAGTTTGTTGCGGAGCTGGACGCGGGGGCAGAGGAATGGCACATGGTTACCGATCAGGGGCAGAGGTGGTCGGCGGTTGACGGCATGCTCTCGGTGGAACCTGATCCTCCGCATGCAGTTGAATTCCCTCGCGGCATGCCGACCGAGGTCCGAATGCTTCACCCCGAGGCGCTTCTGATGTGGGGTCGTGGCGGCGAGAGCTTCTACCCGATGCTCATCCAAGAGATTGGCCGGCGGTCATTACTGATTACCTTCGAGCATGTAGAAGACCCAGCATTCCGCGCCACCGCCGTGATCAATGGCACCACAGGCATCATCGAGAAGATGGCCATGCTAAGTGACGTCACCATTCTGACGGAAGTGGAGTTCGGAACGCCGCTTGATCCTGGCCGCCAGCTCGAGTTCCTGCCAATTACGACGGATTGGATTCAACCCAATTACTGATTGACAGTGATGTCAGCTGGCTCGCCAGAGGCAAATTGGGGTCAGGCCGGGCGAGCGACCAGGCGTGATGTTATTGCGCCGGGTTGGCCTGCAAGCGTTGGCGGTGATGGAACGCCTTACGGGTGTTCGGCGTTGCCTTCCACTGTCCCTGAACTAGAAACTTCCCTTTAGGCGGACGGATTATGCTCATTCCAGTATTCGTTGCGCTGTCTGCGCAGGGACCTTACGAGCACCGTGATCCCGAGGACCAAGGCGATCGCCGCGATCCCTAGGAAGATCCAAGTCAAAATTTCCGATCCCCGGAAGATGACGTTTGACCAGATAGCGATCAAACCGATCGCCATGAATAGAAGCGATGCGCGGGTCTCCCTTTTATTCATACCGGAGTCTAACCACCATGATGCCGCTGTGATAAGCACCTCTCAGGCTAGGGACAATAAGGAACGTCGATAGTCACTCCGGGGAATAAGCGCCGACCTTGTCACCACAACGTCCCGAAGAGGCCAGTCCGCAAATCGTCCCGTAAGCCGGTCCGGCACAGGGATCTGCCAGGCACTCGCGCGGTGCCGTTCTGGGTGCTGAGCTGACTGCCCCGTATGCCCAGTCCGAATAAATGCCTCGCAGAGCGGCCCCAACTACAAGACCCGATGTTGCATAACCCTTGAGATAAGAGCCGTCTCGCTGCCCGAGTAATCGCGTCAACGGCGTGGTGGAAATTTTTTGCTGATGAGCGCAAGCCGGACGGCGGTCGGCCGTTCTCGTAACTATGTCGCACAACCTTCTTCATCACGCGGTGTATTCACCGTTAGTTATGCGACACATCGGAACAACCCCTGGCGAGTGGTGGGTTCCATTAACTGAGCAGGGCCCATACTTTCTTACGCTCTTGGGCAAGACTGACCCGTCCACCGGCAAGGAGCTCAAGGGTCGGCTGCAGATCCCAACAGATAAGGGCTCCGAAACGCGCTGCGTAGATGCCGACCATATGAATGCCGTACTGGTCTGAGCGGTCAAAGAACGTGTAGCCAAGCAGCTAGTACAGGTCTTCGCGTGAGAGTGCGTTGCCACGCACTGAGGTCTTAAAGTCGATGAGAACCCCATTGCTGATCACGTCGGCGTCAGCAGGACAGCGCGCGGAGGAATCAAATTGGGGTCCCAGATAACAGGGAGCGGCGAGATAGGGGAACAGCCGACGTTGAGCGAGAGATGCCATCTGGTCCAATTGCCAGAGAGCATCTTCGGGAGCGAAAGCCAAAAGCCGTGCAGCACTGAGGCTGCCGTTGTTCAGGGGCGATCCGGGGCGAAGCCCCACGCTAAACCTCGGTGCAGAGAGCAAGGGCCCAGCATGCTCGGCGCAGGGTTACGTGGTCCCCATCCCGGGCTGCGAAGCGCGCTTGGTCGATCACTTCACGGACCGACTTCTCCCGTTTTCCCTGGGACGCATGCACAGCGATGTCGGGGAAATAGCCGGGGTCAATTCGGAAGCGCATCTCGAAGTCGAATGCAGCTCCAAGTGTTCCCGGGTTAGCCCCGCCTTCAGCAAGCGGGGCGACCAGCAGTTGTTTCCCTGTCCAGGACCGGTAATCCTTCTGAAGAGGTTCAACATTCGGGAACCTGGTGTCTAGGTATTGCCGCAACGGAGACGCCGTGTCTTTGATCGCGCTGGTCAGGCTGCGGTACGGATAGTTAGCCACAGACTTATCATCAGCTTTGAACCCGGCATACCTGCGTTGACATGCGGTTCTATGGGTCATCCATCCGTCATAAATCCACCGCTCGCTTAGAAATGGGCTCGAGTATTCATGGCATTTATCTGCAAGGTCGCCAACGTGCCCATTACACGGACCCGATGGACCGAATCCGCGGCGGCGTCCCACTGGCGGTCGTTCCCGTTCCAAGAAAGTGCAGACATCCGTGGATAAGGTGGTTGGACTCGAAACTGTCAGGATGGGATCTTAGATCTTCTCGAGAGCGTGCCCAGAAATGCCGATTAAGGCCCTAATCTGACGGCCATTCGGTCAGGCACCTGACGTCAGGTTGGGGTGTAGTTCAGTGACGAAGGTGCGTGTTGCTGAACCTAGCCTTGCTGTGTTCGAGACGCATTGTTCATTGAGCGGCCCTGGACGTTGCGGGGTCGCGGAAAGTCCAAGCGGAAGGAATTGTGGCTTCGTCGGGCTGACGAGCGGACATCGTGGCGGAGCGCTATTTGCCGGCAGCGAAGTCAGCCAGTACGTCGGATGCCCGCGGGAATCCGAAAGCGTCGGCAGTCGCGGGCGGTAATGTCCCACCAACGCTGACGGTGAACCTCGCCAGGAGGCGCCGGAAGGTTGCGAGGTCGTCCTGGCTCCACCCTTCGACGAATTTCGCCATCATGGCGTTGTCGTGCTTGACAATGGCATTTCCGAGTTCGCGGCCCTTGTGTGTGAGGGCGAGGAGGACGCCGCGGTCGTCTCCGGGGTCCGGAATTTTTACTGCGAGGTCTTCCTTCGCCAGCCGCCCGGCGATTTTGGTCATGTTGGAGCGGCCGGTTTGGATTGCGTCCGCGAGTGTTGTGGGGCGCATGGCTCCACGCAGGGCAAGTTGGTTGACCACGAGGAACAGTTGCACGTCGTCGCTGGGAAAGCCGATCGCAGCCATCACCTCTCGGCGCAGGTGAAGGCTGTCGCCGTGGTGGATGAGAGCACTGAAGGACACGAGCAGATCCATTGGGTGGCGTTCGAGCACCGGAGAAATGTCAACGTCTTCGCCCGCCGCCAGTTCTCCCGGGTTGGGTCGGGGCATGGTCGTTCCCTCCTGCTGGGGTCTCTCAACCCATGTCATCACAGCAAACGGATGCAGGCAAGTTTTTATGCAACTTTCGACAGTAGATATTTTACTTTAAGAAATACTATGTTTTCATAGTTGAGCGGCCACAGTAGGTGTCGGTCGTCACACTCCCCGATCTGAAGGGGCTTGGTGTGCTTCAAAGGAGAAGACAATGACTGTATTGAAAGCCGGGCGTGGCCCGGGTCCCTGGCGTGTTGCTGTGGTGGCGGGTATGGCCTCGTACATTGACGCGGCCGCCTTGATCAGTTTCGGGACCGCCATTGTGATTTATCAGGCCGCTTTCGGGCTGAAGCCCGGCGAGGTGGGTGTGCTTGCAGGGTCGATCACCTTCGGTGTTGCAGTGGGCGCGCTGGCTGGAGGGCGGTTGGGGGACCGGTTCGGACGCCGTCCGGTGTTCTCGATTACCATGCTGCTGATCATCGCCGGAGCCATCCTGCTGGCCACCTCGGGCTCGTTTGTTCCCCTGCTGGCGGGCACCTTGCTCGTGGGCGTTGGCACGGGTGCTGACCTGCCGGTCTCGCTGTCGACCATCTCCGAGGCGGCCGACGATGAGACTCGTGGCCGTCTGATCAGCTTTTCCAACGTACTCTGGATCGTCGGTGTTGTTGCCGCCATCATCCTCTCCGCGGCCGTTGGCAACCTCGGCCGCCTGGGCGGTCAGATCCTGTTCGCGCATATCGGGGTCGTCGCCGCGGTCGTACTCATGGCCCGGTTGAGCATTCCTGAATCGCCCTTGTGGCTCGCCGCGCGGGAAGAGCGGGCCAGGGGCTTGCACACCGTCCGTGCATCAGAGGCCGGTGCTCGCGCCCTGTTCACCAAGCCTTACCGTGCCCCGCTGATTGTGCTGGTCCTCTTCTACTCGCTGGTCAACCTCGCTGCAAACACCGCCGGCCAGTTCGGTACCTACATGCTGGTCAACTTTGCCGGGCTGGACGTGTCCTCCGCTTCCCTGTTCGGGCTGATCGCAATGCCGGTCCTGATGCTCAGCTACTTCTGGTTCATGCGTATCGCCGACGGTCCCCGCCGCTTCGGGTACTTCACCGGCGGCGCCGTCCTCTACGTGGTGAGCCTTCTAGTTCCGGTGATCTTTGGCTTCTCCGCCACGACCTACATTGCCTCCGGCGTTCTGGGTGCAGTGGGCGCTGGCTTCGCTTTCGAAACGATCATGAAGGTCTGGGCCCAGGAATCCTTCCCCACCCTGATCCGCTCCACCGCCCAGGGAACGATCCTGGCAGTGGCACGGTTTGTCGCTGCCATTCTGGCCACCTTCACGCCCATGTTGCTGACCTCAGGGCCCAGCGCCATGTACCTGTTCCTGGCCGGAGTGAGCGCCGCTGGTATGGCCGTGGCCTGGTTCGGGTTCCGCAAACGCGACCGCCACAACGAGTTCGACGTCGAAGACGAACTCGAGTTGGAGCTTGGCGTGCCAGCCCGGACTAACAGCGCAAGCTGACCACCCGAGACGCTCACACGCCGACCGTTCGACGACCGGCTTTCATTCGCCCTCAATCCCGCGGCACCGAGACCCCGGCCGGGTGGCCCTGGCTCCAGCGGGCCCGTACCCAGCCACTAAGCAAATAAGGAAAGAACATGCATTTTCAAGATCTCCGTGTGAACGGGCTTGTTGGCCCCCTTGGGGTGGACAATGATCCCTTCTTCAGCTGGAAAGTCAGCGCCGAGGAGCGTAACGTGCTCCTCCCACACGCCCAGGTGGAGCTTTCCTCGGACGCGGGTGTGGTCTGGAACTCCGGGAAGCTGGCCACCCCAGTAGCGCCGTTGCTTTCCTACGACGGGCCCGGCCTCGCCGCGAAGACCTCGTACCGGTGGCGCGTCCGTGTGTGGGACCAGCACAATACCGTCTCTGACTGGTCCGAGTGGAGCGCCTTCGATACCGGTCTTCGAGGCGCCGGCTTCGGCGAGGCGCAGTGGATCAGGCTCGACGAGGAGACCCCGGTCGGGGTCAAGGCTCCGGTCCAGTACCTGAACACGGAGTTCGAAGTCACAGCGCCGGTGAAGAGGGCACGCGTCTATTCCACCGCGCTGGGCTGGTACCGCCTGAGCATCAACGGTGCAGACGCTACGGGGCCGGGCTACTTTCCGGGATTTACTGCTTTCGACAAGCGTGTTGAATACCAGGCGCGTGACATCACCGACTTGGTGCGCCAGGGCGGGAACGCGGTCGGCATCATCCTCTCAGACGGCCGCTTCCGCGGCCGGATCGGCGCGCAAGCCCAGCCGGCGATCTACGGCAACCGCACAGCCGCAATCGCCCGCCTGGAAATCGAGCAGGAGGACGGCCGGGTAGTCACCGTGGTCACCGACGCCAACTGGCACGGCGGCCACGGCCCAATCGTCGACTCCGACCCGCGGGCCGGCGAGACCATCGACGCCCGCCTCCGGACAACATGGGATGAGCCCGACGGACAGGTCCCCGAACCCATCACGGTGGTGGCAGTCGACGAGGCCCGTGAAGTCGTCGGCGAGTCCAGCGAGCCCATGCTCCGCAAGGCACCCCTCGCCGCGGTATCGATCAAGAGGTCCGCGACGGGAGCGCTGATCGCCGACTTCGGCCAGAATCACCACGGCGTCACCCGGGTAACCCTCAGGGGCCCAGTGGGCAGCACCGTCACCGTCGACCACAGCGAGGTCCTGACAAAGAACGGCGACGTGGACGTCTCCTACCTCATCCCCGGCGGAGACGCTGCCTCGCTCCAGATCCTCCCCAACGTGTTCATCCTTTCCGGCGGAACAGACGTGTTCGAACCGGCCTTCTGCACCCAGGGCTACCGGTACGCGTCGCTGACCATTCCCGAAGGGGTCGAACTCGTCGAGATCGTCAGCCTTCCCGTCCATGCCGACCTGCGCTACCACGGCCGCTTCTCCAGCTCGAACCCCCTGGTGGACCAGTTCCACAAGAACGTCGAATGGAGCATGCGCGGGAACTTCATGGATGTGCCCTCCGATTGCCCCACCCGGGAGCGCAGCGGCTGGACCGGTGATGCCCAGGTATTTGCCCACACGGCCCTGCTCTTTGCAGACGCCAACGCCTACCTCGCGAACTGGCTCACCGATGCCCGCCTGCAGCAGCACTCGGACGGCACGATTCCCGATGTAGTCCCGATGGACGCGGACAGCTGGCGTGAGAACGCCGAACGTGCCGAGATTCTCCCGGGTCTCTCCATGCCGCCTTCCGGGTCGGCGGGCTGGGGCGATGCGATCGTCCAGGTGCCCTGGGAGATCTACCAGGCCACCGGCCTGCTCGCCGCGCTGCGCACGAACTATGACGCTATGAAGAAATGGGTAGAGCGCTTCGCTCACATTGCACGGTCAGCCCGTGGCCAGGGGCGGACGGGACACGCGGAAGCGCACGAAGAATTCTTCGTCGACACCGGCTACCACTGGGGTGAATGGCTGGAGCCGGACGGGGAAGGCGATGGCACGAACGACGTCTTCGCCCTGATGAAGGATCTCGCGGCGACGCCGCGGGCGTGGGTAGCGACCGCCTACTTCGAGCACTCGAGCCGGCTCCTCGCGGAGATCGCCGGGCTGCTGGGCGAGGACGACGACTCCTGCCACTTCCTCCGCTACGCCGACGGCGCACGCGACGCCTGGCAGCGTGAATACATGACCGGTCCCGACCGGCTCGAACCCGACGCCCAGGGTACCTACGTCCGAGCCCTCGAGTTCGCACTGGTCCCCGAGGAGAGGCGCCAACAGACCGCCGACCGCCTTGTGCAGCGGATCCGGGAGCGGGACAACCACCTCGGCACGGGGTTCCTCAGCACCGGCATCCTGCTCAAACAACTCACCCAGCACGGATACGGCGACGTCGCCCTCGACGTACTCCTGCAGGATGAGGCGCCATCCTGGCTTGACCAGGTCCGGCGCGGCGCGACGACCATCTGGGAAAGCTGGACCGGGGTCGACCCGGACGGAAACCCGACGATGTCCTACAACCACTACTCCCTCGGTGCCGCCGCCCGGTGGCTATACGAGCACCTAGCGGGAATCCGTCAGACCTCACCCGGCTGGTGCACCATCGTCATCGATCCGTTCCTGAACGAGCGCTTCTCCCATGTCGAGGCCTCGACAGGCACTCCCTTCGGCGAGGTTTCCTCCAGATGGACGATAACCGACGGGCGCGTCACACTCCGTGTGGCCATCCCGCCGGGAACGACCGCACAGGTGCGCCTGGACGGGGCATCACCGCAGGAGGCAACGATCGACGGTTCCACCCTCGACGACGCCGCCGGCGTGGACACGAACAGTGATGGCACCGCCGTCACCGCACAGGTCGGATCCGGCACGTACACCTTCGAGTGGCAGCGCGCCACAGCCCCGGCACTCGTCTAAGACGACCAACCGAGCCGTCCGATCCCGCAGCATCCAGCCGGGAACGGGCGGCTCACCCGGCCTCAAGGCGGAGACAACGCCGCTCCACACACCCTCCGCCCTATCCCGCACACAACCCCGCCAACACTCGGTCACCAGCCGCTGAAGACTCGTAACCCCTCACCCGAAAGGACCCAACATGGACGAAACCATGACTCTTGAGGAGCTCATTGACGCGCCGGACCCTTCAGGGTTGCCCCCGCTGGCCCAACTGCTTCCAATGCTGTCCTCGATGTCGACGCAGTTGAACCCCGCCGAGACAACCGAAGGCCTTCGCCAAGCGCATTCCGAACTCGCTGCCGTTGAGATCACTGATGTCGACATTGATCCCAACGTTCCCGCCCGTTACTACTCAACACCGGCAAGCGCCGGGCGCCCCCTGCTGGTCTGGGCCCACGGCGGCGCCTTCGTCGGAGGCGACCTCGACATGCCCGAAGCCAACTGGGTCGGACTCGCCCTGGCAGGGCGTAGGTTCAACGTCCTCTCCATCGACTACAGAAAAGCCGTCGACGGCGTCGCCTACCCCGCACCTCTCGAAGACGTACTGACCGGCTGGCGGTGGGTGCAAGCGAACGCCGCAAGGCTAGGCGTCGGGTCAGTCCATATCGGCGGCGCGAGTGCCGGCAGTGCTCTCGTCGCCGGTGCAACGCTCAAGCTCCGGGACGAAGGCGCCCCCGCACCGAGAAGCCTCGTCCTGTCATACCCGAGCCTCCACCGTGTTCTTCCGAAATGGAACCCCACCGAAATTCTGAAGATCCAAAAGGCCGCCGGAATGGTCTACTTCAGCTCATCCTGGGTCAAGGACATGGCCCAAAACTACCTCGGTGACGGCGGCCACGACGACGGACGATACGCTTTCCCGGCAGACTCCGACCTCAGCGGCCTACCGCCACAACTGATCCTGCTCGCAGAGCTGGACTCCATACGCTCCTCCGGAGAGGACTACGCTCGCCGGGTCAAAGCCGCCGGCGGGACCGCCGACACATGGCTCGCAGAGGACGCCCTGCACGGGTTCCTCAGCACCCCCTACGAAACCGGTGGAGAAACCGGCATCACCGCCATCGCCGACTGGCTCGAGTCCCACGCCTGACACGGATCCCCTCCCAGTCTTAGAAGGCGGTGCACTTAGCCCAAGTGCACCGCCTGCACCTGGGATACGAAGCCACAACGGGCGGACCGGACGTGTGAAAATGAGCCAACGGTACGCCCACCCGGCCCACTGAGGCGTGACTCGAGCGTTCCAGCTGAGCCGGAGCCACCCATCACAGCTACGGCAACGAACAAAGGAAACAGCGCGAGACGATTTGCGGTCGTCAGAATAGGGCGAAATTCCGCTTTACTGACGGCGGCTCAATGACGTTCTCAGATCCCACCCTGACAGGTCGGAGGGCAGGAAACACATGGTGCGGTAGCCCGAGAAACATCGAAATCACCGCAGAATCGGTGCCTGAGAGAGATCGATTGGCGAACAAGCGGGTGATGACAATCCGAGCAGCCTGATAGGTGCTTGGGAACAGAGCAAAGCTCCACCAACAGGCGAATCCTTGCTGATCAGGCAGACCGACGTCAGGTTGGGGTGTGATTAGATCTGACATCCGTTGCAAAGCCAGAGCTTCCGGTGGATGCAGTTATTGCATGCACCGGAAAACTCGTAGAGGTGGTTCGGCAGTTCGCCCTAGTCCGCGGCGTGCGGTAGAACTATGTCGAAGCGGGTCCGAGCCCAACTGCGATCGCCGAGTTGCCGCCCGTCAGGAGTAGGGGTTCCGGCGTCCTGCTGGACGAAGTCCTTGATGAGGGATTCCTTGACGCCAAACACGGTGTCGTATTTCAGCAGCTCGTCCCCGCGGACGAAGATGTGGGTGACCAGTGTCCTGAGTCCGGGTTTGGTGACCATGAAGTGCAGGTGGGAAGCGCGCATGGGCGAGCGTCCTACGGCTTCCAGCATTTTTCCGACTGGTCCGTCATGCGGAATGGGGTAGGGGGTGGGGGTCAGGCCCCAGAACCTGTAGTTTCCGTCTTCGTCGCTGTAGAGGTGGGCGCGGCCGGATACACGCTGGTCGTCGTACTGCACGTCGTAGAAGCCGTCTTCGTCTGCTTCCCAGACTTCGATTCGGGCGTTGGGGACAGGGTTTCCGTCCGTGTCCTTGACGCTTCCTTCGATCCAGCAGGGTTCTCCTGGTGCGGCTCCGGCGATGTCTTCGCCGTTTTCGATGCGCGGGGCGTCTTCTACGAAGAAGGGGCCGAAAACGGTGGCTTCGGTTGCGTCGCCGTAGGCTTCGTTGTTGACGTTGATGGTCTGCATCGAGGCGCCGAAGACGTCGGAGAGCAGGATGAATTCCTGTCGGCGGTCGTCGGTGATGTGGCCGACAGCGGTGAGGAACTCAATGGCCTTGTTCCATTCGGCTTCGGTGAGCCGGACGTCGCGGATGAAGTTGTGCAGGTGGGTTACGAGGGACTGCATCAGTTGCTTCAGCCGCGGGTCCTGGCAGTCGTCGAAGGAGCGCAGCACGTTGCGGACCAGTTGTTCCTCAACGTTTTGTTGTGCCTCGGACACGTGCTGGCTGCCGGGGATGCTCTCGGTTTCGGGGACGCGGGTCTGCTGGGTCATTGTCGTTTCCTCGCTGTTGTTTGTGGTGTCGAGTATGCGGGCAGGGACTCAGAGTTGCGATGCCTCGTCGAGCAGCTGCAGATCCTTGGTGGTCAGCTGGATCTGCATTGATTCAACGAGGGGGGAGAGCTGGTCGATTGTGCGGGCGCTGGCGATGGGGGCCGCGACACCGTTCTGCGCTGCGAGCCATGCCAGGGCGATGGAAGCGGGCTGGGTGGAGTGCTGATCGGCGACGCTCTTGACCGCGTCGATGACTTTCCGGCCGTGGGCGTTGAGGTACTTTGCTGCGTCTGGGGCGCGGGGGCTTTCGATTTCCTCGCCGTCATCGTATTTTCCGGTCAGGAAGCCGTGGGCGAGGGAGTAGTAGGGCACGACGGCGAGGCCGTGGGTGCGGGCCAGGGGGAGGATATCGGCTTCAATTCCTCGTTCGACGAGGTTGTATTGGGGCTCGATGACGACGGGCGCATGAAAGCCTTCGCGGGCGGTGAGGTCGAGCCATTCTTCGATTCGTTCCGCTGTGTAGTTCGATATGCCAATGGAGCGGATCTTGCCTTGGTCGACGAGTTCGGACAGTGTCCCGATGCTCTCGATGAGGGGCGTTGAGGGGTCGTCGAAGTGCGCGTAGTAGATGTCAACGGCGTCGATGTCGAGGCGGGTCAGCGAGGCGTCGATCGCAGCCCGGATCGTTTCCGGGGCCATGCCGGCAAATTGAGGGTGGTGACTTACTTTGGTGGCGATGACGAGGTCGTCGCGGTCGGCTCTGGCGGCCAGCCATTTGCCAATGATGGTTTCTGACTCCCCACCGGTATTTCCCTTGGCCCAGAACGAGTAGGAGTCGGCGGTGTCCAGGAAGTTCCCACCGGCAGCAACGTAGCCGTCGAGGACTGCGTGCGATGCTTCGGTGTCGGCGGTCCAGCCGAAGACGTTTGTGCCGAGCGCGAGTGGGGATACGGCGATTCCTGGGGCGATGGTCCGCTTGGCGACCAAGGTCTGCCTCCTAGTTGTTCTTCTATGTGTGGGACGGGGTGGAGTAGGACCCTCCTGTGGTTGTACCCGTGAGGGAGGGTCCTACTCCGTGTGGCTCCGCCAGGTGCCACGACTGACGTGATGACAGGTCGTGGACCTGGGGCTAGACGGTGGGGTTGGCGCTCGGTGGCTTGCCGGCCCATGCCGCGTGCAGGATGCCGCGGACGTCGTCGTAGGTGATCGGGCGGGGGTTGCCGTAGGAGCGGCTGGTGGCCTCTTCGGCGATGCGGTCGATGTCTTCTTCCTTCATGCCCAGCTCGGCCAGGGACCGGGGGGCGTTCAGTTCGCCGGCGATCTGCCACAGCCGTTCGGCGGGATCGGCCGCCCCACCGAGTGCCCGGGACAGGGCCGCCGTCGCTTCGGGAGCGGCTGGCTGGTTGAAGGCCAGGGCGTGGGGGAGGACGACGGTGTGGGTTTGGGCGTGCGGCAGGTTGAGGGTTCCGCCGAGTGCGTGGCAGAGCTTGTGGTGCAGCGACATGGTGGTGGCGCCTAGGCAGGCACCGCACAGCCAGGATCCGTAGAGGGCGTTGCTGCGGGCGTCGGGGTCGGAGCTGTCGGCAACGATGGCGGGCAACGCTACGGCAAGGGCCCGGACGCCTTCTTCGGCCATCAGCGAGATGATCGGCGTTGCATCCGGCGCGTAGAGGGCTTCAACGGCGTGGGCAATAGCGTTGATGCCACTGGTTACCGACATGGCGGCCGGCAGCGTCATGGTGAGCTCGGGATCGTAGACGACGCTGCGGGGCAGAACCCGGGGATCCTTGCCGGTTTCCTTGCGTCCGTCGGTCGTCAGCCCCCACACCGGAGTCATTTCTGATCCGGCGTATGTGGTGGGGACGGCAACGATCGGCAGCCCGTGCTTGAGGGCGATTGCTTTGCCGAGTCCGATTGCTGAACCGCCGCCGACGGCGACGCAGCCGTCGGCACCGACCCTGGAAGCCTCGTCGCTGGCCCGCTGTGCAACTTCGTTGGGCACGTGCATGACGGCTTCCGGGAGGACGCCAACGCAGCGCTCACCCAGGGCCTCGGCTACCCGGTTGCCGGTTTCTTCCTGTTCGGGAGAGCAGAGGACCAGGACGCGCTTGAGTCCGATCTGGTCGAGTTCTTCGGGCAGGGCGGTGAGGGAGTTGACGCCGAAGCGCACCCGCATGGGGAGGGCTTCGTATACAAACTGGTGGGTCATCAGGGGGCTCCTTTTTGAAGGGGGTTGTCGGCGTAATGGTTCATTTCCCGCGGGGCTTCTTTGTGCGGGAAGCGGTTAGCGGGAACCGGCGCGGCGTTTGTTGTAGATGTCGAAGGCGACGGCGAGCATCAGGACCAGGCCCTTGACGACTGATTGCACTGACTGGTCAATGCCCATCAGCTGCATGCCGTTGCTCATGACGGCCATGATGAGGCCGCCGGCCATGGCTCCCACGACTTTTCCAACGCCACCGGTGACGGCCGCGCCGCCGATGAAGGCCGCGGCGATCGCGTCGAGTTCGAACATGTTGCCGGCGCCGGGCTGGGCTCCGTTGGAGCGGGAGGAGAAGACGATGCCGGCCACTGCGGAGAGGAAGCCCATGTTGACGAAGATCCAGAAGTTGACGGTGCGGACCTTGACGCCTGACAGGGCGGCTGCGACGACGTTGCCGCCGATGGCGTAGACCTGGCGGCCGAAGACGCTGCGCTGCATGAGGACGCTGTAGACCATGATGAGGATGGCCAGCATGATCAGGACAAGCGGCATACCGCGGGCGATGGCCAGCTGCCAGGCGAAGACCATGACTGCGATGGCGATGACGAGGATTTTGGCGATGAACAGCGGGAATGACGGGACAAGCTGGTTGTAGCTGATCAGGGTCTTGCGGGTCCGGTACTGGTTGAAGGCGTAGCCGATCACGGCGATGGCGAAGATGAGGAGCGTGAAGACGTCGTATCCTGCGCCTCCCAGGAGGCCGTTGAGGAAGCCCGATGCGATCTGGCCATAGTCGGCCGGGAAGGGGGAGAGGGAGACGTTGTTGAGGACGACCAGGGTCAGGCCACGGAAGAGGAGCATGCCGGCGAGGGTGACGATGAACGCCGGAATCCCGACGTAGGCGACCCAGTAGCCGTGCCACGCTCCAATGGCCAGGCCGGTGGCGAGGGCGGCGACGACGCCGACCCACCATGGTTGGCCGAGTTGGATCACGACGACCGCCGAAACGGCACCGGTCAGAGCGACGACGGAACCCACAGAGAGGTCTATGTGCCCTGCGATGATCACGATGACCATGCCGATCGCCAGGATCAGGATGTAGGAGTACTGCAGGACGATGTTGGTGATGTTTCCGGGACCGAGTGAGGCGCCGCCGGTGAGTCCGGCGAACAGGGCCACGATCGCCACGAGTGCGACGTAGATGCCGCTGGTACGCAGGTTGCGGGTGAACAGCTCGCGGATTTCGCTGGTTCCGGTATTGACGACCGCTGCTGCAGCCGGCGTATCTTTCCTTTGGGATCCCCGGGGGGCTGTCACGGTCATGCTGTGAGTTCCTTCTCTTTGGTCATGAGTGTCATGAGGCGTTCCTCGGATGCTTCAGCCTTGGGCAGCTGCCCGGTGATCCGGCCTGCAGAAAGCGCGTAGATGCGGTCGCAGGTGCCGAGCAGTTCGAGCAGGTCAGAGGAGATGACCACCACTGCCTTTCCGGCGTCCACGAAGCTGTTAATGAGGGTGTAGATTTCGTATTTTGCGCCGACATCAATGCCGCGGGTGGGTTCGTCCAGGATCAGTACCTCGGGGTCCGTGAGCAGCCACTTCGAGAGCACGACTTTCTGCTGGTTCCCGCCGGAGAGTTTGCCGACGATCGACTTCACGTTCGGGGCCTTTATGTTCATCGATTTCATCGCGAACTCGGCGGCCCTTGCCTCTTCGTGGTGGTTCACGAAGCCCCAGCTCGCCAGTTTGCCCAGCGCGGCGGCTGAGATGTTCCGGGCGATGTCATCAATGAGGTTGAGGCCAAAGGCTTTGCGGTCCTCGGTGGCGTAGGCGATCCGTGCTTCGATGGCTGCGGCGACGGATCGGGTGTGGATCTCCTTGCCGTGCATGAAAATTTTGCCTGAGACGTACTTGCCGTAGGAGCGGCCGAACAGGCTCATCATCAATTCGGTGCGTCCAGCGCCCATGAGTCCGGCGACGCCGATGACTTCACCGGCCCGGACTTCAAAGCTCGCACCATCGACGACCAGGCGGTCCTGAGTGGGATGCTTGACCCTCCAGTCCTCCACCCGGAGAACGACCTCGCCAGGGTTAGACTCACGGTCGGGGTAGAACGCTTCGAGGTCCCTGCCGACCATCCCGCGGATAATGCGGTCGACGTTGACGTCCGGATCTGCCATGTCCAGGGTTTCCACGGTCTTCCCGTCCCGGATGACGGTGGTGTGATCGGCAATTGCTTCGATCTCATTGAGTTTGTGGGAAATGATGATCGAGGTGATGCCGCGGTCACGAAGGGCCCGGACCAGGTCGAGCAGGTGGGCGGAGTCATTGTCGTTGAGCGCGGCGGTCGGCTCGTCGAGGATGAGCAGCTGCACTTCCTTGGACAGGGCTTTGGCGATTTCGACCAACTGCTGCTTGCCCACGCCGAGGTGCCCCACCGGGGTGGTGGGCTCTTCCCGCAGACCGACGGAGGCGAGGAGTTCGGCGGCCTCGGCGTTCGTCTTGTGCCAGTCGATCAGACCTGATGCTCCGCGGCGCTCGTTGCCCAGGAAGATGTTCTCGGCGATCGACAGGTGCGGCACGAGGGCCAGTTCCTGGTGGATGATCACGATGCCGGCGTGCTCGGAATCCCGGATGCCGGAGAAGGAACACGTCTGCCCCTTGAAAAGGATGTCACCGCCGTAGCTTCCGGCGGGGTAGACGCCGGAGAGGATTTTCATGAGGGTGGACTTCCCTGCGCCGTTCTCGCCGCAGATGGCGTGGACCTCTCCGCGTTCCACGGCCAGCGAAACGCCGGACAGCGCTTTCACGCCGGGGAAGGTCTTGGTGATGGATTGCATTTCCAGGATGTGGTCGGCCATTGGCCCGCCGTCCTATCGGTCTTGTAGGGGAGAAGGGGTGGGAGGGGCACTGTGTGCCCCTCCCGGGGGCGCTTACTTAAGGCGGCCGGCTGCGACCTCTTCAGAGGTGTAGTACCCGGAATCGATCAGCGCGGGCTTGATGTTGTCCTTGTAGATCGGCTGGATCGGTACCAGGAACGATGGGACAATCTTGGATCCGTTGTTGTAGGACTTGGTGTCGTTGACTTCGGGGTCTTTCCCGGCCAGCAGGTCCTGGGATGCCTTGACGGCCTGCGCGGCCAGGGCGCGGGTGTCCTTGAACACGGTGGAGAACTGAACACCGTCGTTGACGAACTTCACGGAAGCAACCTCGGCGTCCTGACCGGTCGTGACAGGCATCGGCTTGGGCTTTGAGGACAGGGTGGGCCCATAACCGGCGTTTTTCAGCGCGGTGATAACGCCGCGGGCGACGCTGTCATTAGGCGTGAGGACACCGTCGAGCTTGGCTGCTCCGCCACCGTAGCTGGCAGTCAGCAGGTTATCCATGCGCTCCTGGGCTTTTTGCTGCGACCAATTCTCGGTTGCCACCTGGGAGAGCTTGTTCTGCCCCGACTTCACCACGAGGGTGCCGTTATCGATGTACTTCTGCAAAACCGACATGCCGCCGTTGAAGACGAAGGTCGCGTTGTTGTCATCGAGCGATCCGCCGAAAAGTTCAATATTGAACGGACCCTTGGCGGAACCTTCGGAGCCGTCCTTGTTGAGGACACCCAGCCCGATCAGCAGCGACGTGGCCTGCTGGGCGCCGACCTTGAAGTTGTCGAAAGTGACATAAACGTCGACGTCGGCGCTGTTCCGGACGAACCGGTCGTAGGAGACGATCGGGATGTTCGCCCCTGCAGCCTGCTGCAGCTGCGGAGCCAGCGCCGTTCCATCGAGCGGAGCCAGGATCAGCAGGTCCGCTCCCTTGGTCAGCATCTGGTCCACCTGCTGCTGCTGGGTGGGGATGTCGTTGTTGGCGTATTGGAGGTCTACCTGGTAACCGACCTTCTCCAGCCCTTCCTTGATGGCCTTACCATCGGTGATCCACCGCTCCTCATCCTGGCTCGGCAGCGAAACTCCGATGCGGGTATCAGCGGGAGCCTGTGTCCCACCGCCGGCCCCATTGCCGCTGCCTGCACCGCCGCCCGCACAACCAGCAAGTACCAGTGACGTGGCTGCTGTTGCAGCGAACAAGACAATTTTCTTAAACACCGTTCTCCTCCTTTGGAGAGCCGCGTGACGCTGAAGGCGTCAGTTCTGCGCCGGCGCGACCGCCGCGCCTGAAATTAGATGTGATTGCGAGCACTTGGTGCCGTACAATGGACACCATGTTCGCACAGTACCAGCTCTTGAAGCTAGTGGTGTTCCACATTACATTTGCGCACACCCCAAGTCGGGCCTTCCATGGCACGCTGGGCCGGCGGACGACAATGGCAGAGGTGCTCATGTGCGGCGCGTCTGCGCGACGGTAGTTACGCAGATGCTAGAGGCCCCTTCGGGTCAGAAAAGAGGCGGTTGGTGAACACCATCCAGCTGTTGAAAAAAGCCAGCCAGGTAATCGACGAATTGGCCCGTATTGGCCAGTCAACGCCGGCGGAACTGGCGAAAGTCGTGTCCGAGCCGCGGCCGACCGTGTACCGGATCGTCGCTGCACTGGAGCAGGCGAAACTCGTCCGATCGAGCGGTGACGGCAAGCTTGAGCTGGGCACCGGGATACTCAAACTGGGCGACGCGGCGGCCGACGCACTCGTGGACCGCACAGAGCTGCGCGAACAGTTGAACTGGATCCGCGGCCAGCTGGGCATGAGTCCCTACTTCTGCGTCTTGCGCGAAAACGGCGCCGTATGCCTGGACCAGATCCAGGGCGCCGACGTCGACCTGCACGACTTGGCCCCCGGCCGGACCTTTCCGCTTTACGCCGGGGCTGCATCTCAGGCTCTCCTTGCTTTCGGTGGCGCCGAGTTCCGGCATAGCGTCTTGGCCTCAGGCCCATACCCCGGTATCGCTTCCCAAACACCGCTCACCGGAGAGCAGCTGAGGGAGAGGGTCGAGCACACCGCCAACCGCGGATGGAGCGTTGAAGACAGCGAGGTCATCGAAGGCGTCGCCTCAATTGCCGTTCCCGTCTTTCGGCAGGATGGCAGCCTGCTGGGCGCAATCTCGGTCGCGGGCCTGCGGGCAACAGTCCTCGGTCATGAGGAAGCTGCACGGCAAATCCTGGATATCGCCGCCCAAGCCATCGCCGCCTCCATGTCCCAGGAAGACCCGAACGACGGAAAAGAAGCCGCCCGACTCGACCCTCCCGAAGGATCCGAGCGGGACTCCCCCCGCGCCCCGGCCGTCATTGCCAAAGCATCGGCGCTGATGTCGGCCCTGGCAGAAGAACGCATCGCGACGTCGACCCGGCTAACCGAGCTGCTCGAAGAACCCGCCAGCTCCATTTACCGGATGCTGGCTACCTTGGCCGAAGCCGGCTGGGTCGAACAGATCGGCCATCGCGGCGCATATCGGGTCGGAAGCAAAATGATCGCCCTTTCCGGCGACCTCACAAGCCGCTTGGATATCCGCCGGGCCGCAGCCCCCATCCTGCGCGAAATCCACGCAGCAACGGGGGAAACAACCTTCTTGTGCATCCGCCGCGGCACCCGGGCGGTCTGCATCGAACGCATTGACGGGATCCGGGTCAACAGCCGCGTCCTGAAACTGGGGGAGTCCCTCCCCCTTCATGTCGGCGCCGCGCCCCGGGCGCTGCTGGCGTTCGAAGACCGGGCTTCGTGGGATGAATATGCCGCGATCATTGCCAGCAGCGGCGAGCCATGGCGCGACGTGCGGTCCCGTTCAGAGTTCTATTCCGGACTGGAGCACATCCGGGACCAGGGTTTCGTGATCAGCGACAACAACGTCACTCCGGGCATCGCCGCCATCGGGGCACCTATCTTCGACCACCGCGGCGAAGTTGCGGCCTCGCTGTCCGTCAGTGGACTCCGTGAAGGCATTCTGAACCGCCCAGAGGGCGAACAGTCCATCGTCGATCTCCTCCTGCGGGGAACCAAGGCTTTGTCGGACTATCTTGGCGCGCCGCCCACAGCGTCAAAGAAGGACGCAGACGTGTCGCAGGCCATAGCTTGACCGACAGCGCCCGCCATGAAATGCTTTGGACAAGCTGTCCACTAGGTGACACTACATACTGAATCTTATTGCTCCGGCCGGGCGTCGCTGCCCGGCGGATCAAACATCCACCAAATGCACCGATCAGGTGCTCAGTCGAAGGAGACAATGCGTTGGAACCGATTGTCGTAGGACTTCTGGGAATTACACACCCGCACGCCTCTGCCCGGGTTCGCGCCCTGCGCGAAATTGAAGGGGTGGAGGTGGTTGCGGCCGCGGACGACGATCCCCGGCTGCAGTACTTCACCGACAAGTACGACATGGAGCCCCGCGACATCGATGCGCTGCTCCAGGATGACCGCATCAATGCGATCATGGTCCACTCCAAGAGCAAGGACATGGTCCCGCACGCCCTGCGTGCACTGGCGGCCGGCAAGTCCGTTGTCGTCGAAAAACCAGGCGGGGGATCCGTCGAGGACCTGGTTCAGCTGGCCGAGGCCGAGTCTAAGGCCGCGCCCGGGCTGGTGGTGCAGGTCGGCTACAACGTTCGCCTTGCCCAGTCCATCGCAGAGGCCAAGGAACTCATCGACGCCGGGGTCATTGGTGAGGTCGTTTCCGTCTCCGCCCGCGGTGCTGCCCTCGTCGGCGAACACCTGACCGCACACCTGAACCAGCCCGCCGACATGGGAGGCGCACTGTGGATCATCGGATGCCACATGCTTGACTCCCTGGTGCACATGTTCGGTGCACCCGATACGGTCAACGCCCGTGTCCACAAGTCCGGCCGCTTGTCCGACGAGTCGAGCCGGGAAGATTCCGCGGCCGTCCTCCTGAACTACCCGGACATGTCTGTGACCTTCAGCTTCGACGGGCACGACCACCTTGAGTGGTTCGAAAGCTCCCGTATCTCGGTCTATGGAACCGGCGGCATGCTGGAAATCGGCATCCTGCCCCAGAAGTTGCGCGTCTACGTGGACCAGGACCGTGCCGGCTGGCGCGCCGGTTGGACCGAGTGGACCCAAAGCTACTTCACCCCGCCGTTCGCCAGGACCGAACTGAACAAGTTCTCCGAACTGCCCGAACTGGAAAACATCAGCAACTTCCACCCTGAAATGCGCGGCTGGATCGAGAGCATCCGCACCGGCGCCCCGGTAGTCGCACCGGTCGCCGACGCCCTGGCCGTCGCTCGGATTGTCGATGCCTGTTACCGCTCCGAGAAGGAACAGGGAGCATCCATGGAGGTCGAGACCGTATGAGCAGCGAAACCAACGCAACTCCGCAGCTGATCGCAACCTGCTGGGTGAGCGCCGGTGATACCGCCCCCGGACGCCCGGACGAAACCAGTCCCATCCCGATCCAGGAGCGCATCAACCGCATCGCGCAGACCGGGTGGTCAGGCATTGGGTTGGTACACCACGATCTGCTGCAGGCACGCCGCACCATCGGCTACGCCGAGCTGGGGCGCATGATCCGCGAGGCAGGGATCGGCATCATCGAAGTCGAATTCCTTAACGGTTGGTGGGCCACCGGAGCCGAGCGGGCAGAATCCGATATCCAACGCGCGGAGCTGTTTGAGGCCGCCAAGGCCCTCGGTGCCCGGCACATCAAGGTCGGCGCCGGCATGACGGACAGCCCCCTGCCGCTCTCGACGATGGCCAGCGCGTTCTCCGACCTGGCAGACGAAGCTGCTGAGTCCGGCGTCCGGCTCGCCCTCGAGGCGACACCGTTCTCACACCTGCGCACGGTCCAGGAAGCGGTCAAAGTGGTGACCCATTCGGACAGTCCCGCCGCGGGGCTGATGATCGACATCTGGCACACCCACAGGTCGGGCCTTTCCCACGATGACCTATGGAACGTTGTTCCCATGGACAGGGTCTTCGCCGTGGAGATCGACGACGGTTACAAGGACGTCGTTGGCACCATCTTCGAAGACACCATCAACAACCGCGCCTACTGCGGTGAGGGCGACTTCGACACCCGCACGTTCATCCAGCGAACCCTCGACGCCGGCTACAAGGGACCCTGGGGTGTGGAGATTATCTCCGCTGAACACCGCAGCCTGCCCGTCGCCGAGGGCCTCAAGCGCGCTTACGAAACAGCGATCAACTGTTTCCCGGGCGCCACCCTCGCACGCTGAGCGGCCCCAACCCGCACCGTCCCGGCCGTCCCCGGCATCGCGACTAAACCCTTCTCCATTCCTGAAAGGCCACACCCATGTCCAACGACAAACGCCTGCGCCTGGCACTTTTCGGCTCGGGCCGGATCGGGCAGGTACACGCCCGCAACATAGCCGCCCACCCGGAAATCGATCTCGTTCTGATCGCAGACCCGTTCATCGACGGGGCACGCCGGCTGGCTGAAAGCACCGGGGCACGCGCCGTACAGGACCCCGAAGAAGTATTCGCCGACACCAGCCTCGACGGCGTGATCATCGGCTCACCCACCAGCACCCACGTGGACCTCATCTCCCGTTCGGTTGCCCACGGCCTCGCTGTCCTCTGTGAAAAGCCCATCGACCTCGACATTGATACCGTCCTTTCCTGCCGTGAGCAGATCAAGAACTCGACCGTCCCGATCATGCTCGGCTTCAACCGCCGCTTCGATCCGTCCTTCGCCGCCGTGCGCACCCGGGTCGAAGCCGGGGAAATCGGCAAACTCGAGCAGCTCACCATCACAAGCCGCGATCCCGAGCCGGCCCCTCGTGACTACATCGCCGGTTCCGGCGGTATCTTCCGCGACATGACGATCCACGACCTGGACATGGCACGCTCCTTCGTCCCGAACATCGTCGAAGTGTCGGCGGTGGCATCAAATGTGTTCAGCAAAGACATCGCCGAGCTCAACGACTTTGACTCCGCAGTGGTAACCCTCCGCGGCGGCGACGGTGAACTCATCACCATCACCAACTCCCGCCACTGCGCCTTCGGCTACGACCAGCGTCTGGAAGCCTTCGGCCCGCAGGGAATGCTCTCCGCCGGCAACGTTGCTCCCACAACGGTGCGCAAGTCCGGTGCGGCAGGGACAGAAGAGTCAGATGCGTACCTGCCGTTCTTCCTCGAACGGTACCCTCAGGCCTACTACGCCGAGCTTGAGGCCTTCGCCCAGTCCATCCGCACCGGGGCGCCCACCTCACCGAACTTCGCAGATGGAGTATCGGCACTCGTCCTGGCCAACGCGGCTGCCGAATCCGCCGTCACCGGCAAGACCGTGAGCGTCGTCGAGTTCTAATCCCTCGCGGCTGGGGTTTCCCTGCAAACCGGGGAAGCCCCAGTCCAACCACTAGTTCCCTTCATTTTTATCGGACCCCGGCCTTCCTTCCGCCACGCCAGCCGGCGCTGGTGCACGGCTGGCACCGAGCGATCGAGGAGACAACATGTCAACCGGAAAATGGGCATGGAATGTCCGTGAAGGCGATCTAGTCGCATGCGCCGACCGGTACGGCCATATCCGCGGAACAGTCGTGGAAGCCGCCCCCGACATCGGCGTCGTATGGATCAGAGACAACATTTACGGCGAACGCCGCATGCTCATGATGCAAGACCTCGTCCCCGACACCCCGCCACCGACACAGGGCGGCTTTGCGGTGCCACTCGCTCAGTTTCGGGTGCCGTAACCCGGCTCTACGCAGCAGTGAACATCGGGGTCCTCCGGCACTTCGCCCCGCTGAGAAGCACAACGAGAAAGAACGAACCCCAGTGAAAGTCTTTAGCTCGCCGGCTGTTAAAAAGGCCCTTGATGAGGTCATCATCATGTTCCGGCAGGAAACAGGAGTCAGCATCGACGCTGTCTTCGAACCCACAGGCCAACTTCTTCGGCGCATCAACGCCGGTGAATCTTTCGATGTGATGATCGCCGTCACAGAATCCTTCGGCCCCCTCACCACTGTCGTCGCCCCACAGACCCTGACCGCTGTAGCTCGTGCCGGCATCGGCGTCGCAGTAAAGCGCGGCACCCCTGAGCCCGACATCTCCACCGCTGAATCATTCGTCCAGACCCTGCGCGCGGCAAGATCGGTTGCCTACTCCGGCGTCGGCGCAAGCGGCGCTTACTTCACGACCCTCCTGGACAAACTCGGCCTATCAGAGGACGTCGGCGCCCGCGCCACCGTCGTCGATAAGGGCTACGTGGCCCAAGCCGTCGTCACAGGCGACGCCGACGTCGCTATCCAACAGCTGAGCGAACTGCTATTCGTTCCGCAGGCCCAGATCGTGGGTCCCTTCCCGGCAGAGCTCCAGCACTACACGGAGTTCTCAGCAGCAGTCAGCGCCCACTCCAGCGACCCGGCCCAAGCGCAAGCCTTCGTCAACTTCCTCACCTCCGCACCGGCCCGGACAGCCTACGTACAAACGAGGCTGGAACTGCCCACGGCCCCCGCTCAGTAACGACAGTCTTCCCCCGGACGGGATGGTCAACCGCATCCTCACCGACGTGGCCGCCCGAACACCGGATCGGCCTCTCCGCCAAAACCGCCCTGCCAGCGCCAGCAGGACCCTTTCCACCATGGACAACGAAATGGATACAACCCCATGAACCAGGCTTTTGTGTACGATGCTGTGCGCACCCCGTTCGGCAAGTTCGGTTCCGGCCTTGCCGCCATCCGCCCGGACGACTTGGCAGCGCACGTGATCGGCCAGTCTGTGAAGCGGGCCCCCGGACTTGATCCGGAGCGGATTGATGAGGTGCTGTTCGGCAACGCGAACGGCGCCGGTGAGGAGAACCGCAACATCGCCCGGATGGGAACGCTGCTGGCGGGACTGCCGGTCTCGATCCCGGGCACCACGGTGAACCGGCTGTGCGGCTCGTCGCTGGATGCTGCGATCATCGCGTCCCGCCAGATTAATACCGGCGATGCGGATCTGGTGCTGGTGGGCGGCGCCGAGTCGATGTCCCGGGCGCCATGGGTGCTGCCCAAGACCGAGAAGCCGTACCCGGCCGGTGACATGACGCTGGCGTCCACCACCCTGGGCTGGCGGCTGGTGAACAAGGCGATGCCGAAGGAGTGGACCATCTCCCTGGGCGAGGCCACGGAACGTTTGCGCGAGAAGTACGGCGTAACGCGGGAGGCGCAGGACGAGTTCGCTGCTGCTTCGCGCAACCTGTCCGCCGCGGCGTGGGACGAGGGGTTCTACGACAACCTCGTGGCCCCGGTGCCTGGCACGGACCTGGTCCGCGACGAGGGCATCCGGGCGGATTCGTCCGCGGAGAAGCTGGCGGGCCTCAAGACCGTGTTCCGGACCGAGAACGGCACGGTCACCGCCGGAAACGCGTCGCCGTTGTCCGACGGCGCCTCCGCGGCCTGGGTGGGGTCAGAGGCTGCGGCCGGGCTGCTGGGCCTGGACCCGCTGGCCCGGATCGCGGGCCGCGGCGCGCACGGCAACGATCCCCAGTACTTCGGCTACGCGCCCGTGGAGGCCGCGAACAAGGCCCTCGCGAAGGCGGGCATCGGCTGGGACCAGGTGGGCGCCGTCGAACTTAACGAAGCGTTCGCCGCGCAGGCCCTGGCCTGCATCAACGCCTGGGGCATCGACCCCGCCATCGTGAACCGGCACGGCGGCGCGATCGCGATGGGCCACCCGCTCGGCGCGTCCGGCACCCGGATCCTGGGCACCCTGGCCCGGTCGCTGCAGGCCTCCGGGCAGCGCTGGGGTGTGGCAGCGATCTGCATCGGGGTCGGCCAGGGCCTGGCCGTCGTCCTCGAAAATGTAACTCCCGGAGTGAAGGGTTAGTCCGATGCTGAATTTCATTGACACGGTCGGCGAGGCCGTCGCGGCCGTCAAGGACGGCTCCACCGTGATGATCGGCGGGTTCGGCAACGCCGGGCAGCCGTTCGAACTGATCGATGCACTGCTCGAGTGCGGCGCCACGGACCTGACCGTGGTGAACAACAACGCCGGCCAGGGCGACCAGGGCCTGGCACTGCTCATCAAGGAAGGCCGGGTCCGGAAGATGATCTGTTCCTTCCCGCGGCAGTCCGACTCCTGGCACTTCGACGCCAAATACAAGGCCGGACAGATCGAACTCGAACTCGTCCCGCAGGGCAACCTGGCCGAACGGATCCGTGCCGCCGGGGCCGGGATCGGCGGGTTCTTCACCCCCACCGGGTACGGCACCATGCTCGCCGAGGGCAAGGAAACCCGCATCATCGACGGCCGCGGCCAGGTCTTCGAAACCCCCATCCACGCCGACGTCGCCCTGATCAAGGCGCTGAAGGCCGATGGCAAGGGCAACCTCGTGTACCGCAAGACGGCCCGGAACTTCGGCCCCATCATGGCCGCTGCTGCGAAGCAGACCATCGTCCAGGTCTCCGAGATCGTCCCCACCGGGTCGCTGGACCCGGAAAACGTGGTCACCCCGGGCATTTACGTCAACACAGTGGTCCGCGTCGCCGCGCCAGGCACTGCAGAAAAGGTGGCTTGAGATGAGCATTGAAACGTCTATCCAGACCAGTGAGAAGCCGCTGGGCCGGGACGACCTCGCCCGGCTGGTGGCCAGGGACATCGCCCCGGGCTCGTTCGTGAACCTGGGCATCGGCCAGCCCACCCTGGTGTCCAACTACCTCACCGAGGAACAGAAGATCACCCTTCACACGGAGAATGGGATGCTCGGCATGGGGCCGGTGGCTGAGGGGGAGCAGATCGACGGTGACCTCATCAACGCCGGTAAAATCCCCGTCACGGAACTGCCCGGGGCCTCGTACTTCCACCACGCGGACTCGTTCGCGATCATGCGGGGCGGGCACCTGGACATCTGCGTCCTCGGCGCGTTCCAGGTCTCCTCCACCGGAGATCTGGCGAACTGGCACACCGGGGCACCCGGGGCGATTCCCGCCGTCGGCGGCGCCATGGACCTGGCCACCGGCGCCAAGGACGTCTTCGTGATGATGACCCTCCTGACCCGGGAGGGTGCGTCGAAGATCGTGGAGTCCTGCACGTACCCGCTCACCGGCGTCGGCTGCGTCACCCGTGTCTACACCGATAAGGCCGTCTTTCTCACCGGACCGGACGGCGTCTCCGTCCGCGAAACCTTCGGCTGCACCCTCGAGGAACTCCAGGAACTGGTGCCGGTCCCACTGAAAGCCGCTGGTGAATAACAGCATCTTCCTGCAGGCGGCCGATACGGCATCATGCCCCTTTACTGCCTGGCTACCGAAGCTTTTCTTGCGCGGTGGCCAGGCGGGGAATAAGCCGGTGCACGCAATTCTTGAACGGCCGGGGTTCTTTCAGTCGCTTCTACTCCCGCGCTTTTATGCAGGAATCTGGCGCACCGAAATAGGCCGAAAGCCTGCGTGCCCCGTCGCAGGCCAAGTCGATAATGCTGGGAGTGGAACCGGGTTGATGAAGGATGGCGTCTCGGAGGCCGCTCACCGATAGGGAGGCCAGGACATGGCCACGGTGATCAAAAATTGGTGCGCCGACGGCGGCCATCCCCATAGTCACTTCGTCATCGCTCAGAGCGAAGCCGGCGTCGCGGATTTCTTTGAGCTTTCCATAGAACTCCGTTCGGGAGCGGGAACCCAAACTAAAGTCTGAGCTCTGACTCATCACCGCCGCATACTCCTCCCAGGACGGTTGAGTGTCGAAAGCCAGTATTGCGCGTGGGGCCGCCCCAACATGCAACGGCAAGGAACTTCCAAGGGCCAGACGGCGGCTGTTCACTCGCCTGCCGTCCATGCGCTCTATGCACACAGCGCGGTTCCCGCTCCTGATGCACAAAAGTACTGTCTCGCCGGTAGCATCATGAATTTCGCGAAGCACGGGCAGCGCAGCCCGACGCAAGTCCAATTGGTTTAGCAGATTCCCAGCCAAAGAAATCATTTTGCTGCCGATGCGATAGGAGCCGCGGTGTCCGAGCTGTTCTATCCAACCGGCCTCAACAAGAGTGCCTAGCATGCGGTAGACCGAGCTGATGTGTTCGCCTGTGAGGCTGGCAAGTCTGGCGGAAGTTGCGACGCGTTCGACAGCCAGCGCATCCATGAGCGCGCTGGCCTTCGCCAAGACCGATTCCTTCGGTTCTGGCGCATCAAACTCATTATTGGTTGGGACCAGTTTGAAATTTGCCATGAGATCGGTGAGAGAATGCGCGGCGTCTGCGAGAACGGTCTTAGCTTCTTCCTGCAGCTGGACTACTTGGTCCACCAAACCTGCTGCTGTCAGTGCGCCGAAGATGCTGCCGTCCGCATTGAATACCGGAAATCCCACGGCTGCGATCCCATCGACAATCTCGTTGGATTCCATCCTCCAGCCCTCACGTTTGGTGTCTGCTACCAGTTGGCGGAGTGTCTCGGCGTCAATGGGCGTCCTTGACGCCAATTTCTCGTAAGGGGCCTGGTCGAGGATCTCTTCAAGTACCTCGGGGGATTGCCATGCCAGGAGGACATGTGATGCAGCACTAGTGTGGAGCGGAAGGATGCGGCCGGACGAAAGCTCGTGGAGATCCACTTCGGCGGAATCAACCTGCTCCAAGCAGACGGCCGTCCCGTTGCGTGGTATCCAGAATGCGGCCGTTAGACCAAGCGAAGACTGGATGCCCTCGAGCAACTTGTTAAGGGCTTCATGATCAAGGAGTGCGTCGGTTGCCGCGTCCGCCAACCGCAAGATCCGCGTGCCTAGTTCGACGAGGCCCCCCGGTGCACGGCGGAGGATCCCTGACTCTTCCAGCGATCCGATGATCCTGTAAACCGAAGGCCGCGGCTCATCAATAGCTTTTGCCAGGTCCGCCGGAGTCGAGGGGCCAAGAGCGGATGCTCTATCCACCAATTGTGTGGCCTTAAGGACCAACTGAATCAGGTTTGCTGTTTGTGTCATATTGCACCTCTCGGCTCGAACTTCCACGCGGTACAGGCGATATGAATCCAGAGAGCCGCAAAGGATGGCATCATTTTGCTCGGCCGCAAGCGAAAAACTGCGGTGGGAACGGGCACTGTTCTATTGGGGACACACGCAGGTTGTCGTAGTCGAACATCCAGTCCACTATATGCGAGGTCAAGCGCGATCGGAGTTCGCTGAAAATACGTACGCCGACGGGTCGAGTTGACGTCAGATCGGCGCGAAATTTGCTTTTCTTGACGGTCGCTCCTGATGTTCTCAGACCCCACCTTGACAGTCGGAGGGGCGGGGAGACCGAGCCGTGGTAGGCCGAGAATCACCGAAGATGGCCCATAAAATCGGACTTGATGGAGGTCGCTCGCGGAGGGGACGCCAGAGTCACCTCCTTCGGCTAGTCAGGTTTCTGAGAACAAGACCAGAGCTCCGCCGGCAGGCGAATCGTCGCTGATCAGGCGCTCTGAGTCAGGTGTACTCGGACACCCGTCGTGAGTGCCGCGCGGATCCTCGTCAGCAGAGGCAATCGGCCAGAATCAGTCATCACTGCGCCGAGGGTCTCACAACCCTTGGAAAACGGTACATAGCTGACTACGGCCCAAGGGATAGGCGAGAGCAGCCGGAACCTGGTCAGAAGCTTGCCAGGGGACACTTTGCACACGGCCGATGGGGAGGGCCAATAACCACCTCTCTACCCGATTTCGGCACGTCTCTGATCAAAATCGGTGGCTGTTTGTTCGTACCTAACCATTTGATACGTTTTCTACGGATTTATCATAGCGCTGCCCGAAGCCTGCCAAGAGGGCTCTCTGGCATCCGCGCCAACGAACGACGAATGACGGTGGTAGCCAGCAGCACGCCGGTCTTTGGCGCTGCATCAGAGTCGCTGTTGAGTCCACTCCTTCCAGTCCATGGCAGAGGCAGACGCCGCCGGGGACTGAAGTCAGAGAGCCTGCAACGCCTGCAGTGCAAGACCGACGCAAACACCAGCAGTGGAACGGACGGCCGGCCCCGCCGGAAAAAACAGGTCCTCCATCGTTGGATCCCGGAACAACCGCCCCTCATTCGATCACGTAACCGCTCGCCCGCGGCAAGTTTCTGTGGCTATCGTGGCGGATGCCGTAACTGCATCTTGGGGGGTGGCCAGGGCAAAGTTTTTTTACGGAAGGAGATGTCTTTTCCCCTGGCCTCGTCGCTGAAGGCCACCGATGCCTGATGTCGAGGACACCACCTCGGACGGCAACTCACCGCCGAGCCGACGGGACGCCACCATTCCGGACCGCCGCCGGTCACCGTCTCCATGGGCAAGCGCGGTTCGCCGGCCAGCTCCGGGCGGTGCAGAGAGCCTGACTACGGGAGCTGCGTCCCAGGCGAAGTAAACCCTTATTGCGCTTGGGCGGTGGTGGGTTCCTAATAAATGGAAGAAGGCCGAACAGCTGTTTGAGCTGGCCGCGAGGCGGCCACGGGTTCCACCCCACCCATGTTAGGAGGACCCTGTGACTGAAGAAATCCGCGCCGGCCCTGACACCCCGGACGCCCTCGTTTTGGTTCACGGCCTGTGGGTCCCTCCACGCAGCTGGGAGAAATGGGTCGAACACTGCAAGGTCCGCGGGTACCGCGTACCTCGCGCCAGCGTACCCGGGCCTTGAGGTCGAGGTCGAAGCGCTCAACGCCGACCCCTCACCGATTGATGCTCTCACTATCCCGGCTGTCGCCGAGCACCTCGAGCGGATCGTGGGCGGGCTGGACAAGGCGCCGATCATCATGGGCCATTCGGCGGGAGACCTCTTTACCCAGATCCTGCTCGATCACGGTTATGGGGCTGCCGGCGTGGCCATAGACTCCGCACCCGCAGAGGGTGTCATGGTAACGCCGGTCTCGCAGATACGGTCGCTGTTGTTGGTTGATGCTGGGGCGCTAGGGCGTCGAGGGCGTGGGCCCGCGATGCTCTGACGCCGGTCCGGCGGCGAATCCCCGGAGCTGGAAACCTGCTGTCAGGAGCAGAATGCCGAACAGGAAGGCGAACGCTGCCAGCAGTCCAAGGAGGCTGAGGATGCCGGCCCCCGGGAGGACGAGGACGTAGAGGCCGAACAATGCGGTCACAATACCGCTGGCCAGCCATGTCCACCAGGATTTCGACATCTTCCTCGCCTCCAGGGAGAGGGCAATCTGGGTCACGCCCAAAACGAGGGCCCACGCGCCGATCACCACTGCCAGGGACACTGCTGTGGCGGCCGGCCACGCGAAGGCGACGATGCCTGCGAGCACGGACACGATCCCTCCGACGAGCGCCCAGGCGGACCGGCGGGGGCGGTCGGAGAAGTAATGGACGATGTTCGCGATTCCATCCATACCGGCATAGAAGCCGAACAGGTAAATCAGGGCCAGGACGGTAGCGCCGGGCCATAGCATGACAGCGATCGCGAAGAGGATGGCGAGGGCGCCCCGGACGAACAGCGCAGTTCCTGCTCCCTCGAAAGGTCTCTGTCCCGCAAAGTCGGACATGATTTCACCTCACGGTGGTATTGCGTTTCCGATGTGAACTGGCCACGCCTGTCAGCGTGGCGGCGGTGGCCGGAGCTTTCTTTGCCGCGTTCGACGGTCCTGGACGCGCTCCGGGCCACCTAAAACTGTGCGCAAAACTTCAGGGGGATGCGGTTCCCATCTCCAGTATCGACCTGAGAACAAGGAAATTACAGGGTCCAGCTTGAGCCCGCGGGGGTCTTAATGAAGGATCTACAGGAACACCCACGGTCGCCTCTCCGGGTCGCGTCCCGACATGCGTGCGAGCCGACGGGGCGGGCTAATGGAACGAAGGCTACTCCGATACGGCCAGCCGGGGACACGGGACAGCCGGCGGTCCAGGCCTCCCCTCCGGGTAGCTATCCGCGCTGCGTGGCCGCCTCCTTGATCAGTGAAGCAACGGCTTGCGGTTGGGAAACGTAGACCGCGTGGCTCGCGGCGATCTCGGTAACGTTTGAACCCGCACGCTGAGACATTGCCTGCTGCGCGGGCGGGGGGATCATCCGGTCATCCGTTGCCACAAGGTACCAGCTGGGCCGGTCCCGCCATGCAGCTTTGGTGATTTCCCCCTGCAGGGCGCCGACGCCCCAAGGGACCTGGGAATCTGCCATGAACGCCGCCTGCCGGGGAGGTACATCCGCCGCGAATGAGTCCGCGAACTTGTCGCGGTCCAGGAAGAGGAATCCGTCCTGCGGTGGCAGGATCGGCGGGACAGGCGCACCGGGTGGCGGGTCGGCGATGAGGGTGTTCACGGATTCACCGTTGTCGGGTGCGAACGCGGCGATGTAGACCAGGGCGGTGACGTTCTCCTGGCTGCCGGCTTCGGTGATGACGGCGCCGCCGTAGGAGTGACCAACCAGCACGACGGGCCCGCCGCACTGTGCGATGGCCCGCCTTGTCACGGCGACGTCGTCTTCGAGGGTTACCGTCGGGTTCTGGACGATACTGACGTTATATCCGTCCGCGGTCAGCAGGTCGTACACGCCCTGCCACCCTGATCCGTCGACGAAACCGCCGTGCACGAGAACAACATTGTTCACTGATTCTTCGGACATCGGGATTCCTCCTGCTCTAAAAAGGGAGTGACACCCGGATGCTAGACCCGGCGCCCCTCGCGCGCCAGACCCAAAATGGCCCTACTTGTCGGCGCCCACCTGCAATCGATCCGTGGGCCTCCGGTCGCGGCCTCCCTGCACGCTGTTGCCGCCGGCCGCAATGCGCGTAAATCCGCCATGGCGCTGCCTCCCGTTATCGTGGCCATCGATCTGGGCCTGCCTGACGGCGATGGCCTGGACGTCGCCAATGACTTCCAATGCATCATTGGATGCCCCAGTGCTGATCATCAGCGCTCATGCCGAAGCCCAGTGAAATGGCCGGCATGGCGGCCGGGCCCGCCGGTTACCTGACCAACCCGTCCGCCCGCGGCAACTCACGGAGCTTGGTCCAGTCAGGGCGCCCGGCGCCATGTGGGCGGCCGCGGCGGTCAGCGGGTTTGGGGCGTTGGCTGGTAGGCGATGAATTTCCAGCTGCCTGCTACTGGTCCAGACAGCGAGGGCTGAGTTGTTCAGAGCTTTGGTGGTTCCGTTGACTGTCAGCTGGGCGTTCATTTCGCCGATGACGAGGGCGGTGTCGCCGGCCAGCACGATATTGTCCACTGGGTGGTCGATGCGGTGGTAACGGAGTGCGCCGCTGCGGAGCTTGTTCAGGTAGACGGCACGGGAGTCACGGTTTCCGGCGGAGTGCCCGTAGACGAGCTCGGCGTGGCAGAGGCTTTCCAGCGTGTCGAAATCCAGGGCAAGTGCCGCGTCGTACCGCTGGTTTTCTAGCTCGAGGATCGCTCGTTGCTCAGGGGTGGGGAAGTGGGTCATGAGTTCCTTTGTCGCGGACGGCGCTGAGGGGAGGCCCGGGCAGGGGCCCTCCCGTCAATGCATGTCGAATGCATAGCGGGTCAGTCCGTGACGGGTGCGCCGTTCAGGGCGGCCGTGAGCAGCCTGCGGATGCCGTCGGACGTAACTTCCCGCGGGTTGGCGTAAGGGTTCCTGGTGGCCAGATCCACGGCCGTTTCGACGTTTTCTTCCGTCAGCCCAAGGTCCCGCAGCGACGCGGGAGCGCCGAGTTCAAGGCTGAGCTCCCGGAGCCGGGTTGCCGGGTCTGCGCATCCGGTGGCGCGCTGGAGGGCTTCAACGGCGCTGGGGGCTGAGGGCGCGTTGTATGCGAGGGCGTAGGGGAGGACGACGGTGTGGGTTTCTGCGTGGGGCAGGTTGAACGTGCCGCCGAGCGTGTGGCATAGCTTGTGGTGCAGTGACATCGTCGTCGCCCCCAAGGTCGCGCCGCAGAGCCAGGCTCCGTACAAGGCCTCGCTCCGGTATTCGATGTTGTCCGGGTCGCGGGTGATGTCGGGCAGGGCTTTGATGAGGGCGCGGATGCCTTCTTCGGCCATTAGGGAGATAATCGGGGATCCGTCGGGTGCATACAGGGCCTCCACGGCGTGGGCGATGGCGTTGAATCCGCTGGTAACGGACATGCCAACGGGCAGGGAAAGCGTCAGCTCGGGGTCATAGATGACACTGGTGGGAAGGACCCGCGGATCTTTGCCGGTCTTCTTCACCCCGTCCGCGGTGAGTCCCCATACCGGTGTCATTTCCGAACCCGCGTAGGTAGTGGGCAGGGCGATGATGGGTGTCCCGTATTCGAGGGCGATCGCCTTTCCGAGGCCGGTGGTGGATCCGCCGCCGACGGCGATGCAGCCGTCTGCGCCCGCATCGGTGGCGAAGCGCTGGGCGTCCTGGGCGGTTTCGATAGGGACATGCATCTCTGCTTTGGCGTAGACCCCGGCGCTGAGGTCACCGAGGGAGTCGGAGATTTCCTGTGCGAGGTCTTCCTGGAATCCGGTAGACAGGACCAGGACCCGCTTCAGTCCGAGTTTGTTCACCTCATCGGCCAGTTTTGACCGGTATCCGGCACCGAAGCTGACGCGCATAGGCAGAGATGCGTAGAAAAAGGGGCTGGTCATGGATCTACTTTCTAGGTTTCGGGGTGCAGGACGATGTCGAAGTGGCCGTGCCGGAAGGGGCTTTGGACTCCGTAGTGTGCAGCTGCTTCGGGGTCCTGGTCCTCGTCGAAGTCCTTCACCAGGGAGCCCTTGACGGCGAAGACGGCATCGGAGTCGATGTAGTCGCTGCCGCCGATGAATATGTGCGTGGTCAGCTCCCGGTAGCCCGGTGCGGTGACGAGGAAATGGATGTGGGCCGGGCGGTAAGGATGGCGTTTGGTTGCCTCGAGTAGTTCACCAACCGGCCCGTCCGTGGGGATGGGGTAGTACATCGGGACGACGGAGCGGAAATGGAAGCGGCCCTCGGCATCTGACCGGAGCAGGGCGCGGCCGTTTCCGACACTCTGGATCCCTGGCTGCTGCACGTCGTAGAAGCCTTTGGTGTCGGCCTGCCAGATGTCGATCGAGGCATTCGGGACGGGGGTCCCTTCGACCGAGACGATCCTGCCGCTGACGATGCACCGGGGCCCGTCGCTTTCCGGTGAAATGTCGTCTCCCAGGTCCCGGGTGGGGGACTCGACCATGTGGAACGGGCCGAGTACCGTCGAGTCCGTCGCGTCCGGGGTTTCTTGTCCGTTGATGGTCTCCAGCAGCATGGAAACGCCCAGAACGTCCGAGAGGAGGATGAACTCTTGCCGGACGTCGGTGCACGTATTGCCGGTCCTGGTGAGGAAATCGATGGCCTGTTCCCATTCCTCGATGGAAGGAGTGATGTCTTGCACGAAGGCGTGCAGGTGTGTGGTCAGGCTTTCCAGGATTTGCTGCAGTCGTCCGTTGGGGGTTTCGGAGAAGCTTTTCAGCACTTCGGAGGTGAGGGTATCGGCGTCCAGGTTGGTTGCCATGATCGTTTGTTCCTGACTAGGTATTTATCGGGAGTTTGATACAGCGGAGTCGGTGTCATAGGCCGCGAGGAAGGCCCGGGTGGCTTCGCCCAACAGGCGGCCCCGCTCGACCACCGGCAGATCGGCGTTGGACAGGACTGGGGCTTCGACGCCCAGCGGTAGACCCGCCGGCAGGGCATCAAGAATGGCCTTCAGCGGGGCTTCGCCCTGGCCGGGGTAACGCCGGTCAGTGCGGGCTTCCTGCCTCAGTGCTGCGGTGTCAGCTGGCCGGGGCCCTGCCAGGTCTGCCAGCTGGCAGTATGCGAATGCTTCCGGGACAACGGCGCCGAGGCTGCCGGGGCCTCCGCCTGATCTGATCAGGTGGAGGACGTCGATAAGGAACTTTGCGTTCGGCCGCTTCGCTCCCAGAACGAGTCGCTGGGCTGCTTCGAGGGTGCCGGTGACGCAGTAGGGAATGAACTCCACCGCCGCTGTCAGGCCGTAGGGCGCTGCGATGTCGCAAAGCTGGATGTAGTTTTCCAGCTGCCTGCCTTCGTTGGGGTCGTTGCCGACGATGAGAAGGTTGGTCGCGCCAAGCCGGGCGGAGACGTCGAAGACTTCCTCGAGGTCACCAGGCACGATGCCAGGGGTGAGCCAGATGGCTTCGGTATCCAGGACTCGGATCCCGGCGTCGTCTTTCTTGCGGATGATGTCTTTGATCAGCTGCTCGTCGCCGACTACGGGGATGATGCTGTCCGTAGGCATGGGAGGGACGATACGCAGTCCGATGGCGTTGAATCCGCCGGCCACTGCCGCGTCGATGAGCTCCAAGGGGTGCGCATCGACGACGGACAGGTGTGCCAGGGACAGGATCCGTGGAGTATCAGACATCGTTTGTCACGGTGGCGGGCTTCTCTGCGACGACGCCGGCGACCTCTTCAACCCGGACGCCCTTGTGCCGGCCTAGGCGGATAAAGAGCAAGCCTGCGATCAGGACGACGCCGGAGAGAAGGATCAGACCTGCGACGCTGGAGCCGAACGTATCGTTGGCCCAGACCTTGACGTTGGGCGAGACGAAGTTGCCCACGTTGGCGATGGTGTTGACCAGGGCGATGCCGGTCACGGCTGCCGCACCGGTCTTGTAGTTGGTCAGCAGAACCCAGAAGATCGGTTGGCAGGCCCAGAGGCCAGCGACGGCAAAGCACAGGGCGATGACAGCGACGACAGGTGATGACCCAGCGGAGATGAACATACCCAGCGCTGCGACGATCAGGCTGATCCCGCCGACTGCCCCATATTTGCGGACCTTGGCGGCGTACTTGGGGACGAAGTACGTGGCGAGGAGGGCACAGGTCCACGGAATGGCGACGATGAATCCGATGATAACCGGGTCAGTGGGGCCCATCATGGCTGCGATCTGACTCGGGAGGAAGAACAGTGCAACGGAAACGCCCATCTGTACCAGGGCGAAGACAAGGCCGAAAAAGAGCACCGTCTTATCCTTCATTGCGGTGAGCATCCCAGTGTGGCCGTTCTGGTTTTTCACGTCTTTTTCAGCCTCGAGGACGGCCGTCAGGGAGTCCTGTTCGTGCGTGGTCAGCCACTTGGCGCTCTTGGGTCCGTTGGCGAGAACGAAGAACGCGAAAACACCGACAATGCTGGCGGCGAGGCCTTCAACGAGGAACATCCACTGGAAACCGTGCAGACCGGCGAAGCCGTCCATGTTCAGCAGGAGCCCGGAGACAGGGCCGCCGAAGATGAAGGCCAGCGGGGCGCCGAAATAGAAGATACCCGTGACGCGGGCACGGTATTCGTCCGGAAACCAATAGGTCAGGAACAGGATGACGCCCGGGAAGAAGCCCGCTTCCGCGGCGCCAAGCAGGATACGCAGCACGTAGAAAAAGGTCTCGTTGGTGGTGAACATAGTCGCTGCGGAGATCAGGCCCCAGGAGACCATGATGCGGCACATCCACGCTCTGGCCCCGACCTTGTGCATAATGACGTTGCTGGGGACCTCCAGGAAGCAGTACGCCACGAAGAATATCGAAGCTCCGAGGGCGTAGGCTCCGGCGGAGATCCCGGCGTGGGCCTGCAGTTCTTTGACCGCGAAGCCAAGGTTGACCCTATCGATGAACGCCATGATGTACATGAGCAGCAGGAACGGTACGAGCCTTGTAGTGGCCTTTTTGACGGCCGATTTCACGGCCAATGTGTCGATAGCTCCGACGGGTGGCATGGATGTCTCCTTTGACATGGTGAAGAGGGCTAAGGCTGGGTCCCGTGTGGGGTCAGCCGAGTGTTGCAGTGGTTTCGGGGCTCCAGTCGCCGGGGCCGAACCCGAAGAATTCGGCCATGGTGGCAAGCTGGAAATCCATCATGTTGAAGCCGGGCTGGACGAAGCAGCCTGTTTCGGAGGCGAGGGTCAGGAGCTTCGTCATGCGTGGGTGCACAACCACGTCAGCGACGATGGTTGAGGGGGACAGTGCTTCGCAGTTGATGGGCAGGGGATCTTCTGGCTTCATGCCGATGGGGCTGGCGTTGACAACCAGGTCAAAGCCGGAGGCGTTGGCTTCCCCAACTCGGGCTTCTACGCCTGTTGCACTGATGCGGTTGGCGAGGTCCTGTGCCCGTTCGGTGAGGACGTCGGCGACGATGACCTCTTTGGCGCCGGCGTCGGCGATGGCGAAGGCGATGGCTGTTCCGACTCCTCCTGAGCCGACGACGAGTGCGCGCTTGCCGGCCAGGTCATGGCCCTTGGACCTGAGCCCGTTGACGAAGCCGACGCCGTCCAAAATGTCGCCTTCCCATTCGCTTCGGTCGTTGAGGCGAATGACGTTCACGGCGCCGACGCGGCTGGCGCGCTCGGTCGGGTGCTCGACAGATGCCAGGGAAGCAGGTTTGTGGGGGATGGTGACGATCAGGCCGTGGGAGTTTTTCAGGGCCCGGCATCCTGCGAGGAAGTCCTGAAGCCGGTCCGGGCTGACCTGGAGCGGGACGCAGACGGCGTCGACGTTGTTCAGCTCAAAGAGCGCGTTCCATACTTCGGGGGCCCGCACCTGGGCGATAGGGTCTCCGATGATGCCGAAGAATTTGGTGGTGCCGGTCAGTGTGCGTGTCATCGGTTCAGGTCCTCGGTGGTGAGCTGGTAGGCCAGGTCGTAGGTGGCTGCCTGGGTCGCCGTGACGCTGGCAAGATTTGCGAGCCTCATTTCGACGTCTTTCAGTGCTTCCTCCACTTCGGCGCGGCCGATGCCTTCGATCATTACGACGGCATCAAAGACGTCCTCTCCGGTATCGGCCCGGAGCTCGGTTTCCTTGGTCTTGATCCGGGTTGTCTCCGTGCGTGCCACACCTAGGTGAATTCCGGAGATTCCGTGCAGCGCCGAAGCCGTTTCCAGCACGGAACGGGACTGCGAAATGAAGTCTGCTTCGTCCGTGAGGTTAAGCCGGATGGTGGCCAGTGCGCCTCCCGTGCCGAGGCCTGTCGTGGAAACGGTCAGGCACGCGGACCGGGCGAAGTTCAGGAAGTTGGGTTGCATCCTGAAAGTCCATTCCGTCGGGTTGTTCAACCGGCGGCGGTATTCCTCTGATGCGAAGGTCTCCAACTCTTCACCCTCGTAGAGCGTGAAGTAGCGGTATTCGGGCAGGTTCCAATCGACGTAGCGGCGACCGGCCAGGAAGCCCGGAGTGCCGACCCGTTCCGGCATGTGCTCCACTGTGTGCCACTGGTTGTATTCGGTCTCGCCTTCGGCCTTGATGTCGTGCCAGACGGCCATAAAGCCTTTGCCTCGGAGAGTCATGATGTAGCTCTTTCTTCTGTCGTCATCGACGGGGCGCTCCCCAACTCACATTGCCTAGAAACGCCCTGATAGTTTCTATCTAGAAACAGTATTGTGGGTCACACGTCAGCAAATCAAGTCCCGTCTTGATTTTTCTTTGACACCAGCGGTGGTTTCACTCATAGTTGTTTACGTATAGAAACTTGTCCACCAATACGAAGGAGTTCAACGGTGGAAGAACAACTGCTGGAAAAGCTGCGCATCAGGGAAGTAATCGAGAACTGGGCGGTGTGGCGGGACGCCGGCGACTGGGATCGGTTCCGCACGGTATGGGCACCCGAAGGCGAAATGATGGCCACCTGGATGCAGGGCACGGCTGAAGACTTCATCAAGGCAAGCATCGACGGTTGGAACAAGGGCGTCAGCATCCTGCATTTCCTGGGGGGCAGTTCCATCGACGTGGCGGACGGCCGGGCCATAGCCCAGACAAAAATGACCATAACCCAGCGGGCGGATGTCGAAGGCGTCAGCTGCGACATCATCTGCACCGGCAGGTTCTACGATTTCATGGAAAAGCGCGAAGACGACTGGAAGGTAGTCCTCCGGCAGCCGATCTACGAAGCCGACCGGCTCCTCACGGTCACCCCCGGCACAGCCCCTAAGCTGGACGCCGACCTGCTCGCAGAGTTCCCGGCCGGATACCGCCACCTGGCATACGCCCAGTCCCGCATCGGCTACCCGGTCAAGAAGGATATGCCCGGACTGACAGGACCGGCCGTGGAGAATCTCTACGACCGGGGCGCCCGCTGGCTCAGAGGCGAATAGCCGTATCTGCCTGTGCCGGCACAGGCGCCGGCACAGGCAGATAAAATTAGCATCAATTCGAAACGCCACTGCGAGGGAGCAGCAGACATGATCACCGAAGATGGCCCGGCCGCGGTCAAATCCGCTGACCGGGTATTGGACCTGTTTGAACTGCTCGCCGACGCCGGTCAGGGACTCACCCACACCGAAATTGCGTCCGCCCTGGGCATCCCCAAGGGCAGCCTCACAAAGCTGCTCAAGACACTTGTGGTCCGCGGCTACCTCAGCTTCGACGAGCTCAACCGCACTCACACCCTCGGACCGTCAGTCCAGGTTCTCTCACACCGCCCGGCGCACATCCGGCAGCTCATCGACACCGCCACCCCGTACCTGCACACGTTGACGCGGGCGATCAATGAATCCAGTGCCCTCAACCGGCTAAGCGGGAACCGCACTGAAGTCATTGCCTCCTCCACGAGCAACCATCGGCTCGTCTCGCATTTGCGGGACGGAGATCTCGCACCGCTTTACGCCGTCTCGGGCGGTAAATCCATCCTCGCCCACATGCCGCCGGAAAAAATCTCGCAGTACCTGGCCTCAACCACCTTTGAGCACGTCACGCCGCAGACACTGTCAAGCGCTGACGCACTCAACGCTGAGCTGAAAACCATCAGGGAAACGGGTATCGCATACTCCCACGAGGAATACACCCCGGGCATTATCGGCATCGGAACGTACCTCGAACTTCCACCGGTCTATCCTCTGTGTTCCCTCAACTTCGCCATCCCCGCTGTGAGGATGACCGACAGTCTGCAAAAGCGGGCGATCAAGGCACTTAAAGACGCCAAGGCGAACATCGAAACTCACATCGGCTCACTGGAACTGTCTGCATAAGCTCCGTCGGTGCCGCACCCCGCGCCGCTGCCTCACTGCAGCTGGCGAACCCTTCACAGCAGCCCGGCGAAGATGCCAACGCAACGATTTGGAACAGCCATGCACGCTGCTCAAAACGAGCACCCTTCCCCGAGACAAGCCACCATTCACAGCATGACAGCCGCCCCGCGCACTCCGTCAGGAGGCTGGGTGGTCACATGCAGCGATTCCAATGTCGGGGCAAGCGAGTAGATGGGCTCAAGGGTGGTCAGGCGCCGGTCGATGATCTCCAGTTCACGAATCGGTAGCGACATCGGGGCGCTACGCTCGCTGGGCCAGAGCCGATGAGCGTTCAGCTGTCGGGAACTGCCGCCACATGCCGCCGGGCGTCCGGGTCTTGAGCTGGTCGACGACGACCCAGTCGAACTCCGGCACCGTCAACATGGTGCGTCGTCTGGGGCCTGAGCCTGCTGTGCCTTTGGCGAAGCGTACCTGGACTGCTCCGAACCGGCCGTAGTTCACTTCTACTCCCGTTGTTTTTTCGCCGATAATGGTGATTTCGTCGTGCTGGAAGGGAGACGGTGGGCCTGGTTTGGGGCAGCTATTAGCGCCGAAACATAAAGTTACTTAGTCGGACTGGTTGCGCAGCGCTGCCCAGGCTTGGAAACCGCCGATAAGGTCCGTCGCACGGGTCAGCCCAAGCCGTTGCAGGGTGTGTGCAGCGAGGCTGGAGCTGTACCCCTCATTGCAGACGACCACGATCCGTCGAGCGGGGTCGTCTGCGATCGGGAGCCGGTGGGGGCTGGAAGGATCGAGCCGCCACTCGAGAACGTTTCGGTCGATGACCACGGCTCCCGGAAGATGACCGTCGCGGTCTCGCTGATCGACCGGCCGTGTATCAACAACGAGGGCGCCAGCTGCCATCTCCTGCTCAAGATCTGAAGCGTGAACACGTTCAAGCCCGACGCGGCTCTCAAGTAGTAATTGGTTGATCGTAAGGGTCCCGGGGGAATCGCTTGGATCTAGACTGCGTTGGCAGGCCACGGCGCCGTCGTCGGAGATGTGACACTGCTTCACCGTTTTCCTCGCTTGCCCGCTGATCGGTCGGCTCTTCCGCCGCGAATGGAACGATCAGCTATTTTGGTCGTCAGCTTCAAGGGTATGTAGGGAGTCAAGTCAACGTCAGCCACGCAATACGTGCCGTGCCCGGTCCTGTTGCTGGTGTTGTGGTCTGGGATATGCTCCTGAAATGGCACCGCGAAGTTTTCTTCAATGGCCGGTAGTCCGGCAGCTGAGCACGGGCGACCTGCTGGGCCGCGGGCCGGCGGTTACCTCGCCGCAGACGAGGGCAATCGCCCCACGGACGGCCACCGCAGACCGCGTAGTGCAGAGCGTGTGCCCCTACTGCGCTGTTGGCTGTGGGCAGCGCGTCTACGTCAAGGATGAAAAGGTCATCCAGATCGAAGGCGATCCCGACTCACCTATCTCGCGCGGCCGCCTGTGCCCCAAGGGCTCTGCCAGCGAGCAGCTGGTCAATTCGCCTGGCCGGCAGACCAAAGTGCTTTACCGTGCGCCGCGCTCCAAGGAGTGGGAACACCTGGATTTGGCCACGGCGCTCGAGATGGTGGCGGACCGGTTCATCGCAACGCGCCGCAGGACGTGGCAGCAGGAGGATGACCAGGGCCGCCTGCTCCGCCGCACCATGGGCATCGCGTCGCTGGGCGGCGCAACTCTGGACAACGAAGAAAATTACCTGATCAAGAAGCTCTTTACGGCTGCAGGGGCGGTGCAGACCGAGAACCAGGCCCGCATATGACACTCCGCCACAGTTCCCAGTTTGGGAGCCTCGTTTGGACGCGGTGGTGCAACGCAATCACTGCAGGACATGGCCAACGCCGACTGCATCATCATCCAGGGTTCCAACATGGCCGAGTGCCATCCCGTTGGTTACCAGTGGGTGGCGGAGGCCAAAGCCCGCGGAGCCAAGGTCATTCACGTGGACCCCAGGTTCACGCGGACCTCGGCGGTGTCGGATAAGCACATTCCCATTCGGGCCGGCTCTGACGTGGTGCTCCTGGGCGCGCTCATCAACTATGTCCTCACCAATGACCTGTGGTTCAAGGAGTACGTCACTGCGTACACCAACGCCGCCACGCTCGTCCACGAGGACTACCGCGACGCCGAGGACTTGGGCGGCCTGTTCTCCGGCTTTGATCCGGAGAAGCGCGCTTACGACACGTCATCGTGGGCCTATGCCGAAAAAGGGGAGGGGGCCATTGATGAGCCGGGGCCCGGTTCGGAACACGGCGCCGATGCCTCGGCCCGGGCCGCCGGCCACGCTTTTGGAAGCGGCGGCCCACCGCTGGAGCACGCGGAAGTGCAGCGCGACGACACCCTCCAGGACCCGCGGACTGTCTTCCAGATCGTGAAGCGGCATTACGCCCGCTACACGGCGGAGATGGTCCAGGACATGTGCGGTATAGACGCCGCGGACTTCGAGTATCTGGCCCGCACCATCACGGAAAACTCCGGTCGCGACCGGACCACCTGTTTCGCCTACGCCGTCGGGTGGACCCAGCACTCCCTTGGAGCGCAGTTCATCCGGGCAGCCGCTATCCTGCAGCTTTTGCTTGGAAACGTCGGACGCCCGGGCGGCGGAATCATGGCCCTGCGTGGCCATGCCAGCATCCAGGGCTCCACGGACATCCCGACCCTCTTCAACCTACTGCCCGGGTACCTGCCGATGCCCAGCGCCGGACGCCACGACAGCCTCGCGGACTACCTGTCAGTCATCGGCTCGAAACAGCAGAAGGGTTTTTGGGCCGACGCCGACGCCTACACCATCAGCCTCCTGAAGGCCTGGTGGGGTAACGCGGCAACTGCCGACAACGACTGGGCTTACGACTACCTTCCGAGGCTGACCGGAGCCCACGGTACATACGAGACAGTGATGGGCATGCTCGAGGATGAAGTGGAGGGTTACTTTCTCCTCGGACAAAATCCGGCGGTGGGTTCCGCCCACGGCCGGATGCAGCGCCTCGCCATGTCCCATCTGAAGTGGCTTGTGGTGCGTGACCTGAACCTCATCGAGTCTGCGACATGGTGGAAAGACGGGCCGGAAATCGAATCCGGGGAACTGCGCACGGAGGACATTGAAACCGAGGTGTTCTTTCTGCCTGCTGCAACCCACGTCGAGAAAGCCGGCTCTTTCACGCAGACCCAGCGGCTGCTGCAGTGGCGGCACCAGGCGGTGGCACCGCCGGGGGAGTGCCAAAGCGAGCTGCAGTTCTTCTTCGAGCTGGGCCAGCGGATCCGCCAGAAGCTGGCCGGGTCGGAAGATGAACGGGACCGTCCGCTGCTCGACCTCACTTGGGATTATCCCACGGACGAGCATGGCGATCCTGACGCCGAGGCCGTGCTTGCGGAAATCAACGGGCGCCACCTCGCTGGCCCGGATGCCGGCAAGTCACTCTCGGCATACACCGAACTCCGTGCCGACGGGTCCACGGCGGCGGGCTGTTGGATCTACACCGGCGTGTACGCTGACGGTTTCAACCATGCGGCCAGTCGTAAGCCGGGCCAGGAACAGGGGCCTGCGGCTCCGGAGTGGGGCTGGGCATGGCCAGCCAACCGCCGGATCCTCTACAACCGGGCGTCGGCCGATCCGGCCGGCAAGCCGTGGAGCGAGCGGAAGAAATACATCTGGTGGGATGAGGAACAGGGTAAGTGGGTTGGAGACGACGTGCCGGACTTCCCGGTTGACCGGGCACCGGGCAGCAAGCCCGATCCCTCTGTCGGTGGTCCAGCCGCACTCAGCGGAGATGATCCCTTCATCATGCAGGCCGACGGCAAGGGCTGGTTGTTCGCGCCGAAGGGCCTCATGGACGGCCCCCTTCCCACCCATTACGAAGCCCAGGAATCCCCGGTGGCGAACGCACTTTACCCGCAGCAGCAGAGTCCTGCGCGGCTGGTGTTCCCCCGCGCGGATAACCTCAGCGCGCCAAGCGCTGGAACCAGTGGGGCAGACGTCTACCCTTACGTCTTCACCACCTATCGGCTCACCGAGCACCATACGGCGGGCGGGATGAGCCGCTGGCTTCCTTACCTTTCGGAGCTGCAGCCGGAGATGTTCTGCGAGGTCTCCCCTGAACTGGCCGCCGAGCGAGGCTTGGAGCCCTACGGGTGGGCCACGATTATTTCGCCCCGCTCCGCCATCGAGGCCAAGGTGCTTGTCACAGACCGGATGAGGCCCCTGGCTGTTGGCGGTCACACCGTGCACCAAATCGGACTGCCCTACCACTGGGGCGTGGGCAGCAATGCCGTGGTCAGCGGTGACGCCGCTAACGACCTGTTGGGTGTGACCCTGGACCCAAACGTCCAGATCCAGGAGTCCAAGGCGGCTTCATGCGACATCCGACCGGGCCGCCGGCCCCGCGGGGGGGAGCTGCTTGCCTTGGTTGCCGAGTACCAGGAACGGGCCGGAGTGACCATCGAGACCAGTAACCGTGCCGTTACCGACCCGGCGGCGGAAGGCATCAAACCCGCTCCGGATCACGACGGCCGGGCCGACGGCGGGCCGCTCCGATGAACGTAATCGCCCCTGCCCTGGCCGAAGCACACAATGCCCCGCCCGGACAACGCCTGCCTCCGGGCAGAGTTCCGGGCAACAACCAAACGTTGGAGGACTAGATGGGCCAGCTGTCCGGACCGACCGACCCCACCGCCGATGCCCACTGGGACCACAACCATCCGCGCAAGGGGTTCTTCACCGACACATCGATCTGCATCGGCTGCAAGGCCTGCGAAGTCGCCTGCAAGGAATGGAACCACAACCCGCAAGACGGAAACCTCGAGTTGCTGGGGTCTTCCTATGACAACACCGGATCGCTGGGCGCCAGCACCTGGCGGCATGTGGCGTTCATTGAGCAAGGCCAGGAACGCATTGCCGAGGCTCGGGAATCTGGTCGGGCCCTGGTCAATTTGGGCATGCCCCGCCTTGGTCCTCCCGCCCAGGCGGGGTCCGTGGCGACGGACCTGGCAGGGGCGGATACGACGCCCCCGGACACGGCGGATTTCCGGTGGCTGATGTCCTCGGATGTCTGCAAGCACTGCACCCACGCGGGATGCCTCGACGTCTGCCCCACAGGGGCCCTTTTCCGCACCGAATTTGGCACCGTTGTGGTCCAGGACGATGTCTGTAACGGCTGCGGAACCTGCGTGGCCGGGTGCCCTTTCGGCGTGATCGAACGCCGCAGTAACGGCACTGTCAAGGTCGCCACCAGCAGGGAGGACCAGCACGCCGACCATCCCACCGTGCCGAACGAGGGCATCGCCCAGAAGTGCACGCTGTGCTACGACCGGCTGGTGGCCGACGAGACGCCGGCGTGCGCCAAGGCATGCCCGACGACGTCCATCAAGTTCGGTGACCACGAGGACATGGTGGACACGGCCCGGGAGCGCGTCGCCACCCTGCATGCGCAGGGCTTGACCGAAGCGAGGCTTTACGGCGCGAATGAGAACGACGGCGTCGGCGGAACCGGATCGGTCTTCCTGCTGCTTGATGAGCCCGAGGTGTACGGGCTCCCGCCGGACCCCCGCGTCCCCACAGCCGACCTGCCGCAGATGTACCGGCGGGCAGGCTTGGCAGTGGCGGGCATGGCCGCAGCCGTAGCATTGGCCTTCCTGGGAGGACGGGCGTGACCCTTTCGGACTTCGACAGCTTCCGGCCGGCGGAGCCTGCCCGGCGTCGCCAGCAGGACGGCAAACGTAGTACGCGCCGCCGCAGGGACAACGGCGACGGTTCCCGCGAAATGCCCATGGTCCCGGAGCCGGAATTCACCTCTTACTACGGCCGTCCCGTTGTAAAGCCCGCACCCTGGGGCGATGACGTTGCCATCTACCTGTTCCTTGGTGGCGTGGCAGCCGGCTCGGCGCTGCTTGGCCTCGGCGGGCAAATGACCGGACGGCCGACACTTCGCCGGAATGCCCGGCTGGGTGCCTTGACCGCCGTCAGCGCCGGCGCCGTCGCTTTGGTGAAGGATCTGGGCAGGCCGGACCGTTTCCTGCATATGCTGCGGACCTTCAAGGTGACCTCGCCAATGAGCGTGGGCTCCTGGATCCTTAGCGCCTTCAGCGCCGGTGCGGGCGTCACGGCAGTGGCGGAACTCGATCGGATGAGCGGAAACCGGCTGCCGCTGGGACCTTTGCGCAAGGTGCTGCAGGCTGTCGAAGGACCGGCAGGCGTTGAGGCTGCGTTATTTGCCGGACCACTGGCGGCATACACTGCGGTGCTGCTTGGCGACACCGCCACACCTACATGGAACGCCGCGCACGAGGAACTGCCCTTTGTCTTTGTGAGTTCCGCGTGCCTGGCTTCTGCCGGGCTCGCCATGGTCACCACACCGGTGCGCGAGGCCGGTCCTGCACGGAACCTGGCCGTGCTCGGCGTCGTGGGCGACGTGCTGGCCATGAAGGTCATGGAGCGCCGAATGGACCCGGTGGCAGCCGAGCCCCTGCATCAGGGTAAGGCAGGCACCATGCTGAAATGGAGCGAGCGGCTGGCAGTGGCCGGCGGTTTGGGTGCACTTCTGGGCGGCCGCAACCGCGTCGCAGCTGCGGCTTCAGGGGTGGTTTTGCTGGCTGCTTCGGCACTGACCCGGTTCGGCGTGTTCGAGGCGGGACTGGCCTCCGCCAAGGATCCGCGGTACACCATCGAGCCGCAGAAGAACCGGCTCGCGGCACGCCGCGCAGCGGGCGTGACCGGCGACGCGATCACCACCGGCAGCTGACTGACCTGTCAGGCGTCAGCGGATCGCGATGCCGCGGCCGGCAGTGGTGTGTCCGATTACGGGGTGCCCGGGCAGTTCGCCGACCACCAGCAGCCCGCCGGAGGTCTGGGCATCGGCCAGCAGCAGCAGGTCGTCTTCGGTGATGCCTGGTGCGGCATCGAGGTGCGGACGCACCCAGTCGAGGTTGCGCCGTGTCCCGCCGGAGACAAAGCCGTCACGGAGAGCCTCGCGGGCTCCGTCAATCAGCGGTACAGCCTTCAGATCGATCACTGCGCCTACTTCCGATGCCCGGACCATCTTGTAAAGATGGCCAAGCAGGCCAAAACCCGTGACGTCAGTCGCTGCCCGGACCCCGGCGGCCACCGCCGCTTCGGACGCGTCCCGATTGAGGCTCGCCATCGTCTCTATCGCCTCGGCGAACACCTCACCGGTCTTTTTGTGCCGGTTGTTCAAAAGGCCGACGCCGATCGGCTTGGTAAGCGTGATGGGCAACCCCGGCTGGGCGGCGTCGTTGCGCAGCAACCGGTCGGGGTGCGCGACGCCGGTGACTGCCATGCCGTACTTAGGCTCCGGATCGTCAATGGAGTGCCCGCCGAGCACCGGGCAACCGGCCTCCGACGCCACACTCAGTCCGCCGCGGAGGACCTGCGTCATCAGCTCCATCGGCAGGACGCCACGTGGCCAGCCGACCAGGTTGATGGCCGTGACCGGCCTGCCGCCCATTGCGTAAATGTCCGAAAGCGCATTGGCGGCAGCGATCCGCCCCCAGTCAAAGGCATCGTTGACAACGGGAGTGAAGAAATCGGCGGTGGTAAGAACCGCAAGGTCGCCGCGCACCAGGACGGCGGCCGCGTCGTCGCCACTGTCCAGGCCAACCAGCACCCCTGCATCCGGCGGGCCGATGAGGCCACGGACAGCATCTTCGAGTTCGCCCGGTGGAATTTTGCAGGCACAGCCTCCACCGTGGGCATAGTCGGTGAGCCGGGGCGCGCCGACGGCGCCCCCATCAAGTTGCTGGACTGACGTCTGGGCCTCATTCACCCGCCCAGCGTACCCCCGTCAAGCGACCTGCTATATTGATGCGCGGTGGCGTCCGGGTCCTGGTGGGCCCCCCGGTCTTCAAAACCGGTGAGGCTGAGCATCTCGGCCTGGCGGGTTCGATTCCCGTCCGCCACCGCCAATTTTCGGCAGTGAGTGCCGCGATCTGAGGAGGGCTGTGGACCACATCGATCCCCGGCGCCTGATTCCCCGCACGAACGACTTGCTGGCACTGCCGCCCGTTCGCGAAGCCCGGACACGGCTGCATGAGCGTGTGATCCGCGAGCTTGTCCGGGACATCCAGGACCGGGCCCGGCGCGGCGACCTCCCTCCTGGCCAGGTGGAGCCAGTCCTGCTGGCCGCCATCGCTGACCGCAAGGCAACAGCCCTGCGTCCGGTGCTGAACGCAACCGGGGTAATCGTCCACACCAATCTCGGGCGGGCACCTCTTTCCGCGGCTGCGGTCGAAGCTGTTGTCGCAGCCAGCGGCTACGTCGATGTGGAACTCGACCTGGCTGACGGAAACCGCTCCCGACGTGGCGCCGGAGCCCGGGCGGCACTGCTCGAAGCCTGTCCCGCCGCTGAGGACGCACTGGTGGTCAACAACGGAGCCGCGGCGCTGGTACTGGCCACGACAGCTCTGGCGGCCGGCCGGGAGGTGGTGGTGAGCCGCGGCGAACTCGTTGAGATTGGTGCCGGCTTCAGGCTCACCGACCTGATGGAATCAACAGGTGCAAGGCTTCGCGAGGTGGGCACTACCAACCGGACCCACCTGCACGACTACGCCGGAGCCCTCAGCCCCGATACGGGCATCGTCCTGAAGGTGCATCCGAGCAACTTCCGGGTGGACGGTTTCACGTCCGCTGTTCCGCTGCACGAACTGAGGCCGCTGACACAGGTAAACGGGGTACCGCTCGTGGCCGACCTTGGCAGTGGACTGCTGGCACCCGACCCGTACCTCCCTGATGAACCTGATGTTGCCTCCGCCTTGGCGGACGGGGCCGACGTCGTCATCGCCAGCGGCGACAAACTGCTGGGCGGACCCCAGGCAGGTCTGCTGCTGGGCCGCAAGGAGGTCATCACCCGGTTGGCACGCCACCCGCTTGCCCGTGCCGTCCGGGCCGACAAACTTGCCCTCGCCGCCCTGGAGGCAACCGTCGCGGGCGGAATGCCGCCCGTCGTGCAGGCGCTGCACGCCGACGTGGGGCAACTGCGGCGCCGCACGGAACGGCTGGCCCAGGAACTCGGAGTACCCGTGGTGCCGCATGACGGCAGGGTAGGCGGCGGAGGCGCTCCCGGCTTTCCCCTGCCTGGGTGGGCGCTCCGGCTCCCCGAAGGACTGGCGCGGCTCCTGCGCACCGGCGATCCCGCCGTGCTTCCGCGCGTCCACGACAGTTCCTGCCTGATCGATTTGCGGTGCGTGCCCGCAGGGGACGACGACCGGATTCTCGAGGCCGTACGGCAGGCGCTGGCAACCCTTGAGGCTGCGGATGCCGGCAGGGCGGGCTGAGCAGTGCACGTCGTTGCCACGGCCGGACATGTGGACTCCGGCAAGAGCACCCTTGTCCGCGCCCTTACCGGCATGGAGCCGGACCGATGGGAAGAAGAACGGCGCCGCGGGCTGACCATCGACCTGGGTTACGCCTGGACCACGTTGCCGTCCGGGCGGGACGTTGCATTCGTGGACGTCCCCGGGCACGAGCGTTTCCTTGGCAACATGCTTGCCGGAATCGGGCCGGCTCCGGTGGTCTGTTTCGTCGTCGCCGCGGACGAAGGCTGGCAGGCGCAGTCGAGCGACCACCGGGACGCCGTGGCGGCGCTGGGTATCGAACATGGCGTGGTGGTCCTCAGCCGCGCAGACCGGGCGTCCAGCCAGAGGGTGGCGGACGTGCTGGCACGGACCCGCGTGGAGTTGGCCGGGACTGGCCTGGGGAACGCCCCGGCAGTTGCCGTGTCCGCCATCGACGGGACCGGCCTGGCCGACCTGCGATCAGCGCTCGACGGCGTTCTGGCCAGCGCGCCGCATCCCGCCACCGGTGGGCGGGTCCGATTGTGGGTGGACCGCTCGTTCACGATCACCGGTTCCGGCACGGTGGTGACTGGTACGCTGGCAGCAGGAACGATCGTCAAGGGGGACCGGCTTACCCTGCTTGGTCACTCTGGTTCCCGGTCCGTCGTCGTCCGTGGCCTGCAAAGCCGCGACACCTCGTACACCTCGGTGGCGCCGGTGAGCCGTGTGGCTTTGAACCTGCGCGACGTTTCCGCCACGGACATCCGGCGCGGGGACTCACTGCTTACCCCCGATGCCTGGCCCACCACTGGAGTCCTGGGCATCCAACGGACGACGGGTGTGGCCTATACGGATGTGCCGGAGCAGCTGACGGTCCATGTCGGCACCGCGTCCGTGCCAGCCCGGCTGCGTCCTTTCGGCGCTGATCACGCCCGGCTCGCCCTCGACAGGCAGCTGCCTCTCGTCCTGGGAGACCGGTTGGTGCTCCGTGACCCCGGGAGCCGCTCCGTGCTGGGCGGGGCACGCATCCTGGACGCCGATCCGCCGGCCTTGCGGCGGCGCGGCGACGGCGCCCACTGGGCCGAGCGGCTTGCAGGCATGGCCCCGGCGGGCGACGTGCTGGGGGAGGTCGCAGCACGCAAAGCCGTTCAGCTGGAGCATCTGCGCCGGCTCGGGCTTTTGTCCGGGGACCGCCCCAAGGCGCCGCCCGGCGTACAGGAACTTGATGACTGGTGGGTGCACGCTCCTGTCCTTGAGGCCTGGCAGCACCAGCTTCGCAGCGCAGTGCAGGCGCTGCAGGAACGTGATCCCTTGGCGCCAGGCCTTTCCAAGGGGGCAGCCCGCGACCTGCTTCGCCTGCCCGACGAGAGGCTGCTTTCCCATGTCATCCGCGGGGCTGCCCTGGAACAGGACGCAGGCCACGTCCGGCTGGTTGGCAGCCGGGGCAACCTTGGCCCGATCGAACCGGCAATCGCCGAGCTGGAGCGCAGACTCACCGCCCATGCGTTTCAGGCCCCGGAATCCGAGGAACTGGCCGCACTGGGCTTAGGAACGCGCGAGCTGGCTGCAGCCGAACGCACGGGTCGCCTGCTGCGGCTGCGTGACGGCGTGGTTCTGCTGCCAACGGCGCCGGCCCTTGCGATGCGAACCCTCGCCGGCTTGGAGCAGCCCTTCACCACCAGCCAGGCGCGTCAGGCTCTCGGAACAACGCGCCGGATTGCGGTTCCGCTGCTGGAGCATCTCGATTCCCGCGGCTGGACCGAGCGCCTGGATGCAGGCCATCGCAAGGTGCGGCGCGGCCATGGCTGATCAGACCCAGAGTCACGAAGTCCTGGTTACCATCGATCAGAACGCCTCGATGCAGATCGCAGTGCTACCGAATCCGGCGTCGGCGAGGTCGTCCTGGGCGCGCGCTGAGCACCTTGGCTGACCAATGCAGTCTGCGGGGTAGGATTCGGGGCCATGTCCTCTTCGATCGCCTGGCCCATTAGAGGTTCGAAGGAGGTCTCAACGCTATGACGTTCATTAAATCCCATCCCCCGGCGTGTTCGGGACAGAAGCGCCCGGCCCAGGTCATGTGTCGGACTCCGGCTCTGCCAGGGAATGTGGGCAGAGTGGCGGACGGCGGTGGTGAGGGATTCTCCACGTCCGGAGGGACCGTTCACTCGGGTCCGTCGTGGCTCACAATGCTCACAAAAGAGGGTGTGGACGGTGTCCACACCCTGGGCTTCGGATTCGGTTGTACAGGCGTCGGAGCGTGTCGGGTTGGGGATGTTTTCCGGTGAAGGCGGGATTCTAAAGGCGACGGGCTGGTTGGAGTCCCACCTCGGGCACGTCTTTCCCCTGTTCAGGGGGGTTTTTAGCCTCTGAGTGTGCACATTTTGTGTGGTGAATGGCCCCTTCGGGGGCCTTTTTCATTGCTGGCCAGTGCTGTGGCCGGCGGCCTCCTTGCCTTGCTGGACGGACGGGTTGTTGTTCGTTACCTGTTCATGGGTGTTTATGGGTCGGCGCACATGACGTTCGAAAAGTTTTTTGGGGATTTGATCCGCTGCTCCAGCACAGTAGCAGTAGGGTTACCCGCCCGACCGTAGAGGTTACCTGTACGGCGCAAAGCGAAAATCTCTTTGGCGGCCTCGAAATTCTCGAATTCGAACGCGGCCGACTGGTAGATCGGAACCACCGCAGTGTTCTGCGCAGTTCCCGGGGTGTATCCGGCGCTGTTGTGCCACGCCTACCAACACTCGTAGAGCTAAGCCCGCCGTCTATAACTTTGAGAACAGCAACTCCCGCTTGCCCAACAGGCGGAGGAGCCGAACCACCAGAGGAGCCCCGCGAAATGAGCATTTCGCAGGGTCTCCGTCTGCCTGACCGGAACGTGCCACGAGTCATCGGCTCGCGCGAGATCTGGATTCGCGTACCTACTGACGTCTCAAACCGAACACCGATAACAAAGATTTCGTCAACCTTCGCCGAGAAGGAAGGCTGCTCGTGAGGTTCAAGGCAAGGCACGGCTTCGACCAAGGGCCGGGATCTTCCAGGCAAAGGCAAAGGGCGCACCCCGTTCGCTGGGTGCGCCCTTTACTGCAGGTTGATCAATCCTTCTTGAAAGCGTCCTTGACCTTCTCGCCGGTCTGCTTCAAATCGCCTTTGGCCTGATCGGCTTGGCCCTCGGTCCGCAGGCTTTCATCGCCCGTGGCGGCACCGGCCGCTTCCTTGCCCTTGCCGCCGGCTTTCTCAGCGGCGTTCTCAATCTTGTCGCCCAGTCCCATGGTGTTTCCTCCTCTGGTTGGCAGCCGTTCGCATTCGGCTAGAAACATCATAAGCATGCTTAGCAACAAGTTTTCAAGCACACGGCGGATGCTCGGCTGCCAGGACGGCTCACATTGCTGACCATCGCGCACCGCCAGTTCCGCCCATAAAACGACAGATCAGGCGATAGACGGGAGCTATCGCTGCTACTTCTACTCCCGTGGTTTTAGCGCCGACAATGATGACTCTGTAAGGCTGGACGGGTAGCTGAGTGCCCGATGCCATCCATCAGGATGGAGCAGCTGTTGCAGTGCCTTGCCAGGCTGGTCCGTCTACCTGACCCGGTTTACTTGGCCAGTTCCACCCTGTTCCGTCCGGCAGACTTGGCGGCGTAGAGGGCGGCATCGGCCTCGCCCAGGAGAGTGTCGGCATCGACCGGGTGCTCGAGACTGAACGAGGAGATCCCGGCACTGATCCGCACTTGGCCGGATGGATCACCTGCGTGCGCAATGGCCAGATCGCGGACGGCGTTCAGCGCGCGGTGCATCAGTGCTTTCGCTGCGGCGGCCGACTGTTGGGGCAGCACCAGCAGGAATTCCTCGCCGCCGTACCGGTACACGCCGTCGCTTTTGCGGACTGAGCCCAGGAGCGCGGCCGCCACTGCCCGCAGTGCCAGGTCTCCTGCTTGGTGGCCGTAGACATCGTTGTAGCTTTTGAAATTGTCCACGTCGCACATGGCTACGCTGTACTCCTCCGCGTACCGGTGGCTCCGCAGGTGCAGCTGTTCGAGGTCCTCCGAGAGCTTGAGCCGGTTGTGCAGGCCCGTCAGCGGGTCGGTGCGTGCCTGCCGCGACAGGACCTTGCGGTAATGGGCGAGGTCAGCGTGCAGGGTGGTGATGCGTCGGGCCACCAGTAGCCGGGCGTGCAGGACGAACGGGTCCAGCGGTTTGGTGACGTAGTCGTCGGCGCCGGCCTCCAGCCCGGCCAGTACGTCGTCCCGCGACCCCTGCGATGTCAGCAGCACCACGTAGGTGTACAGCTCCTGCTCGCGTGCCCTGATGGCACGGCACAGCGCCAGCCCGTCCAGTCCGGGCATCATCCAGTCGGTGACCACCACGTCCGGCTGGTGCTCCAGGTACAGCGCCCACGCCTGGTCACCGTCCGCGGCGGTGAGGCAGTCATGGCCGGAACGTTCGACGGCGGCCCTGGCCACCAGCAATGACCCCGGGTCGTCGTCGGCTACCAGTACTTTCAGGGGGCCACCTCCAGCGCCGCGTCCAGTTCGTCGTCCAGCCGCTCCAGCTCTTCCTCAAGGCGGCGGACCAGCGGGGTCCCGCCGCCGGGTGTTCCGCGCCGGCCCAGCCCTTCCAGCTCGGCGCAGATCCCTGCCACGGCCGCCGCCCCGATATTGGCAGCGGCCCCCTTCAGCGCGTGCGCAGCCTGTGCCAGAGCCGGTCCGTCGCCGTCGTCCACTGCCGTCTTGAGCGCACCCACCCGGGCGGGCAGGTCCCGGCGGAAGGCAGCCGCCGCCTCGGGCAGCAGGCCCCGGCCGTCCTCCGGCCCCAGCTCCCGCAGCATGGTGATCCTGTCCTGGTCTAGGGCCGGTGTTGCCGCGGTGCGCGCTGACGGGGCGGTGCCCGTGACAGCAAGCGGCTGGGGGACAGGCTCGGGAACAACCCCCTTTTCCCGGTCCGGGACCCAGCGGATGAGCGTGGCCTGCAGCGCGGCGGCGTCCACGGGCTTGGCGAGATAGTCGTCCATGCCGGCGGCGAGGCATCGTTCCCGGTCACCGTCCAGGGCTCCGGCGGTCATCGCGATGATCGGCTGGCGGGGATGCCTGCCATCCCGTTGCCGGATCCGGCGGGTGGCCTCGAACCCGTCCATCACCGGCATGTGGCAGTCCATCAGCACGGCCGCGTACCGGAAATCGGCGGTGGCGGACAGGGCCTCGGCGCCGTTGGACACCACGTCCACCGCATATCCCAGTCGGCTGACGGTGGCCCGTGCTACCAGCTGGTTCACCTCGTTGTCTTCCACGACAAGGATCCGGCCGCGTGATGGCCCGTCCTGCGCCGGAGCCGCCTGGGCAGGCGCGGACGCCGGAACTGGAGGATGGTGTGTGGACATTAGACGGACCAGGCGGTTGTAGAACTCAGAGCTTCGGACCGGCTTCATCAGCCATTCACGGACGCCGGCCTGGCTGATCTCGGCAGCGTTCACCTGCATCGTGGACGTAAGCATGATCAATTCGATAGCAGCCAGCCCGGCATCGGCCTTGATGCTCCGCGCCAGTTCCAGCCCGTCCGTGCCCGGCATGCATAAGTCCAGGACGGCCAGGTCGAAAGGCTCCCGGGCAGCCTCCGCCTCCCTGGCCCGGGCCAGTGCCGAGGCAGCATCGGGGACGGCTTCGGGCTGGAGCCGCCAGCCGCGCAGCTGGGATTCGAGCACGAGCCTGTTGGTGGCGTTGTCATCCACCACCAGCACCCGCAGGCCGTTGAGGAAGACGGCCGCCGGCACCGGGTCCGTGGACGGGGGCGCCACCGGAAGCGGCAGCCGGAACCAGAACGTGCTGCCCTTCCCAGGGGTGCTGTCGAGGCCGATTTCGCCCTCCATCGCGTCCGTCAGTCGGCTGCAGATGGCCAGGCCCAACCCGGTGCCGCCGTATCGGCGGGTGGTGGACGCGTCGGCCTGGGAGAAGGACTGGAAGAGCCTGCCGTGCTGGGAAGGGTCAATGCCGATACCAGTGTCACGGACCTCGAAGTACACCGCCGCGGTGCTCCCGGCAGCGGCACCGGGGTTCTCCGTCTTAACTCTGATGGACACCTCGCCGGAGGCCGTGAACTTCACCGCGTTGGACGCCAGGTTCAGGAGGACCTGCCGGATCCGGCCGGAATCGCCCAACAGCCGGGCCGGCACCTCGGGTTCGCAAAAGGCGATCAGTTCCAGATTCTTGGCCTGCGCCGGTCCGGCCAGGAGCCCGGCCACTTCCTCCACGAGGACCCGAGGGTCGAAGGGGCGCACGTCCAGGTCGACCTTGCCGGCTTCCAGCTTGGAGAAATCCAGGATGTCGTTGATTAGGGCCAGCAGAGCCTCACCGGCCCCCTTGACGCCATCCGCGTACTGCCTCTGGGTCGGGTCAAGCGGCGTTTCCAGCAACAGTGCCGTCAGCCCCACCACCCCGTTCATGGGGGTGCGGATCTCGTGGCTCATGGTGGCAAGGAACTCCGACTTCAACCGGCTGGACTCCATGGCCGCCTCGCGGGCCGCCTCCAGTTCCCTGGTGCGGACGGCCACCTCATCCTCCAGCCCGGTGGTCAGGGTGATGTTCTCCAGGATGATCAGCACCTGGCGGACCATAACGAAGACGAGGACGGCAGCGCCCACCGCCAGCAGGAAAGGGTTCAGTTCCGCCAAGTGGGGGCCTGCGAACAGCAGCACCGCCACGAGCAGCGGCACATACGGCAGCAGCTCCAGCGCCAGGGTATAGCCCGGCCTGCGCGGCCCGGCGCCCTCCCGGTACGGCGCCAGCGGCGCAAGGGCAACCAGGAGGAACGCGACGATCCAGCCCAACGCGAGAGGAGAACCCGTGGTGCCCGTGACGCCCTCGAACGTTAACCGCACGTAGATGCTGTCCGTCACGGCCAATACCAGCAGGCCGCCGCCAAAGCACAACCACGACAACCGTTCGCCCGGCTGCCGGCGTACTGCCAGTACCAGCACCAGCGACGTAATCACCAGGTCCACCACCGGGTAGCCCATCCCGGTCAACCGGGACAGCGGATCACCCTCGGCATCGAACGCCGGGCCTAGCACCACGAACCAGCTGACCACCAGGACGGATCCGGCAATCACCGCCGCGTCCATCACCGCCCGGTACAGCGCCACATGGTTGCCGCCGCGCCTCTTAAACGCAAACAGGGCGACGACGGCGGGCACCGAGTATCCGAGGAACAAGGCGTCAGCAAGGGAGGGGAAGGGGTACACATGGCTATTGGCCAGGCCGAAGGACGTGTAGACGGCCATTCCCGCAGCCCAGATGAAAGCCGCCGCCGACATAAAGGTCCAGGCCCTGGCATTGGCACCCCCGCGACGCGCCGCCCGGGCACAGCTCACGCAGGCCAGCAGCGACGCTGCCAGAATCACGACGTCACCGGTCACCAGCGCAGCCGGAGTTCCGCTGTTGACCGCAAGAAAGAGGCCGAGCGCGGCCAAACCGATGACTGTCAGCACGGCCGTCCACTTCACGGGCGCTTTGTTGCGGCTGCCGGCGGGCCGGTGCTGCAGGAGACCACTCTGAGACACGCGTAACCCTCCCCATAGCTGCGCCCTGAGACCTGCCGGCTCCCGGAAAAATCCGGGCGCTGGAGCCCACCCGAGACCTAGGTGGAGACGCAGTTACATGATAGGCCCGACCAGTCGGAAATCGCCCGGATTCGGCCCAGCCCGTACAGCCCCGTTTGTGGGTTAGGCCTCCTGACGGGCGCTGGGCGTACTGCCGCCACCTGCTCGGGTTCTGTCCCAGGTGACGCTCCCAGGTGACGCTCCCAGGTACCTAGCCGACGGGATTGATCGTTCCCGTTGACACCCCCCCGCACAGCAAAAGCCGTTCACCGGTACTTCAGGGGTAAGAATGTAGTCAAAGCGATAACAGGAACAGCGATAACAGGATCTATGAGGCTTCCTGCCCCCGCGCGGGGCAGGAAGCCTCGCGAGCGAGCGTGGCGGGGGTGTGCACGTGGAATGGAAGCCTAGTGGCAGGGACAGGAAGGCTGTAACCGTGGGTCGTGCTTTCGGAGGAGCCATGTCTGGCTCCGGCTCGTTAAATACGATGCAGCCACTGTCCGTTCTGGTCGCTGATGACGATGCGGGGTCGTTGTTGGTTGCCCGGGCTGCTGTGGAACGGTCAGGGCATGAGTGCCTGACGGCCGTTGATGGGAAAGCGGCTTGGAAGACCTACCGGGAGCGCCGGCCTGATGTGGTGGTCACGGACTTGGCGATGCCGGGCATGGACGGGCTGGCCTTGTGCCGGGCCATCAGGGCAGCTGAAACCGATTCTTATACGTACATCATGCTGGTCACGTCCCATGATGGGCGTGAGGATGTGCTGGCCGGCATGCAGGCGGGGGCCGATGACTACCTGACAAAGCCTCTTGATCCTTTCGTCCTGCACACCCGGCTCGTGGCCGCCCGCCGGGTGACCGCGCTGCACCGGGAGTTGGCCGGCGCCCTTAGGGCGGCCAGGACCAGCAATGAACGGTTGGCCGAATTCACCGGCCGGGTCAGCCATGACCTTCGCAACCCGTTGACGTCACTTCTCGGCTATGTGGAGCTGGCAGAAATGGACGACGGGCCTGACAGCGACAACCCGGCGGAGTACCTCGCGATCATTGGTTCCAGTGGCAGGCGGATGCTGGCCATGGTCGATGATCTGCTTGGATTCGCCTCCGTCGGCGGGTCACTCTCACGGACCCGGGTATCGCTTGCGGAATTGGTGCGCGACGTTACGACGGACTTGCGCCAGGGACTGACCCAGGCCTGTGCTTCCGTTGAATGCACCGATTTCGTTTTGACCGGGGACCCGGTGCAGATGCGGGTGGCGTTACAGAACCTCATCCAGAACGCCGCCGCCTACCGCCGTCCGCAGGTGCCGCCGGTCATCCGGATATCCGGGCACGCTGTGGAGGATGGTGTGGTGGTGCGCGTGTCCGATAACGGCAAAGGCATCAGCGAAAAGGACCGCCGCCGGGTCATGGAGCCCCTGGTCCGGTTGCACAGGGAAGGTGACCCGGCCGGCACCGGACTCGGCCTTGCCACCTGCGCACGAATAGCGGCCGCACACGGAGGCCGGCTGGACATCGAACCAGGGGAAAACGGCGGGACGACCGTCAGCCTCTACCTCCCCGACGGCGGATACATCCCGGCCTAGGCTTCTTGCGTGATCGCTGCTGCAGGACTGCGCCTGTGACCTGACCGCCGGCAACTTCAAGCTTACGGTCGCGCTCGGCAGCGGCAGGCCGGCGGATGTCGCGAACGGACGGCTCTACGGGTAAGGCACCACGAAATGGTTCCCGCCCAGACGCCATTCCAAGCCGTCGACCTCGATCCTCAATACGGAGGTCGTGCCACGCCGGAACAACCGCCGCCGTTCCTCAACGTGTCCGTTGCCTTCAAGGTATGCGCGCATAACCCGGCAGACCCTCCGGAGGTCGGCCTCCTTCTCCAGCTCCACGTCGTCGTAGTCGAAAAGAGTTGCCTGGACGTTCAGCTCTGGGACGAAGGCGTCTATCCATTCGTAGCTTGCTCGGATGATTGCGATGCGGTTCTTGTCGACACGGCTCACGTGAACACCGTGCAGCCAGGAATCGACTTTGGAACTGACCTCCGACACGGTGAAATTTTCGTCGAACACCTGGTCCACGACCCGATGGAGCATGGCTTTGATGTCGATATTCACGAGGACAGTCTCCCAGCTGCGTCCTGCCAAAGACGCCAACCACGCGGATCTGACGACCGGTAACGGCTGTCCTCGCAGCTACTTCTACTGCCGTTGCTCTAGCGCCGATAACCCTGATTCCGTCATCCGCTCACGGCTGGACTGGCGGCGGGGGCGGCTCCAGCTGGAATCCGCACGTGCAGTGCAGGACCCGGGTCTGCAAATAGGCGCCCAGGAAGTCAGCCGGGCCGGGCTCGGTGCAAACCGGACGTTCCAAAAGCCGGCGCGCCGGGCCCGCGGGGGTCATCGGTTCGCGGCAGTGAATGTATACGGAGCCGAGGTGGAAGACGTCCTCGTCCGGACCGAGGTAGCGGGCCAGGACCGGTGCGAGGAACTCTGCGTTGGTTGCCAGGGCGCTTGAGCCGCAGCAAGAGGTGCAGCTGAATGCGACGGCCATGGATCCGCTCGACGCGTCCAGGACGGTGATGGATTCTGCGAGCAGGTGCTGGTCGGTGCCGCACGTGATGCACCATGGGCGCTGCCCGCGTGGCTGGTGACCTTGGGCCGGGTAATGGCTGCCGGAAGGGACCGTGGCTGGCATCAGACCAGATTGGGGTAGCTGGACAGGAGATAGTCGGCTGCGGCGGGGCCTTTCATGCGCAGAGTGTTCTGGTCGGGGTCTACCCGCCGGCGCATCGCTGCCCAGAAGGAGCGTTCCCTTCGCGGCCTGGTGTGGGTGACGGTGCACCAGCTGATGTAAAGCCCGTAGAGCCGGTCGCGTTCGAGCGTGGCCCCTGAGTCGGGGTCGCAGATTGTGGCGTCGCGAAGGAACTGATCGAACTGTGAAACGGCCATGGCTGGCTCTTTTCGTTTCCGGTGCAGGTAAGGCTGCCGCGTGGCTGCAGCAGCTGTGCTTCGGCGCCCTGCACTGGGCGCTGAGGCTGTTCACCGGATCGCCGCTACACGGCCGGCCGGGTTTTGCACCCGTATGCCTACATTGTAGACTTCGGAGGTGGAGAACGGAAGCGGCATCCTGTTCCCGGGCCGGCGTATGCGGAAAGGATCCAGCCATGAGCGAGAGCAGCACGACCGGTTCCGGCCGGAAGGCCCGGCTGAACCGGGCAAGAGTGCTTTCCGCGGCCCTGGAACTGGTCGATGAGGAAGGGCTCGAAGCGCTCACCATGCGCAGGCTCGGGCAGAGATTGGGCCGTGACCCGATGAGCCTGTACCGGTACGCCGAGAGCCGGTCAGCGCTCCTGGACGGCCTCACTGAGTTGGTTCTGGGCCAACTGTCCGTCCCACGAGGGCTGGATTGGCAGGCTACGCTGCGAGGTGTCGCCCACGATATGCGGCGGCTCGCGCTCCGGCACCCCAACGTCGTGCCGCTGCTGGTGACCCGGCCGCTGTCGACTCCGCTGGGCCTGCGCCCGCACGGAACCGTCAGGCCGCTGGAGCAGATCCTTTCGCTGCTGATCGACGCCGGCTTCACGCCCGCAGCCGCCCTGCACGTCTACCGGGCCTTCTACGCATTCCTCTACGGACACCTTCTCAACGAACTGCAGGAACTGGTGGTGGATCCTGACGAAAATGATGCGGTCCTGCGTCTGGGCCTGTATCATCTCCCGGCCAAGGAGTTTCCCCGGCTCCGGGCAATGGCCCCGGTGCTGGCCGACTATGACGGCGCCCGGGAACTGGAAGTAGGACTGAACATCCTCCTGTCCGGCCTCGCAGCAGCCCTCAAAGCAGCGGACAAATAATGGGGGCTCCCGGCTGATCCCGTAATCGCGGGCAAGGACGGACTTGGGAATTCTGTTGCCGCCCGCTGGACCAGCTCGACCGTCCGTTCCGGTGTGATTCCCTCACCTAATGACGGCCCAAAGTAAGCGCCGATAATTGACAGTTCGTCAAGCCAGGGCACGGAGTGCCGGGCGAGCAGCTATTCGCTACTCCACGTCAGGCCGAGCATCTGGAAGGCGTCCTTGATCGCATCACCGTTGTGGCGCAGTTCCTCGCGCTTGGCGTGGGCTTGGCCACAGTGGAGGGGACTACCGGCAACGTCTTGTCAGCGGGCGTTGGCATGCTGACGGCCATTCGGGCGGCGTGAGGGCGGCTTGGAAACGGACGCAATGGCGGTGCAGAACATCGCGACGGGCGCGGCGGATCTGGGTTACCGGGGGCTGTGCCCCGGTAGCGGCGGGTGCCGATCAAGCCGCGGGCATCATTCTTATCCGGTTGTGCTGGCCCGCACTATGAGTTTGTAGTCTGCTCTTACTTCGGCGGGGTCGGCAGGATTGATGGTCTGGCCTGAGACGCGCGCAAGGAGAATATCGACAGCCGTCTTGGCGATTCCTGCCTTGTCGGGAGAGATCGAGGTGAGCGCCGGGCTGGAATAGGAGCATTCTTCGATGTCATCCCATCCGACGATGGCGATATCCTGTGGGACTTTCACTCCTCTGTCCAGGAAGCACTTGAGGGCGCCGAATGCGAGGGTGTCGTTGAAGCAGAATACGGCGTCGATGTCCGGTTTGCGGTCCAGCAGCCGCTGCGCCGCGGCGTAGCCTGCGGCCCTGGTCCAAGCTGTTGACTCGGAATCTATTTCGGTGGTGACGGGGAGGTTGGCGCGGTCCATGGCTGCAAGGTACCCGCGGAGCCGGTGCGTGGCGGGGCCGGACACGGCCATGTTGCGCGAGGCTCCGATCGCGGCGATCGAGCGTCGTCCCATGTCGATCAGATGCTGGGTTGCTTCGGCGGCGGCCGCTTCGTTGTCCACAGAGACGTGCACGACGGGTGCCCCGCTGGCTTCCAGGCTTTCGCCCAGGAGGACGACCGGAAAATCAATTTCTTCATCGACGAGGTCCTGGGCGGTGATGGAGAGCGGGTTGAGTATCAGCCCGTCGATGAGGTTGGACTGGTAACCGCGCAGGACCAGGAGCTCCCGGTCCCGGATGCCTCCGGTTTGGCCGATCAGGACCGTCACACCCAGTTCGGCGGCCCGTTGTTCGACATGGTCGGCGAGTTCAGCGAAGTAGGGGGCAGCTATTTCCGGCAGCGCGAGGGCGAGGATGCCTGTCCGGCCCTGCCTTAGCCTTCGAGCCGAGATGTTCGGTGTGTACTTCAGGCTGTCGATCGCTGCCTGGACGCGGGCCCGGGTTTCGGGTTTGACGTGGATGTAGCCACTGACGACGTTTGACACGGTGCGCTGCGAGACACCGGCCAGTTCCGCGACGTCTCGCATGCTTGTTCCCATGTTTCCTCCTGGATGATTCCTTGGTTGTGCGGGTCTGCTGAATCCAGATTGCCATGTCAGGGGCGCCCGGGGCGGGACCGGCGGTGCCGGTCCCGCCCGAGGCGGCTATTTGGTCAGAATTGCGTTGATGCTGTTGTCGCCGTCTTTTAGAGCCTGCTCAACTGGGCGTCCCTGGAACCAGATCGATTCGATGGCGTCCCGCACTGCCTTTGCGACGGCGGGCCAGCTGGCAATGTGCGGCACGGCGTGGGCAATGCTCAGGCCCGTCTCTGCGTAATTGGCCCGTTGCGGGGCTGCCTTGTACGCTGCGCTGTTCAGCACCGACTTTTGTGCAGCGATGTGGCCAGTGCCGAGGGCCCAAGCGCTGTCGTTTGCATTGAGGAAGGACAGGAATTCCGCCGCGGCACGGTACTTCACCGGATCCGCGTCCGCGTGCTTGGGGATCACCCACGTGTGCGAATCGGCCCATACGGCTGGCTTGTCGAATAGCGTCGGGAAGTTCGTGGCTTCGTAGTTGAACTCTGCTTTCTTGCTGTACTCGTCCACGACCCAGGTGCCGTTGACCAGCATGGCGGCGTCTCCGTTCAGGAATGACTGCCCGGCCGCGTCGTAGGTCTGATTGCCGTTCGCGTAGCCTGACTTGAAGACCTCGTCCAGGAATGACAGGCCTGTCCGGGCCTGCGGTGAGTCGAGAGTTGATTTGGTGCCGTCGGCGCTGAGGAAGTCCCCGCCCTGCTGCTGCATCAGGCTGTGTAGGGTGTGGATGCCAAGCTGGTCGCCCGAGCGCGCGACGGCCATGAAGTTCTTGCCGGTTTTTTCCTTGACTGTCTTGGCGTCAGCCAGGAATTCCTGGGTCGAGGTGGGCAGCTTGGGCTTGCCGCCGGCGTCGACGAGCCCGGCCGCCTTGAAGATGTCAACGTTGACGTGGGCGAGGATGGCGTGCACGTCAAAGGGCACGGCGTATGTCTTGTCGTTGTATCCGATGGCTGTCTTTGCGGCAGGGGCGATGTCATTCGTATCAAGCTTCGTAATTCCGGCGAGGTCATCGAGCGGTACGAGCAGGTCTCGTTTGGCGTAATCGACCAGGCTGGACCCGTGCATGACAGCAACGTCCGGCGGGTTGCCGCCAGCGAAGGCAGTGTTCAAGGCGTCATAGTAGGAGTCCCAGGCGCTGCCACCGAGGCGCTGGACCTTAATGCCCCATTTGTTGTCGGCATTGAACTTGTTCACCAGGGTCTGCAGGGTCGCGCACTCTCCCACGGCCTTGGACAGGTCGGTGTTGGTGCCGGTTGCTTCCGGGCAGTTGCCGAAGGGGTTGGACATCTGCAATGTGGCGCCCTTGAGCTGGTCGTCGGTCACGGCGGTGATTGCTCCCGGCCCGGACTTGTCGGTGCTGCCCTCGGATGCGCCACATCCGGCCAGGGCGGTCGTGAGGATGGCTGATGCTGTTAGTGCGACGGTCATGTGTCGCAGGGATTGTTTCATAGGGTTTCTCCTTTGAAGTGTTGTTCCAAGTCGCTGGGTAGAAGCTAGCGGGGGCTATTTTTCGCCGCTGCCTAGAGTGATGCCGCGGATGAGTTGGCGCTGGAAGGCGAGGAAGATTATCAGCAGCGGCAGGCTCCCGATCAGCCCGCGGGCCATGAGGTCCCCCAGGTTGGTGGTAGCGGCAAAGTTGGACTGCAGGGAAGCAAGTCCGGTGGTGACGGTAAACCATTCCGTCTTAGTGGATATGACCAGAGGCCACAGGTAGTCGTTCCAAGTCAGGACGAACGTGAAGATGGCCAAGGAAGCCATCGCGGGCCGGGCCAGCGGAAGCATGATTTCGAAGAAGACCCGCCAGCGGCCGGCACCGTCGATGCGTGCCGCCTCCTCGACCTCGGCCGGGACCTTGCTGAAGAACTGGGTCATGATGAACACACCGAGCGGGGCGGCCAGCCGGGGGAGGATGAGCGCTTCGTAGCTGTTCTGCCCGTGCGCTCCGGAAAACATCAGGAACAGCGGGACGAACATCGCTTCCTTGGGCACCATCAGCCCGGCGAGCACGATGACGAACAGCAGTCGGCGGCCAGGGAAGCTGATTTTGGCGAAGGCGTAACCGGCCATGGCTGAGAAGATCACCGTCACGGCAGTGGTTACCGCGGTGACGACTGCACTGTTCAGGAACCAGCGTCCCAGGTCGCCCGTGGCGAAGACGCTGACCAGATTCTCCAGCGTGACGCTCCGGGGGAGCAAATCACTGGATGACTGCTGCAGAACATCGTTCGGCGTCACAGCCATCGAGATCATCCAAAGGATCGGCGCGAACCATAAAAGCGCGGCGACGACCATGAAGGAGTGATAGGTCCATGAGCCGCGTGACCGGCGCTTGGTGCGTGCGCCGGGCGTGTTCGTACCTGTCGAGGCGGCGGCGGTTGGCGTGCTGGGGGACGTTGTCGGGGTGGGGGCGGCCATCAGGAGTCCTTGGAGAGCAGACGGAATTGGAGAGCGGACACAGCGGCCATGATGACGAAAAGGAACACAGAAACCGCGGAGGCATAACCGAGTTCGTAGTTTTTAAACCCTGCTTCGTAGATGTGCTGGATGAGCACCTGGGTGGCAGTTCCGGGGCCTCCCTTCGTCATGATGTAGACCTGTCCGAAGATCTGGAAGGAGGCAATCAGCTGGGTCACCGCGACCAGCACGGTCACGTGCGACAGGCCGGGCACGGTGATGTGGCGGAACTGCTGCCAGCGGCTGGCACCGTCCAGGGACGCCGCCTCATGCAGGCTGGGATCGATGTCCTGCAGCCCGGCCAGAAACAGCACGAGATTGAAACCGGCGGACCACCACACCGTGGTGGCAATGATGGACGGCATCGCCAGGGCCGGGTCCGAGAGGAAGGGGATGCCATCGACGCCGAACCATCTGAGGAATCCGGCGATCAGTCCGCGTTCCGGGTTGAGCAGGTAACTCCAGATGAGCGTGACGGCGGAAACCGGCAGCACGTACGGGATGAAGAACAGTGCCCTGTAGATGCCGGTTCCGCGGCGCTTTGTATGCAGGAGCAGGGCCAGCACCAGCCCGGTCAGCACCAGCACCGGCGTTGAGATCAGCGTGAAGCCCAAGGTGTTCCTCAGAGCAATCCAGAAGTTCTCGTCATTCCAGGAACCGGACGGGGAGGGATGGAATCCCAGCAGGACAGCAATGATCACACCTGCTGTAGCGGCGCCGGTGGCCGCGCGCCGATGCCGGCGTAGTCCGAAGGCGACCGCCGCCGTCACCGCGACAACGGCGAGCCGCACCGGCCACTCGTGGCCGAAGTCCCAGAGAATGTCCCGGCCCCAGAGCATCTTCACGTAGTTCCCGCCGCCGATGAACTTCCGCGTCGCCCCCAGCAAATCCCAGTCAAACCCGCTGACGTACAGAGACTGGAACAGCGGGACGAGGATGAACGCCACATAGACCAGCATGAAGGGGGCCAGGAAAGCCCAGCCATCCCTGATTGCTCTGCGGGCCAGCGTGGATGACGTTCCCGGCCGGAGTGAACGTTTCGAAATCTCCGGCCTAAGAGTGTCTTGTCCTATAGTCATCTTCGACACCTATTCAACGTAGCAAAAATTTGTTATCCATCATCCTGCTGCCTGGTACGCCGTGATGTCAACCACTTTTTTCTACGTTGAAAAAAGGGGTTGCAAAGTGCATGATGGCTGCATGAATGATGCACACACCACAGATACCTTCTTCCCCTTGGCGACGTCCCTCGCGGGGGACTATCCTCGGCCGCAGCTGGTCCGCCGTGACTGGACAGAGCTGTCCGGGCTTTGGGGCTTTGCTTACGATGACGCCGACGAAGGCCTGGACGGGCGCTGGCACCAGAAGGAGAGCCCGTTCGACCGACGCATTCGGGTGCCGTTTCCGCCGGAGTCGGCTGCCTCGGGCATCGGTGATAACTCCTTCCACCCGGTCATCTGGTACCGGCGTGAGCTGAGCTCAGCGGATGTTAGTGCTGCAGGATGGGGCCGGCAAGGTGCGCGGATGATCCTGCATTTCGGGGCCGTGGATTACCGCGCGGACGTATGGCTGAACGGCCAGTACCTGGGCAACCACGAGGGCGGGCACACGCCCTTCTTCTTTGACATCACCACCCATCTCCTGGCAAGCCCAGGAGCGGACGGGCACGTACTAGTGGTCCGGGCCGAAGACGACCCCATTGACGCGGCCCAGCCCCGGGGCAAACAGGACTGGCAGGAGGAACCCCACGGCATCTGGTACCGCAGGACAACCGGGATCTGGCAGCCCGTTTGGCTCGAGGCCGTCCCGCGGATGTCCGTGCAGAATCTCGCCTGGGCGCCGGACGTTCCGAATGGAGCTGTACGCCTGTCTTTGGAATTGGATGGCCGCCCCGCCACACCGGTGAACGTCGATGTCACCCTGTCCTACGAGGGAAAGACACTGGCCCGCGTCGGCTTCGAGCAGGCCGATCCGCGCAGCACGACACTGATCACCCTTCCACGGCAGACAAACGGCCAAGCCTACGAATCGCTGCTCTGGTCCCCGGAAATACCTCGACTCATCGATGCCGTTGTCCGGGTTTCGCCGGCCGAAGGAAATGTCGATGAGGTGTCCTCCTACTTCGGCATGCGGTCTGTGGGCTGGGCTGGACGGCACTTCATGCTCAACGACAGGCCGTATTACCTCCGTGCTGTCCTCGAGCAGGGTTACTGGCCCGAATCCCACATTGCCGCACCCGACGCTGACGCTTTGCGTCAGGAAGTTCAACTGATCAAGGACTTCGGCTTTAACACCGCTCGTATCCACCAAAAGGTTGAGGATCCCCGCTTCCTGTACTGGGCGGATCGGCTCGGGCTCCTCGTCTGGGGCGAAAACGCCAGCGCCTACGAATTCTCCGTCACGGCCATCGAACGCATGTCCCGGGAGTGGCTGGAGGTCATCCGCCGCGACATATCACACCCCTCGATCGTCACCTGGGTTCCGCTGAACGAAAGCTGGGGGGTGCAGCACATCTCTCACGACCAGGCGCAGCTCAGCTATGCCCAGGCCCTCTACCACCTCACAAAAGCACTGGATCCCTCGCGGCCGGTGGTGACCAACGACGGCTGGGAGCACGCGGACTCGGACATCTGGGCCATCCACGACTATGGCATCACCCGGGAGGAACTGGCAGCCAACTACGCCAGCGCCGGCAACCTCGAGGAGCTGATGGCCGGCATCGGCCCGCTCGGGCGCAGGATGAGACTTGTCGACACCCCGGACCGCGGGCAGCCATTCGTCGTTTCCGAATTCGGCGGCATCAGTTACGTCAGCGGCACCGGCCTGGAGTCATGGGGCTACGCCACAGTTTCCAATGCCGACGACTTCAGTCGTTTGCTTCGGGACCTGTTTGAGGCACTGCAATCCAGCCCCGTCCTCGCCGGCTTCTGCTACACACAGCTGACGGACACACTTCAGGAAGCCAACGGCCTGGCCGACGCCCAGCGCCGGCCCAAGATTCCCCTCGAGGAAATCAGATCCATCGTGCTGGGCGAGAACGTCAACACCGCTTCGCACCGCCGGCCCAAAACCCCGGTAGAGCAAGCCAACGAACCGGCACACACGGTCCCTGCAGTTGAGATGAAGCACCCTGAACCTGCCATTGAAATCGGTTAAAAATGCCGTCCCGCACGCCTCCGCCCGGACCTCCGGAATCCGAGTACCTCATCCGGGCGGACGACTACTCCGCCACCATCACCACCCAGGCGGCGGCGCTGCGCCGGCTCCGGCACGGAACCCGGGATCTGGTAGTTCCTTTCGAGGCAGGAGCGCCGATCCCGGATTACCGGGGAATCATCGCGGCCCCCTGGCCGAACCGAATACGCGACGGCCGGTACACCTTCGATGGAGAAACACAGCAACTGGCCCTCAATGAACCGGAGCGGTCCACCGCACTGCATGGACTGGTGTTCAATCGTGAGTGGGAGCTGCAATCGGCCGATGACTCGTCCGTGGTCCTGGGCTGTGAGCTTGGGCCAACAAGAGGATATCCATTCCAGCTGCGGCTGGAAGCGGCGTATCGAATCGATGAGAACGGCCTCCACACCATCGTTAAAGCGACCAATGCGGGCCCGGCCGCGGCCCCATATGGTGTCTGCCCCCATCCGTACCTTGTTGCCGGACCGTCAGCCATGAATGATTGGATTCTCGAAGTCCCCGCGGACTCATACCTTGACGTCACACCGGACCGACTCCTCCCACTGGAAACCCGTCCAGTTCGGGGACACGAGTTCGATTTCCGGGCCCCCCGCTCCATCGGAGGCACGGAAATTGACCACGCATTCACTGACATACGATTCGACGACCGGGGCCGCGCCCGGCTCACCCTGAAGGACCCCACTGGGACTGGCGTCGGCATGGCATGGGACGCTGCCTGCCCATGGCTCCAAATCCACACCGCCGACAAGAAACCACCTTTAGCCAACCGACTCGGACTCGCTGTAGAACCAATGACCTGTCCACCGGACGCCTTCAACAGCGGCACGGATCTCATCCGACTCAAACCCGCCGGAAGCTACCAAACACGATGGACCATCTTCGCCATCTGAATGCAACGAGCCGCTGACCCTCAATAAAGGTTCCGACCGTCAAAGACCCGATCATGAAACACCCGCCCTGTCTAAACCACAACAGCCCGAGAACGTCCACCCAACGAATAATTGCAAGCCGATGCCCATGGCCCCAGCCAATACCCTGATGACGCGGGCGGACGTCTACTTTTGCGCGTCCTATTCATGCGTCGATAACCGTGATTCGGTCAACCTGCCTGTCCCACCGGTGGTCATGACGAGCCAGGCTGGGCGGGCTTGTCACGGAAGTGCGGCGAGCTCCCGCCGTCGTATGTCCTGTCGCTGCCACCCCTCGCCCGTCTGGCCAGGATCGCCGAAAAGGCCCAGTCTCCGTCTGCCGAGCACTGGGCCTTTCCGTTGATCTTTCGCCCGGTACTAGCCCTGGCGGGCCGGGACCTGCACACTCCGCGAGAGGTACTCCATGAGGTCGCGGATGCCGAAGCTCCACGCGGGGAGCTCTTCGGTGGTGCCCGTGGTATTGATCAGCGAGCCGAGCTGAGCGCTGCTGATGGTCACCTGGTCCGCATCGTGGTGGGTGAAGCCCAGGCCTGGCTGGTCCCGGTCCTTGGTGGGCGCGAAGAGCGTGCCGGTGAACAAGGCGAATCCGTCCGGGTACTGGTGGTGCCGGCCGAAGGCGGCGCCCACCAGCTCCTCGAAGGGCCTGCTGATCCGGGACAGGCTGTTCTGCCCTTCAAGCCGGTAACCGTCCGTCCCCTCCACGGTCAGGGTGATGTCCTCGCTCCGCAGCGACTCAAGGTTGAATCCTGCATCGAAGAGGCGTACGAACGGGCCGATCGAACTGGATGCGTTGTTGTCCTTGGCCATCCCCAGCAGGAGTGCGCTGCGGCCTTCCACATCACGCAGGTTCACGTCATTACCCAGCGTCGCCCCGCGCACCTGGCCCTTGGAGTCCACAATCAGGACCAGTTCCGGTTCCGGGTTGTTCCACTGCGAAAACGTGGGGAGGCCGATCCGGGAACCAAAACCGACGCTGGAGAGCACCGGTGCCTTAGTGAACACTTCGGGGTCCGGGCCGAGCCCCACCTCCAGGTACTGGGACCACATACCCTTGGCCGTGAGAACCTCTTTGACCTTACGGGCCTGTTCCGAACCCGGCCGGACCGTGGCGATGTCTGACCCGAGGATGGCCAGGACGGATTCGCGGACGGCCGCGGCCTTGTGGAAGTCGCCTGCGCACCGTTCCTCGATGACGCGTTCGATCATGCTGCCAACGAACGTCACGCCACAAGCTTTGATGACCTGCAGGTCCACCGGGGCCAGGAGGTGGGGGCATTCGCGGTCCTGCGCCAGTGAAGCATTCACCAGTGCGGCGAGGTCCCACCGCGGTGCCTCGCGGGTGGAGGTGATCAGCCCCGCCGGGTCCTCGGAGTCCATCAGTTCCGAGACGGTGCCGACGTGCTCCGTGTGGTCGTAAACGTCCTGTCCGCTCACGGAGACAACGCGCGGTCCGCCGGACTTGGGGTCCCAGACACGCCCCACCAGGAGGGCGCGGTCGGCGTCAACGGGCAGGATCTGGCTTGCGGTAACAGTTGTCATCGTGCTTCTGCTTTCTGTCCGGCAGGTTCATGGATTCCATCCACGCGCCGTGCAATGTTCCAGGGGTTGTCCTCACGCAGCGCTGGCGGAAGCTGCTCTGCGGCGAAGGAGTCATAGGCTACGGGGCGCATGAACCGTCCGATGGCCGCCGTGCCTACTGAGGTGGTGGAGGCGGCGGTGGTGGCGGGGTAAGGACCGCCGTGCTGCTGCGCGTAGGTGACGCTGACTCCTGTTGGCCAGGCGTTCCACACCAGGCGTCCGCTCCGTTCGCGCAGCACCGTCAGCAGGTCATTGAGCTGTTCCTCCGGCTCGCCGTGGACAGTGGCGGTCAGCTGGCCCTCCAGCAGCCCGGCCAGCTCGGCGAGGTTGGTTCCGGGGCGGTAGCGGATCAGGAGGGTGGCGGGGCCGAACATCTCCTGCTCCAGCAGCTCCGGTTGCGCCAGGACGGTCTCGGCCGTGGTGGCCAGGACAGTGGGACGGGGAGCTTCAGAGCCGTCGCCCGGCACCAGCACGTGCACGCCATCGGCGGACCGTACGTTTTCCAGCGCGGCGTCGAAACCCTCGCGCAGCTTCGGGCTGAGGAGCGGTGCCACGCTCTTGGCATCGAGTTCCTGCTGAAGAAAACCCGCCACGTCATCCGAATCATGCACGGGTGCGAACAGCAGTCCCGGTTTGGTGCAGAACTGGCCCATGCCTGCGGAGAAGCTGGCAGCGTACCCGGAAAGGATGGCCTCCCTGCGCGCAGCCCAGGCCTGCTCCGTGACGAACACGGGGTTGATGCTGCCCAGTTCTCCATAGAAGGGGATGGGGGTGGGCCGGCGGCAAGCCCGGTCGAAGAGTGCCCGGCCGCCGGCCGTGGAACCCGTGAATCCGATGGCCTTGGTTAGGGGGTGGTCCACGAGCGCTTCCGCTGCCTGCCGGCCCACCACGGCGGAGAAGAGTCCCTGCGGCGCCCCTGCCGCGGCAAGGGCTTCCTCCACGATGGCGGCGGTCCGCAGGGCCAGCTGCAGGTGTCCTTCATGGATCTTGTGCACCACCGCGCAGCCGGCGGCCAGGGCGGAGGCAGTGTCGCCGCCCATCACGCTGAAGGCAAAGGGGAAGTTGGAGGCACCGAAGACGCCCACGACGCCGAGGGGCACGTTGACCTTGCGCAGGTCCGGCCGGGGGCCCATGCCCCAGTCCGGGTCGGCGTGGTCAATCACGGCGTCCAGGTGCTCGCCTGCGATAATTTCGCTGCGGAAGAGGCGCAGCTGGAAGACGGAGCGCTTCAGTTCGAAGCGCAGCCGGCCCTCGTCCAGGTGCGTTTCCTGTGCTCCAAGGCGCACAAGCTCATCTGCGTTTGCTTCTAACGCAGAGGCGATGGCCTCAAGCCAGGAGCCGCGGACATCCGGTTCCACGTCGCGGGCTATTTCGTAGGCCGCATGCGCGGCCAGGATTTGCTGTTCGACCTGTTCGGGAGTTGATTTCATCTGGTTTTCTCCTGGATTTATGTCTTGGTCACGCACCACGTTCTCTTTTCTCGAACGACGTGCGATATTTCGAACGATACGCGTACACTGGAAGCTGCATGAAGCCATGGCTCCCTACCGAAAGGACACACAGTGCCCCGCTTGACCCCCGCCGTCGTCAGGAGCCTTGACGTTCTGGAGCTCTTCATGGACGCCCGGCACGGGCTCTCTGCCCCCGAGGTGGTGCAGCGGACCGGGCTTCCCCGGACCACCGTCCACGAACTGCTCACCACCCTGACCGAGCGCAAATACCTCCGCCGGGACGATGCCACTGCCACCTATCACCTGGGCCTGAGCGTCTTCCGGCTGGGCAACGCGTTCGCCGAACGGCTGGACCTGCACGCCGTCGGGCTGCGCATTGCCCAGTCCGTGGCCAAGGAGTGTGACGAGACGGTCCACGTGGGCATTCTGGACGGCGCGGACGTCGTGTACATCTGCAAGGTGGACAGTACCCAGTCCGTGCGTATGGTCTCGCGCATGGGCGGCCGGGTTCCTGCCAGCTGCACAGCGGTGGGCAAGGCCCTCCTGGCGTACCTGCCGGACGGTGAACGCAAGCGGCTCTTCAAGAAAGGCCTCGCCAAGCTGACCCCTAAAAGCATCACCGAGCCCCATGTGCTGGCCAACGTGCTGGATGAGATCCGCGCTTCCGGGCTGGCCTTCGAGTCCGGGGAGTCCAATCCTGATGTTTCCTGCGTGGCTGCTCCGGTGCGGGACCACACCGGAGCAGTGGTTGCGGCGTTGAGCATCTCCGTCCCGGACATGCGCTGGAACCAGCGCCCGGTAGAGGAATGGTCGGCACTGGCGGCCGACGGCGCTGCCCGCTTCAGTGCCGAGCTCGGCTACCGCTGAGGTGACGGAGAGGGCCGCGGCTGCTGGGCCGTCGGCCTGGCCGTCAGCCCGCCAGCGCCACATGGTCGCCAGAAATGCCGGCAGTGGACTTCACGCCCAGCAACTGCATTGACCGCACGTACTGGGAGCGCAGGATCTTCACCGCGTGCGCGGCACCGCGTTCTCCGCCGGCCATCAGGCCGTACAGGTAGGCCCGTCCCACCATCGCCGCGTCCGCACCCAGGCCGACGGCGGCGAGGATGTCGCTGCCGGACATGATTCCACTGTCGATCAGTACCGTGGGCCCGGGCCCCAATGCTTCGCGTACCTGGGGGAGGATCCGGAGGATCGTGGGGGAGCGGTCCAGCTGCCGTCCCCCGTGGTTGGAGAGGACCAGGCCGTCGCATCCCAACTCCACCACCCGTTCAGCATCCTTGACGGTCTGGATGCCCTTGACCAGCAGCTTGTGGGGCCACACCTGCCGCAGCCAGGCGATGTCCTCGAACGTCAGGGCGGGGTCGAAGACCTGGTCCGCCACCTCTGCCGAGTTGCCGCCGAAACCGCGGAGTGAAGCGAATTCGATGGGCGGGGTGGTGAGCTTGTCGAACCACCAGGAAGGGTGCAGGGCCATGTCCGCAAAGGTCTTGGGCGACAGCGTGGGCGGAATGGTGAGCCCGTCACGCAGCTCCCTGACCCTTGCGCCGCCCACCTGGGTATCCACGGTGACCATCAAAACCTTGTAGCCACTGTCCAGGACGCGCTGCAGGAGGCCCTCGGTTTTGCTCCTGTCCTTCGCGATGTAGAGCTGGAACCAGTTGTTTCCGTCGGGGACAGCGCCGGCCAGGTCCTCCACCGTGGTGGTGCCGACCGTTGAAAGGGTGTACGGGATGTTGTTCCGGGCGGCCACCCGGGCCACCGCCTTTTCGCCGTCGTTGTGCATCATCCGGGTGTAGCCGGTGGGCGCCAGGACCAGCGGGAAGTCAATGGCCTGGCCCAGGAGCTCGGTGGAGGGATCCGGATCCGAGACGTCACGGAGCACGGCCGGGGAGAACTCCACGTCGTGGTAGGCCTGCCGGCACCTCGCGATGGTGATCTCTTCTTCGGCGGCACCGTCCGTGTAGTTGAAGACAGCCTTTGGCGTGGTTTTCTGTGCCATCGCGCGAAGGTCCGCGATGGTGAACGCCCGGGCAAGCCTTCGCTGCACGGGATCCAACTCGAAACTCCGGAACTGGACGAGTTCCCGGATCTCGGACCACTTGGGCAGTTGACGGTCATCCATACGGAGGAGCCCCTTTCATGTTCGAAATTTAGTACGCGAGTCAATTCTCCAGACCGCCGGGAGCTGGTGGAGCGCCCATGTCGCCGGAGACTTCCTTGGTGCCGGTCTTGCTTCTGCGGCAGGATTTTCGGGCCAATTCCCGGGCTCTGCTTGACGCTCCCGGGGCTGCCTCCCTAGACTCCTTTGTGTTCCCGATCACCCTACCGCAGCAACCGCATGATCGCCACTTCGATCAACGTTCGAAATCTCGAACTAGCGAAAACACACAAAGCAGTGCGCTTTCGAAAGGACCCTCAATGTCAGCAGTGCCAAATTCCGCTGCCCCCGCCAGCGGACGGCTCATCCTCCGCTCCGCGCAGGATGTCACCGACCTCATCAACAGCGGGACCCTCCAGAAGGGCAAATCCTTTGCCATTACCCTGATCGCCCTGGGCGGCATCTTCCTGGACGCTTACGACTTCACCTCGCTGGCGTTCGGCATGCCTTACATCGCCAAGGACTTCGGCCTCACTCCCGGAATGCTCGCCCTGGTGTCAGCATCGATCATGGTGGGCGCACTCGTTGGTTCCGTGTTCGGCGGCTACTTCGTCGACAAGCTGGGACGCTTCAAGGTCTTCATGGCCGACATGGTCTTCTTCGTCGTCGCCGCAATCGCCTGCGCCATCGCTCCGGACGTCTGGACCCTCATCATTGCCCGCTTCATCATGGGCGTAGGCATCGGCGTGGACTTCCCGGTCGCCTTCAGCTTCCTGGCCGAGTACGCCTCCCGGAAGAAGAAGGGCGGCACCGTGTCGCTCTGGCAGCCCATGTGGTACGTGGCCGTCGCCTCCACCTTCGCGCTTCTCATCCCCGTTTACTTCCTGTTCCAGAACATGCACTGGGGTGAAAACCACATGTGGCGCATCGTGGTCGGATTCGGTGCAGTCCCCGCCATCCTCATCATGATCTTCCGCCAGAAGTACATGGCCGAGTCGCCGTCATGGGCAGCCCAGAACCTGGGCCTGCACGAAGCAGCCAAGATCCTCAAGCAGACCTACGGCGTGGACGCCGAAGTGGCCCCGGACGCCGTCGACCCCCGCGCGGAGCGCAAGCAGTTCCAGATGACGCTAACCCAGGCCTGGGGCAAGCTCGTGAGCAAGAAGTACCGCGGCCGGACCGTGCTGTCCGCAGTCATCAACGCGGGACAGTCCATGGAGTACTACGCCGTCGGCTTCTTCGTCGGCCAGATTGTCCTCGCCATGCTGCACACCCAGAACGTGATGACCAACATCATCTCGTCCCTCATCCTCAACCTTTGCTTCGGCGTCACCGGCGGATTCCTCGGTGCCCGGCTCTCCGGCAGGATCGGCCCGCGCAAACTCGCGCTGTTCGGATTCTGCGGCACGTTCGTCTGCATGGTGATCGCAGGCAGCCTCAGCAACGTTCAAGGTGCCTGGTCGTTCGTCGGTGCGGTGGTCATCGGCCTTCTGATCTTCTGCCACGCTGCTGGCCCAGGTGCCCAGGGAATGACTATGGCCACCATGTCCTACCCCACCTCGCTGCGCGGTGCCGGCACGGGCTTCACCCAGATCGGCGTCCGGCTCGGAGCGATCGCAGGCCTGGTGTTCTGGCCCCTGGCCACGGCCGCGTGGGGAACCAGGGCGCTGCTGGTACTCGCCGCTGTTCCAGCCATCGCCATCGTGGTGATCCTGGTCAACAAGTGGGACCCGCACGGCCGCGACATCGACGCCGAGGACTACGAGGACGAAACCGCTCCGGTCCTGGCCAGCAGCCGCTGAACCAGCGACTGCCCCTTCTCTCCAACCTATAAAAGGACAACCTATGAGTGCCATCACTGGCGTAATGCCGGTAGCGCCCACCATTTTCGCCGACAACGAGGAACTGGACCTCGACGGCCAGCGCCGCGTGCTGGACTACCTCGTGGACGGAAAATCCGACGCCGTCTGCATCCTGGCCAACTACTCCGAGCAGTTCTCCCTGACAGATGACGAGCGCGAGGCAGTGCTCCGGACCACCATGGAGCATCTTGACGGACGGATGCCGGTCTGTGTCACCACCAGCCACTTCAGCTCCCGGATTGCCCGGGAACGCAGCCTCCGTGCGCAGGAACTTGGTGCCGAAATGGTCATGCTGATGCCGCCGTTCTTCGGGGCCACCATGAAAGTGGACGACCAGGCGGTACTGGAGTATTTCAAGCGCTTGGCCGACGGACTGGACATCGACATCATGATCCAGGACGCGCCGATGAGCACCACGCCGCTGTCCGTGGGGCTCCTGGCCCGCCTCGCGCAGGAGGTTCCGCAGGTGAGGTACGCCAAGATCGAGATGCCCCAGGCGGCGGACAAGCTGCGCGCCCTCGGTGCCGCCGCCGGGCCCGCATTGCCCGGACTTTTCGACGGCGAGGAAGCCATCACCCTCATCCCCGACCTTGAGGCGGGGGCCCAGGGCACGATGAGCAGCTGCATGGTGCCGGACGAGCTGGGCCAAATCGTGCGGGATTTCCATGCAGGGGATCGGGACAAAGCCATTCATGCCTGGGAAAACCTGCTTCCGTTCATCCACTTCGAGAACCGGCAGTGCGGCCTGCGGGCAACGAAAGTCCTGATGAAGGAGGGCAACATCATTGCCAGCGACAGGACGCGCCAGCCCGTGGGGGAGCTGAATCCGGACACCCGGGCGCAGCTCGTGGAAATGGCCAAACGCAAGGACCCGCTGATTCTCCGCTGGGCGTGAGAGTCAACGGACGGACCGAGGAAAGGGAGGATGGACATGCCGCGCATCGTCATCACGGACTACGAATTCGAATCGATAAGCCAGGAGCAGGCGGTAGCGGAGGCCAACGGCGTGGAGCTGGTGCGGGCCCACTGCAGGACCGAGGACGATGTCTTGGCGGCTGCGTCGGAGGCGGACGGGCTCATCGTCCAGTACGCCCCCATCACAGGACGCGTCCTCAGGAACCTGCCCCGCCTGAAGGCTGTGAGCCGGTATGGGGTGGGCGTGGACACCATCGACGTGCCGGCTGCAACGGAATGCGGTGTGGCAGTGTCCAACGTGCCCGATTACGGCGTGGAGGACGTCAGTGATCACGCGATTGCTCTCGCCCTGACGCTGGCCCGCGGCATTCCTGACCTGGACCGGGGAGTTCGGGCGGGGCGGAACCTCCTCGACTCGGTCAAGCCGCTCCGCCGCTTCTCCTCCCAGACGTTCGGAGTGGTGGGGCTCGGCCTGATCGGCGCGGCAACAGCAGCCAAAGCCAAGGCCCTTGGCTTCCGCCCCCTCGGGTACGATCCCCTCCACACCCCGGGGACCACCACCAAGGAAGGCATCCAGGTGGTCTCCTTTGATGACCTCCTGGCCGCGTCCGACGTCGTATCCCTGCATGTCCCGTTGAACAAGCACACCCACCACTTGATCAACGCCCGCACGCTGGAGCAGTTCAAGGAGGGGGCCACGATCGTCAACACCTGCCGCGGCGGGGTAATTGACACCGAGGCCCTCATCGATGCGCTGAAAACCGAAAGGATCCGGGCTGCCGGCCTGGACGTCTTTGAGGAAGAGCCTCTTCCGCTCCACAGCGTGCTGCTGGATCTGGACCGGGTGGTGCTGACCCCGCACACCGCGTGGTACACGGAGGAATCAAGCGACGAACTCAAGCGGCGCACCGCGGAGAACGTGGTGGACGCCTGCCTGGGCCGCCGGCCGCGCAACATCGTCAACCCCGAGGTCCTCACCTAGTCACCGATCCCGGACATCTGGTAGCGGAGACGATTAGAAGTAAAGGCATGAACATGAACACACCGACGCAATTGGTCCCGGCCCCGCAGCTTGGCGCGGACACAGGTCTGTTGGTCCTGCACCCCGAGGACAATGTGGGGACTGCCCTCGGGGTCATTCCCGCTGATAGCCGGGTGTCCTTCGGCGGGGGTGACCTGCTGGCCCAGGACGAGATTCCCACCGGCCACAAGGTGGCGTTGCGGTCCATCGAGGCCGATGAGCCGGTCAGGAAATATGGCCAGATCATCGGTTTCGCGGGGCGCGCGATCCGGGAGGGCGAACATGTTCACGTCCACAATGTTGCCTACCGGGAATTCGACCGGGCCGGCGATTTTGGGACGGCCCTGCGGAAGACCGACTTTGTGCCCGAAAGCGAGCGCGCAACGTTCCAGGGGTACCGGCGGATGAACGGTTCCGTCGGTACCCGGAACTACGTTGGGATCCTGACTTCGGTCAACTGCTCCGCCACCGCGGCGAAGCTCATCGCCTCCCGGATCGAGAACAGCGGTGTCCTGGACGGCTACCCCAACGTGGACGGCGTGGTGGCGCTCACGCATTCCTCCGGATGCGGGACAGGTGGTGAGGGCAACTACGGGTTCGAGGTGCTGCAGCGGACCCTCCAGGGCTACGCGAACCACCCGAATTTCGCCGCCATCCTGGTCCTGGGGCTGGGCTGCGAGGTGAATCAGATCGCCGGCCTCACCGCCGGGTGGTCGCTCAGCCCTGACAAGTCGGTTTCCAGCATGACCATCCAGGCGCAGGGCGGCACCCGGGCCACGGTAGCCGAAGGCGTGCGCCGGATTGAGGAACTGCTCCCCGAACTCGATAAGGCACGGCGGACAAGCGTTCCGGCGTCGGAACTCATCCTCGCCATGGAGTGTGGCGGCTCGGATGCGTTCTCCGGGATCACCGCCAATCCTGCCCTGGGGGCTGCCGCGGACATCCTTATCAGGCACGGTGGCAGCGCTGTGTTCGGTGAAACTACGGAGATCTACGGGGCGGAGCACCTGCTGACGTCCCGTGCGGAGTCCCAACTCACGGCGGACAAGCTCAATGAACGGATCCGCTGGTGGGAGCAACATGTGGCCGTGGACGGATCGTCCATTAACAACAACCCATCTCCGGGTAACAAGGCGGGTGGACTCACCACCATCCTCGAAAAGTCCCTTGGGGCGGTAGCGAAGGGCGGAACCACAAACCTGGCGGACGTCGTCGAGTACGCCGAGCCCATTACCGCCCGCGGCCTCGTTTTCATGGACACCCCGGGATACGACCCCGTCAACGCGACCGGTTTGGTCGCCGGCGGCGCCCAGGTGCTTGCGTTCACCACCGGCCGCGGTTCAGCCTTCGGCTGCAAGCCCACGCCGAGCATCAAGCTTGCCACGAACACCGCGCTTTACGAGCGGATGCAGGACGACATCGATGTGAACTGCGGGGCCGTGGCGGACGGGCAGCTGACCATCGAGGAGATGGGACAGCAGATCTTCGACCTCGTCCTCCGGGTCGCGTCGGGCGAAGAAACCAAAAGTGAGCAACTGGGGTACGGGGACAACGAATTCGTCCCCTGGCAGCTGTCTACAGTTCTTTGAATGGAGGACTTCAGCTTCCGCAGCCGTGGCTGCCAGGGTCCTCCGGGTTTGTGGCGCAGGCGGCGTTTGCCGCCAGGGAGGGCGGTGGCAGCGTCCTCGTCCCCTTGGCGGAAGGCGTCCTCAAGGGAAAACTGCAGGTGGGGAAGCAATCCTGAAACGGCCCTTCCTGCCAGAGACATCCGCAGAGCCCAACTTAGGCCCATTCGCCTCATCGTCGCCGGGCTGCCTGCGGGGGTTTCCGACCTCCTTAATGAGGGAGTGGAGACCTTCCTCCGACGTGCCGACCGCTTTGATCTGCATGCAGCCTCGGTAACCGAAGTGGAGCGATCCTTCACGGAAACCTTTGCCTCCGCCGACATGACCCTCACCCCGCAACTGGCGGGGACGGTGCGGAAGCCACCGGCAGCTACCCGTTCCCGTCCAACTGATGGCTGTTACTTGTGGCAGGAAGCCGAAAAACGCAGCAGACGGATAGATGCTGCCGCGGTCAGCCGGGCCGCTGCTGGCCGCCGCCGAAATGCGCATATAGTCATCCAAGCAGCACTTTCAACTGCATCCGGACGAGACCAGGATTTCCTGCAGGCAATGGCAGAAGACCCGGGTGCGTCAGCCACAACCCACATCCGCGGACGGACTGGTGCGCGACCGAATGCCGTCGGTAACTACCGGACACGCCTCAGGGACGCCGCCCTCATCAAAGCAGCCACTTCCGGCATTGGGGGCGGCGCGGAAGTGCTGAACGACGCCGATAGTGCGGATTCCTGAAGCCGTGAATGTGCTGGGCCTTGTGGCTGTCTGATTCCCTCCGCGGGGCAAGGTTCGGGTCAGGACCTCTTCGACTGTTTCAGCCATGAAACGTTAGAAGGAGGTTGCAACGGCTATGACATTCTTTGAGCCCGGAGCGCGCTTGCTCCGCACATCACGGCTCAGGCCCATCGCCCAGACGAGTTCCGGCCGAGCAGCGGAGCGTCGCCGCAATGGGCGTCACGGCGGCCGGTGAGGTAATCTTCCACACCCTGGGCTTCGGATTCGGTTGTATCGGCACCGGATGGTTCGGATTGGCGAAGTTTTCGAAGAGTGGCGTATTTTCAGGGGGAGAGGCTGGTTCGAGTCCCATCTCGGGCACGTGTTTTCCCTGTTCAGGGCTTTGCGGCCTCCGAGTGTGGACAAATTTTGTTGTGAGGGGCCCCTTCGGGGGCCTTTTTCAGTTGGTGGCGGGTGCTGTGGTCGGTAGCCTCCTTGCTTTACTGGACGGACGGGTTGTTGTTTGTTACCTGTTCATGGGCGTTCGTGGTGCGCCAAACATGACTTGGGGAAAAATTGATGCTGGTTTCATTGCTGTGTCGTTGGTTGTTCACCTGGATTTCCTCCTGCTCGGCTCGTGGGTGGCTGTTCTTCGTATTCACGGTGGTTCTGGGGGAGGCGGCATGTCTTGTGCCCGACAGGTGGGAATAGCTGTTCATGGTGGCCGTCAGCGTCGACTGCATGACTCTTTTGAATCATTGCCGTGATGCCCCGAAGTGAGGAATCCTCCGGCTGGCTGCTGTCTTTCATGCCTGTTCATTGCCAGCCTTTTTGGTCGACGGCGTGACGGACTGATGAGACGAGGCCGGAGCACCCGCATCCGGACAAGAACCCCTTCGTTACTCTCGCCGAGCCCTGCGCACCAAAGGGTCCGCTTCCTGGTCATGCACGTTTGTGCTCTTTGTTCATGAGCTGGTTTGAGACGAGTCGAGTGGCAGGGTCTCCGGACGAACGGCAGGGCTTCAGCCGGTGAAGCGCAGGCGCTCCGATGCCAGTGCGCTGAATTGGTTTTTGCAGCGACACGCGCGTCGTCGCGAGATCACTGAAGGACTTGGTTTTTGTGATGCGCCATGACGTTGGACTGCTCACCGCTCGCGGGCACCAGACGTCATGTTGGGGTGTAAGTTCAGCTGGACTGACCGAGGCTGACGACAAGGTTGATCGCCACTGCGACGACGAAGGTGCCGAAGAAGTAGGAGAGCAGCGCGTGCCCTAGGGCGATCCTGCGGGAAGGGGTGGATGACTCGTTCACGTTGCTCGCGTTGTATGACATGCCGATTGAGAATGCTGCGTAGGCGAAGTCGCTGTATGACGGGTCCTCGTCCTGGTTGAAGCGGAAGCGATGGCGCTCGTCGTGGTAGTACATCCGAGCGTATTTGAAGGCGTAGACGGTGTTGACGAGAGCCCAGGCTAGCACCACGCCGAGAGCCGCCAGGATCGCCGCGGTCACGCCGATGAGATCCTTCTGCTGGCTGCGGATCAATGCAAAGACGACCGCCACGAGACTGACGAACGTCGCGCCGATGATGAGGGAGTCAACGAGCCGTCGAGATCGACCTTCATGGCGGGCGAGTTCACCAGTGGCCTCCGGACCAGCGGGCCACGCCTTTGTCCACGCCCAGATCAGGAAGACGCAGCCGGCGACAGACCATCCGATCAAGGGCGCGAGCTCGGGAGCACCGAGCAGCGCCGGAAAGACTGCGATTACTAGACCAACGATGGCTGAAACTAGAGCCTTGCGATCAATGTGCGACATTGCAGAAGCTGCCCTCCAGACTAGACCGACCGTGACGGGCCGATGGTTGGTTGCTAGCGGATCTCAAGATCACTGAATATCTCGAGGCCTAAGGATTTCTTTGTATTACAAAGAACCGGGAGATCTGGTTTTAGTCGTGTGCGCTGACCCTGGTTTCCGCCGGGTGGGTCCGGGTGTGACTTTCGTAGCGATAGTGCCCCTGGCGAGGTGTCCCGGCTGCTCCTGATCCTGACTCCTGAGCCCTTGCCCGGAGTCGGCGCCCTGGTCCGGGCAAGTCTGCAGGGCATTGCCCGGCACAGCGACTCCAGCAGCGGTGCCCACTTCGCGCAGGTCACCACGGCAGGAATTGCGGCACACGTTTGTGCTGTGCTGTCAACGTTGCCATTCCACCGCCGTGGCGGAACGGGTGTCAGGCTGTGCGGTGTTTTCGCAGCGTCCTTAGGGCGGCTGCGACTCCTACGGCTGTCAGTACCCATGGGCCGCCGACGATGATGGGGTCGATCCATTGGTGGTTCACGTCCGCGCGTTTTTGGCCGTAGCGTGAGCGGACGCCGTGGGCGGAGAACTCGCTCTTGAGGCCGGTTTCGGTGACGGGGTTGTC